>NZ_VFPG01000001.1:3058228-3669873 GCF_006716565.1 Nocardia bhagyanarayanae | reverse complement strand
CCAGGCTCTGGCTGTGCCCGCGCGCGTCCACCACCAGCACCACGGGCGCGCCGAGCAGACCGGCGACCTGGGCGGTCGATCCCTCTGCGACAGGTCCGGTTTCGTGCTCGTCGATGCGTCCGTCGAACAGACCCATCACGCCCTCGATCACCGCGAGATCGCAGCCCGCGGCGCCGTGGTGGTACAGCGGCGCCACCCGGTCGGCGCCGACGAGCACCGGGTCGAGATTGCGTCCGGGGCGTCCCGCCGCGAGCCCGTGGTACCCGGGATCGATGTAGTCCGGTCCGACCTTGAACGGCGCGACCCGGTGCCCCGCTCGCCGCAGCGCGCCGATCAAACCCGTTGCGAGAGTGGTCTTTCCGCTTCCGGAAGCGGGAGCGGCGACGACAACCGCGGGCACCGTGCCCATCACGCCACCGACCGGCGCGGAATCGCCCTGCGCCGGTTCACCATTCGATCCCCCGCTGCCCCTTGCGTCCCGCGTCCATCGGGTGCTTGATCTTGGTCATCTCGGTCACGAGATCGGCCGCGTCCATCAACGCCTGCGGCGCGTCGCGGCCCGTGATGACGACGTGCTGGTTCCCCGGCCTGTCGACCAGCGTCCGGACCACCTCGTCCACGTCGACCCAGCCCCATTTGAGGGGGTAGGTGAACTCGTCGAGCACGTAGAAACGGTGCTGCTCGGCGGCCAGCCTGCGTGCGATCTCCCGCCAGCCCGCCAGCGCGGCGGACGCGTGGTCCTCCTCGGTGCCGTGCTTGCGGGTCCACGACCAGCCCTCACCCATCTTGTGCCACTCGACGGCGCCACCCGCGCCGGTCTCCTCGTGCAGCCGCCCGAGGGTGCGGAACGCCGCCTCCTCGCCGACCTTCCACTTCGCGCTCTTCACGAACTGGAAGACGGCGACGTCGAATCCCTGGTTCCAGGCCCGCAGCGCCATCCCGAACGCCGCGGTCGACTTCCCCTTGCCGGGACCCGTGTGCACCGCGAGCACCGGCTGGTTGCGCCGCTGCCGCGTGGTCAGTCCATCGTCCGGAACCGTCTCCGGCACACCCTTGGGCATCGAATCTCCTTGTGCCTCATGAACTCGATCGGAGCGGAGCCACGATCATCAGGCGGCGCGCGCCGAGCCGCCGCCGGATCCGGCGCGGACGATGTCCGCGACAGCCGAGCCGGTCAACTCGGCGAGCCGCACATAACCGCCGCGCAACGCGCCCGCCAACTCGGTCGCCAGGCCGAGCCGCACCATGCCGCGCTCGCAGTCCACCACCATCGCGGTGACCGCGTCCTTGGCGAGCAGCCCGGCGGCGGCGCGGGCCCGCGGCACCGGATCGACTCCGCCGGTGGCGCGTCCGTCGGTGAGCAGCACCAGCATCGGGCGGCGGCGCGGGTCGCGCACGCGCTCGCGCTGGATCACCTCGCGCGCCTTCAGCAGGCCCGCGGCGAGCGGGGTCTTGCCGCCGGTGCGCAGGCCGGCGAGGCGGCGGACCGCGATGTCGACCGAGGACGTCGGCGGCAGCACGAGTTCGGCGTCCTGCCCGCGCACGGTGATCACGGCGACCTTGTCACGGCGCTGGTACGCGTCGCGCAGCAGGCTGACCACCGCGCCGGTGACGGCGGAGAGCCGGTCCCTTGCCGCCATGGAGCCGGACGCGTCGACCACGAAGACGACCAGATTGCCTTCGCGCCCTTCGCGATACGCGCCGCGCAGGTCCTCGGCGGCGAGTGCGAGCGGACCGTCCACCCGGCCACGGTCGCGCTGGTGCGGCGCGGCGGCGAAGACGGTGCCGAGTAGATGCAGACCCGAACTGGTCTCGGTGGTGGAGCGGACGACCCGGCCGTGCCTCGTCTGCGCGCGGGACCGGCGGCCCGGCGCACCCTCGCCGACGCCGGGAACCTCCCAGCGCGGCGGCTTGGCCGCGCCGGGACTCGGTGTGCCGGTGCGTCCTTCGCGCGGCGCGGGTCCGCCGCCGGGGCCTTCGGGGGGCGCGTCGGGTCCGTCGTCCGGATCCTCGGGGCCGCGATCACCCTCGGAATCGTCCGAATCGAATTCCTTTGGCGGCGTGGGCTCCTCGGCACGGTCGGCCTCGGCGGCCGCTTCCTTCATGGCTTCGTCGAGTTGCTCTTCGCTGATGCCCGGCTCGTCGAACGGATCGCGCCGACGCCGGTGCGGCAGTGCGAGTTCCGCGGCGATCCGCACGTCCTCCTCGGTGACGGCGTCGCCGCCGCGCCAGGCCGCGTGCGCGGTCGCGGTGCGCGCCACCACGAGGTCGGCCCGCATGCCGTCGACGTCGAAGGACGCGCACAGGGCCGCGATCCGCCGCAGCTCCACGTCGTCGAGCGCGACCTCGGGGAGCCGGTCGCGCGCGGCGAGGATGCGCTCGGCGATCTCCCGGTCGGCGGCGGCGTAGCGGGCCGCGAATCCCGCCGGATCGGCCTCGTAGTCGAGCCTGCGGCGCACCACCGCCATCCGCACGTCGACATCGCGGGAGGCGGCCACGTCCACGGTGAGCCCGAACCGGTCCAGCAGCTGCGGGCGCAGCTCGCCCTCTTCCGGGTTCATGGTGCCGACCAGCACGAAGCGCGCGGGGTGCGAATGCGAGACGCCGTCGCGTTCGATGTGCACGCGACCCATGGCCGCGGCGTCGAGCAGCACGTCGACCAGGTGGTCGTGCAGCAGGTTCACCTCGTCGACGTAGAGCACGCCGTGGTGCGCGGCCGCCAGCAGACCGGGCCGGAACGCCTGCTCGCCGTCGCGCAGCACGCGCTCCAGATCCAGCGATCCGACCACGCGGTCCTCGGTGGCGCCGACCGGCAGCTCGACCAGCCGCGCGGGCCGCGCCCCCGTCTCGTCCACCACCGGCGGCAACAGGTGCGCCAGCGCGCGCACGACGGTCGACTTCGCGGTTCCCTTCTCACCGCGCACCAGCACGCCCCCGATGCCGGGATGCACCGCGCACAAGATCAACGCCAGCTGCAGGCGCTCCTGCCCGACCACCGCGGAGAACGGAAACCCTGCCTCGGCGTCTACCCGAGAGGAATGGGACGAGTGTGCAGTTTCTACACGGGACAAGGACACGCCAACAGACTAGGCGCGCCCGTCCGTTCGAGGACTACCGCCCCGCCCCGACCGGCACACGCGCCCAACCGTCCGACGGCTGTCCACCCGCCCCGGTCCGGACGCGTACGCGCGCGGACATCACTCCCATTCGCGCCTTCGAGCCACTCTCGGGCGCGATCTACGCGCCGCCGGCTTCTCCGCGATCTACCCGCGCCGCATCGGCATGTGCATGATGCCGTCGTCCTCGAACTCCTCGCCGTCCGGCTGGAAGCCGTGCTTGGCGTACATGTCGACGAGGTAGGTCTGCGCGTTCAGCCGCACGGTGGCCGAGCCGACCTCGGCGAGCGCGGCCTGCAACAGGCGGGTGGTGTAGCCGTGGCCACGGGCCGGGACGGCGGTACAGAGGCGGCCGATACGGAACGACTTGACGCCGTTCTCGTGCTCCTCCAGCAGACGCAGGGTGCAGATGACCTCACCTTCGTCGTCGAGCCAGAAGTGCCGCGTTTCCGGAAGCAGATCGAGTCCGTCCAACTCCGGATAGGCGCACTTCTGCTCGACCACGAAGACTTCGACGCGAAGTTTCAACAGCTGATACAGGGTCGCCGTGTCGAGATCCTGCGCCCATGACCGTTTGAGAGCAACCGTTGACATCATCGCGCCTTGCTATCACACCTACGGCGTCAGCGCGACCCCTGCATGCTTCGGCGTGTTCGCGTTGGTGAGGTTCAGCGCCTTGTTGGTCCAGTCCCACACCTCGTGGAACAGGGCCTTGTCCTCCGAGAGCTTCACGCCGAGCGACGGGATCATCTGGCGCAAGCGCGGGGTCCAGTCGGCGTACTCGCGCGGGAAGCAGCGCTGCAGGACGTCGAGCATGGCGGTGACGCAGGTGGACGCGCCCGGCGAGGCGCCGAGCAGGCCCGCGATGGAGCCGTCCTGGGCGGCGATGACGGCGGTGCCGAGCTCGAGCACGCCGCCGATGCCCTTGCGGCGGATGATCTGCACGCGCTGACCCGCGGTGATGAGTTCCCAGTCGCGGCCGTCGGCGCGCGGGATGAACTCCTCCATGGTGTAGACCTTGCCGGACTGCGACTTGAGCAGCTCCGAGACCAGGTACTTGACCAGCGACATCTCGGTCAGGCCGACGCCGAGCATGGGCGCGAGGTTACCGGGGCGGATGGACTTGAACAGGTCGGTGTTGCTGCCGTCCTTGAGGAACTTCGGGGTCCAGCCCGCGTACGGACCGAACAGCAGGCCCGGCTTGCCGTTGATGACGCGAGTGTCCAAGTGCGGCACGGACATCGGCGGGGCGCCGACCGCGGCCTTGCCGTACACCTTGGCCTCGTGCTTGTCGATCAGGGCCGGGTTGGTGCAGCGCAGGAACTGTCCGCTGACCGGGAAGCCCGCGAAGCCCTTGATCTCCTTGATGCCGGACTTCTGCAGCAGCGGCAGCGCGCCGCCGCCCGCGCCGACGAAGACGAACTTGGCCTCGACAGTGCGGGTCCGGCGGGTGCGCAGGTTGCGGACCCGGACCTTCCAGCTGCCGTCGGACTGCTTGCTCAGGTCGAGCACCTCGTGGCCGAAGGCCAGGTTCGCGCCGGTCGCGCCGAGGTAGGCGAGCAGCTCCTTGGTGAGCGAACCGAAGTCGATGTCGGTGCCGCCGTCGGTCCAGTTCAGCGCGATCGGATCGGAGAAGTCGCGGCCCTTGGCCATCAGCGGGAGCCTCCGCGAGAACTCGTCGGGGCTGTCGATGTACTCCATGCCCTCGAACAGCGGGTGCGGAGCCAGCGCCTCGTAGCGCTTGCGCAGGTACTGCACGTCGGCGGCGCCGTGCACGAAACTGACGTGCGGGATCGGGTTGATGAAGCGGGACGGGTCGCCGAGCACCCCGTTCTCCACCGCGTAGGCCCAGAACTGGCGCGAGACCTGGAAGCGCTCGTTGATGTCGATGGCCTTGGTCACGTCGACCGAGCCGTCGGCGTTCTGCGGGCTGTAGTTCAGCTCGCACAGCGCCGAGTGTCCGGTGCCCGCGTTGTTCCACGGATCGCTGCTCTCCGCCGCCGCGGCGTCCAACCGCTCGAACAACGAAATCGACCACTCCGGCTGCAGCTGACGAAGCAGCGCGCCGAGAGTGGCACTCATGATCCCGGCACCGATGAGAACTACATCGGTCTTTTCAGTCATGGCAGCGTTCGGCACGGGTAGATCGACTTCCTTGTCACTTCTGGCGCGGCCACCGGCACGGTGGTTTGCCTGGGCACGGGCGCTATGTGGTTGTTGCGACGGGGCGCATTGCAATTGTTGCGAGCCTGGCGTGACTCGGCGGTCGATAAGGTTACCCGCCGTTCACCTATCGCCAATTGTGCACCTCGAGGGATCGCATTCCGGCAACGAACCCGGCGAATGTGACGTAGATTCCTCCCTCCTTCCAGGTCGTGAGCGATCTTCATTCCGGGCCGGACCTCGCCTACATTGGGTCTCGTGACGAACGAAACCTCGCTAGACGTGTCCGAGATCACGGAGCAGACGGGGAGCAAGTGGCGGCCGGATGTCTTGGGAGCGGGGTACGAGCAGCGGTCGATCCCGCTGGGCCCGGACCCGGACGGTGAGGGCGACATCTCGGCAACCCTCGTGCGCTATCTCCCGGATTCCGGCGCGGCCGCCACCGAGTGCGCCGTGATCTACGTGCACGGCTTCACCGACTACTTCTTCCAGCAGCACCTCGCCGAGCATTTCGCCGCGCGCGGTCACCGCTTCTACGCGCTCGACCTGCGCAAGTGCGGCCGTTCGCTGCGCGACGGGCAGAGCCCGCACTACGTCACCGATCTCGCCTTCTACGACGAGGAGCTGAACGAGGCGCTGCGCATCGTCAAGGAGGAGGCCGGCGAGCAGGTGCTGCTGGTCGCGCACTCCACCGGTGGCCTGATCGTGCCGCTGTGGCTGGACCGGCTCAACCGGACCGCGGGCGTCGCCGCCTCGGGCATCGTCGGGCTGGTGCTGAACAGCCCCTGGTTCGACCTACAGGGCCCGTCGTACTACCGGACCATCGGCACGCCGATCATCGGCGCCCTCGGCCGGTTCCGCGCGATGCTGGAGATGCCGGGCGGCTCGATCAGCACCTACGGCGACAGCCTGCACAAGAGCGCCTCTGGCGAGTGGGACTACAACCTGGACTGGAAGCCGCTGGCCGGTGCGCCGGTGCGCTTCGGCTGGCTGCGCGCGATCCGCCGCGGCCACTTCCGGCTGCACCAGGGCCTGAACATCGGGGTCCCGGCACTCATCCTGCGCTCCCGGTTGACCAAGTTCATGCGCAAGTACGGCCCGGCCGCCGACGTGGCCGACACCGTGCTCGACGTGAAGCAGATTCAGCGCTGGTCCGGCTGCCTCGGCGATCGCACCAACATCGTGCCGATCGAGAACGCCCGCCACGACGTGTTCCTCTCCTCGGCCGAGCCGCGCGCCAAGGCGTTCGAGGAGATGGACAGCTGGCTGGACTGGCTGGCGGTGTACCGGCGCAAGGCCGAGTCACCAGAGGCTGGTGCGTAGCACGATCTCGGTGGCCAGTTCGTGGTCGGCCTCGGTGGCCACGTTGTCTACGTCGACCTGCACCACGCGGAACTCGCCGTAGACGAAGCGCCCCGAGGCATCGGCGACCGTGCGCGGCAACCGCTTGGTGACGAGCACGGTCACCGGAAGCTCCAGCGGGCGGCAGCCGGGGTCGACGACGACACCGTCGGCTCCGGCGGCCGCGGGATGGCCGCGATCGGCCACCACCAGGCTGATGAAACGTCCGAACGGGCCCGAACAGGTCTGCCAGGCCACCGTCGCGCCCGCGCCGCGCCCGGCGACATGCGCGTAGGGGACGTTCAGCTGGTCGAGAATGGCGTGCACCGCCGCGGGATCGAGCCCTTCGACGGACTCGACGACGAGGGTGCGCAGGTCGGAAGTGTGCAGCCGCGCGGCGACCTGGTCGTACACGTCCAACGGATCGCCCGCATCGGGCAAGAGCAATACCGTGTGCCGTGTTTCCGGGCCGTCGACCCGCACGGTCCAGGCCCGGTCACCGACCGTGATCCGCCGAGACTCCATGTCCGAGTACGCTACACCGCCGCTACCCGCTCCGACGGCGTGTCCGGACGACCGGGTCACACCAACAAGCGCATCCCGGTGGTGGTCGCGGCCGTCGGGTTCAGGGTCACGGTGAGATCGCAGCCCGCCTCCCGCCCCAACTGCTCCACGAGCGCGTCCTCGAAGTCGGCTCCCTCGGCGCAGCGCCGCAGGGCCTGCCGCACGGTGTCGGCCCGCTCGACCACGATCTCGGAGGTGAGCAGGCCCAGCATGATCTCGGTGACGGTCTCGGCGTCCAGCCCGTACCGGCGGCGCAGCACCCGGTGGATCTCGGTGAGCACGAGCATCGTCACGTAGCCGGGGCGGTTCTTGCTCAGCCCCTCGATGACCTGACCGGCCCGCTCGGACTGGTCGGGATCGTCCTGGGCGAGGTAGCGGGCGGACCGGATCAGGGCTCGTGGCGAGGGACCGCCGCCGAGATCTGGGCGACCAGTTGCCAGGGGCGGTTGGTGTCGCCGGTCGCCTTGCCGCTGGTGAGGATGGCGCCGGAGAGGCCGCGGGCGGGGTCGGCCCAGCCGTACTGCGTGGTGAGTCCGCTGCGGCCGAAATGGGTTTCGGTGTGGCGGCCGAACTTCGAACGGCTGCCGCCGAGCTCGTAGCCCGCTACGCTGACCCGGCCCGCCGCCCCCGGTATCCGGCTCGCCGGGCGCACCGCCGCACGCAGGGTCTCCGGTCGCATGATCCGGACACCGTCCAGTTCTCCTCCGCGCGCGAGGATTTCGTAGAAGCGGGACAGTTCGTAGGCGGTGGTGACCAGATTGCCGGACGGCAGTTCCGCGGTGAGGAAAGCGCGGGTCGCCTCGTCGTTCACGGCACCGCCCATGCCGCCGCCGAGCGCCTTGCGCGCCAAGAACTTCCACACCCGCGACGGACCGGGACCGACCGGCACGCTCGGCACCACCTGGTCGACCTCCTCGGGCCGCACGCCGAAGTTGGTCCAGCGGAAGCCGAGCGGTGCGAGCACCTGCTCGTGCAAGTGTTCCCGCATCCGCTTTCCCGTTGCCCGCTGGACCAGAAGCCGCTGGATCAAACCGCTGGTAAGCGCGTGGTAGACGCGGAAACGACCAGGCGGCCAGCTGGGCCGGAGATCGGCGAGCGCCCGCACCGCCAGCTCCTCGTCGACCACCAGTTGGTAGCCCCGGTACGGCGCGGTCACGAACGGCACGCCCGCCGAATGCGACAGCACGTCGCCGATCGTGATGCGCTCCTTGCCGTTGGCGGCGAATTCCGGAATGTATTCGCACACCGGGTCGTTCAGCGCGAACGCGCCCTGCTCGGCCAGCATCGCCATCAGCGCCGCCGAGACGCCCTTGGCGGTGGAGAAACCGCAGAACGGCAGATCCGGCGTCGCGAGCACCCGCGGCACGTCCGGCCCATCCCCCGGACCGTTGCCCCACCCGTGCCCGATCGCCCGGTTCAGCAGGATCTTCCCGTCGCGCCGCAGGCACACCTGAATCGCCGGTGTGGTCCCCAACCGGTACCACGCGCGCACCGACTCCCACACGGCATCGATCGCGGCGCGGCTCACCCCGGCATCGGCCGGATCGTCTTCCGGGCCGGTCGTCGTCACCGACTCCAGATCCGCGGCGACCGTCACCAACAAGCCAGCAGGCACATTCACTCTGTCAGCCTAACGATGCCCCGATTTCCTCTGCCTAACGTGCCGATAGGGCCCAGCGATGGAACAGGAGAGCGTGCGATGGCACGGTCTCGACAGAATCGAGGGGACGATGAACCACATGGTTCGCATGGCCGCGCTGATAGCCGCCGCGGCCGCACTGGCCGCAGGCTGTAGCAGCGACGACTCGGGGCAATCCACGCCGAGTACACAGCGGACGACGGTGGGGGCCGCGTCCACGCCCGGCGGAACGACCGCGCCCGCGGCGCCGAGTCCGCAGGCGCCCGGCGGAGCGGCCACGTCCGAGCCAGGGACGAACCCACCACCCGCCGCGACACAAGCGCCGCAGCAGCCCGACCCGTCCACCCCTGTCGTCACCACGCCCGCGCCGACCGACGACATCAGCGGCCCCGGACGCTGCGTCGACCCCGCCTCGGCGGGCGTGCGCACCGCGCTGGCCGGACTGGGCGAAGGCTGGGTTGCCACGCAGGTATCGACCGACCAGCCGGGTAGCTGCGGGCAGTTGCTGTGGGTGCGAGCCGTAGGCGGAAATTCGGCGGGCGCGCCGATCCACGTGATGTTCTTCCACGACGGAAAGTACTTGGGCACGGCGACTTCCGAGCCCTACGCGTTCACGCACGTGGCTGGCTCGAACGGCAACTCGGTCAGCGTCCAGTACAAGTGGCTGGTGGCCGACGAGCCGTTCGCCGCACCGCAGGGCGGTCCGGTCACGATCACCTACACGTGGACCGGTTCGGGTGTCGCCATGAGCGATCCCCTGCCGAAGGAGGTCACCCAGCCGCACCGGTAGCGGCCGAGCGGAGTTCCGCCTGCGCCGGGACTAGCGCGGGGAATCCACGTCCGGCACGACGAGACCCGAACGAAGCGTGGGCATGCCCGCTGGGGCGCCCGAGGTGATCAGCTTCTCGAGCAGGTTCGTGTCCAGATGGTTCTCCATCAGATCCGCGAGCAGATCCAGTTGGGCGGTCCGCACGGCGGCGACCGAAGTCGCTTCGGCGGCAACGAAACCCGTGCGGCCCGCCCGGTCGGCGACCTCGCGCAGCCAAGCGCGGCGGAAGTCGTCGGATTCCATGAGCCCGTGCAGATGCGTTCCCCAGATCGCGCCACGAACACTGCCCTCAGGTTCCCCGGCGGCCACGAGCCACGCCGGATCGCCGCTGCGCGTCACGCGGCCGTGGTGGATCTCGTAGCCGTGCAACGGAATACCTTCGGTGGACGTCATGGAGTTCGCGCTGCCGCGACCTTCGGTGCAACGCAGCACCTTCGGCTCGGCGAACTCGACGTCCAAGTCCAGCAAGCCCAGTCCGTCGACCGTGCCCGCCGCCGATTCGACGTCGTCGACGATGCGGCGGCCGAGCATCTGGTAACCGCCGCAGATGCCGAGAATGGGCCGCCCGGCCGCGGCGCGCTCGAGCAGGGCTGCGGCGATCCCGCTGCGGCGCAACCAGTCCAGGTCCGACACCGTCGACTTGCTGCCGGGCAACACCACCAGGTCGGCGTCGGCCAGTCGGGAGGGATCGCGCACCCAGCGCACCGCGACGCCGGGTTCGCAGGCCAGCGCCTCGACGTCGGTGGAGTTGGAGATGCGGGGCAGCCGGACGGCGGCGACCGTCAGCCATTCCGTTCCCGCGGGTGCGGCCGGACGACCGACCGGTGCGTCGGCGACGGTGCCGAGCGAGTCCTCGGCGTCGATCCACAGATCTTCGTCGAACGGGACGACACCGAGGGTTGGCCGCCCGGTCAGCTCGGTGAGCCGATCCAAGCCCGGCCGCAGCAACTCGACGTCACCGCGAAACTTGTTGATCACGAAACCCGCGATGAGCCGCTGATCCTCGGGTTCCAGGACGGCCAGCGTGCCGAACAGGTGCGCGAGCACCCCGCCGCGATCGATGTCGCCGACGACGAGCACCGGCAGCCCCGCCGCCTCGGCCAGCCCCATGTTCGCCAGATCGGTGGCGCGCAGGTTGATCTCGGCGGGCGATCCCGCGCCCTCGCAGATCACCACGTCGAATTCGGCTCGCAGTGCGTCGAGTTCGGCCGCGACGACCGCGCGCAAATCCTGCCGGTGCCGGAAATAGTCGGCCGCGCCGACGGTTCCGACGGCCTTGCCGCGCACCACGAGCTGCGAGCGACGATCACTGCCCGGTTTCAACAGCACGGGGTTGAACCGCACGCTCGGCTCCAGGCCGCAGGCCTGCGCCTGCAACGCCTGCGCGCGTCCGATCTCGCCGCCGTCCAGCGTGACGACCGAGTTGTTGGACATGTTCTGCGCCTTGAACGGCGCCACCCGCACGCCCTTCCTGGCCAGCATGCGGCAGATCCCCGCCACCACAACGCTTTTCCCGGCGTCGGAGGTGGTGCCCGCGACGAGCAGCGCGCCCTTCATCGCGTCCGCTCCCGGCCGAGGAGAGCAGGGCCGCGCCGGACGCTCACGGCAGGGTGAGGATTTCCGCGCCGGTCTCGGTGACGACCAGGGTGTGCTCGAACTGCGCGGTCCACTTGCGATCCTTGGTGACCACGGTCCAGCCGTCGTCCCAGATTTCGTAGTCGATGCCGCCGAGGTTGATCATCGGCTCGATGGTGAAGGTCATGCCCGGCTCGATGATCGACTCCACGGCGGGCTGGTCGTAGTGCAGGATCACCAGGCCGCTGTGGAAGGTGGGGCCGACGCCGTGGCCGGTGAAGTCACGCACCACGCCGTAGCCGAACCGGTTGGCGTAGGACTCGATGACGCGCCCGATCACGTTGAGCGCCCGGCCCGGACGAACCGCCTTGATGGCCCGCATGGTGGCCTCCTCGGTCCGTTCCACCAGCAGCCGGACCTCCTCGTCGACGTCACCGGCGAGGAAGGTCTTGTTGGTGTCGCCGTGCACGCCGTCGATGTAGGCGGTGACGTCGATGTTGACGATGTCGCCGTCCTCGATCACGGTGGAGTCCGGAATGCCGTGGCAGATCACCTCGTTCAGCGAGGTGCAGCAGGACTTCGGAAATCCCTTGTAGCCCAGCGTCGACGGATACGCGCCGTGGTCGCAGAGGAATTCGTGGGCGATACGGTCCAGTTCGTCGGTGGTGACGCCGGGCGCCACCGCCTTACCGGCCTCCTCGAGCGCCTGCGCCGCGATCTTGCCCGCGACGCGCATCTTCTCGATGGTCTCCGGCGTCTGCACCCAGGGCTCGCGCCCCTCGTTGACGGTCTTCTTCCAGGCGTACTCCGGTCGCTCGATGGAGCGCGGCACCTCCCGGGTGGGCGAGAGCGTGCCGGGAACGAGGGGCTTACGGGTACGCACGGACATGGGACAAGACTATCCGCACCCCGTCGGCGGCACCCGTCCGCCCGCGCCGGGACGGAATAGGACCGGACCGCAGTCCGTTTATCTGGGCAACTACTCAGGAAGAGGACTAGAGCTGTGGAACTGGGACTGACGACGTTCGCCGAGCTGTATCCGGCGGGCGACCGGCCCGCGCCGAGCGCCGCACAGCGGCTGCGCGAGGTGGTCGAGGAGGCGGTGACGACCGAGCGCGCCGGCCTGGACGTGTACGGCGTCGGCGAGCACCACCGCAAGGACTTCGCCGCATCGTCGCCCGCGGTCGTGCTCGCGGCGATCGCGGCGCGCACCGAGCGCATCCAGCTGACCAGCGCGGTCACCGTGCTCAGCTCCGACGACCCGGTCCGCGTGTACCAGGACTTCGCGACGCTGGACGGCCTGTCGGGCGGGCGCGCCGAGTTGATGGCGGGCCGCGGCTCGTTCACCGAGTCGTTCCCGCTGTTCGGCTACGACCTGGCCGATTACGACGAGCTGTTCGAGGAGAAGCTGGCGCTGCTGTTGCGCCTGCGCGAGGACGCGCCCGTCACCTGGTCCGGGAAGTTCCGCGCCCCGCTACGCGACGCGGTGGTCTATCCGCGCACCGAGGACCGGCCGCTTCCGGTGTGGATCGCGGTTGGTGGCAGTCCGGAATCGGTGATCCGCGCCGGGCTGCTCGGCCTGCCGCTGGCCATCGCGATCATCGGCGGCCAGCCCGCGCGCTTCCAGCCGCTGGTCGATCTGTATCACCGGGCGCTGGCCGAGGGCGGCCACGAGCGGCAGCCGGTGGCGGTGCACGCGCACGGTTACGTGGCCGACACCGACGAAGCGGCCGTCGCCGACTTCTATCAGCCGTACGCGCTGGCCATGAGCACCATCGGCCGCGAGCGCGGCTGGGGTCCGATGACACGCGCGCAGTTCGACGCGCTGCGTTCGCAGAGCGGCTCGCTGTTCGTCGGAACGCCGGACTACGTCGCCGAGAAGATCGCCGGCGTCCGCGACACCCTCGGCCTCGACCGATTCATGCTGCACACCAGCGTCGGCACGCTGCCCCACGAGAAGGTGCTGCGCACCATCGAACTACTCGGCGAGAAGGTGGCGCCCCAACTCCGCTGACCGGCTACTTCGACAGCCGGGCTTCGAAAGCGATTCGGTCGCCGCGGTAGAGGGCGCGTACTCGTTCGATGGGCGCGCCGTCGTCGTCGACGCTGCGCCGGTGCAGCAGCAGGAGCGGCAGCGCCGTCGTGCATTCGAGCAGGGCGGCCTCGCGCGGGGACGCGAGCACCGTCTCGATGCGTTCGGTGGCTGCGCCGAATTCCACGCCCGAGGCGCGCACGGCCGCGTAGAGGGAGGTGGTGGGGTCGTAGCTGTCGCGGAGTCCGGCGAAACGCGACAGCGGAAGGAAGGTGCTCTCCAATCCGATGCGCTCGCCGTCGGCGAGCAGTACTCGCTCCAGGTGCATGACCGACGTGCCCGGGGTCAGCCCGAGATCGCCCGCGGTGTCGGCGTCGGCGGGGACGTCCTCCCAGGTGACCAGGATGCGTCCAGGCACCCGGCCCAGACTCAGCGCGCCTTCGGTATAGGAACGCAGCGACAGCGGCTGCACCATCTTCGGCCGGGAGACCACCGTTCCGCGCCCCTGCCGCCGAATCCGCCCTTCCACCAAGAGGTCTCGAAGCGCCTGCCGGACGGTTTCCCTGGCGACCTCGAATCGCACGGCGAGTTCGCGCTCCGAGGGCACCGGATCACCCTCGGCCAGCTCGTCGATCATCCCCTCCAGTTCGGTGCGCACCCGATACGACTTCGGCAAGCGCTCCGGAAGGACCAATTCGGTGCTCGCGCCGGATGTCTCGCCGCGCCGACCGCGCGTCACCTCCGTTGCTTCCATGCCCGACAGCCTACCCGCAATTGGTCTATACCAATTGTTAACCCAGCGTTCGCACGGGCAATACCCATCGGTCTAGACCATTGCCCACCATGGGACCCATGCGAGTGGTCATCATCGGAGGTGGAATTCTCGGCACCGCCCACGCCCTTGCCGCGGTCCGCCGCGGACACGAGGTCGTACAGCTGGAGCGCGAGCCCGAGGCGCGTGGCGCGACGGTGCGCAACTTCGGGCTGGTGTGGGTGTCCGGGCGGTCGGCGACGGAGCTCGACCTGACCTTGCGGTCGCGCGAGCTCTGGGAGGAGCTCGGCGGCAAGGTCCCCGGCGTCGGTTTCCGGCCGGCCGGGTCCATCACGCTGGTGCGCACCCCCGAGGAACTGGCGGTGGCGAGCGCGGCGGCGGCGAGCGACAGCGCCGAGGCTCGCGGATTCGAACTGCTCGAGCCGGAGCGGGTGCGCGCGATCAACCCCGCGCTGCGCGGCAAGTATCTGGCCGGACTGCACTGCTCGACCGACGCCGCCGTGGAGTCGCGGCAGGCGCTGCCCGCGCTGCGCGCCTATCTCGCGGCCTCCGAACGCTATTCGTTCCACGCCGGTACCGAAGCCCGATCCGTCACCGACACCGGCTCCGGCGCAACAGTTCTCGATGACCAAGGCCGCGCCTTCACCGCCGACCTGGTGCTGGTCTGCCCCGGCGCCGCGCACACCGGGCTGACCAGGGAACTGGTCGGCGCGATCCCCGTGCGCCGGGTCCGGCTCCAGATGATGCAGACGGCGCCGCTCGGCGAGCCGCTGACCACCGCCGTCGCCGACGGCGACAGCTTCCGCTACTACCCCGGCTTCGCGGGCCCGGAGGTGGACGCGCTCGAACGCGAGCAGTCCCAGACCGCCACCGCGGCCGAGCACCGGATGCAGCTGCTGTGTGTGCAGCGCCTGCACGGCGGACTCACGATCGGCGACACCCACGAATACACCGAGCCGTTCGCCTTCGACGTGGACGAGGCGCCCTACGAGCACCTCACCTCCGTCACCGAGGAACTGCTCGGCCGCAAGCTGCCGCCGATCGTGCGTCGGTGGGCCGGGGTGTACAGCCAGAACGTCGACCCCGCCGCGATCGTCACCCGAGCCGAGGCCGACCAGCACGTCTGGGTGATCACCGGCCCCGGCGGCCGCGGCATGACCCTCGGCCCCGCCCTCGGCGAGGAAACCGCCGATCTGCTCGGCCTCTGAAGGAGACACGATGCCGGACAACACCATTCAGCTTGCGGTGCTCGACATGGCGGGAACCACCGTCGCCGACGGCGGCCTGGTGCTGCGCGCCTTCGAAGCGGCGGCGACGGCCGCGGGCATGGAAACCGAAGGGCCGCGGCGCGAACAGGCCCGCCGCTACGTGCTGGACACCATGGGACAGTCCAAGATCGCCGTGTTCCGTGCGCTGCTCGGCGACGAGGAACGCGCGCAGACCGCCAACCGCGCCTTCGAGGACCACTACGACGCCCTGATCGGCGAGGTCGACATCGCACCCATACCCGGTGCGGCCGAGGCGATCTCGACGCTCCGTGACGCCGGTGTGCGGGTCGCGCTGACCACCGGCTTCAGCCGGAGCACCCAGGACCGGCTGCTCGACGCGCTGGGCTGGCGGGACATCGCCGATCTGACCCTCGCGCCTTCCGACGCCGGTCGCGGCCGCCCCTACCCCGACATGGTGCTCACCGCGCTGCTGAGCCTGCGTGTCGATGCCGTCGACCGTGTCGCTGTGCTCGGCGACACCACCAGCGACATCGCCACCGGCCGGTCCGCGGGCGCGCGCATCGTCGCGGGCGCGTTGACCGGCGCGCACGACGAACGGCGGCTGCGTGCCGCGGGCGCCACCCACGTGCTGCCCTCGGTCGTCGAATTCGCCGAACTGATCCGCGCCGAGCACACCTGAGTCCCGTCCCTTCGACCATCGACACCACCAAGCGAAAGTTGCTCTCACCGTGCGTACTTCCCCCACGCGCCTGTCCCGCGTCCTGTCCAGGACCGCCCTGCTGGTCGTCACCGCCACCGCGGTCGCCCTGACCGCGGCCTGCGGCGGCACGGGTTCCGGCGGCTCCGACGGGCAGACGGTCACCGTCTACTCCGCCGACGGCCTCGACGCCTGGTACCAGACCCATTTCGAGAAGTTCCGCTCCGAGACCGGCATCGCGGTGAACGTCGTCGCGGCGGGCTCCGGCGAGGTGGTCAACCGCCTCGAGAAGGAGCAGTCCAACCCGCAGGCCGACGTGGTGGTCACGCTGCCGCCGTTCATCCAGAAAGCCGACGCCGCAGGGCTTTTGCAGCCGCTGGGCATCGACACCTCGGCCTACCCCGCCACGGAGAAGGACCCGAACGGCAGGTTCGTCAGCCTGGCGGGCAACTACCTGAACTTCATCGCCAACAGCTCCGTCGACGCTTCGAAGCTCACCTGGGACGACCTGCTGAAGCCGGAATACAAAGGCAAACTCCAGTATTCGACGCCGGGACAGGCCGGTGACGGCACCGCCGTGCTGATCCTGCTGCAACAGTTGCGCGGCAAGGACGGCGCGCTGGAGTACTTGAAGCGGTTGCAGGTCAACAATGTCGGCCCGTCGGCGTCCACCGGCAAGCTGCAACCGAAGGTCGACAAGGGCGAGCTGCTGATCGCCAACGGCGACATCCAGATGAACATGGAATCGATCACCTCGAAGGGCTCGAAGTTCGGCATCTTCTTCCCGGCCTCGGCCGACGGCGCCAAGCACACCGTCGCGCTGCCCTACTTCATGGGTCTTGCGAAGGGCGCCCCGCACGCGGAGGCCGCCAAGAAGTTGATGGACTACCTGCTCAGCAAGGAAGTGCAGCAGACGCTCGGCCCGGACGCGTTCGCCGTCTCGGCCCGCACCGATCTGGCCTACGCCCCCGCCATCGGCTCCGGACCGAGCCCGGCCGCGCTGTTGCAGGGCGTACAGATCGTGCGCCCGGACTGGACGAAGGTCCTCGCCGACCTGAACGACGACGTAGCCGCGTACGAGAAGGCCATCGGAGGCTGACATGACCCCCGGCGACACGCTCACCGAAACGTCCACCGCCACAACGACTGTCCGCCACGAAGCCGACAGCGAACCCGCCATCGTGTTCGACCGGGTCGGCGTCCGGTACGGAACCGGCCGCAAGTCCACCGTCGCACTGGCCGATTTCACCTTGCGCGTCGCCGCGGGCGAGACCGTCGCGCTGCTCGGACCCAGCGGCTCGGGCAAGTCGACCGCGCTCAAGGCGCTGGCCGGGTTCGTCCGGCCGACCTCGGGCGCGGTCCGGCTGGCCGGGCGCGACGTCACGAATCTGTCACCGGCCAAGCGCGGCATCGGCGTGGTGGTGCAGTCCTACGCGCTGTTCCCGCACATGACCGTGCACGGCAATGTGGCCTTCGGGCTGAAAGCGCATCGCGTGCCGCGCGACGTCATCGCGGAGCGGGTGACCGAGGCGCTGACCATGGTCGGCATGGCCGAGTACGGCAAGCGGCTGCCGCGCGAGCTGTCCGGCGGGCAGCAGCAGCGCGTGGCCATCGCCAGGGCGCTCGCCATCCGGCCCAAGGTGTTGCTGCTCGACGAGCCGCTCGCGGCGCTCGACGCCCAGCTGCGCCAGACGATGCTGGGTGAGTTGCGGCAGTTACGGGAAGCGTTGCCGGACACCGCGATGCTGTACGTCACCCACGATCAGGCCGAGGCGCTGGCACTCGCCGACCGGATCGCGGTCATGCGCGACGCCCGCCTGGTCGACGTGGACACCGCCGAGAATCTTTGGCAGCGGCCGCCCAGCGATTTCACCGCCGCGTTCCTCGGCGGGGCGAATCTCGTGCCGTGCACGGTGAATCGCGTTTCCGGCGGCACGGCGCTGGTCACCGCTGGGTCGCACACGCTGCGCGCCCGAGCGCCGGAGCCCGGCGTCGGCAGACTCGCGTTGGACCCGGATTCGGCTGCGCTGCTGTGTATTCGGCCGCATACCGTGACGATCGGCGAGTTGTCCGATCGCAACGCGCTGCGCGGCACGGTGGTGTCGAGTGTGTGGCGCGGGGCGTCGACGCGGCTCGAGGTCGATGTGGAGGGATTGCCCGATCCGATCGCGGTCGACGTGTCGGGCCACTTCGTGGCCGCCCCGGGCTCCGCGGTCGGCGCGCGGTTTCCCGATCCGGCGGGTGTGCTCATCCCCCGCCCGGTCGGCGCCGAATCGTCCACCGTCGCACCGAACGACCACGCGACGGACGTATCGGCATGAGCGCGGTGCTGCTCGAACGTCCGGTGGACAGCGTCGAACCACCGGCACCGGACGCCGCCAGGCGGCGGTGGCGCGCGGTGCTGTGGACGCTGCCGCCGGTGCTCCTGGTTCTCCTGGTCGCCGGATATCCGATCCTGCGGGTGCTCACCGAGTCGACGGTCACCTCGGACGGGCGCGGGACCGAGGTGTGGTCCTCGGTGCTGGGTTCGGAATCGTTCCGGAACGCGCTGTGGCGCACCGTTTCCATCGCGTTCGCCTCGACCGCGGGGTGCCTGATGCTCGGCGCGTTCCTCGCCATCGTGCTGGCGTTCGTACCGTTTCCTGGTTCGGCGGTGGTCGGCAGGCTGATCGACACCGTGCTCACGCTGCCGTCGTTCCTCGTGACGCTCGCGTTCACCTTCCTCTACGGCACCGCGGGCGCGGTCAACGCGCTGATCGCCGAGATCACCGGCCGCGACACTCCCCTGCTGAACTTCCTCGACACCCCGCTCGGCGTGATCGCCGCCGAGATCACCTTCTTCACGCCCTTCGTGGTACGTCCGCTGCTCGCCGCGTTCGCCCGGCTGCCGCGCGAACAGCTCGACGTGGCGGCCAGTCTCGGCGCTTCACCGTGGCGGGTGCTGCGCCAAGTCGTCCTCCCGGAGGCCTGGCCCGCCATGGCGGCGGGCGGCAGCCTCGTGCTCTTGTTGACGCTCAACGAGTTCGGCATCGTGCTGTTCACCGGCGCCAAAGGCGTGCTGACGCTGCCCGCGCTGATCTACACCCGCGGCATCGTCACCTTCGACCTGCCGGGCGCGGCGGTGCTGGCTTCGGTGCAGGTAGCGCTCTCGCTGACGCTGTACGCCGCCTACCGATTCGTCTTCGCGCGCGTCACGGCGCGGAAAGGACAGTGACCATGCTGGTGTGGAGCCGAACCGGCCGGGCGGTGCTGCTGACGGTGTTCGGTCTGGTCGTCACGATCGTGTTCGTCGCGCCGATCGCGACCGTCGTCGCCGCGGCGCTGGCCGGTAGCTGGACCGGTCCGCTCCCTTCGGATCTCGGCCTCGCCAACTTCCGGCAGGCGCTGTCGGGTGAGGAGGCGGCGAGCCTCTCGGTGAGCTTGCAGACCGCGCTGCTGGCCGGAGCCTTCGCCTTGATCGTCGGCACGTGGGCCGCGCTCGCCGCGCGCGAGGCGCCGACGTGGTGTCGCAGACTCACCGACGCCGTGTTCCACCTGCCGGTGGCGGTGCCGTCGGTCGCCATCGGCCTCGGCGTGCTGATCGCGTTCAACGAGCGGCCGTTGCTGCTGGGCGGTTCCAAGTGGATCGTCATCGTGGCGCACGCGGTGCTGGTGCTGGCCTACGCGTTCAGCGCGGTGTCGGCCGCGCTCGACCGCCTCGACCCGGATTATCGGCAGGCCGCCGAATCCCTTGGGGCCGGGCCTGTCCGGGTGCTGTGTCAGGTGACTCTTCCGCTCCTGCTGCCCGCGCTGGGCGCGGCGGCGGGACTGGCGATCGCGCTGTCGATGGGCGAATTGGGTGCGACCATCATGGTTTATCCCGCCACTTGGCGCACCCTGCCGGTCACCATTTTCGGGCAGACCGATCGAGGGGACGTGTTCGACGCGGCGGCGGGGACGACGGTATTGGCGGTGGTCACGCTGGTGGCGCTGGTACTGCTCGGCAAGGTCCGAGGACGCGCGGCCCTGCGGTGAGTGCGGGGCACCGCGAAGGCGTCTGGCATCGGGCGCTGCTGTCGAGGAGAGGCGGCTGCGATCAGTTGGGTGGCGCGGCGGCGGCCGAGGCCGCGCGGCCAAGAAGGAGTGCGCCGCCCACGCCTAGGATCGAAGTGTGTCCCTGCTCCCCTTGATCTTCACCGCGGGCTGGGCCAGCGGTATCAACGCCTACGCCGTGGTGCTCTTGTTCGGCTTGTTCGGCGTCACAGGGCTTTCCGACGAGGTGCCGGAGGGCCTGCAGCGCACCGACGTTCTGATCGCGGCCGCGGTGCTGTTCCTCATCGAGGCGGTGGCCGACAAGGTCCCGTACCTCGACACGTTCTGGGACACGCTGCACACCGTGGTGCGCCCGGCCGCGGGCGCCGTGGTCGCGGCGCTCATCGCGGGCTCCGACGACTCGCTGACGCAACTGGCCGCGGCGGCGGTGGGCGGAACCACCGCGCTGGTCAGCCATCTCGTCAAGGCCGGGCTGCGGATGGCGATCAACACCTCACCGGAACCGGCCAGCAATATCGTGACCAGTGCCGTGGAGGATATCGCCGTCGCGGGCGTCGTCACGCTCGCGATCTTCCATCCGGTGACCGCGGCGTTCGTGGCGGGATCGTTCCTGCTGATCGGCCTGGTCTCGGTCGTGTTGCTGGCGAGCCGGATTCGCCGCTACCGCCGTCGGCGTCGGGAACGTCGCCGAGCCGGGCGAGTGGCCGCGGCCGGAAATCGAGCGTAGTCGTATGGTGGCTGGTCGATCTCAGATCGCCACCATTCGACTACCGTCGATTCGCGGCAAACAGCGGGCGTGCCGCGCCAGTCGACCACGCGGCACGCCGGGCGGGGCGCCCCGTTGCGCCCGCCGTCACTACGGGCGGCGACGTTCGCATCCGGGCGGACGCACTGGTCGGATGACATTCCACCCGGGACGTCGCCGTCGTGGCGGTGGCGCGGTAGCCCGTCGGCCGGCGTGAGCAGCTACTGCTCGGGCAGTCGACGGCGGCCTCCGGCCACGTCGGTTACCAGATCAGTGTAGCCGTCGACGAGTTCGGCCAAGTGATACCAGTGTTTATGGGTATTGTCACTGCGCGGCCCGTCGACATCGATGGCCTGGTTCGCGTTCACCCAGCTGCGCGCCATGCGGTCCACCACGGCGCCGAGGCTCTCGGTGTGCAGCGAGGCGCCGTTGCGATGCTGCGGCATCTCCTGCGCGATCCAGTCGTTGATGTCGTCGACGAGTTCCCCACGCCGACAATCTATTTCGGCGACCAGGTGGGCGTCGCGCACCTCGGCGCGCCGAGCGTGCAGCTCGGCGAGCGCGTGCGCGGACCGCAACAACTCGCGGTCCTGGAAGCGCCGTCCCTGAAACGCACACAAAATCTGCGGAGCCGTCGGCAGTACCCCCACCGTCGGCGCGCTCATCGCCACACCCCTGATTCACCCGACACCAACGCGCTATGTACCAACATGATTGGCTCTCGATTCGGTCATCCCGGTCATCGGATCGGTTGTTCGCAACTAGGCTAGCTGGATCATGCTCTTACAGATGCAAGAACACAACAGAAAACGCAATATTGCGTTCCCTCTGCGGCGACTTGCTTTCGCACGCCCTCGGCACACCCCCAGCCATGCAGGTAGGACATGTTCCGAGCTATCCGATGACGCCAATGCCGATGCGTAAGGGGACTTTCCACCCCCGGCCGCGTTAGCGGACACTTCGCCCGAACCGACCCGAATCCCCCACATGTCTGGGCATGGGATCTAACCGAGGCCGCCGCACACACGATGCCGCGGTGTCCTTCGTTCGTGCGGCGATGAGCGCCGCACCGATCGCACTTCACGCGTCGACCGAAAGCAGGTGACGGCGCCGCGCCGACTCGGCGGGGTCGTGTTCACCCGCGCCCTGAATCTCTTCCTTCACCGACGACATCGGCCACAACGCAGCCGATCCCGCCTGCGCGCAAGCCCTGCCGATCACGATCGAGTGGTTCCGGCGAAGAACTCGATAAACATCGCGTCAGTCACTAGACGCACTGTCTACCGAGTGCTAGCGTGTTGCCTACGTCACTCCGGCGCAGACAACGCATCGGACGGTCCGGTCGCCGACGACGACGGCCCCCCAGCACAAGGTGTAATCCCATGTACGACACGATCATTGCCAACGGCCGCTGGTTCGACGGGACCGGCGCACCCTCGGCGATCCGGCACCTCGGCATCCGGGACGGGCGGATCGCGAACGTCTCGGCCCACCCGATCGACGACCCGGACTGCCCGAATGTCGTGGACGCCACCGGGAAATGGGTGATCCCCGGCATCATCGACATCCACACCCACTACGACGTCGAAGTGCTCCAGAATCCGGCACTGCCCGAATCGGTCCGGCACGGCGTCACCACGGTGCTGCTCGGCTCGTGTTCGCTGTCGACCGTGCACGTCGGCGCCTCCGACGCGGGTGACCTGTTCGCCAGGGTCGAAGCGATTCCGCGCAAACACGTCGTCAAGGCGGTCGACGAGCACAAGACCTGGAACTCCGCGCACGAATACGCGGCGGCGCTGGAACGACTGCCGTTGGGCCCGAATGTCGCCGCGTTCATCGGGCACTCGGACATCCGCGCCGCCGAGCTGGGTTTGCAGCGCGCGACCAGCAAAGACGTGCGACCCGACGCCGCCGAACTGGCCGCGATGGAGGCGAAGCTGGCCGAGGCGCTGGACGCGGGGTTCGTCGGAATGTCCTCCCAGCAGCTGATGTTCGACAAGCTCGACGGCGAAGTGTGCCGGTCGCGCACGCTGCCTTCCACCTATGCGACGACCCGGGAACGGCGCAGGCTCAACGCCATCCTGCGGCGGCGCGGGCGGGCGTTGCAGGGTGGACCCGACGTGGCACGGCCGCACAGCCTCGTCACGATGGCGGCCTCCAGCCTCGGCCTGTTCCGCAAGCCGTTGAAAGTCAGCCTGCTGTCGGCCGCCGACATCAAGGCCATTCCCGGCGTAGTGCACGTCTTCCCGCTGATCGCGCGAGTGCTGAACGCGCTGGGCGGCGACTTCCGTTGGCAGCACCTTCCGGTGCCCTTCGAGGTCTACGCCGACGGCATCGACCTGGTGGTGTTCGAGGAGTTCGGGTCCGGCGCCGAGGCGTTGCATCTGGCCGACCAGGTGGACAAGCGCCGGGAACTGCTCCGCGACGAGCAGTACCGGCGGCGCTTCCGCAAGGACTACGACAAGAAATACGGTCCACGCGTCTGGCACCGCGACCTGTTCGACGCGGTGATCGTCGAATGCCCCGACTCGACGGTGATCGGCAAGTCCTTCGGCGAGGTGGGCGTGGAGCGCGGCGGCGTGCATCCCGTGGACGCGTTCTTGGACCTCGTCGTGGAGTACGGCGGCAAGGTGCGCTGGCGCACAACGATTTCCAATCATCGGCCGGAAGTCCTCGATCGGCTCGCCGCCGACCCCGGCGTACAGCTGGGCTTCTCCGATGCGGGAGCGCACCTGCGCAACATGGCTTTCTACAACTACGGCCTGCGCTTCCTCCGCCGAGTGCGCGACGCGGCGGAAGCGGGCCGCCCGTTCCTGTCCGTGGAACGTGCGGTACACCGGCTCACCGGTGAACTCGCGGACTGGTACGGCCTGGATGCCGGACACCTGCGGGTGGGCGATCGAGCCGATGTCGTCGTCCTGGATCCGGCTCGGTTGGACGATGCGCTCGACGGCTATCACGAGTCCCCCGTCGCCCCGTTCGACAATCTATCGCGCATGGTGAACCGCAACGACCAGACAGTCTCCGCGGTGTTCGTCGGCGGCGTGCCCGTCTTCCGCGAGGGCACACCCGATCGAGCGCTCGGCACCCGCCGGACCGGCCAGTTCCTCCGCGCAGCCACCACTCGGTAGCCCCAAGGCCCGTCGGCAGCCACCACCATCACCGCCGTGCAAGCATCCGGGGCGGACTCGTCCTACCGCCCCTGTTCGGAACGCTGATGCTCGCGCCACGCCTTCTGAGTCGCGGTCAGCTTCTGGCGAGGAGTTCGGTTTCGGAAGAAGTCCACCGCCAGTAGCACCGGCACGATGAACGCCTGGAAGAAGATGAGATACGAGCCGCCCTCGAAGAGGAAAGCCAGGTAGAGCGCATAGCCCAGGTAGAGGGGCCCGAGAATGCCGTTGATCAGGCGCGAGACATTGCTCTGCCGGTTCTCCGCCATGGCCATGGCGATCATGACGACGCCGCTGACCGCGAGCAGACCTACATACCAATTGAACACATTGCCCCCCAGAGAAATCGGCCGCACCGGTCGGTATGGCCGCGCGGCGTCACGATAGCACCGACCCCGGCAAGACGGCCATCGGCTTTCAGCACCGGGAAAACCGGGGCGTCATGGAGAAGTCATGTCGAGAGATCGTTCGCCGCGCCGGAGCCGTTGGTGGACAACGCCATCTCACGATCCGGCTCGCCCTGGTTGGTGATGGCGGTGGGGATCTTGGGGAGGGCGTGGGGGTGGTGGCGGCCGAGCCAGTTCAGCAGTTCCTCGCGGACGGCGCAGCGCAAGGTCCAGGCGTCGTCGGCGTCCGCGGCCGACATCGTCGCGCGCACAACGATATTGGTCGGCGTGCTGTCGGTGACGAGCAGGTTCCAGTTGCGGCCGTCCCAGTCCGGGCGGTCGCGAAGGTAGTCGTGCAGGTGCTCGCGCAGCAACGGCACCGGAGTGCTGTGGTCGAGGTGCAGGAACACGGTGCCGGTGATCTGCGGGCCGCCGCGCGACCAGTTCTCGTACGGCTTGCTGTTGAAGTAGGAGACCGGCATGGTCAGGCGGCGGTCGTCCCAGATCCGCACGGTGAGGAAGGCGAGGGTGATTTCCTCGACGGTCCCCCACTCCCCCTCCACCACAACGGTGTCGCCGATCTTCACCGAATCACCGAAGGCGATCTGCAATCCGGCGATCAGATTGCTCAGCGTCGACTGCGCCGCGACGCCCGCGATGATGCCGATGACGCCCGCCGACGCCAGCAGCGAGGTGCCCAGCGTGCGCAGGCTCGGGAACAGCAGCAGGATCGCCACCGCCGCGGTCGTCACCACCAGCACCGAGGTGATGATGCGGCGCACCAGTCCGAGCTGGGTGCGCAACTGGCGCACCCGCGAAATCTCGCTGGTGTGCTCGGCATAACGGCGCAGCAAGTTCTCGGCGACCGCGTCGGCCACCCGGATGACCAACCACGCCGCGGCCATGATGGCCGCCGCGGCAAGGATGTTCCTGATCATCCCGTCTTGGCGTAAGTCCAACTCCGCCAAGGGATATGTCGCGTGCAGTGCCACCGCGCCGAGCAGCGCTTGCAGGGGAAGCTGCACGCGGCGCAGCAGCATCGGCAGGTGCGTACCGGGCCGACGGCGCGCGCTGTAGCGCAGCAGCCAATCGACGAGCAGTCCCGTCGACACGGTGATCGCGACCGTGCCGAGCAACACGATCAGCGGCCGTAGTACGTCTTCCACGAGATCGAACTCCTCTCGTCGGCACCTCGGCCGGAGTGCGCCGCCGCGTGTTTCGACGAACGCACCCCGGCCAAGGCGCTTCGATCACTGCTCCGGTGCGCCACTCGGGCGTCCGCTCACAGCAGGACCAGGGTGAAACTCAGCACGGAGAGCACGAGAATCCATGCCGCGATGGTCAGGTGAATGGAACCCGCTTCGTCGGTCGAGCCGGAACGGTGTCGGCGGTCGGCACGATACTGCGGGTGCGAAGCCGGAACGGCCACGTCGTCCTCCTTCAGTCGGCTTTCCTCAGCCAGTCGCATACCCGCTTTCGCGGAAGATCGACATGACGACTCTGTGGCGAATCCCACCGCCGAATTCCGCCGCGAAGCATGCCTTTTCGCTATCGCACCAGCACCGCCGCACTGGTAAGGGGCCGGTCGGCGTTCTTACGGTCCGCCGAGCCGAGCCGCGGCGTCGACCCGGATCGTCTCGCCGTTGAGCATCGGGTTGTGCATCACGTGCGCCACCAGCTCGGCGAACTCCGCGGGTCCGCCGACGCGGGCCGGGTGCACAGCGCGCGCCAGCGACGCTCGCTGCGCGAATTCGGGCAGCCGACGGAACATCGGCGTATCGAACATCCCGGGCGCGACGGTGACGACGCGAATCAGCACGCCCGCGAGATCGCGCGCCACCGCCAAGGTCATTCCGGCCAGGCCCGCCTTGGACGCCACGTAGGACACCAGCCCGGCCGGAGCGTCGAATCCGGCGATCGACCCCGTGTTGACGATGACACCGCGCTCCCCCGCCACGGGCTCGAGCCGCGCCATGCGTTCGGCGGCGAGGCGAATCACGTTGAAAGCGCCGATCAAATTGACCTGTACCACCTGCGTGAACTGCTCCAGCGGGAGCGGACCGGAAGCGTCCAGCGTCAATCCGGTGCGATCGATTCCGGCGCAATTGACCACGGCCCGTAGCGAACCGAGCTCGGCGGCACGGTCCAAGGCAGCGGCTACGTCGCGCTCCTCGCACACGTCACCGACGACCTCGTGCACCGAATCGCCCTGGAGCGCTCCGGATTCGGCGGGCCGGGTATCGAGCACGACCGCTGTCGCGCCCGCCTCTGTCAGCCGCCGCACCACGGCGAGCCCGAGCCCCGACGCACCACCCGTGACGAGAACGACCGAACCTGCGATATCCACGGATTCACCTCACTTGTCGACCGGATCGGCGTGCCGGACACGGGCCGCACCTGGCAGATCGGCGCTGTAGGTCATCCTTCGCATGGCCGGCACGCTTCTGTGTCAGCCAACATAGAATGTGCTCGGTGGTTAGTCAATGGTCGATGGCTTAGGCTCGACGCACCGGAAATGGAGACAGGAAGGACTGCAGTGGCCGATCGACGCGCCGAGACCACCCGCGAGAGCAGGCGGATGCTGATCGACGCCGCCTCCGCACTGTTCGTCGAGAAGGGCTACCAGCAAACGACTTTCGCCGACGTGGCGCAGCGGTCCGGGATCAGCCGCGGCTCGATACCGTGGCATTTCGGGAACAAGGAGGGCTTGCTCGCCGCGGTGCTCGACCAAGCCTCGGAGGCGCTGCTCGAGGCGTCCGACGACGCCGACGCGGCGGAGTCACCGCAGGCCTACGACCTCGTGGCGCAGGCCAAGCGATTCACGATGGCGCGCACGTCGCTGCTGTTCGTCACCCTGTACGTCGAAGCGGTGAATCCGGCGTCCCCGATTCACGACAAGTACGTGGCGCTGCACGAACGGCTACGGCAGTCGACGAAGCGGTGGATCGAGCGCTTCGTCCGCCTCCCCGAGACCATGACCGCCGACGGCCTCGCGACCGTCCTCGTCGGCGCGGCCATCGGCATCCATGTGCAGAGCGCGATGGCGCCCGACCGGATCGACATCGACCGAGCCATCGATCAACTCGGTGAGCTGCTGAAACCTCTTGTCGTCGAGCCGGAAACGGACCGCTGACGGCCGGTCAGGCGTGGTCGCGCACGCGTCCTACTGCATGGCGAAGCGAAGCAGGGCCTGCTTGTCACCCTGCTTGATCTTGCCCTTGCGGTTGAGAACTTCCAGCTGCCAGGCGTTGCCGTTGCGGAAGGCGCGTGCCACCGCGTTGGCGTTGTCGGCGCCGAGCAGGGAGGGCCAGATGTCGGCGACCTGCTGGCTGCTGCCGCCCGAAGCGTCGTAGATCTTGAACGAGATGTTGTTCGCCTTCTCGAAGGAGCTGCCCTTCTTGAAGGCCGCCGCCACGAAGACGATGGCGTCGATGCCGCCGGGGACGTCGGCGAAGGTGACGTGCACCGTCTCGTCGTCGCCGGCAGCGGCACCGGTCTGCGCGTCGCCGGTGTGCAGCACCGCGCCGTTGCCGAGCGGGTCGAGCGAATCGAGACCCGCGAAACGGACCGGCTCGGCGCCCTGCATGAGGATGGCGATCAGGTCCAGATCGACGCCGCGCTTGCGGCGCGCCCAGCCGAGCGCCCCGCCGCTGGTACCCGCCGAGGGGTCCCAGCTCACGCCGACGCTCAGCTTGGTGATGCCTGCGAGATCCGCGGCGCCGTCTTCTTTCCGGAGCGTATGCATGACCCGGTTCCCCTCCTGCCGCGCCGGAGCATCGGCGGCGGCTCGCGTTCGGGCACAACGCCCCTGGTGTCGACCACGACCCTACCCACGACTTCCGACCTCGACAACACGAAAACAGGCCGGTTACCGCCGCGGCGACGGCGTTCGATGAATCAGGACAGTCGCCGCAGCAATTCCTGGGCGACGCCCGCCGATGAGGCGGGGTTCTGGCCGGTGATCAGGGTGCGGTCGGTGACCACGTTCGGTGACCAGGGGTCGGCTTCGCGGAAGTCGGCGCCGATCTGCACGAGGCGATCCTGGAGCAGCCACTTCGCCTTGTCGGCGAAACCCGCTTGTGTCTCTTCGGCATTGGTGAAACCGGTCAGCGCGTAACCGGCGAAAGCGTTGGTTCCGTCGGGCTTGGTGGCGGCGAGCAGCGCGGCGGGCGCGTGGCACACCACGGCAAGCGGCTTGCCGGAATCCAGTGCGGCGGTGAGCAATGCGCCGGAGGTTGGGTCGACGGCGAGGTCTTCCATCGGCCCGTGCCCGCCGGGATAGAACACGGCGTCGTAGTCGGCGAGATCGACGTTCGCCAGCGCGACCGGATCGGCGAGCTCGGGAGTCGTGGACACCACCCGCGCACGATGTTCCGCGGTCTCCTCGCCGCCGTTGACCTCGGGCGCGAGACTGCCCTGGTCCACAGTGGGCACCACGCCGCCCGGAGTGGCCACCACGATCTCGTGGCCCGCGTCCTTCAGCGCCTCGAAGGGCACGACGAACTCCTCGGCCCAGTATCCGGTCGGGTGCTTGGTGCCGTCGGCCAACGTCCAGTGGTCGACACCGGTCATTACGAAAAGAATCTTCGCCATACCGCGACGGTAGGCCCGACCGGCCGGGACTCACCAATAGGAATCGGCATAGGAGATATCGAGATTTCGATACCGGCCCAGTGTTGACATCATGTGATGTCAACAATACCGTCGAGGGGTGCCTGTTTCAACGGTGAGACGCGAGGACGGCGACATGAGCACATCGGCGTACGAGGACCAAGCACACGCGATTCACGCGCGCGACGTGCGGTTCGATTTCGATTCGGTCCCCATGCACTACATCCCCGGCGAGGTGATGGCGACCCACATCATCAACGTCATGCACCTGGTGCTGCCGGAGGGCGAGCGGGCCATGGCGCAGGCGCTGGCCGAGGCCCTGCCGCTCATCGACGACGAACGCTTGCGCGAGGAGGTGCAGGGGTTCATCGGCCAGGAGAACATGCACGCCAGCTCGCACGAGAAGGCGCGCAAGCACCTGGAGTCGATCGGACTGGACGTCGCCCCGATGGTCGACACCGTCTCCTGGCTGGTCGACCGGGTGCTCGGCGACCACGGCCTCACCGGGCGCGCCAAGCACCAGTGGCTGTGCGAGCGGCTCGCCCTGTTCGCGGGGATGGAGCACTACACCGCCGTCATCGGGGAATGGCTGCTGACCAACGACAAGCTCGAGGCCAAGAACATGCATCCGGCGATGCTGGATCTGATCCGCTGGCACGGCGCGGAAGAGGTGGAGCACCGCAGCGTGGTCTACGACGCGTACATGCACGTCGACGGCGGCTATTTCCGCAAAGCGCGGACCGGCGTCGTGGCCAGCCTGTCGCTGCTCGCGTTGTTCGTCGTCTCCGGCGGCTATTTGTTCGGCAAGGATCCGGAACCGAGCAAGGGACGGTACTGGCCGCTGCAACTGCTGAGCGCCTCGGCGCGCGGGGTGGTGCCGCGCTTCACCACGTTCTTCACCGAGATCCCCCGCTACTTGCGGCCGGGCTTCCATCCGTCCCAGCTCGGTCCCATGGATAACGCGATTCGCTACCTGGCGCAGTCGCCCGCGGCTCGCGCGGGTGAGGCGTGAGCGCCGTCGTGACCGGGAGCTACCGCCCGCCGCTTCCGGCCCGCGCCATGGCCGGGCTACTCGACGCCTACAAACGCGCCTTCACCGCCGAAGCGACAGCCGGGCTGCTGTCGCGACCGAAGCCGGTGCGGCGCACGGGTTTCGACATGCGGCTGCGGATCGACGCCCGTGTCGTCGAGGCCGAGGACGTGGTGAGCCTGACGCTGCGGTCGCCCACCGGGGCCGAGCTGCCGACCTGGATTCCCGGCGCGCACATCGATGTGTTCCTGCCGTCCGGACGGCAGCGCCAGTACTCGCTCACCGGCGACCCCGCGAGCCGGGTGCAGTACCGAATCGCGGTGCGCCGCATCGCCGATGGCGACGGCGGTTCGCGCGAGCTGCACGAGCTCCGGGAAGGCGACCTGCTGCGGATCCGTGGGCCGCGCAACGCCTTCACCTTCGTCACCGCACCCGCGTACCTCTTCGTCGCCGGCGGGATCGGCATCACCCCGATCCTGCCGATGGTCACCGAGTGCGCGCACCGCGGTCTGCCGTGGCGGCTGATCTACCTCGGGCGATCGCGGGCGAGCATGCCGTTTCTCGGCGAACTCGAACGCTGCCGCGGCGGCCACCTCGAAGTGCGGCCGGACGACGAGTTCGGCGTCCCCCATCTCGACGCCCTGATGACCGAGGCGCCGCGCGGCGCCGCCGTGTACGTCTGCGGGCCACCGCCGCTGATGGAATCCGCGCGGCGCGTGCTCTCCGCCACCGACCCGACCGCCTCGGTGCACACCGAGCGGTTCTCTCCGCTGCCCGTCCAGGACGGCCATCCGTTCCGAATCACGTTGCGGCGCATGGGGGCAACGGTCGAGGTCGGCGCCGACGAATCCGCGCTGTCCGCCATCCGGCGGGTCCTGCCTGGTACGGCGTTCTCGTGCCGCCAGGGCTTCTGCGGCACCTGCAAGACGCGGGTGCTCGACGGCGAGATCGACCACCGTGACCGGCTGCTCACGGAGTCCGAGCGGGATTCCACCATGCTGACCTGCGTTTCGCGCGCACTCGGGGACGAACTCGTCCTCGATCTCTGACCACGGGCAACGGCGCCCGTTCCGGAAAGGAAGACCCTTCATGGCCGCACCCAGCGGAACAGGCCCCCAGCACCTCGCGATCGTCGTGATCGGCGCGGGCATCGCGGGCATCGGCCTCGCCGTCAAGCTGCGCGAAGCGGGCTTCGACGACTTCGTCCTGCTCGAGCGCGCGAGCGACCTGGGCGGCACCTGGCAGGCCAACACCTATCCGGGCTGCGCGTGCGACGTGCCCTCGCACCTGTACTCGTATTCGTTCGCGCCGAACCCGGATTGGTCGCGCACCTACGGAACCCAGCCGGAGATCCTCGCCTACTTGCGCTCGGTGGCCGAGCGGCACGATGTGGTGCGGCACATGCGATTCGACACCCCGCTGGTCCGCGCGCGGTGGGACGAGGACGCGCTGCGCTGGCGTATCGAGACGGAGCGGGGCGAGCTCACGGCCGACGTGCTGATCTCGGCGGTCGGCCCGTTCAGCGAGGCCAAGATTCCGGACTTCCCCGGGCTCGGCGATTTCGAGGGCACGCAGTTCCATTCGCTGCACTGGGATCACGAGCACGACCTCACCGGCGAGCGCGTCGCCGTGATCGGGACGGGCGCGTCCGCGGTGCAGTTCATCCCGGAGATCCAGCCGATCGTGGGGCGGCTCACGGTGTTCCAGCGCTCCGCGCCGTGGATCGTCTCCCGGATGGACCGGCGCACGCACGCCGTCGAGCGGGCGCTGCTGCGGCGAATGCCGGTGCTCGGCAAGGCGATCCGCGGCGCGTACTTCGCCGGAATCGAGAGCTTCGGGCTGGTCGGGTTCGTGGATCGGCGGTTCCGGCACCCGTTCCAGGCGCTGTCGCGGTGGCAGCTGCACCGGCAGGTCGACGATCCCGCGCTGCGCGAGAAGCTGACCCCCGACTACATGATCGGCTGCAAGCGCGCCATCTTCTCCGACGCGTACTATCCGGCGCTCACCAGGGACAACGTCGAGGTGGTGACCGAGCGCATCGCGGAGATCCGGCCGCGGTCGATCGTCACCGACACGGGCGCGGAGTACCCGGTCGACACCATCGTGTGGGGCACCGGTTTCGGTCCGCTGCCGCAGTTGTACGAGCGGATCGTCGGCAAGGACGGCCGCTCGATCGCCGAGGCGTACCGGGAACGTCCCGGCAGCTATCTCGGGGCGGCCGCCGCCGGATTCCCGAACATGTTCTGCACGCTGGGTCCGTTCGGCGCGGCGGGCAACCAGTCGGCCATCTACATGATCGAGGGGCAGATCGGCTACATCGTGGACGCCCTGAAGACGATGCGCGCCAAGGGTATCCGGCGCGTCGAGGTGCGTCCCGGCGTGCAGCGGTCTTTCCTGAACGAGATGGAGGAACGCAGCAGGGAGACCGTCTGGCTGAAAGGCGGCTGCGATAGCTACTACACCACCGCCGACGGCCGTAACGCCGGTCTGTATCCGGATTGGAGCTTCCAATATCGGCGCCGGGTCGCCGAATTCGACGCCGAGTCCTACGAATCGAGTCCGCGATGAGCGCGAACACCTTCCACACCGTGCGACAGCTGTTGCGAGCGGTTCCCGCCGCGCTGGCCCGCAGCCCGGAACAGTACGACGTGGCGGGCAAGGTCGTGGTGATCACCGGCGGGGCGACCGGCATCGGGTTCGCCCTCGCCCGGCTGCTGCGCGAGCGAGGCGCGCGGGTCGCGCTGGTCGACATCGACGGCGCGGCGGCCGACGCCGCCGCGGCACGGCTCGGCGGTCGGGCGATCGGCATGCGAGCCGATGTGGCGGATCGCGCGGACACGCGGGACGCGATCGCCCGGGTGCGCGAGCACTTCGGCGGCATCGACGTCGTCGTGGCCAACGCGGGCATCGTGCCGAAACCATCGAGCATCCGGCTGATGGATCCGGCGGATTTCGACCGCGTCCTGGCCGTGAACCTGACGGGCGTCTTCAACACCATCCACCCGGCTCTCGACGACATCGTCGCCGCGCGCGGGCACGTGGTCGTCGTGTCGTCCTGCGCGGCGTTTGCGCCGGGGATGGGCGGCTCGCCGTACATGGTGAGCAAGGCGGGCGTCGAGCAGTTCGGCAGGGCGCTGCGCGTCGAGCTCGCCGCCTCGGGCGCGACCGCGGGCGTCGCCTATTTCGGCGTCGTCGATACCGAGATGACGCACGGCACCCTCGATGACGACGACATGGGCGCGGAATTCGGCGACCTGCTGCCGTGGCCGCTGAACAAGCGGATCAGCGCCGCCGAGGCCGCCGCGTCCATCGCCGACGGCATCGCCCGGCGCGCACCGCGCACGATCGCGCCCGCGGGCTGGGAGCCGTACGCCATGCTGCGCGGCGCGCTGAACGTGGTTCTCGACCAGCAGCTCAGCACCGACGAGCGGGTGCGCTCGCTGACGAACCGCCTGGAACAGCGCATCAGGGCGGACCGGACGGTTGTGAACTGACTCAGAGTTAATTTACCATCGAGTCAATTCGAATCGTGGAGAGGACGCGGATGGCGACGCGATCGTGGTGGGGCTGGGGAACCGTGGCGGACGCCGTGACCGGCGCGGAGCGCGCGGCGTTGACCCGCCGGGTGGCGGCCCTGCTGCCCGACGCGGACCTCACCGTGCACGAGGCGCCCGATCCGTCGTCGCTGGAACTACCGGCGCCACGGGTCCGGGTGCCGGATACGTTGGCGCCGTTGGCATCCGAGGGTCCGGTCGATCGCGTGGCGCACTCGCACGGGCAGGCCTTCCGCGACGTGGTGCGCAGCCTGCTCGGCCGCGTCGACCACGTGGTCGATCAGGTCGTGCGCCCACGCACCGAGCGGGACGTGATCGACATTCTCGACTGGTGCACCGGCGCCGGGGTGGCGGCGATTCCGTTCGGCGGCGGCACGTCGGTGGTCGGTGGCGTCGAACCTCGTTGCGCCGCCGAATATCCCGCGACGGTGGCGGTGGATCTGAGCGGCCTGAACCAGGTGCTCGAGATCGACCGCACGAGCCGAGCCGCGCGCATCCAGGCGGGCATCCTGGGGCCCGCGTTGGAGGACGCGCTGCGCCGGCACGATCTGTCGCTGCGCCACTTTCCGCAGTCGTTCGAGTTCTCCAGTCTCGGCGGCTGGCTGGCCACGCGCGCGGGCGGCCACTACGCAACCGTCTACACCCACATCGACGACCTGGTCGAGTCCATGCGGGTCGTCACACCGATCGGCGTCAGCGAATCGCGCAGGCTGCCGGGGTCGGGCGCGGGGCCATCGCCGGACCGGATGTTCCTTGGCTCCGAGGGCACGCTCGGCGTGATCACCGAGGCGTGGATGCGGTTGCAGGACCGGCCGCGCTGGCGGGCGGGCGCGTCGGTGGTCTTCGACGACTACGCCGAGGCCGTCGCCGCGACGAGGACCATCGCGCAATCCGGCTTGTTCCCGGCCAATTGCCGGTTGCTCGATCCGGTGGAGGCGTTCCTCAACGCCGGAACCAGTTCCGCGGGCGGCGTTCTGGTTCTCGGCTTCGAGTCCGCGGATCACCCCGTCGACGAGCCGATGCGGTGGGCGGTGCGGATCTGCCGCGACCACGGCGGCCGCTTCCCCGACGGGGTGCGCAGCACCGACGCGGCCGAGCGGAAGGCGAGCGGCGGCGCGGCGGACACCTGGCGTTCGGCGTTCCTGCGGATGCCCTATCAGCGCGACGCGCTCGCGGCGCAGTCCATGATCGTGGAGACCTTCGAAACGGCTTGTACCTGGGACCGTTTCGACGACCTGCGCGCGGCCGTGCTGCGAGCGGCGACCTCCGCCTTCGAGACGCTCGGCGTGACGGGGGTGGTCACCTGCCGGTTCACCCACGTCTATCCCGACGGTCCCGCACCGTATTTCGGCATCTACGCCGCGGGGCACTGGGGGCGGACCGTGGAGCAGTGGGACGAGATCAAAGCGGCGGTCTCCGAAGCGCTGGCGGCATCGGGCGGCACCATCACCCACCATCACGCGGTCGGCCGCGACCATCGGCCGTGGTACGACCGGCAGCGCCCGGAGCCGTTCGCCGCCGCACTGCGCTCGGCGAAGTCGACACTCGACCCGGCCGGGATTCTCAACCCAGGCGTGCTGATCGATCCGATCGGGCGGGACGGCGCATGACGCTGAGCAAGGCGGGCACCAAAGGCGTGCCGCGGGAACGGCGCGAGCAGCAGATCCTCGACATTGCCACCGTGGAATTCGGTGACCGCGGCTACGCGAAGGCCTCGGTCGCCGATATCGCGGCCGCGGCCGGTGTGTCGAAACCGTTGATCTACAACTACTTCGGCTCCAGGGACGGTCTGCACGCCGCCTGCGTACGCCGCGCGGGCGACGGGCTGGTCGCGGCGGTCTCCGCGGCCCAGGCCGTTTCGGGAGCGGAGGGTAAGGCCCTGGCCACGCTGGCCGCGATCTTCACCGCCATCGATGGGCGGGTGCAGAACTGGAAGATCGTCTACGACAGCACGTTGCCAGCCGGTGGTCCGGCGGCCGAGCTGGCGCGCGGCTATCAGAAAGCCTTGAACGCGATGGGCGCCGAGGGTTCGGCTCAGGTGCTCGCCGATGCCGCGGTGACCGACGCGGAGGATCACTCGCTGCTGGTCGCGATCTGGTTCAGCATCGTGTCCACCGTCGTCTCGTGGTGGGGCGAGCACCCGCAGCACTCCCCCGACGAGATGACGGCGCGCTGCGTGCGCCTGTTCGAAGCCCTTCGCGCATCGGCGAATCCGCGCGGCTGACCCGCCCGGATTCGCCGGATCCGCTATTTGTCGGGCCAGGTGCCCGTCAGGCGCTGGTATCCCGTCGCGCCCGCGCGATCGACGGCGGCCTTCACCAAGCCGAAGATGGCGCCCTGCAACGCGGCGGCGACGAGCACTTCGCGCCAGCCGTATTCGCGCGCCGTGGCGCTCGGCGCCTCCTCCTCGCCGCTGACCCGGCGCCACACCTGGGTGAACACCGCGTTGGCCGCGACGCCGCCGAGCACGCCCACGATCATGCCGAGGGGTTTGTAGAGAGCCGTCATGCCCGCCTCCGCCGCATCCACCAGAACAACACCACCGCGCCGACAGCGGCCGCCGCGATCGGCGCGGGCCGCATGCGGGCCGCGCCCACCAACTGCTTGCCCTTGTGGATCACCGGTTCCTGCGCTTTGGAGGCGCGGTCGACCAGGTGCTCTACCTGGGCGCGCGCCTGTTCCGCGGTGTCGTGCGCGTGCTGCTTCGCGTCGGCGACCCGGTGACGCGCCGCGTCCGCGGTGTCGCGCGCGTGCTGCTTGGCGTCCGCGACCCGGTGACGCGCCGCGTCCGCGGTCTCGTGCGCCTTGTCCTCGACGCGGCCCGGGATGTCGAACTTGCCGGTCAGCTCCTCGACCGTCTCGCCGAGTCGCTGCCGCGCTTGGTCTCGATCCTTCCGCAGGGCGTCGGATCCGTTGGGAATGTTCGGTCGTCCGCCACCGCTCATCGTCGGCTCCTCTTCTTGACGGCGTCGACATCGTCGCGGACGCCTTCCATTGCCTCGCTCGGCACCGGCGGCGCGGCCTCGGTCACCGTCTTCTTGCCGACCAGCGCCAGCACACCGCCGGCGGCCAGCAGGACCACGCCGACGATCAGCGCCGCCGCCCAATCCGGCAGCGGGATCGCCAACGCCAGCACCGCGGCCGCGATCAAGGCCGCGCCACCGTAGAACGCCAGCAGGCTGCCCGCCCCCGCGAGGCCGGCGCCCTTGGCGATGCCTTTCGTCTTGTCCTGCATCTCCAGCCGGGCCAATTGCATTTCGTCGCGAACCAGCCGCGTGAGCTGCGTGGTCGCATCGTCGACGAGTTCGGCGACCGAACGCGTATCCGGTGCGGGTCGCGCTTGCGATGCCACGGGCCGCGCGTCTGTCGTATGGGTCATGTGCCTCTCACCTCCCGTTCGGTGGCCGGTTACCCGGCGAAACCCAGGTGAAACGGGGTCGAGCGCACGCTATGACGCGCGCACCGGCTCCCGCGAGACGAGCGCGCGGATCCGGCTGCGGCCCCAGGCGATTACATCGGGCCCGCCGCGCAGACACCACAGGGCGATGACGGGGTCGCAGAGCGCGCAGCCGAGGGACGAGTCGTGCAGGAAGGGGACGATCGGACTCCCCTGGAGGTGGTGCAGGAAGTCCCACGCGGTGTGCAGCAACCAGGCGATGCCGATGAACGTCCACGACCGCAGACCGCGGTAGGCGCAGTAGGTCACGACCGCCGTGAACGCGAACTCCCACGCGGCGAACCCGCCGCCGCTGAGATACGCCGCGCCCGCGCCCGCCACCATGATGGCGTTGAAGTGGCGGCGATGGGGTTCGCGGATCAGGGACATCAGCGTGATGTAGACGACGCCGACGAGCAGCGGGGCGAGGTAGGTCATTGGACGACTCCTGGGAAAGCGAACGAGATCGCCACCGAAGTTAGGCAACCGTCGCCGCGCCGCCCAGTGGCATTCATGCCACACACCAACGGAAAATCGCCACCAGCCCCTCAGCCCGTTCGTTGCCGCATTCGGCCATGTCGGAACCGGTGGCGTGAACCCGTTGCTCGGATAGGTTGTAGCCATGCATGTGGTCGCCGTCCTCGCCCTGGACCGGGTGATCCCCTTCGACCTGTCCACCCCGATCGAGGTCTTCACCAGGACGCGCCTGCCGGACGGGCGCCCCGCGTATCAGGTCCGCGTCTGCGCCGAGCGGCCCGAGGTCGACGCGGGCGCGTTCACCCTGCGGGCGCCGTGGGGGCTGGAGGGGTTGTCCGGGGCCGACACCGTGATCGTTCCCGGCGTCGCCGATCCCACCGCGCCGCTGTCGCCCGCGATCGCCGACGCCGTGCGGACGGCCGCCGCCGCGGGCACCCGGATCGCTTCCATCTGCACGGGCACTTTCCCGCTCGCCGCCACCGGAGTGCTGCGCGGACTGCGGGCGACCACGCATTGGCTGGCCGCCGACGCGCTCGCGGCGAGCCACCCCGACATCGCCGTCGATCCCGATGTCCTCTATGTCGACAACGGCCAGTTCCTCACCTCCGCGGGCGCGGCCGCCGGGCTCGACCTGTGCCTGCACCTGATCCGGCGCGACTACGGTTCGGCCGTCGCCGCCGACGCGGCACGGCTGTCGGTCATGCCGCTGGAGCGCGAAGGCGGGCAAGCCCAGTTCATCATCCAGTCGTTCCCCCCGACACCGCGCGGCTCGACGCTGGAGCCGCTGCTGACGTGGTTGCAGGACAACCTCTCTCGCAACCTCACCCTCACCGACATCGCCGCCGAGGCCGGAACGAGCACCCGCACGCTGCTGCGGCAGTTCCGCGAGCAGACCGGGACGACGCCGCTGCAATGGCTGCACCGAGCCCGCGTGCATCAGGCCCAGCACCTGCTGGAGACCACCGACCACACCGTCGAACGCATCGGCGCCCAAGTCGGTTTCGGCTCGCCGACCGCTTTCCGCGAACGCTTCAAGCGCACCGCGGGCGTGAGTCCGGACGCCTACCGGCGCACCTTTCGCTGACGAAAGACGAACGGCCGCACCGAAAGTGGTGCGGCCGATCGGGTCGCCGGGTCAGCTCTTCGGGCTGCCGAGGCAGAAGGTGGTCTTGGGCTCGGACAAGGTGAGGAACTTGTCGGCGTCCTCGCCGCACAGGTTCTCGTCGGCCTGGCCGTCGATGCGCTGAACGACCTTGAAGCTGGCCTCCGCCGCGGTGCAGGCCACGAACTTGTAGCCGGTCAGCATGCTCTCGTTGTAGCAGAGGCCCTGCTTGAAGTTCGGCGCGAGGCACAGGAACGCGGTGGTGCCGCCGTTGAGGGTCTCCTCGTAGGAGGTGTAGTCCTCGTGGCATTCGGTCTTGTCGTCGAAGACCTGCACGACCTTGTACACGGCCCGGTCCGAGGAGCAGTCCACCGGCTCGGTCTCGGAGTCGATCATCGATCCCTCGATGACGTTGATGCAGTCGCCCACGTTCGCGCGGGCGGTGTCGGATTTCCCGGCATCCTGGACCATGTCGGCGCCCTTCTCGACCGCCGAACAGCCGAGCGCGCCCAACGCGGCCACGGTGGCGAGCGCCAGCGGCAGCCGCGTGAGGATGCCAGAACCAACGAATCTCATTCGTGTCACTTTCTCGTCGATGCGAAGGCGGCCGACCGGAGTACCCCTCGTGACGCCGAACTCCGGCCGTCGCCGTTGCCCTTCGGCGCATCCCCCGGAGGGTCGCGATCGGCCTCGAACACCCAATCGCACAATCGCGCGGGCAGCATCCGGGAAAACACGGGATTCCCCCGTAGCGGCACAGCACCGGTTAAGCTCGCCCGGGGTTGTTTCGCGGCAGGTTTGCCGGAAGACGGCGGAGGGTCATGGTCGAGCGCGCATTCGTGGGACGCCGCGCCGAGCTCGCCGCACTCGGCGACGCCCTGGAATCGCCCGATGGACCGTGGGTTCTGCTGGTCGACGGCCAGGCCGGTATCGGCAAATCCCGGTTGCTCGCGGCGCTGGCCCCGGCCGCCGCCCGCCGTGGCCTGCGGGTCCTTTCGGTGACCGCCACCGAGGACGAGCAGCAGCAACCGTCGCACGTGATCCACGACGTGCTGGAACGGCTCGCCGACGCGGGTGCGGACGTGACCGACGTGCCGTCCGACGGCGATGTCAACCGGCTGGGCCGCGCGTTGCGCAGGCACCTCGCGGCGACCGGCACACTGCTCGTCGTCGACGACGCGCACTGGCTGGACGCCGAATCCGTCCGCACATTGACCTACCTCGTCCGCAACCGCCCGGCGCCGACCTTCCGCCTTTTGCTCGCCTATCGCTCCGGCCAGTGCCCGGTGGCGCTCACCCGGGTGCTGACCGCGACCGGCGCCGCGACCCGCTCGGTGCGGGTGCCGCCGTTCACCGGCGCCGACGTCGCCGCCCTGCTGCCGGACGCGACCGTCGCGCGCCGTGATCGGCTGCTCACGGTCTCCCGAGGCAACCCGCTCTACCTGCTGTTGCTCGCCGACCTGCCGGACCACGAAGTGGAGCGGGCGGTCAGCGGCGAGGACCCGGCCGAGTGCGACCACCCCGGCCTGGATCGCACGCTACGCGCCGAACTCGCGCAGCTGCCGGATCGGGAACGGCTCGTCGCGCAGGCGATTGCCTTGTGCGGCGCGCACGCCGATCTCGAGATGCTCTGCACCACAGCCGAGTTGCCGATCGACGCGGTCACCGCCGCGCTCGACGAACTGAGCAGGCGGGCACTGGTGGAGGTCGCCGGATCGTCGGTGACGTTCGGCCATCCGCTCATCCGCACGGCCGCGCATCGGCTGGCGGGCGCGGGATGGCGGGCCGCCGCACACCGCAGGGCGGCCACGCTGCTCCGGCAACGGGGCGCGGCGCTGCCCGCGCTGGCCCGCCACCTCGAACTCGGCCTGCTCGGCACCGATCCGGTCGCGGCCGGCGAGCTGAAAGGCGCGGCGGCGCAGGTGTTGCCGAGTGCGCCCGCCGCCAGCGCGCGGTGGATCGCCGCGGCACTGCGCGCGGCCCCGGGCGGACAGCCAGAACCCCCGGAGGACAGGCTGCTGCTCGGACGCGCGCTCCTGCTGTCGGGCGCCGGCGCGCGGGCCCGCGAGGCGCTCGAACCGCTGATCGCGCGGCCGGGCGCGTATCGCCTGGAGGCACTGCTGCTTTCGGCGCGCTGCGAACGCATGCTCGGCCGGGTCGATCGCGCGCGGACGCTGCTCGCCGCGGCCGCCGACCTGCCGCTGCTGCCCGGCGACGGACCCGTGCAGCTGGAGCTGGCCATCCTGGAGTTGCAGGATGGCCAGGACGCCGAGGGCCACGCGCGGCTGGACGCGCTGTTCGCCTCCGACGCCATCGCCGACCCCGCCGTACGCGCGTCCGCGACCGCGTTGCGCTGCCTCGGCGCGGTGGCCGAGTCGCGCATCGAGTCCGCGCGAACCGGTTTCGAGCAAGCCGACCTGGAATTCGAGCGTCTCGACGACGACCGGCTGCGCGAAGTGGTGCACGCGACGCCCGCGCTGGGCTGGGCAGCGTACTTCCTCGACAGGCACGCGAGGGGTTTGACCCATCTGGACCGCGCGGTGCGGGTCAGCCGTCGCTTCGGGCGCAGCTACGCGCTGGCCGAATTGCACACGGTGCGCGCCTACTGCTTGATGAAGCTGGGTCGCGTCGGCGAGGCGCTGGCAGCCGCCGAGGACGCCGACGACATGGCGCGACAGTTCGGCTACGGCGATCTGATCCCGTTCGCCGGTGCGCTGAAACTCCGTGCGCTGCAATCGGTCGCAGCGCGCGAGGATGTGCTCCGGCAGTGGACGGCGCTGAACGAACAGCCGCGACCGGTGATGCGCTGGTGGCGGCAGGTGGTGGAGACGGCGGTGCACGAGGTGGGGGTTCGGCTCGGCGTGCTCGAACCCGCTGTCCCACCCCTGATCGACGACCGGCCCGGCCCGATGCAGCCGACCCAGCTGGCGCGATACGCGAATCTGGCTTTGGGCGGTGGGGACCGGGCAGCGGCGGACGAGCTCGTCACCCGGGCCGAGGTGGCGGCAGCCCACCTCGGCCTGCCGAGCCAGCTGGCGGCCGCTTCGTCGGCTCGCGCCGAATACTGCTGCGCGACAGACGATCTCGACGCGGCGGAAGCCGCGGTCACCGCCTGCCTCACCTGGTTCGATCGGGCCGATATGCCGGTCGACCGCGCGCAAGCGGTGCTGCTGGCCGCGCGGATCGCCGGTCGGCGCGGCGATTTCGCGCTCGCCACCCAGCGGCTGGTCGCCGCCCGCGAGACGTTCGCAGCCGCGGGCGCGACCCAGCTCGTCGCCGCCACGACCTCGCTGCAGCGCCGCCTGGCCGGTGGCCGCACCTCCGGCGGTGCGACGACGCTGACGGCGCGCGAACGCGAAGTCGCCGAGCTGGCCGCGCGCGGCCACCCGAACAAGGAGATCGCCCACCGGCTGTATCTCAGCCCGCGCACCGTCGAGGACCACATCGGCCGCATCCTGCGCAAGCTCGAACTGAGCGGCCGGGCGGGCATTTCGCACAAGCTCGGCGAGCTGGACAAGGGCTAGCGGATGGAGGTGATCCCCACGGCTGCGGGCACTTACGGCCGGACTACGGCCGAGGCGCCGGAGCGCAACGCGGCGGTCGCCCCGCGCGCGGCGAGCAAGGCGCTGTTGATCGAGATCTCACCGCGCATCCCAGGGGCCGCCACCATGTCGCCCGCGAGATAGACGTCGCCACCTCGATCGACGGCGGGTCGGTCGCGCCAGGTGTAGCCGGGCAGGTCCACCGCGCCCGTGCGGTTCTTGGCGGTGGCGGTGCGCTGGAAGGTGACGCGGTCGCGCCAACCCGGCACGCACAGGTCGGCGAAGTCCTGCAACCGCTGGTGCGCGCCGCGCGGGGATTCGCCCTCGCGCACCGGCATCTGGAGCTGGAACAGCGACTCCCCCGCGGGTGCGATGGTGTCGTCCTGCATGGTGTAACTCTCGTGGAAGCCGCCCTCGTCGAGGTCGAACACGAGCGAGCGGTCGCGGCCGTCGGCGGTGACGGCGATGTCGAGCAGGGCGCAGTAGCCGCTGGGCCAGGTCAGGCTGTCGTCACCGAGCAGGACGCGGGCCGCGTGCACGTCGGTGGCCACGATCACCGGTCCGTCGGTCGGCAATTCGTCCACCCGCGAACCGGTTTCGACGACGACGCCGAGTTCCGTCGCGCGCGCCGCCATCCGGTCGACCACGCGCTGCCAGCCGCCGCGCACCCAGCGCACGGCCGGGATGGGCGCGCTGAACACCCTTTGGAACAGCTCCCATACGAACGCGGCCGAGAGACGGCCGGTGTCGGCGTCGTAGGTGACCACGCTGATCGCGTTCGCCATCCGCTCCGCCGTCGCCTCGCCCCAGCGGCCCGCCGCCCAGGTACGGAAGTCGACGTCCACGGGTGCGGTGAGCCGCAGCCGCGCTTGGGCGCGCAGCATCCGGACGGGCGGCAGTCGCCGGAGGCGGCCGTCGAGGCGGAACCCCAGCTTCGTCGCGTCCGCGGGCGAGGGCCAGCCGAGGTCGGCGACGAAACCGCGCTTCTTCAACCAGGTGTAGTGCGGTCCGTCGGCGTAGAAGACGTGCGCGCCCTCGTGCGCGACGTACGGGGCGGCCGTCGCCCGTGCGCGGCCGCCGAGCGTCTGGTGCGCCTCGTGCAGCCGGACCGGCACGCCTGCCTCGGCGCAGGCGATGGCCGCGGTGAGACCGGCCAAGCCGCCGCCGATGACGGTGATGTGTGTGTTCACGGTGCTTCCTCTCCTCGGTGGCCCGCCCGGTCCAGCCGGGCGGCGACCAGCTCCGCAGTGGCACGCAGGTATTCGTCCGCGTCGACGGACGCCGGATGGTCGCCGTCGAAGATGTCGGTGATCAGCCAGAAGTGCGCGAGTGCGCCGACCAGTACGGCGGCGGTGGGCGTCCAGTCCTGCTCGCCGCCGCCCGGTCCGGCCAGTTGCGCCAGCGCCCGCGTCACCACCGACATCACCACGCCGTACTCCTCGCGCTGGAACACTTCCAGCACTCCGGGGTCGATCGAGTTGTCGCGCAACAGGATCCGGGTCACGTCCCGATCGTGGTCCAGCCGCTCCAGACCGACGCGGCACAGCGCGACGAGCCGGTCGACGACCGTCCCGCCAGGCATCGCCGCGTCGAGCAGCGCGACGAACGAGAACTCCGGATCGAGGAACGCCTCCCATTCCGCGCGCTCGGTCAGCCGGGTGCGGACCGCCTCGACAAGCAGCGCGTCTTTGGACCGGAAATGCCGGTACAGCGCCCCCGATCCGCCGGAAAGCCCTGCCGCCTGCTCGATTTGGGCCACGGACGTCCGCGCGAAACCCTGCTCGCCGAACAGCCGCAGCGCCTCGGCGATGATCCGTTCCCGCGATGTCCCGCTCACTGCTCTCCACTTCTCGAACCAGGCTGTAAGTAACCACTTACTTACATTGAAGGCGACAAGCGACCGATACGCAACCTCGATCGCGCCGAAAACGGCCGAAAACACGAAGAACACGACGGTAGGCTGAGGCGCTGTCACCACGAAAGGAATTGCGGTATGGCGGGTAAGCGCACGGTTCTCACCGCCGGCCTGCGCCGACTCGCGGCGCTGCTGACCGAGATGCGCGACAAAGTCGGACTCAGCAAAGAGGAAGTCAGCACCCGCACCGGGATCAATGTGACGACGCTGTACCGGATCGAACAGGCCCAGGCCCGTCCGCAGCGCCGGACGTTGAACACGCTGCTCGACATCTACGAGGTCGATCCCGACCGGCGCAGGTACGCGTTGGAGCTCCTATCGGACGCGCAGAAACCCGGCATGTCCCGGCCGTGGGAGGCCAATCTCACCGAGGTCTACGCGGCCTACATCAACTTCGAATCCGAGGCGCTTTCCGCGCGCCACTACCAAACCTCCTACATCCCAGGCCTTTTGCAGACGGAGCAGTACGCGGCCGCGGTGATCGACACGTCCATGCCGAAGGTCGAGACCGCGATCATGGAAAGCCGCGTCCATGCCCGGTTGAACCGGGCGGCGGTGCTCGACAAGGACAAGCCGCTCGAACTGTGGGTGGTGCTGGACGAGGCGGCGATCAGCCGGGAGGTCGGCGGCCCGCAGACCATGCGCGGGCAGCTGGAGAAGCTGTTGCTCGAAAGCAAGCGCAAGAACGTGATCCTGCAGATCCTTCCGTTCAACGCGGGCGCGCATCCCGGCATGGCGGGCTCGTTCACCTTGCTCGACTTCGAGAACCCCGACGACAACGAACTCGTGTACGTGGAGGGCATCGCGGGCGACACACTCGTGGAGGGCCACAACGAGGTCCGCCGCTTCGGGGTGATCTTCGATCAGCTCCGGGCCATGGCGCTGAGCCCGCGCGATTCCGTCGCGTTGATCGAGGAGATCGCCGCAAGGATGAGCTAGCGTTCTCCGGTGTTCCGGCGACTGTCGCGCCGGAAGAATGGGTACTCCAGGATCCCATCCGCAACCGCGCACAGGAGTCTCCGATGGCCGACGTGTCCGCCGAACCCGCCACGCCCGAACCCAGTCTGCACCGGGTGATGGGGCCGGGACTGCTGCTGTTGTTCGTCGTCGGCGATATTCTCGGCACCGGCATCTACGCGCTCACCGGGCGGGTCGCCGCCGAGGTGGGCGGCGCGGTGTGGGTGCCGTTCGTCGTCGCGTTCCTCGTCGCGCTGGTCACCGGGTTCAGCTATCTGGAGCTCGTCACCAAGTACCCGCACGCCGCGGGTGCGGCGCTGTACACGCACAAGGCGTTCGGCATCCACTTCTTCACCTTCATGGTCGCGTTCGCGGTGCTGAGTTCCGGCATCACCTCGGCGGCCACCGCCTCGCGCGCGTTCGCCGCGAACTTCGCCGAGGCCTTCGACTTCGAAGTCGGCACCGGCATCGCGATCACCGCCGTCGCGCTGGCGTTCATGGCCGTGATCGCGGCCATCAACCTGCGCGGCGTCAGCGAGGGCGTCAAACTGAACGTGCTGCTCACCTGCGTCGAGCTGACCGGCCTGCTGATCGTCATCGCGATCGGGCTGTGGGCGCTCGGCTTCGGCAACGGCGATTTCGGACGCATCACCGAATTCGAGACCGGCGACCGCAGCGCGCTCGGCGGCGTGATCGTCGCGACGACGCTCGCCTTCTACGCGATGGTCGGTTTCGAGGACTCGGTGAACATGGCCGAGGAGTGCAAGGAACCGAATCGGATCTTCCCCAAGGTGCTGCTGACCGGATTGCTCATCACCGGAACGATCTACGTGCTCGTCTCGATCACCTCCGTCGCGCTGGTGCCCACCGAGCAACTCGGTGAAGGCGACACCCCGCTGCTGAAGGTGGTCGAGGTCGGCGCGCCCGGATTCCCGACGCACGTGTTCGCGTTCATCACCATGTTCGCGGTGGCCAATTCGGCGCTGATCAACATGCTGATGGCGAGCAGACTGCTCTACGGCATGGCGCGGCAAGCCGTCGTGCCGCAAGCGTTCGGCCGGGTGCACGTCCGGCGGCGGACGCCGCAGGTCGCGATCGTCTTCACCACACTGCTGGCGCTCGGCCTGATCGCGTTCGTCGGCGAGGTGCCCGAACTCGGCGGCACCACCGCGCTGTTGCTGCTCGCGGTGTTCACGGTGGTGAACGTCGCGGTGCTGGTGCTGCGCCGGGATCCCGTCGAGCACAAGCATTTCCGCACGCCGACCGTGCTGCCCGTGGTGGGGGCGCTGTCCTGCGGGTTCCTCGTCACGCCGTTCACCGAACGCAACCCCGATCAGTACCTGATCGCCGGCGTGCTGCTCGCCATCGGCGTCGCGCTGTGGCTGCTGAACCAGCTGGCGATCCGCTCCCAGCGGGGCACGCCGCCGAGGACCGCGGCGCCGACTCCGGAGGCCTGATCCTGGACCGAGTACGCCGACGTTCGCGCAGGTAGGCGCGCCGACCGGGTGTGCGGAACGCGGTCGGCCACAATCGATCACGGCCGCCGTGTGACCGATCACCGGGATGACGCGGCGCGGCGGTGTCGGTAGAGTGAGCGCCGATGACCAGCATGGAAGCCCGTTTCGGCGACGCTAACCGGACGGTGCCGCTGCCCAGTCCGTGGAACCTCAACGCCTACCTGGCCGAGGTGGCCGCGCACCGGGGGCGCTCCATCTCGCTGCGACCGGTGCCCGCCGAGATGCTCGCCGAAAACGGTTGTCGCGGCAAAGGTCTGTGGGTCGCCCGCAAATACGACGACATCATCGTCTACGACGCCGAGGCCACCGAGCGCAACGCCGATCACATCATCCTGCACGAGATCGGGCACATGCTGCTCGGACACGGCAAGGACGACTCCGAGGCCGCCGCGCCGATGTCACCGAAGCTGGCCGCGCTGCTGCCCTCGATGGCGGCGCAGCATGTGCTGGGGCGCAACGAGTTCGGCGCGGAGCGTGAGCAGGAGGCGGAGGTGTTCGCCGATATGACGATGGTGTACGCGACGCTGCCGCAGCGGCGCGGGCGCGGGTTCCGGCTCTTCGGACGCGGGCGCTGAAATCTGTCGGGCGCGGGGCACTGAATCCGTAGAGCGCTGAGTCCTGCGGGGCGGCCATCGGTTCGTCGAGCACGGGCGCTCAAACACCATCCGGCACCCGGCGCGTTCCGGCTCGCAGCGCGTCCACCAGATCCTGGTAGACGTCGGCGAGTTCGACGACCTGCGTCCACGCGTCGTAGAACACCGGGTCCGGCGCCGCCGCCAGCGGCACCCACGCCTGCGTGGTGAGCTGGGCGAGCCGGTCCACGATCCTCCCGACCGTCTCGCTGTGCGCGTGCGCGGCGCCGCCGGGCACCGGCGTCGCCAGCGTCATCCACCGGTCGATGGCGCGGACCAGCTGGACGCGACGCCGGTCCAGCTTCGCCACCTCGCGGGCCGGCGTGCGCTCTCGCAGCGCGTGCAGCTGCGCCAGCTCGCCCGCCGCGTCCAGCATCGGGTGGTCGTCGTGCGGAAACCCGCGGCAGGCCGCGACCAGCTGCTCCTTGCCCGGCACCATCCAGTTGTCGGTCGTCACATCGCACCGCCTCCCCGCGCCACCATGATTCCGGAGCCGCGCCGCGGCGGGAAGCGGACAAGCGGTCCGCCCGCCCTGCCCGCGTGCCAGGCACATCAGAGGTGTACCACCCCGCGGCCGAATCCCGCGGCGGTTCACCGGATATCGATGATCCGCGCATTCTTCGCGAAAGCGGCGATCTCGCCCAGCCCCGGTCGGTACTCGACCGTCGTGTCCACCTCGAGGGCGGGCCCCTCCAGCCGCACCCGCTGGAACGCGTCGTGCCGGGCGGCGAGCGCCGCCGGATCCGGTTCGCCGGGCGCGGAATGCACGCGCCGCAGCGGCTCCTCGCGCCTGCGGCGGGCGATGCGATCCACCGCGACGTCCCGGTCCACGACGCAGTGCAGAAACCGGAAATCGGCAAGCGCCGCCAGCGGCTCGAGCCCCGGCCGCCACAGACGATCTTGGAAAGCCGCCTCCGCCACCGTGTCGACGCCCGCGCGCGCCAGCACGGCGAGCACCTCGAAGAAGGTGTCGAGGGTCCGCAGCGCGAGCTCGTCCTCCGGCGCAGGCTCGAACGCGGGATCGGCGTGCGCCATCCCCTGCTTGATCTCGTCACGACTGATCACCGGCCACCCGACGGCGCGGCCCAGCGCGTGCGCCAAGGTCGTCTTCCCCGAGCCGGGCGGGCCGCTGACGACGACCAGTCGCGGTCGTCGGACGGCGTGGCCGAGCATGTCTGCCTTCCCCACACGGTCCGAGGTTACGCATCGCGTTCGGATCCGGTGTGGCGAGCGCACGCGGCCGTCGCGCGTCTTTCGGCTCGCCGTCCGGAAGGCCAGGTCGGTGCAATTTCGGGACTCGGGGAGCGAGGCGGCGGACACGGGTCTAGGCTGTCCGCCGTGGTCGATCCCCTACCGTCCGTCGCTCCCCATCCCGATATCGCACCGCTCGCCTCGTTGCTCGGCACCTGGCGCGGCGGCGGGCACGGTGAGTACCCGACCATCGAACCGTTCGATTACCTGGAGGAGATACGGTTAGGCCACCTGGGCCGCCCGTTCCTCACCTATCGCCAGCGCACCCGCGCGGCCGACGGCAGCAGGTCGATGCACGCCGAGACCGGCTACCTGCGCTGCCCGCGGCCCGACCACGTCGAGCTGATCCTCGCCCACCCGACCGGTATCACCGAGATCTGCGAGGGCGGGCTCACCATCACCGACGGTGAGGTGCGCATGGAGTTCGACTCCACCAGCATCGGCCGCAGCAGCACGGCGAAGATGGTGACGGCGCTCGGCCGGTCGTTCCGTATCGCGGGCGACACCATCGACTACACGCTGCGGATGGCCGCGGTCGGCGAACCGCTGACCCACCACTTGGCCGCGACCCTGCACCGCGCCTGACCGTCACGGCGGGCCGACCGCCACACAGGACTCGAACTCGCCACCCGCGTCGCGGTAGCGCGGCCAGCGCATCGCGCCCGAGGTCTGCGGCCCGAACACGCCGTCCTTGTCGATGCCGTGCAGATCCTGCGCGTACAGCACGGCCAGGCCCGTCGCGGTGCCGTAGAAGCCGTCGGCGTCCGACAGTTCCCGCTGATAGCACCGGCGCAGCGCGTCCTGGAGCGCCCGCACGCCCTCGATCGGCGCGGCCCGCTGCGCGTTGGGGCCGCCGGGATGGGAGTCGACGTAGGACAGGATGCAGCGGCGTCCGCCATCGTTCGTGGTCGGCAGCACGACGTGGTATCCCGCGCCACTCGGCGCCTCGGTGGTGAAGTAGCAGCGCGGCGAGACGCCGGCCGCGCCCGTCGGCTCGGACAGCGCTCCGGAGCCGGAATCCGCACGCACCGACAAGAACACGGCCGCGCCGACGAGTGCCACCGCCACGCCCGCGGCCGCCGCCACCCGCCCGCGCGTACCGAAGCCACGCTTGGGCTCGGCCCGCACCGCCCCGGCCAGCGCCGCGGCCAACTCGCCGCACGACTCGTACCGTTCGTCCGGATCGTCCTTCGTGGCTTTGGCCAGCACCGCGCCGACGCTCTCGGGCAGCGGTTCCCGATCGGCGATCATCGCGGCGGGCAGTCGGCCGGTCAGCAGTTCGTAGCAGGTGACGGCCAACGCGTAGACGTCCGCGCGCCGGTCGACGCGCCCGCCGGTGCGCTGTTCCGGCGGCGCGTAGGACTCGGTGAACGCCCGGACACCCGTCTCGGTCTGGGTGGCGGCGGGGTCCGTCCGGCGCGCGATGCCGAAATCTCCGACCAGTACCCGGTCCGCACCCCCGTCACCGGGGGTGACGAAGATGTTGGCTGGCTTCACGTCCCGGTGCACGACGTGGTGTTCGTGCGCGTAGTCGAGGGCCCTGGCCGCCTCGGTCACGATGCGCACCGCGCGGCCGGGTTCGACGCCCGAGCGATGGGCGCGAATCAGTGCGGCGAGGTCACCGCCGGGCACGTAGCGCATGGACATCCACAGCCTGCCGTCTTCCTCGCCGAAGTCCTTGACGTCCACGATGTTCGGATGATCGAGACCGGCCGCCAGCCGCGCCTCGCGACGGAACAGCGCGGCGTACTCGGGATCGTCGCGGTCCGCGCCGACCACTTTCAGCGCCACCCGCATCGGCAGCGTCGGATGCTTGGCGAGATACACCGTGCCCATTCCGCCGGAACCGAGCCGTCGTTCGATCAGATGACCCGCGAACACCGAGCCCGGCATCAACTCCGAAGCGACCACCCTCCGCGCACCTCCCTGTGCCACCGCGTCCGTGCGATCGGCGCTCCGCCCGTACAGCCCCGCACCCGTGCCGCTCCGCCCGGCATCCGTGCGGAAGCCCGCCGCCCACGAAGCTGTTTCGACCCGCGAGAGCCAGCCGCCGACGGTGGGCGATGCGTATGCTGAACCCACTCACCGTCGGCTTCCTTCGCGAGACGACTTGGCGCGCAGTGTAGTTGGGAGGGATGTGCCGTGGCCACCGCCGGTCCCGATCGGCCCTCGGTCGACGTGCGAATACTCGGGCCGGTCCGGCTGCTGGTCGACGGCCATCACATCGCGCTGTCCGGCGCGAAGCCGCGCGCGCTGCTCGCCGTGCTCGTCGTCAACAGACGCAGGGCGGTCCCGAAAACCGTGCTGCTCGAGGCGGTCTGGGGCGACGACCCGCCGCCGCGCGCCATGGACGGTCTCTACGCGTACGTGTCGAACCTGCGTACCGTCCTGCGCGGGGCCGGAATTCCGGATCGCGACGTCCTGCGCACCGTCGACGCGGGCTATCTCCTCGACATCGCCGACGAGCAGTGCGACGTCGGCCGCTTCGAGGCGGCGCGCGCCCGCGGCGCGGCGGCCGCACGCGACGGCGACTCCCGCACGGCCGCAGCGTGTTTCGCGGCGGCGCTGGACGAGTGGAGCGGCGCGCCACTGACCGGACTGGACGAACTCGCCTTCGCCGCCAACTTCGCCACCGACATGACCGAGCGCAGGCACGACGTGCTCGTCGACCGGATCGCCGCCGACATCGCCGACGGGCGCGCGAGCGCGGTGATCGGCGAGCTGACCGCGACGACCGCCGAACGCACCGTGGACGAGCGGGTGTGGCGGCTGCTGATCAAGGCGCTGTACGTGTCCGGACGGCAAGCCGACGCTCTGACCGCCTGCCTGCGGTTGCGCCGCAACCTGGTGCGCGAGCTCGGCGCCGATCCGCAGCCGGAGACCGTGGACCTGGAGGACGCGGTGCGCAACCACCGGGTGCCGGCGGAGACACCGTCCACCCGCGGCGCCACCACCCGCGACCTGCCGAACATCCGACGCAGGGCCTGGCTCCGCGTCGGCGACGGCGAGCGAATCCCGGTGCCGCCCTCGGGGCTGCGGATCGGCCGCGAGTCCGACAACGACATCGTGCTCGACGACGCGCGGGTCAGCCGCAAGCACGCGCGGATCCTGCACCGCGACGACGGGATCTTCATCAGGGACCGGGATTCGGCCAACGGGGTCTACGTGAACGAGGTGCCGATCCGCGCCGACACCGCGCTCAGCGACGGCGACGTCATCCGGGTCGGTTCGACGCGGCTGCGGTACGGGGCCAACGAGGAGCCCGCGTCACCGGCCTGACCAGGCGATTGCAGAAAGTCTCGAGATTCGCCGAAGGCGAGGGCCATAGCTTGGCGGCAGGGAGCACCGCTCCCGGTCCTTAGCACTCGACAATGGATGGTTCCCATGACTTTTCGTACCCTGATCGCCGCCACCGCCCTCGCCGCCGGACTACTGACGGCGACCGCGCCCGCGTGGGCCGCCCCGGCCCCGAGGGACAGCGATCCCGCCGAGCGCGCCAAGGGCTGCGGATACGGCGACTCGCACCCGACCCTCAGCAGGGGAAGCAGCGGCGACGCCGTCCGGCAGGCCCAGTGCCTGCTGCACCTGCACGGTTACCCGGTGAAGATCGACGGCGCCTTCGGGCCGGACACCGAGCAGGCCGTCGAGAAGTTCCAGTCCGCGCACGGCCTGAAGATCGATGGCGTGGTCGGGCCGGATACGTGGACGGCGTTGTACTTCTACTGATCTCGCGGGCGCCGCACCGGCGCGTGCCGCCCGGTGGCCCGGCGTCGTCGGGCACGCCGGGTGGCCGCCGTCAGTATCCGGTCGGTAGCGCGGCGAACATATCTCTGGTCACCGCGACCGCGTGGTCCGAGCTGCCGCCCTTGACCAGCAATGTCGCGAAGGCCATATCGCCGCGGTAGCCCACGAACCACGAGTGCGAGCCGCCATCGACCTCGGCCTCACCCGTTTTTCCGTACACCTCGCCCTGATCGGCGATGCGCTCGGCGGTGCCGCCGGTGACGACCTTGCGCATCATCGCGCGCAAGCCCTCGATCACCTCCGGCGCGATCGCGGGCCGCTCCCCTTCGACGGCGGTGGGCCGCCCTGCGATCAGGTACGGCACGGGCGCCGAGCCGTGCGCGATGGTCGCGGCCATCACCGCCATGCCGAACGGGCTGACCACCACCTTGCCCTGCCCGATCCCGTCCTCGGTGCGCTGCACCAGATCGTCGGCGGGCGGCACCGATCCGGACGCGGTGGGCAGCCCGACCACCGAATAGTCCTGGCCAACCCCGAGTTTCGCGGCCGTCACCGCCAGCGCGTCGGCGGGCAGCTGGCTGGCGAGCTTGGCGAAGGAGGTGTTGCAGGACCGTTCGTAGGCGGTGGCCATCGGCACGTTGCCGACGGTGAAATGGTTGTAGTTGGGAATGGTGCGCTCGCCGATGACGATGCTGCTCGGACAGGGCAGCACGGTGTCGGGCGTGGCGAGTCCCTCGGCCATGGCCGCGGCGGCGGTCACCGTCTTGAACACCGAGCCGGGCGGATACTGGCCGATGGTGGCCACCGGCCCGTCCCGGTCCGCCGCCGTGTTCTGCGCGACGGCGAGGATCGCGCCGGTGGAGGGGCGCAGCACGACCATCATGGTCTGCTCGGTGCGCAGGTCGACCGCGCGCTGGGCGGCGTTCTGCACGTAGCGATCGATGCTCAGCGCGAACGACGGCGCCGGTTGCGCGGGCACCTCGGTGAGCACGGCGGTGTCGGCGCCGTTGGCGTTCATGGTCACCACGCTCCAACCCGATTTGCCGTCCACCTCGGCGATCACCGTCTGGCGTACCTGCGTCATCAGATCGGGGGCGAACCTGCGGTCGGTGGCCACCATGTCCCACTCCTGGGTCAGCGTCACACCGGGCAGCCCGATGAGTTCCGAGCCGACCTGGTTGTATTCGATCTCGGTGAGCAGCAGCACGGTGTAGGCGCCGTCGGTGTTCCGCGCGGCCTTCAGGATGGTCTCGGGGGTGAGGCGCTCGTCGAAACGCAGCAGTGCTCGCGACAGCGCGGTGGACACCGCGGCGGGATCGGCGGCGTCGGCCGCGGTGAAAGCGACGCGAGAGACCTTGCCGGGCACCAGGACATCACTGCCGGACTGCTCGTTCACCCTGGCGCGCGGGGCCGGGTTCGCGCGCAGCTCCATGGTCTGGGTGTCGCCGAGTTCGGGGTGGATGTTCGAGGACGTCCACCGCACCATCCAGCGGCCGCCGGTGCGGCCCATCTGCAACTGGCCGGTGTAGGTCCAGGTGCGGTCCTTCGGTAGCCGCCACTCGTAGGTGTAGTCGACGGTCGCGGTGTCACCGGTGACGCGGGCCGCGCCCGTGCGCGCGGTCAGTTCCTCCGCCTGTAGGTTCTGCCACGCGGAAGCCAATGCGGCAGTGGCCTTCTCGGGCTGGCTGGTCAGTTCGGCGGCGGCGGTGAGATCGTTCTCGGCGAAGGCGGCGACGAAGGCGTCGGCCGCGGGCGCCGGGCCCTGCGGACCGGCCGAGCAGCCCGCGGCCGCGGCGGCGAGCACCGCGACGGCCAGCGGAATCAACATGCGTGTCGACATCGCTGCCGATGGTACTGGCCACTGGCGGGCAAATGCCTGCGGCGCACCGTTTCTCGGGTGATCGGGTGGTGTCGTTCCCGGCCGCGTGAGCTACCTGTGTCCGGTAAGCCGTTCAGTCCAACAGGACGGTGGCGAACGTCGCGATCTGACGGAATCCGACGCGGCCGTAGGCGCGGCGGGCCACGGTGTTGAAGTCGTTCACGTACAGGCTCGCGGTGCGCCCGGAGGCCACCACCGCGTTGGCCACCGCCGCGGTGCCGCTGGTGCCGACGCCTTTGCCGCGCCGGTCCGGATGCACCCACACGCCCTGGATCTGGCCGGTGCGCCGGGACAGCGACCCGACCTCGGCCTTGAAGACCACCTCGCCGTCCTCGAAACGCGCCCAGGCACGGCCGGATTCGATGAGATTCTGAATGCGGCGCCGATAGCCGCGGCCGCCGTCGCCCGCCCTCGGGTCGACGCCGACCTCCTCGATGAACATGGCGATCGCCGCGCTTAGGTAGCGGTCCAGCTCGTCCGGTCGCGCCCTGCGCACCTGCGGGTCGGCCGTGGCCAGCGCGGGCTGGCCGAGCGCGAGCAGCGGTTGGGCGCCGCGCAGTTCGCGCTCCGGGCCCCAGCTGTCGCTGAGCATCTCCCACAGCGGTAGCGCGAGCTCTTGGCGGCCGACCACCGAGGAGCAGATCCGCGGCCAGCGCGTCGCGCGGTCGGCGAAGGCGCGCAACGCGTCGTTGTCGCCGCGCAGCGGCACCAGGTTCGCTCCGGAGAAGCAGAGGGATTCGGCGGGGCCGCCGCGGCTCCACAGCTCACCGTGCCCGCCCCGGGCGTCCAGCCCGTATTCCTGCAATCGGGCCGCGATCATGCACGAGGCGACCGGATCGCTGTCGAGCACTCGCAGGACCTGCGCCAGATCCCGGTTGGCGAGCTGACGCGCGGGGGCGTACTTCGCTCTTCGCGTCGGCTCCAGCAGACTCCGCACAATCGACAGCCTGCCACGAACGCGCCCAATGCGGTACGGGTATCCGAAACCCGCTGGTCGCGGCGGGTCTCAGCCGACGGTGACGACCGGCTCCCCCGCGCCCGCGCTCTCGCCCATCTCCTCGGCGATCCGCATGGCCTCCTCGATCAGGGTCTCCACGATCTGCGCCTCCGGCACGGTCTTGACGACCTCGCCCTTGACGAAGATCTGCCCCTTGCCGTTGCCCGAGGCCACACCCAGATCCGCTTCGCGCGCCTCACCGGGGCCGTTCACGACGCAGCCCATGACCGCGACCCGCAGCGGCACCTCCATGCCCTCGAGACCGGCGGTCACCTCGTTGGCCAGCGTGTAGACGTCCACCTGGGCGCGACCGCAGGACGGGCAGGAGACGATCTCGAGCTTGCGCGGACGCAGGTTCAGCGACTGCAGGATCTGCCCGCCGACCTTGACCTCCTCGGCGGGCGGGGCGGACAGCGAGACCCGGATGGTGTCGCCGATGCCCTCGCTCAGCAGCGCGCCGAACGCGACGGCGGACTTGATCGTGCCCTGGAACGCCGGACCGGCCTCGGTCACACCGAGGTGCAGCGGGTAGTCGCACTGCGCGGCCAGCTGCCGGTAGGCCTCGACCATGATCACCGGGTCGTTGTGCTTGACCGAGATCTTGATGTCGCCGAAGCCGTGCTCCTCGAACAGGCTCGCCTCCCACAGCGCCGACTCCACCAGCGCCTCGGGGGTGGCCTTGCCGTACTTCTCCATCATCCGCTTGTCCAGCGAACCGGCGTTCACGCCGATGCGGATCGGAATGCCCGCGGCGCCCGCGGCCTTCGCGACCTCCTTGACCCGGCCGTCGAACTCCTTGATGTTGCCCGGGTTCACGCGCACCGCGGCGCAGCCCGCGTCGATGGCGGCGAAGATGTAGCGCGGCTGGAAGTGGATGTCGGCGATGACCGGGATCTGCGACTTGCGGGCGATGGTCGCCAGCGCGTCGGCGTCCTCCTGGCGGGGACAGGCGACCCGGACGATGTCGCAGCCCGAGGCGGTGAGCTCGGCGATCTGCTGCAGGGTCGCGTTGACGTCGTGGGTCTTGGTGGTGGTCATCGACTGCACCGAAATCGGGTGGTCGCTGCCCACGCCGACACCACCAACCATGAGCTGACGGGTCTTGCGCCGGGGCGCGAGAACGGCCGCGGGAGCGGCGGGCATCCCCAGTCCGATTGTGCTGGTCACTTTCGGCTGCCTACTTTCCGTACGTTTGCTGCGGGCCGTTCGCCTACCGAGCTTAGCCGCGCGCGGTGGACCACCACCCTGTGACGCCCGTGACACGGCATGACAACGAGTTGTCCCGCGATTGCCGGCGACAGATTACCCCGCGTCCCCGGCGGATGTTCTTGTGCGTCGGCGGCGCACTCAGGGAAACAGCCGGATCGGGTTGACGATGTCGGCGGCCAGGGTGAGCACCATGTACGCGCCGCCGAGCGCCACGGCGACGTACGTCGCGGGCAACAATTTCAGGTAGTCGACCGGACCGGCGGGCGCCAGACCGCGCCAGCCGCGGATCGTGTTGCGGATCTTCTCGTAGAGCACCACGGCGATGTGACCGCCGTCCAGCGGCAGCAGCGGCAGGATGTTGAACGCGCCGAGGAAGAAGTTCAGGCTCGCCAGCATCAGCACGAACACCTGCCACAGGCCCGCTTGGGCGCTCTCGCCGCCGATGCGGCTGGCGCCGTAGATGCTGACCGGGGTCTCCGGGTCGCGCGTGCCGCCGGTGACCGCGTCCCACAGCGCCGCGACCTTGGCGGGCATCTGCGCCAGCGACTGGAAGGTGCGCACGAACAGGTCGCCGGTGAAGGATGCGGCGGCGGGGATGGCCGTGACGACGTTCTCCTTCTCGATCGGCGGCACGTTCAGGGTGACGCCGACCGCGCTGACCTCGGTCTTCGCGCCTTCCTTCGTGTAGCGCGTCACCGGCTGCGGCGAAACCGTCAGCTGCACCCGCTGTCCGGCGCGGTCCACGGTGTAGGTGATCGGCCCCTGCTGCTTGCGGGTCTGCTCGGTGAACTCCGCCCAGGTGTCGACCGCGACGCCGTTCACGGCGGTGATGGTGTCGCCGGGCTGGAGTCCGCCTTGCTGCGCGGGCCCCGGGCCGGTGCACTGCTGCAGCGTCCCGTCCGGATTCGCGTCCGCGACGCAGCTCAGGGTTCCCACCGTCGGCGTCGGCTCGTCCAGCCGCGGCAGGCCCCATCCGACGGCGAGCACCACGATCAGCAGGAAGCCGAGCACGAAGTTCATGACGATGCCGCCCACCATGACCACGAGCCGCTTCCACGTCGCCTGGCGGTACATCGCGCGGTCGAGGTCTTCGGGCCGCACCTCGTCCAGCGCGGTCATGCCCGCGATGTCGCAGAAGCCGCCGAGCGGGATGGCCTTGACGCCGTATTCGGTCTCGCCGCGCTGGAAGGACCACAGGGTCGGGCCGAAGCCGACGAAGTAGCGGCGCACCTTCATGCCGGTGGCCTGGGCCGCCCACATGTGTCCGCATTCGTGCAGGGCGACCGAGATCAGGATGCCGAGCGCGAACAGCACGAACCCCATGGCGAACACCATTTGCTCTCCAGCCCTCCTGCGTTGCGCAGCTCGTAGACATCCCGCGCACGCGCCGGCGCGGCCGCGAGCACCCAGACCACACTAATGGACGCGGCCGGACCGAGTCCGTACCAAGCCCGCGCGCGGGTACGCGCATGCGGGCGAAGCGCACGCCCGATCCGTACGCCTCAGTCTGCCAGCGCCCCGCCGGGCGCGCCGGATACCGGTGGTTCAGGCTCCGACGACACGCCGGGCGTAGTCGCGCGCCCAGCTGTCGGCGGCGAGCACCTCGGCCAGGCTCTGCGGCTCGGCGCGCCACTGGTCGGCCGCCTCCACCGCGCGGGCCACCGTCCGCACGATCGCCGGGAAGCCGATGAGACCGTCGAGGAAGGCCTGCACCGCGATCTCGTTCGCGGCGTTGTAGACCGCGGTCACGCTGCCGCCCGCGATGCCCGCCTGCCTGGCCAGTTCGACCGCGGGGAACACCTCGCTGTCGACCGGTTCGAAGGTCCAGGTGGCGGCGGTCCCGAAATCACACGGAGCCGCGGCGCCGGGCACCCGGTCCGGCCAGCCGAGGGCCAGCGCGATCGGCAGCTTCATGTCCGGCGGGCTGGCCTGCGCCAGCGTCGAGCCGTCGGTGAAGGTGACCATCGAGTGCACGATCGACTGCGGGTGCACGGTGACGTCGATGCGGTCGTACGGAATGCCGAACAGCAGGTGCGTCTCGATGAGCTCGAGGCCCTTGTTGACCAGCGAGGCCGAGTTCAGCGTATTCATCAGACCCATCGACCAGGTCGGATGCGCCTTGGCCTCGGCGGGGGTGACCGATTCGAGCATCTCGGCGGTCCAGCCGCGGAACGGCCCGCCCGACGCCGTCAGCACCAGCCGGTCCACCTCCTCGGCGCGGCCACCGCGCAAGCACTGCGCCAGCGCCGAATGCTCCGAATCCACCGGCACGATCTGGCCGGGCGCGGCGGCGCGGGTCACCAGCGAACCGCCCGCGACGAGCGACTCCTTGTTGGCCAGCGCGAGGCGGGTGCCCGACTCCAGTGTCGCCAGGGTCGGTTCCAGGCCGAGCGAGCCGACCAGCGCGTTGAGCACCACGTCGGCCTCGGTGCGGCGCACCAGTTCGGTCACCGCCGCGGGGCCTGCGAGCGGAATGTCCAGCGCCGCGGCGGCGGCCGGATCGGCGACGGCGACATTGCGGGTCCCGGTGGCCGCCATCTGCGCGGCGAACAGTTCGGTATTGCCGCCGCGCGCGGCCAATCCGACCACCTCGAACTTGTCGGGGTTGGCGGCGATCACCTCGAGCGCCTGGGTACCAATGGATCCGGTGCTGCCGAGCAGTAGGACTCTCACGATGTCGGACACCCAGTCATTGTGTCCTACCGCGCACGGGGTCTCGTCGTGCCCGTCGAGCGCGGCCCGACTACCAACGACGCGGCGTCGTATGTCACGATATCGACCAGTAGCCCAAGAGTGCGTACCGGAAGTTCGGTACCCGAACCACCTGAGGAGCGATCGTGGCCGCCACGGACATCGAACCCGCCAACAACGAGCGCGCCATCGTCACTCACGTGGACACCGCCGAGGTCCCCTCCGCGGAGTGGGGCTGGAGCGGCGAGTCGCGCCGCACCTTCCGCATCGCCGGTTGGATCGTCGCGTTCATCCTGCTCGCCATGATCATCGGCAACCACAAGGGCTTGATCGAGGACATCTACCTGGTCGGCTTCGCCGCCCTCATCGTGGTCATCCTGGTGCGCGACTCGATCCTGCGGCGCAAGCCCAGGTAAGGCCCCGGCCAGAGCTGCCGCCCGCGCCGCGGATGACAGTCGGAGAGCGGGCGCGGTCCGCGCCACGGTGGCCCGGCACGGTCGAGACCGATCCCATCCTCGCCACAGTCACGCCGTTCGCCCGCGACGGCGCCGTCGATACCGGAGCGCTGCGCGAGTATCTCGGCTTCCTGCACCACGCGGGAGTCCCCGCGATCCTCGTCAACGGCACGACCGGCGAGTTCTCCAGTCTGACTGTCGCCGAACGCAAGTCGATCCTCGAGCACGCCCGCGAGTACTGGCCGGGGCAGCTGATCGCGCACATCGGCGCGACCGCATACGGCGACGCGCTCGAACTGCTCGACCACGCGCGCCACCACGCCGACGCCGTCGCCGCGATCGCACCCTATTTCTTCGCCGATCCGCCGGAAGCAGGGGTCCGCGAGTTCTTCGGCGTGCTGCTCGCTCGCACCGAACTGCCGCTGCTGCTGTACAACTTCCCGCGCCACACGCAGACCCAGATCTCCCCTGCGCTGCTCGCCGCGCTCGCCGCCGAATACCCGATGCTGGCCGGAATCAAGGACTCCGGTGGCGACCTCGAGGTCACCAGCGCCTACGCCGCGACCGGTGCGGCGGTCTTCGTGGGCAGCGACGGCGCCGCCGCCCGGATCCGCGAACTCGGCGTGCACGGCATCGTCTCCGGCGGCGGAAACCCGGTGCCGGAACTGCCTGTCCGCATCGCCGCGGCCGTTCGTGAGGGCGATGTCGACGCGGCCGGGCGCTGGCAAGCGGTGTTCGACGAATGTCGCGCCCTCCGCCACGGTTCCGGACTCACCGACATCGCGTTCGTCAAAGCCGCTCTGGCCGAACGCGTCCCCGGGTTCCCGGCCGCCGTGCGCAGCCCGCTGGTGACCGCGGGCGATGCCGCGATCGCCGAGATCCGTGCGCACCTACGGCACACGATCCTGCCGCGCGTCCACGAGGCCACGCCGTAACGAAGATCGGCATCGCCGGGCCGCATCGCGTCCGTCCAGGCGTTCGCCTCGAACTCGCCGCGGCTGCCGAGACCATCGATGAAAACCGTTGTGCCGAGGCCGTAGCCGGAGCGGAGGGCGCCATCGGCGAACACACGATCTGGCGCGCGTTCCATACGGAATAGCGCCGATCAGCGACCGCGCCGCTTGCCTGGCTTCTTGGCGCCGGAGGAGCGTGCACCGCGCGCCGGGGTCGCGCTCTTCCCGGCTGCGGTTTTCTTCTGTGACGCGGGCTTTTTCGCTTGCTTCGGTCGCTGCGCGTCACCGGCCGACGGCGAACGCGAGCTGCGTTCGGAGCGGCCGCGCACCACGCCGACGAATTCCTCCACGAGCTCGGTGGTCTCGGCTGTCGGCCAGGCCAGGGCGATCTCGGTGTCCGGGTGCTCGGTGACGGTGCGGTAGACCAGGTCGCGGCGGGCGTGCAGGCGCGCGATGGAGTGCGGGACGATGGCGAGTCCGACTCCGGCGGCGACCATTTCGAGGGTGACCGCCGCCGCGTCGATGTCCGAGGCGTCCTGCATGCGCTCGTCGGCCAGGTCCGCCGCGGTGACCTCGGTGAAGAGCGAGATCGGGTGCTCCTTGGGCACCACGACGACCGGCACCTCCCTGTACAGCGGAATCGCGCTGAGCCCCGCGCGGTCGATGGGCAGGCGCACGAAGCACATGTCGACCCGGCCCTCCCGCAGGGCGGTCAGCTGGTCGGCGGCGGCGAGCGGAATCGTCCGCAGGGGGATCTCGGGAAACCGCTCACCCCAGATCCGTTCCCACTTCGACACCGTGACGCCGGGCACGAAACCCACCCGTAGTCCGGCCGAGACCTCCGGCTCCAGTTCCGGCTCGGCCACTTCCCGGCGCGCGATGACCTCGCGGGCGGCGGCGAGCAACTCGCGCCCCTCGTCGGTGAGCTGCGTCGGCTGGGCGCCGGGGACGAACAGCTTCGTGCCGAGTTCGGTCTCCAGATCGATGACCGTCCGGCTGAGCCGCTGACGCGCGATGCCGAGGCCCTTCGCCGCCCGCGCGAAATGCAGCTCCTCGGCCACCGCGACGAACCAGCGCAACCGCTCTACGTCGATCGACTCCACCTGACTCATTCGACCAAGGGTATTGCACGGCGTGCGCGGGCCCGGACGGTCGCCGCGACGACGGGGGCGCTCCGGCGGTCGACTAGGCTGTCCCGGTGAGCCCGGACAAGAAACCGCAGATGATGAAGCCGCTGACCGCGGCGGACAAGCTCGGCATCTACCTCCCCGCCGCGCCGGAGGAGTTCCGGAACTCGCCGATCTCCCGCGCCGACCTCGACCGGCTGCGCACCGATCCCCCGGCCTGGCTCACCGAACTGCGCCGCACCGGCCCCTTCCCGCGCGACATCACCGCGCGCAAGCTCGGCATCTCCAACAGCGGCCTGGCCCGCGGCGGCGTCTCCGACGCCCTCACCGCCGACGAGATCGCCGCCCTGCTCGCCGACCCGCCGGAATGGCTGACCCGCGAACGCGAGAACTACCAAGCCGTCCTCCGCGAGAACGAGCGCGTCAAGGCGAAGGAAGCCGAACGCCGCGCCACCACCAACCGCCCGGCGAAGAACCGCTTCGGCACCGGAGCCTGAGCGGCCGGAGCCCGACGCGGCTCCGGCCCGAGCGGGAGCGGGGTGCGCCTCAGAGTGGAGCGTCGCGGACCTTCGCCGAGAGTTTGTCGTCGAGCGTCGTGGGGCCGTGGAAGGTGAACACCCAGCGGTCGCGCGACGGATCGGAGAAGGTCGAGAGGACCAGTGCGACCTCGCCGTAACCGTCGTTGTAGCGGAAACGTTCGTCGGTCCTGGTGCCCTCGGTGCTTGAGCCTTCGGACTTGGCCCGGGACTTGAACGTGGTCACCGCCCGCCGCGCCGCCTCGGCGCTCGGAAAGGCGTAGAAGGTATACGCGAGCTTCGCACCGTCCGCCAGCAGACACTCCCAGCGCGCCTGCCACTTGTCGAAGGCCGATTCGTCGCCTTTCTCGGCGCGCCAGTCCTTCCACTCGGATGCCGGACGGCACGAGGCGCCGTTGTAGCCCTTACCGGTCTCGCGGTTGCCGCTCGGCAGCATCCCGGGAAACGCCGCCGACATCGCCGACAGATCCTTGTGTCCTTTGGAGCGTCCGGTCAGCTGCGACACCCAGGTCGAATCGTCGGTGAACACAAAGGTTCCGCATCCGGCGAGCAGCACGAAGACGAGGCCGAGAATCACCGCGAGCACCTTCGCGCCGGAACCTCCGCGCCGGGGCGGGACGGGCGGTCGGTATCCGGCGGGGACGGCGCCGTAGCCGGGCGGATAACCCTGCGGCACACCGGCATTCGCATAGTGCGGACCGGGCGGCGCGGGTTGGGCGTAGCGCGGCGGGTGCGCCAACGGCATCGGGTTCGGCGCCGAGCTCTGCGGATGCGGTCTGGGCTGCGCGACGGCGTGCGGCACGCTGACCGGTCCACGCAACGCGTGCTGCACGGCCGCGGCGAACTCCGCGCACGAGTCGAACCGATCCGCGGGCCGCTTGGCGAGCGCGCGATCGAGCACCGCGTCCAACGCGGGCTGCAGACCGGGACGCACCGAACTCAGCGGCGGAGGCGGCTGCTTCAGATGACCCTGGATCACCGCGACGGCCTGCGGCGAGTCGAACGGCACGGTGCCGGAGAGCAACCAGTACAGCGTGCAGGCCAGCGAGTACTGGTCGGTCCGGTGATCGAGCTGCGCGCCCGTCAGCTGTTCCGGCGCGGCATACGCGAGAGTCGCGGTGAAGGTGCCGGTCTGGGTGAGCTGCCTGGTGTCCTCGCGCGGGCGCGCGATGCCGAAATCGGTGAGCAGCACTCGCTCCTGCCCGGCCGAGCGGGAGAGCAGGATATTCGCGGGTTTCACGTCGCGGTGCAGCACGCCCATGCGGTGCGCGTAATCCAGCGCCAGCGCGGTCTCGCCGACGATCTGGGCAGCCCGCTGCGGCGGCAGGGTGGCGGGATCCACCGAGGACGCGTCGACGCCATCGATGAACTGCATGGAGATCCACAGCTGCTCGTCCTCGATGCCGCGGTCGAAGACGGTCACGATATTCGGATGGTCCAGCTGCGCGACCAGGTCGGCCTCCCGCTCGAACCGCGCGCGAATCTCCGCGTCGGAGAACAGTTCCCGATTCAGCAGCTTGAGCGCGGTACGGCGGGGCAGTCGCGGGTGCGCGGCCAGATAGACCGCGCCCATGCCACCCTGCCCCAGCAGTCGTTCGATGGCATATCCGGCGAATACGTCACCTGGCTGCAGCAACGGCCCCCCCTCGGGATTCAGTTCTCGGCGGCCAGCTGCCCGCAGGCGGCGGCGATCTCCTGGCCGCGGGTGTCACGGACGGTGCACGGCACGCCCTGGGCATTGACCCGGCGAACGAACTCCTGCTCGACCGGCTTCGGGCTGGCGTCCCACTTGCTGCCCGGGGTCGGATTGAGCGGGATGACGTTGACGTGCACGCGCGAGCCCAGCGCCTTGTGCAGTTTGGCGCCGAGCATGTCGGCGCGCCACGGCTGATCGTTGATGTCGCGGATGAGCGCGTACTCGACCGAGACGCGACGGCCGGTCGTGTCGGCGTAGTAGCGCGCCGCGTCCAGCACCTCGGAGACCGGCCAGCGGTTGTTCACCGGCACGAGGGTATCGCGCAGTTCGTCGTCGGGCGTGTGCAGCGAGACGGCCAGCGTCACCGACAGACCTTCGTCGGCCAGCTTGCGGATAGCGGGCGCCAGGCCGACGGTCGAGACCACGACGTTGCGCTGCGAGATGCCGAGCCCGTCCGGCGCGGGCGAGGTGATGCGGCGCACCGCGGCGACCACCCGCTTGTAGTTGGCCAGCGGCTCGCCCATGCCCATGAAGACGATGTTCGACAGTCTGCCCTCGCCGCCCGCCACCTCGCCGTCGCGCAGCGCCGCCGCGGCGGCGCGCACCTGGTCGACGATCTCGGCGGTGGACAGGTTGCGGTTCAGCCCACCCTGCCCGGTCGCGCAGAACGGGCAGGCCATGCCGCAACCCGCCTGGCTGGAGATGCACAGGGTGTTGCGGTCGGCGTAGCGCATGAGCACGCTCTCCAACAGGGTGCCGTCACCGGCGCGCCACAGCGTCTTGCGGGTCTGTCCGTCGTCACAGGCGACGTGCTTGACCACCGAGAGCAGCGGCGGGAACAGCGCCGAGCCGACCTTCTCCCGCACCGCGGCGGGCAGATCGGTCATCAGCTCGGGATCGGCCTGCAACCGCCCGAAGTACTGCCGCGCGATCTGGTCGGCGCGAAACTTGGGCAGGCCAAGCTCCTCGACCGCGGCGCGCCGCCCCTCGGCATCGAGATCGGCGAGATGCCGCGGCGGCATGCCACGGCGCGGAGCGTCGAAAACCAGGGGCAGGGAGGCGGTCATAGTCCTTCCAGTCTCTCATCCGCCCCTGGCGCTCGAATGCTCAGGCCGAAACAGTGCGCGACGACACAAACCCGCGCACCGCCGCCGGCCGCCGTTCGGACGCTCGGATCAGGACAATCCGAGGTCGCGGACCGCCTCCTCGATCAAGTCGACGATCGCGCCTGGTCGCGACGCGAGCGAGGCATGGCTCGCGTCCAGCTCGATGATCTTGCGTGGCTTCATGCGCTCGGCCATCCTGCGCTCGTTGTCGGGGTCGATCATCCGGTCGGCAGTCGAGACCTGGTACCAGCTCGGCTTGTTCTTCCACGCGGGCGCGGTGACGGCGTCACCGAACGTCGAGGCCAGCGGAGCTTTCTGCGTGACAGCCATGACCAGCGCCTCGTCGTCGGAGAGATCCTGGGCGAAGCTCTCCTGGAACTTGTCCTGCCTGATCCACAGGTAACCGTCGGAGTCCGGTGCGATGTTGTCGAAGGCCGCGGGCGGCAGTTCCTGACTGATCTGCCCGGGGCTCTCCCCCGCGTCGGGCGCGAAGGCCGCGACGTAGACCAGGCCCACCACGTTCGGCAGGTCACCGGCCTCGGTGATCACCGCCCCGCCGTAGGAGTGGCCGACGAGCAATACCGGCCCGTCGACCTGTTCGATCATCTGTCGCGTGCGGGCCGCGTCGTCGGCCAGCGACGTCAACGGATTCTCGACGGCGCGCAAATTGACGAAGCCGCGCTTGCGCAGTTCGACGATCACTTTGCCCCAGTGGGCGGCCCCGCCCCAGAAACCGTGCACCAAGACGATAGTCGGCTCAGCGGACATCGCGAGTATTCCTTTCGATTGATCGGTCGGGTTCGAACGCATCCGCGGAATCGCCCGCCGCCACCTGTAGGCGCCTGGTGTTCCTGGCGGGCCGAGAACAACGGTATGCGGACATGCGAGCAAAAGCTATGCTCCAAATGCCGAATTTGTTTGCCGATACGCCGGAGTAGTGCACGTTGTTCACTCGTACCGAGACCTTCGACGCACTGTCGGAAATCCTCGACGCGGTCCGTCTGCACGGCGACATCGTGCTGCGCTGCGCGCCTCCGCCGCCGTTCCGCGTGACCGTGCCCGGCGGCGTGCGAATGCTGCACATCGTGGAACAGGGCGAGTTGCGGCTGCGCGCCGAAGGCGGCGGCGAGATGACGCTCGAGCCGGGCGATCTCGTGCTGCTGGCCCGTGGTGACGCGCATACGCTCTACACCGATCCGAACATGCCCGAACGACCGCTGCGCCCCAGCGACTTGTTCCGCACCGACGACGAACTCGCCGACCCCGGTACTCCGCGCTGGGTGACGGGGACCTTCGCCGTTCAAGAAGCGATCGCGGGCCCCTTGCTGTCGGTGCTGCCCGCTGTCGTCCACATTCCGGCGGGTCGCGGCGATCTCGAATGGCTGGCGGTCAGCCTGCGGCTGCTGCTCGCAGAGGTGACCGCCGCGAGCCCCGGCGCGGCCGTGATGATCTCGCGCATCCTCGATCTGCTGTTCATCCACACCCTGCGCACCTGGTTCGCCGGCAACAGCGCATCACCCGGCTGGCTTACCGCGGCCATGGATCCGGCGCTCGGCCCGGTGCTCGCCGCCATCCACCGCGACCCTGGGCGGCCGTGGACGGTGACCGACCTGGCGGCGACGGCCGCGCTGTCCAGGTCGTCCTTCGCCGAGCGGTTCACCCGCCTGCTCGGCAGCCCGCCCGCCGCCTATCTGACCGAACGCAGACTGGATCGCGCCGCGCACCTGCTGCGCGCCACCACCGAGCCGGTATCGAGGATCGCCGACGACGTCGGCTATCGCTCCGACGCGGCGTTCAGCCGAGCCTTTCAACGCAAGTTCGGGGCGCCCCCGCTGCGCTGGCGCCGATCGGGCGCTCGCCCGAACGGGGACGGATTCGCATCGGCCTGAGGCTCAGCGCTTGGCCGCGCGCCGCAACTGCATGATGCGCATGCCGCCGACCAGCGCCATCACCAGTGCCCCGAGGATCACCGAGAGCAGCACGGCGACGCCGAGCGGGAGGTGGAAGTTCCAGAAGAACATGCTGACCTCGACGGTCTGCAAGTTCTGCAGGATGAAGATGAGCAGCAGGATCATGATCAGCGTGCCCGCCACCAGCCCCACCCAGGCGTAGCCGGTCCGCGAGGAGATCGAGGGTTTTGCGCCCGTCATCGGGGGCTTGGTCGCGGGCGGCGACGGTGGAGTACGCGGCGGCGTGGTCGGCGGGACGGTCGGCTTGTCGCGCCGGCTCGCCTCGGGCTCGTGCTCGGCATTCGTGGACATGCCTCGATCATGGACGATCGCTCTCGCGGTCGCCGGGATTTGGCGGCATGTCGTCCGGGGACCGGCCGATCAGAGCAGCGTGCTCAGCACCAGCCAGGAGACGAACGCGGACGGCAGCATCGAGTCGAGCCGGTCCATGATGCCGCCGTGCCCGGGCAACAGGGTGCCCATGTCCTTGATGCCGAGTTCTCGCTTGATCTGCGATTCGATCAGATCACCGACGGTCGCGACCAGCACAAGCCCCACACCGAGCACCACGCCGATCATCGAATTGGCGTCCAGCAGCAGGGTGACCGTCAGCAGACCGCCGATGACGCTGAACACCAGCGAGCCGCCGAAACCCTCCCAGGATTTCTTCGGACTGATCGACGGAACCATCGGATGCTTGCCGAACAGCACACCCGCCACATAGCCGCCCACGTCGGAGCAGACCACCAGGATCATGAAGGTCAGCACCCGCAGGTTGCCGTCGGGCTCGAGCAGCAGCAGCGTGGCGAAGGACGCGAGCAACGGAACCCACGCGAGGGTGAAGACCGCGATCGCCGTGTCGCGCAGGAAGTTCCGCGGCGCGGTCTGCAGACCATGGTCGAACAAACGCCACACCATGCAGGTCAGCGCGGTGGCCGCGAACGCGCCCGCGACACCGCTCGCGCCCCACGGCCAGCCGAGCCAGAACACCGCCTGACCGCCGACGATCAGCGGAATCCGCGGGACGAGCACGTCGGCCTCACGCAGCCGCTTGGCCACCTCCCAAGTCGCCACGCCGACACCCGCCGCGGCGACCGGGATGAACACCAGAGGCGCGAACAGCAGGATCGCGATGAGCGAGAGGCCGAGCCCCAAGCCGACCGCGAGCGCGGCGGGTAGGTTTCGGCCCGCTCGCGACGTCGCGGCGGCGGGCGCCGGGACAACGGGTTCGGCGGGAACGGGATGCTCGGGGAACTGTCCGGCCGTGTAGTCACCCGATTGGCCCGGGGTGTCTGCGGGGGCGCCGCTCCCCGGGGTCGGCTCCTCGGCCGCACCCGTTGCGGCGGCATTGTCGGCCACGATTGTCCCGTCGCTCACTCGTTGTTCCTCGTCCCCCGCCCGTGCGGGCCCTCGGATCTGCCGTCAGACCTCGAGCAGTTCGGCTTCCTTGTGCTTGACCAGCTCGTCGATGCTGTTCACATATTTGGCGGTGGTCTTGTCGAGCTCCTTCTCGGCGCGCCCGACCTCGTCCTCACCCGCCTCGCCATCCTTCTGGATGCGCGAGAGTTCGTCCATGGCCTTGCGGCGCACGTTGCGAATCGCGACCTTGGCGTCCTCGCCCTTGCTCTTGGCCTGCTTGACCAGCTCGCGGCGGCGTTCCTCGGTGAGCTGCGGGATGGAGATGCGCAGGATGTCCCCGTTGTTGGTGGGGTTGACACCGAGATCCGAGTTGCGGATCGCGGTCTCGATCGCACCTAGCTGCCCGGCCTCGTAGGGCTTGATCACCACCATCCGCGGCTCGGGCACCGTGATGCTGGACATCTGGGTGACCGGGGTGGGCGATCCGTAGTAGTCCACGACGACCCGGGAGAACATGCCCGGATTCGCGCGTCCGGTGCGGATGGTCCCGAGATCGTCCTTCGCCACCGAGACGGCCTTCTCCATCTTCTCCTCGGCGTCGAAGAGCGCTTCTTCAATCACGACCGTTTCCTCCACAGCGTCGTCATCGTCATGATCCGCGGGTCGCGGTGTCAGGACCGAACCAATGTGCCGATCTTCTCACCGGCGACCGCTCGGGCGATATTGCCCTTCGTCAACAGATTGAACACCAGGATGGGCATCTGGTTGTCCATACACAGGCTGAAAGCCGTGGCGTCCGCGACCTTCAGGTCGCGCTCGATGGCCTCTTTGTGCGTGATCTCGGTGTACATCGTCGCGGTCGCGTCGACCCGGGGGTCCGCGGTGAAGACGCCGTCGACCGCCTTGGCCATCAGCACCACGTCGGCGCCGATCTCCAGGGCCCGCTGGGCCGCGGTGGTGTCGGTGGAGAAGTACGGCATGCCCATGCCCGCGCCGAAAATGACGACTCGGCCCTTCTCCAGGTGGCGCTTGGCGCGCAGCGGCAGGTACGGCTCCGCGACCTGGCCCATCGTGATCGCGGTCTGCACCCGGGTGTCGATTCCCTGCTTCTGCAGAAAGTCTTGCAGCGCAAGGCTGTTCATCACGGTGCCGAGCATGCCCATGTAGTCGGAGCGGGCCCGCTCCATGCCACGCTCCTCCAGCTCGGCGCCGCGGAAGAAGTTGCCGCCGCCGATGACCACGGCCACCTGCACGCCGGTCGCGACGACCTCGGCGATCTGCTCGGCGACGGTCTGCACGACGTCCGGGTCGAGGCCGACCTTGCCGCCGCCGAACATCTCGCCACCCAGTTTGAGAAGTACCCGGCGATATCCTGGGCGTTCGGTCCCCGGGTCCGTCATCGGTGCTCTTCTCCTTCGGCGATGGTGGTGTTCTCAGCATGCTGAGACATCAGGGGTAAAGCGGATAGGTTTGCGATCCCGCAACACAAGGCGGTCACTATCCTGCCCTACTCGGTTTCGGCGACCGCAGAAGACCCCCTCCGACACCGCGCTCGCGTCGGGAAATGGGGCCGGTCGATGCCGCCGCGTCGCGGCCGGACGCGGACAGCAGAAGGCCCCTCCCCTGTCGGTGGGACGGAGGAGGGGCCTTCGCAGGCTGTCAGGCCTGGCCGACCTCGAACCGCGCGAAGCGGGTCACGGTGACACCGGCCTCGTCCAGCAGGGCCTTGACGGTCTTCTTCGAGTCGGTGACCGACGCCTGCTCGAGCAGGACGACGTCCTTGAAGAAGCCGTTGACGCGGCCCTCGGTGATCTTCGGCAGCGCGGCCTCGGGCTTGCCCTCCTCGCGAGCGGTCTGCTCGGCGATGCGGCGCTCGTTCTCCACGACGTCGGCCGGAACCTCGTCGCGGGTCACGTACTTGGCCTTCAGCGCGGCGATCTGCATGGCGGCGGCGCGAGCGGCCTCGGCGGCAGCCTCGCCCTCACCCTGGTACTCGACCAGCACGCCGACGGCGGGCGGCAGGTCCGAGGAGCGCTTGTGCAGGTAGGTCGCGACCGGGCCCTCGAAGGACACGGCGCGGCGCAGCTCCAGCTTCTCGCCGATCTTCGCGGCGAGCTCCTGCACGGCCTGGTCGGCGGTCTTGCCACCCAGGTCGACGGCCTTGAGCGCGTCCAGGTCGGCGGGGCGGGCCTTGGCGGCCGCCGCGACGATCTGGTTGGCCAGACCCTGGAACTCGTCGTTCTTGGCGACGAAGTCGGTCTCGGAGTTGATCTCGATCAGCACGCCGTCCTGCGCGACGACCAGACCCTCGGCGGTGGCGCGCTCGGCGCGCTTGCCGACGTCCTTGGCGCCCTTGATGCGCAGGACCTCGACGGCCTTGTCGAAGTCACCGTCGGTCTCTTCGAGGGCCTTCTTGCAGTCCATCATCCCGGAGCCGGTCAGCTCCCGGAGCCGCTTCACATCGGCAGCGGTGTAGTTCGCCATCGGTGGCGAGCCTCCTTTGGAGAAGTTCAGTTACTGGGCAGCGGTGATCACCATGGCATTCCTCGGTGATCACCGCTGGAACAGCGGGTTACGAGCCTCAGGCCTCGGCCGGGGTCTCGGCGGTGGGCTCGGCGGCGGGGGCGGCCTGCGCAAGCAGCTCCTGCTCCCACTCGGCGAGCGGCTCGCCCGCACCGGCTTCCGGCTTCTCGTCACCGGAGGCGATACCGGCCCGCGCCTGCACGCCCTCGGCCACCGCGGAGGCGACGACCTTGGTCAGCAGAGCAGCGGAACGGATCGCGTCGTCGTTACCCGGGATCGGGTAGTCGACCAGGTCGGGGTCGCAGTTGGTATCCAGGATCGCGATGACCGGGATGTTCAGCTTGCGCGCCTCGCCGACGGCGATGTGCTCCTTGTTGGTGTCGACGACCCAGATGGCCGAGGGCACCTTCTGCATGTCGCGGATACCGCCGAGGGTCCGCTCCAGCTTGTTCATCTCACGCGTGAGCATGAGGATTTCCTTCTTGGTGCGACCCTCGAAGCCACCGGTCTGCTCCATGGCCTCGAGCTCCTTGAGGCGCTGCAGGCGCTTGTGCACGGTGGAGAAGTTGGTGAGCATGCCGCCCAGCCAACGCTGGTTCACGTAGGGCATCCCGACGCGAGTCGCCTCGGCCGCGATCGACTCCTGGGCCTGCTTCTTGGTGCCGACGAAGAGGACGGTGCCACCGTGGGCGACGGTCTCCTTGACGAACTCGTAGGCCTTGTCGATGTAGGTCAGCGTCTGCTGCAGGTCGATGATGTAGATGCCGTTGCGGTCGGTGAAGATGAACCGCTTCATCTTCGGGTTCCAGCGCCGGGTCTGGTGTCCGAAGTGTGCGCCGCTGTCGAGCAGCTGCTTCATGGTTACGACAGCCATGGCTCCCGTATCTCTCTTTCGTTGCCGGTTGACGCAGTGGGTCGGCGACCCGCTGCCCTGGCGCCTCCGAATCGTCGGACCCGATCGCTTCATCGATCGGGACCAGCCGGCGATTCCCTGTTCCCAACTGGCACTGCCGCGAACGAGCACTCTCGGAATTCGGGAGCTGAGGTTCGAACGGCGCCGCTACGAACAAGCACGGGTGGCGCGCGAAGTCGGTCCGTGCCGGGCACAGACCGCTCGATCAGTCTACGACCAGGTACGTCCCTCACCTAAATCGCCTGGTCGCGAGGTTGTTACCAGGAGAAACGGGCGGTTTCCACAGGTCGGGAAGTTGTCCACACTCGCCGAATCGGGGATGTTCCGCCGACACGGGTCGGGCGAAGGTCGAGTGCATGCACCGACTTTCCCTCTCGATCACCGTGATCCTGCCGTTGCTGTTCGTGCTCGCGCTGTGCGTGGGGTGGCCTGCGACGGCCGACGCTCGGCCGCCTGCGGGTCCCGAGTGTTCGGCAACGACGTGCTTCGCCGATCGCGTGCGAGACGCACCGGGCGCGCCGACGGCCTCCGATCCCGTCGTGGACTGCTGGGACATCCGGTGTCCATCGGATGTGGCGCGGGATGCGCCGAGGCGTACGCCGGGCGCTGTGCCCGACCACCTTTGCTTCGGTTCGGTCTGTCTGCCGCCACGGGCGCGGAATCTGCCTTTCCGTCAGCTCGCGCCACTTCCGCTGCGCGTGCCAGGCGGCCGACCGGGATCCGCTCCCGACGCGTGCGTCGGATCGGTTTGTCTGTCCATTCGCCCCCGAGACATATCGTCACCGCTGCCCGTGGCGCCGACATCCGAGACGTTTCGCGCGGCGCCTGCCTCGGCCGAGATCCCCGGCGGTTCGGCTTCCTCGGTGCCGCGGTAGTGACCGTGACACCGGGCGAGTCGACCCTGCGCCGCGACAGCGAGGTCCGCGTTTCAGGCGCATCGAGGACCGCAGCCGACACGCGGTTCATAGAGCAGCGGCTGGAACGGACGAGGTCGGGCTGCCGCAGCAGGTGTTGCGATACCCGGCTGCGGCGAGCGGCAAGATCGCCGGTGCTGCTGGCGTTGGTCGCGGTCCTGCTCGCGGCCTGCGAAGGGGCCACGGCGGCGGCCGCACCCGGCGGTGAGTTCGGCTGGCCGCTGCGGCCCCGTCCCACGGTGGAGCGACGGTTCGACCGGCCTGCCCAGGACTGGCTGCCCGGCCATCGTGGTGTCGATCTGGCCGGGACGCCGGGCCAGACGGTGGTCGCGGCGGGAGCGGGCATCGTCGTGTTCGCCGGTGAAGTGGCGGGCAAACCAGTCGTATCGATCGACCACCCGGGCGGGCTGCGCACGACCTACGAGCCCGTTCGAGCGCGGGTCTCGGTCGGAGCGCGGGTGGCACGTGGCACTCCGATCGGCACGCTCGAGGAAGGTCACGCGGACTGCGCTGCTCCCGCCTGTCTGCACTGGGGTCTGCGCCGGGAAGCGGGACGGCGCGGACGCCCGGAATATCTCGATCCGCTCGGCCTGGTGCACTTCGCGCCGCTGCGCCTCGAGCCGGTCGAAACGGGTCCGGGTGCGCGGCCGGTCGGAAGCGCCACCTCCGAAGGGGTGGTGCACGATATGTACCGAGTTGCCTGGCAATGGTCTGGCGGTGAGGGAGCGCACGGCACGCGTCGCTTCCTAAGCGTCCGGATGCGGACCATGATCGAGGTATGGAGAACGAACTCGGTGGTCCGTGGTTCACCTATCGGGAGATCGGCGCTACCAGGGGCGAACTTCCGGAGGGCTACCACCGCTTCCGCTTGCGGCGGCGGCTCGGCACCGGCCGGGAACTGTTCGAGCGGGCCGGGGCGGAAATCCTCGCGTACCGAATGCAGAAGGGCGTCGGCATCTTCGGGCACGCGAGCACGCCGACGGCCGAGCCCGGCACGGCGCTCACCGTGCGACTCGGAATCGGTCCGATCGCCCTCGTGGCGCCCTGCCGCGTGGTGTACGTGCTCGAGGACGAGAACCGGCGCGGTTTCGCCTACGGCACGCTGCCCGGCCACCCCGAGATCGGCGAGGAACTGTTCGCGGTGGAGTACGACCCCACCGACGACTCGGTCCACGGCTTGATCACGGCCTTCTCCCGCCCCGCATCCTGGTACACCAAACTCGGCGGCCCAGTGTCCCGCCTCATGCAGCGCGTCATGGCGGGCCGCTACCTGGCCACCCTCCCGACGAGGCCCTAAGACCGCCTCGGGGCTCAGCTCGAGCGCATTCGGCGGCTGCGCCAGCGGCACGAGGACATCGATTTGGGGCCATCGGAGTCGAAGGGGCGTCGATGGGTTGCGTCGCGGTTGGAGTCGTGTTCCAGTCCCTGATCCGGACCGCTACCGGCATGGCAGCTCGAACCGACACCCCGTTCGGCAGAGATGCCCCCTCAGACCGCGACCGAGAGGGCCAGAGCCAGCTGCCCGCGACTTCCTGCCCGGCCACGATAGCCAGGCCACCGCTCGTCACCACCGAAAACTGAAATCGCTGGCGGTCATCTTGCCGCCGAGGGCGCGGCTACCGCCTAGGGATTCGCGAGATTATCTGCGGACGTCCGAGGCAGTCCACCGGTTCCGGTACGGGGCCAGGAACGCGGTCAGCGCCGCCAGCATCGCCCCGGGGGCTTCCTCGGCGGGATAGTGGCCGCACTCGGGCAGGACGAGGCTGTCCACGTCGTCGGCGGCGAGTGTCATCGTTTCGCCGACCGAGGCGCCCAGGTTCTGCGCTCCCCCGATCGCCAGGACAGGCAGGGTCAGCCGCCGGGTCTTGCGGTCCTGGTTCTGCGCGATGGTCGTATCGAGTGCGCGGTAGAACTCGAAGCTGCCTCGCAGCGCCGCGGGGTCGGTCGCGAGGGTGTCGATGTAGTGCTGGACGGCGTAGGCGGGCAGCGGTCTGGCGGATTTTGTGGCGAACTGGTGGCCGAAGAAGAGGTGTTCGCGTCCGCTGATCAGCTGCTCGTTGAGATTGGCGTGGCGGTTGAAGGCGAAATGCCAGAGGCGGTCGTTGGCCTGCTGGCTGCCGAACAGCGGCGGTGAGGGCGACAGTCCTGGGATCGCGGCTTCGGCGACGGCGAGGCGGTCGAGCCTGGTTGGGTGATCGGCTGCCAGGGCATAGCCGGTCCACATCCCGATGTCGTGGCCGACCATGGCGAAGTGCTCATGCCCGAGCGCGTCCATCAGCGCCACCATGTCGCGGGCGAGCGTGCCGGTGTCGTACCCGCCGCGGGGCTTGTCGGACAGCCCGACACCGCGCGGATCGACCGCGACGACCTGGAAGTCGCGGGCCAGCGCAGGCATCAGCAGCCGCCAGGCATACCAGGTCTGGGGCCAGCCGGCCAGCAGCAGCAACGCCGGGCCTTCACCGCCGGTGACCGCGTGCAGGTGTAGTTCGCCGATGTCGACATAGCGGCTGGTGAAGGTGTCGGTGAATCCGGTCGGAAGGTTGGGCACTTGTGAGACGGATCCGGGGCCATCGGGGGTGGGCAGTCCTGGCGACAGAGTCATGATCATCCTTGGTTGCGGGGCTGGACAGGGGTTCATGAGATGGCCGAGGCGGCGGTTGCGGTGGTCACGCTAACCATCTTGGATCGATCAGTCAAAGATAGTTGGACTGTTCGATCCAAGATGGGGGTAGGCTCATATCGCACGTCACACACGACAGGAGGGTGCGGTATGTCGGGCCGCAAGCAGTTCGATGTCGATGCGGCCCTGGACCGGGCCATGCGAGTCTTCTGGCAGCTCGGGTACGCCGACGCCTCACTCGATGCTCTCGGTTCGGCCACCGGTCTGGGCCGCGGTTCGCTCTACGGCACCTTCGGCACCAAGGAAGTGCTGTTCCGCCGATGCCTGGACCACTATTCCTCGATCTACGGCGCGCAGTACGAGCACGCGCTCTGCGCGCACCCCCATGATCCGGTGCGGGCGGTGCAAGCATTCTTCGACGTCACGCTGGACCGTATCGCCGATCCTTCGGTCCCCGGGGGGTGTCTGATCGCCCAGTCCGCCGCACAGTCCCCGACGCTGACACAGGACAGCGGCATGCAGGTGCGCGGGCTGCTCGAGACGCAGCGCCGGCGGATCCGCACCGCGCTGACGCACACTCAGGCCGACACCGCAACCCTCGACGAGCTGGCGACCTATGTCGTCGCGGTCAACCAGTCGCTCGCGGTCCTGAGCCGTGCCGGCGCACCGGTGGCCGAGCTGCGCGTCGTGGCCCGGCTGGCCGCCACCACGGTGGCGCACACCCTCGCCACGGCAGCGACCCCCGACGTCGCCGAGACCGGGTTCCCCCCGGGCACGCCGGGGCAATAGACCAGGCCGAGGTCGTCGTCATCGGCCCAGCCATGACGCCGGCGGTGAGCCGGAAAGATCTTCACGCGGAATGGTGCTCGCGAACGTCGGCGACGGCGACCGGTTCGCCGTGGCGCAGCGCGTCCAGCGCGGGTCCGCGCTCGCTGCTGCGCTGGCTGAGGGCGACGTCCGCCAGCGCGGCCGGCGTCGCCGTGACGACGCCGGAGTATCCGTCGGCGACGAGCAGCACCGCGCAGCCCGCCAGATCGAGCGCGTCGGTGGCGCTGTCGATCACCCGGTGCAGCGGTTCGACGAGATCGCCCGGTTCGGGCAGCAGCCCGACGAGCCCGGACAAGGCTGTGACAAGCAGCTCGCTGTCAGACATACCGAACCACCCCTGTACCGGCGAACCCCGCGCGCCCGCCTCGGAGATACCGCACCGCATCTGCCAACCCTCCATGGTATGGACGGTCGGCGACACGCCGAAACACTCGGCCGCCATGGCGATTCGACGCATGACGCCGCAAGTGCGGTCGACACGAACGCTATTCGGGTGCAAACATGAAAGGCGAGGCTCCACTTCCGCTCGACTCATTGCGATCACTCAGGGAGACCCCCATGGGAGCGCACGCGCCGCTGCTGGACGTGCTTGTGCGGTCGGTCGGCACACTGGCGAGCGATTTCGATGTCGTGGAGCTATCGCAGCAATTGGTCGACGCGTGTGCCGAACTGACGGGCGGCGCCGAGGCCGGTTTGTTCCTCGGCGACCATCGCGGCGAGCTGCGGGTGCTCGCGGCCACCGACGAGCGAGCGCGCTGGCTTGTCGAAACCGTCGACGGACCGACCAGGCAGGCCTACCGCACCAGCAGCCCCGCGATCGTGGACGACCTCGCCGCCGCCACCCTGGTCTGGCCCGAATTCGCCAGGCACGCACTGGAACACGGCTACCGCTCGACCTACGCCCTGCCGCTGCGGCTGCGCGCCGACAACATCGGCGCCCTGACCATCTTCGGCGCCGCGCCGGGAGCGCTGGACCGGGCCGCCGTGCGGTCGGGACAGATCCTCGCCGACCTCGCGGCCATCGGCATCGCGCAGCACGTGCTGCGACCGAGGATCGAGCCGATGCAGGCCAGACTGCCGGTGGCGTTGCAGGACCGGGTGGTCGTCGAGCAGGCCAAAGGGGTGCTCGCCGAGCGCGGCGACCTCGATATGACCGAGGCGTTCGGCCGCCTGCGCGCGCACGCGCGACGGTGCGGGCTACGGCTCGCCGAACTGGCGGGCGCCATCGTGGCGGGCAGCGTCGATGCGGCGGTCGTGCTGGCCACGCCCGCCGAGCGCTAGGCCTGGGCGTAGCGGTGGTGGTTCAGCGGGCTTCCTTGTCGAAACGGATGCGCCGCCGCAGCACGCGCTCGGCCGCCTCCGCCAGCGAGATGCCCTGGCGCACCGCGTAAGTCCGCAGCGTGGCGTACGCGTCCCTGGGGCAGACTCCGCGCTGGGCGATCACCATGCCCGCCGCCTGGTGGATCGACGCGCTCGTCAGCGGCCGGCGCAGCCACTCCCCCGCCTGCTCGGCGGCACCGGACCTGGCCGAGACCAGGTGGGCGGTGATGATGTCGGCGATGTGGAGTCCGGCGGACATCATCGACCTGTTCGGGCGACCGGGGCTGGCCCGGTACAGATCGAGCGCGCCGAACCGCACCGCGCCCGAGCGCAAGGGCATCGCGGTCATCGCGCCGGAAACCGGTTCCCGGGCCAGCGCGGCGGCGAAGCCCGGCCAGCGCCCGCAGTTCGCGGTCAGATCGACGACCGAGACCGGCACGCCGGTGGCCACCGCGTCCACCGCGGGCCCCTCGCCGACCGTCGCCTGCACCGTCTCGACCCGCGCCGCGACCTCGTCGCTGCTGCACCAGGGCTGCACGCCCACATCGCGTTCGTCGATCATGATGGCGGCCCGCTGCACCGGAAGCACCTGCACGGCGGCCTGGCACGCGGCCGAGATGTCGCCCCCGCCTCGGCGCAGCGCCGAGAGAAATCTCTCGGTGAGTAACTCGAACTCCGCCACGCCCATCCTATGAACCGCCTGGAATCGACCGGCAGCCGCCAGAATAGCGAACTTCGCTCGCGGCGTGGCGGCTACAGCAGGGCGGTCAGCGCCTCGCCGAGCGCAGCGGCCTCGGCGTTGTCGATGGCGGCGAGGGCCGAGCGCAGCGCCGCGGCCGCGTGGCGATCGCGCGCCTTCGTCGCGGCGGGCAACGCCGTGCGCAGTCGCTCGCGTAGCGGCCCGGACCTGTCGACGGTTTCGGTCGACATGGGCACCGACCGTACGCGGGCCCGGCTACGCCGGTCGAGGGGATTTCCGGCCCTCGGCGGCTCACGGTGTCACGATGGCGAAGTCCGGGTCCGGCTCGTCGAACACACCGACCAGGGCGGCGAGCTTGGTCGGATCGCCCTCGATGCCGATGTCGCCCGCGGCGGCGGCCACACCGAAGTCCTCGCCCTGCAACAGGACTCGGATCATGGTCGCCCTGGTGAGGGTGAACTCGGCGTCGGCGTCGGGCAGCGCGACGCCCTCCGGCCGGTCGTAGTGGGTCAGCCTGCCGTTGCGCAGTTCCAGCCGGTGCACGCGGCCCTCGTCGGTGAGGTCCCAGTCGGTGATCACGTGCATGTCCCATGCCTTGGGACCGTCCACGCGCAGCGCCATGGCGTCGAAGATCTGCTCGATGGTGAGCGCGCCGAGCATGGACTGCGAACTCGTCTTGGTCGGCGTGCCGAACGAGCCGTAGCGCAATTCGTACGCGCCGCTGAGGTAGAAGTTGCGCCACGTCGCGTTCTCGGCGCCGTAGCCGAGCTGCTCGTAGGCCGCGGCGAGCAGGTCCTTCGCCGCCTCGTTGCCGGGTTCGGCGAAGACCACGTAATCGACCACCTGCGCCACCCAGCGGTAGTCACCCTCGGCGTACGACTCGCGCGCCTTGCGCAGCACCTCCTCGGCGCCGCCCATGAATTCTACGTGGCGACGGGCGGATTCGACCGGCGGGTGCTCCCACAGGTGGGCCGGATTGCCGTCGAACCAGCCGAGGTAGCGCTGGTAGATCGCCTTGACGTTGTGGTTGACCGAGCCGTAGTACCCGCGCGCGTGCCAGGCGTTCTCGATCGCGGGGGGCAGCGTCAGCTGCTCGGCGATCTCGGCGCCGACGTAGCCCTGGTTCAACATGCGCAGCGTCTGGTCGTGCAGGTAACCGTATAAATCACGTTGCAGGGCAAGGTATTCCACCAGGCGTTCGGTGCCCCAGGTCGGCCAGTGGTGCGAGGCGAACACGACGTCGGACTCGCGCGCGAACAGATTGATGGCCTCGGTGAGGTACTTGGCCCACACATGCGGATCGCGCACCAGCGCGCCGCGCAGGGTCACGATGTTGTGCAGGGTGTGGGTGGCGTTCTCGGCCATGCAGAGGGCGCGGCGATCGGGGAAATAGAAGTTCATCTCGGCGGGCGCCTCGGTGCCCGGCGTGATCTGGAAGACGATCCGCACGCCGTCGACGGTCAGTTCCTGGCCGGTCTCGGTGATGTCCACCGTCGGCGCGATCAGGGTGACCGTGCCGATCGAGGTGGTCTGGCCGAGACCCGCACCCACCTGACCGAGCGGGCCCCTGGGCAGCACGGCGCCGTACATGTAGGCGGCGCGGCGCGCCATCGCGGTGCCCGCGTAGACGTTCTCCGACACCGCGTGCTCCAGGAACCCGGCGGGCGCGATGACCGGAATCCCGCTCGTCGCAGCGTCTTCCGGAGTGACCACCCCGTGAGCGCCGCCGAAGTGGTCGACGTGCGAGTGGGTGTAGATCAGCCCGGTGACCGGACGGTCGCCGCGATGCTCGCGATACAACCGCAGACCCGCGGCCGCGGTTTCGGCGGAGATCAGCGGATCGATCACGATGACACCCTGATCGCCTTCGACCAGCGTCATGTTCGACAGGTCCAAGCCGCGGATCTGGTAGATCCCCTCGGTCACCTCGAACAGTCCCTGCGCGGCGACCAGCCCGGACTGCCGCCACAGGCTGGGGTGGACGGAAGCGGGGCACGGCTCACGCAGGAAGCCGTAGGAATCGTTGTCCCACACCACGGATCCGTCGTCCTGGGTGACCACGCCGGGCTCGAGCGCGGCGAGGAAGCCGCGGTGGGCGTCGGCCAGGTCGGCATCATCGGCGAACGGCAGCATCGTCTCGGCGCGCTGCCGCGCGGCGACGATCACCTCGGTCGGCTCGGTCACGTCGGGCATCGTCCTCCTCCTTCTTCTCTGCCGAATCGTCTGTCCTGGAATGGATCACCTCGGTGGTTCGGTGAAACCCAATGCGATTGCGACGCCGCCGGCGAACAAGATCGCCAGCGCCGTCGCGGCGATGACGCCGTCGGGTCGGCCGCGGCGGCCGTGGCGCAACCACCGGCTGCGCAGATAGCCGGCGACCGCCACCGCGAACATCGTCAGCGCCGCGACGGCGGGGGCGATCGCGGCGTCACGCCAGCCGGAACCCAGCACGTGGTCGATGCACAGCGCGGCCACGACCATCGCGCTGATGGCCGTGCGCCGCCAGGCGAGCGCGGTCCGCTCGGCGGCCAGACCCACGTCCCTGGCGGTCATCGCAGCAGCACCGCGATACACGCCATGATCGACACGATGCCGATGCCCGCCGACAGGACCGGCACCAGCACCGTCTCCGGCAGCGGTTCCGCGCGGCGAATCGCGCGGCCGACCCGGCGCCAATGCAGGTAGCCGCCGAGCGCGACGACGACCGCGAGGACGATGCAGCTGAGCGCGAGTACCCGCCGCAGACCGGACATGTGGAACGGCTGGACCAGAGTGTGCACCGCGACACCGCCGGCGAGCAGGCCGAGAGAGGTGCGCATCCAGGCCAGAAAGGTCCGTTCGTTGGCGAGGGTGAAGCGGTAGTCGACGCCTTCCTCGCCGTCCTCCGATTCCGAGCCGACTTCCGGGAGCGTCACGCCGCCCCCTCGCCGACGGCCCTGGCGACGGGCACGGCCACGATCGAATCGCCCGGGCGGTCAAGGACGTCCGGGGTCACGCTTCCGCCGCCAGGGTGCACGGGCACCACTCCGTCTCTGGTCAGTTTCGTACCGCAAGCAAACGTTCCGCAACGTCAGCGTAGTGGCAGACCGAGCGGTCGTCCACGAGCCTCGCGGCAGCGCGCCACCCGCCGCGTCGCGCCCCGGAATCACACCGAAGCGGCGTCGTGGAAGGTCATCGCGAGCCGGTCCACGGTCGAGGTCAGCGGCGCGCGAGTGGGCAACTCCAGCGCGGCCAGTTCCGCGGCGCTGGGGTGGTCGCCGGGTGAACTCGCCGTCGACGGCAGCCGATGGATGAACACCCCCGCGGTGCCGCCGGACAGTGCCCGAAGGTCCGGCGCCCTCGGGTCGTCGCGGGCGCGACGCCGACCGGTGGCTCACGCGCGAGGGTGGGCCTGGTCGTGGACCTTCTTCAGACGTTCGATGGAGACGTGCGTGTAGAGCTGGGTGGTGGCCATGCTGGCGTGGCCGAGCACCTCCTGCACCACACGCAGGTCCGCGCCGCCCTCCAGCAGATGGGTGGCCGCGCTGTGGCGGAGGCCGTGCGGACCGATGTCCGGAGCGCCGGGGATCGCCGAGACGACCTCGTGCACCACGGTCCTGGCCTGCCGCTGGTCGAGCCGTCTGCCGCGCCTGCCGAGCAGCAGCGCGCGCCCCGATTCGGCGGTCGCGAGCGCGGGGCGGCCGTAGCGCAGCCACTCCCCCACCGCGCGGTCGGCGGGTGCGCCGAACGGCACCGAGCGCTCCTTGTTCCCCTTGCCGAGCACCCGGACCAGGTGCCGCTCCCGGTCCACGTCGTCGACGTCCAGACCGCAGAGTTCGCTCACCCGGATTCCGGTCGAATACAGCAGCTCGACGATCAGCCGGTCCCGCAGCGCCATCGGATCGTGCTGCGCCGCACCGGATTCCGCCGCGTCCATGGCCTCCACCGCCTGCTGCCTGCCCAGCACCGCGGGCAGCGTCCGGTGCGCCTTGGGCGAGCCGAGCCGCAGGCCGGGATCCACTTCCAGCCTGCCGGTCTTGGTGAGCCATCCGGTGAACGTGCGCGCCGAGGACGCACGCCGCGCCATCGTCGTGCGGGCCGCGCCGTTCGCCGACTGCGCGGCGAGCCACGACCGCAGCAGCGTCAGGTCCAGCTCCCGGACCGCCGAATCCGGGGAGCGGGCGTACAGGTGCGCCAGCAGCGACCGCGCATCGCCGAGGTAGGCGCGCACGGTGTGCGCCGAGCGGTTGCGGCCGAGCCGCAGGTGTCGGCCGTACTCCGTCAACAGCGCGTCCAGGTCCTCCGGCAACTCTTCCACCCCACCACCGTCGCCCGCTGCGCAGCCGTTGGCAAGAAACCGCGCCGGGCTGTACGTCTCGACGTGCCGTACGTCGCAGGGAGGACCGCGGATGACGAACGATGCCGAGTGTCGCCCTGACGACCGCCATGCACGTCGTCACTACGGGTCCGGCGGCAAATCGAGAACTTGGGCAGATCATCCCTAGCGTCCTCCTGACTTCCTGAGTGCCTTGCGGTGCCAACCGGTTTCGTCGAGGCCGACCAACCCCGCGATCTCGAGTGCGACCAAGGCGGCGCGGATCGCGGGTAGGGAGAGCGGGCAGTGGCCGGTCAGTTCGTGCGGCAGGCGGGAGCCGATGGCGGGGAGGGCGGCGAAGACGGCCGCCTCGTCCCCGGTGAGGTGCTCGGGGGTGTCCGGAACGGTGCCCGCGCTACCGGGCAGCGACAGGCGCAGCGGTCCCGCCTCGTCGATCACTTCCTCGGTGCGGGTGACGAGCAGGGCTTCGCCGTCACGGATCATCCGATGGCAGCCCGTCGAGGCCGCCGAGGTGACCGGTCCGGGGATCGCCAGGGCAGGGCGGCCCAATCGCCGCGCCCATTTCACGGTGTTGCGCGCGCCGCTGCGCAGACCCGCCTCGGTCACCAGCACACCGTCGGCAAACGCGGCGATCAGGCGGTTGCGGGCCAGGAAGTGGTGCTTCCTGGCAACGGTGCCCGGTGGGTACTCACTGACCACCAAGCCGACGTCCGCGATCTCGGCGAGCAGCCGCTCGTGCTGGGCCGGATACGGGCGGTCCACGCCGCACGCCAGCACCGCGATGGTCGGCCCGTCGACCGCCAGCGCCGCTCGGTGCGCCATCGCGTCGACACCGAAAGCCGCGCCGGACACGATCGTCCAGCCCTGGGCGGCCAGGTCCCCCGCGATCTCGCCGGTGACCCGATTGCCGTAGCCCGTGCTGCACCGCGATCCGACCACCGCCAACGCCCGCTCGCTCGACTCCAGTAGCGAGCGCGGCCCGCGCACCCAGAGCACCAGCGGGACCGCGCCGTCCGGATCCCGCCCCGCCTCGAGTTGGCTCAGCCCCAGCAGCCGCCACGCGGGCCACTCCGGGTCGTCGGGCGTCACCACCCGGCCACCGATCCGCTCGATGAGCTCCAAATCGTCCGCCGCCGAATCGATCTCGCGCCGCCGCCTGGTCGGTCCGCGCAGCGACTCCGGCAACTCGCACTCCCGCACCGCCCGCGCGGCCTCCACGACCCCGACCGACTCGATCAACGCGGACAACGCCGCACAGGGCCCTTCCACGACCCGCGAGAGGTACACCCAAGCCAACCTCCGCTCGTCCGCCTTCCCAGCACCGCTCGCCACCGCAACAGACGCTCGCCGACCACTCCCGCTTTCGGCGCAACCCGCGACATCGAGCTCCGCTCCACACTCGTTCTGCTCAGCTATCCGCACCGCTCGGCGCGCGCCGGTCATCGTGCGACCCCGCCGCGACCGTTGCCCTGCGAGCACATCGCCGCCGCACGGCCATGCCCCGTCGCCCGCCGTCGAGCCGACGCAGCCCTTTTTGCCCGGCGACCGCGCAGCACCTTCGTCAGCCGCCGCGACACCTCTGCACCGAAACCCTTGCCCCACCGCGCGTTCACTGCGCACCCCGCTGGCGGAAGTTCAGCGCCAACATGACGTCCTGCGCGCTGGGCACATCGGCCCCGCGCAGATCGCAGACCGTCCAGGCGACGCGGATGGCGCGGTCGGCGCCCCTTGCGGACATGCGTCCCATGCGCAACGCCGCCTCGACCGGGGCGACGGATTCGCGGGGCAGCCGGAAACGTTGGCGCAGTGCGTGTCCAGGGACCTCCGCGTTGGTGAGCCAGCCGTGCTCGCGCCAGCGGTGCAGCGCCGCCTTCCTGGCCGCCGCGACGCGCTCGCGAACCACAGCGCTGCTCTCGGCGGCGTCGGAGCTGAACGTCGCGCCCGACTGGCCGTGCATCTGCACCCAGATATCGATGCGGTCCATCAGCGGCCCGGATAGTTTGCCGAGGTAGCGGCGGCGAGCCAGGGGTGCGCAGATGCAGTCCACATCGCGGGCGGGCGCGCACGGGCAAGGGTTCGCGGCCAGGACCAGCTGGAAGCGGGCCGGGTAGCGCGCGACCCCGTCGCGGCGGGCGATGCGAACTTCGCCTTCCTCCAATGGAGTTCGCATCGCTTCGAGGACCTTGACGCCGATCTCGGCGCATTCGTCGAGGAAGAGCACGCCTCGGTGGGCGCGACTCACCGCGCCGGGACGCGCCGAGCCCGAGCCTCCGCCGATCATCGCCGTGACCGAGGTGGAGTGGTGCGGCGCTACGAACGGCGGCACGGTGATGAGCGGATGATCGCCGGACAACGCGCCCGCCACCGAGTGGATCGCCGTCACCTCCAGCGCCTCCGCCTCCGACAGCGGCGGCAGCAGACCGGGAAGACGTTGCGCCAGCATGGTTTTGCCGATGCCCGGCGGCCCGGTGAGCAACAGGTGGTGGCCGCCCGCCGCGGCCACCTCGAGCGCCCAGCGTGCCTCGTCCTGACCGACCACCTCGCTGAGATCGCCGTAGGACCGCGCCGCGTCGGGCAGTTCGCCACTCGGCTCCGGCAGCGCCCCCTCACCGCGCAGCCAGGCCACCACGGCACGCAGGCTCGGCGCGCCGAATACCTCGATGTCTTCCACCAGTCCCGCTTCCGCCATGGCGCATTCGGGCACCACCACCGTCGACCAGCCCGCGTTGCGCGCGGTGATCACCGCGGGCAGGATGCCGCGCACCCGGCGCACCCGCCCGTCCAGTGCGAGCTCGCCGAGCAGCACGGTCTTGGCCAGCCGCTCCGAGGGCACCGCGCCCGCCGCGTCCAGTACCGATACCGCCAGTGCCAGGTCGTAGACGCTGCCGATCTTGGGCAGGGTCGCCGGCGACAAGGCGAGGATCACGCGGCCGTCCGGCCACTTCTCCCCCGAATTGGCCACCGCCGAGCGGACCCGGTCGCGCGATTCGGAGAGCGCGGTGTCGGGCAGGCCGACCAAATGCACCGACGGCAGCCCCTGACCGATATCGGCCTCGATCTCGACCAACTGCCCGTCCACGCCGGCCACCGCGACGGAGTGGGCGCGCCCGAGCGCCATCAGAAGACCGCCTCGAGATGGTCGATCACCGGGTTGTGGCCGGGCTGGATCATAACCGAGATCACGTCGAAGCGGATCCGCCGCCACGGGCCGTCCTGTTCGGCAAGCCAGAGCAGTGCGAGCCGCCGGATGCGCTGCCGCTTGGTGAAGGTGACGGCCTCGGCGGGCGTGCCGAAGCCGAGTCCGCGGCGGGTCTTCACCTCGACGAACGCGGTGGTCTCGGAGTCACGCGCGACGAGATCGAGTTCGCCGTACCGGCAACGCCAGTTGCGCACGACGATCTCCATGCCCGCGTCCTGCAGGAACCGTGCCGCCAGCTCTTCCCCGTATGCGCCGAGCGCCTGTTTGTCTGCCACCCGACGATCGTGACCGCAGCGCGCCGCGGTCCGCTCGCGGTGACCTGGGGCGATGCCCGCCCTGTGGACTACGGCGCCGGTGTGGACAACACGCCGCCGCGGATTCCGAAGCGAACCAAGCTGTCAGGACGCCGTGGTAGTGGCGCTGCACGGACCGTGCAGCGCCGACCCGCGCACGGCCGAACGGAGGGGCCTCGCCCTCCGCCGGCGCATCCGCGGGGCGCGGTTACTCGGGAAGCCGCAGGTCCGGCTTCTCCAACTCCTCGATGTTGACGTCCTTGAAGGTGATGACCCGGACGTGCTTGACGAAGCGGGCGGGCCGGTACATATCCCACACCCACGCGTCGCTCATGCGTACCTCGAAGTACACCTCACCGTCGGCGTTCTGCGGACGCAGCTCCACGGAGTTGGCCAGGTAGAAGCGGCGCTCGGTCTCCACCACGTACGAGAACTGACCGACGATGTCCTTGTACTCGCGATACAGCGAGAGCTCCATCTCGGTTTCGTACTTCTCGAGGTCCTCGGCACTCATCGGGTGGGACGTCCTCCTTCTCGCGGCACTGCATCGTATCGGCGGCGTTCGCGTGGCCTGCGTGGTTACCTCGCGCTACCGCCTGCTGGCCTGACGCTCACACCGTCTGGTCGTCTCTCCACATCATCTCGCATGGGCGGCATCGGTAGCCACTCGGCTGTCCTCGAGTCCGTCGGCGAGCACCGCGTCGGCGTACTCGACGGCCGGGTCGAGCGGCCGCAACCCCGCCGTCTCGCGCACATTGCGCCACGATCGCCGGTGTTCGCTGCACGGACCGAGTTCGTTCAGCGCGGCGGTGTGTTCGGGCGTGTTGTAGCCCTTGTGCGCGGCGAAACCGTAGCCGGGGAATCGCTGATCCATCTCCACCATGATGCGATCGCGGGTCACCTTGGCGAGAATGCTGGCCGCCGCGATGCATGCCGCCGCAGCATCACCACCGACCACGGGCAGCGAAGGCACCGGAATACCAGGGACGCGGAACCCATCGGTCAACACATAGCCAGGAGTGTGCCCAAGGCCCGCGACAGCGCGGCGCATCCCTTCGATATTGGCCACGTGAATGCCGATCGAGTCGATCTCCCACGCCGGGATCACCACGACCTTCCAGGCCAGCGCCAGCCGCGTGATGACCGGATACAGCTCCTCGCGGGTGGCTTCGGTGAGCTTCTTGGAGTCGTCCAGGCCCGCGAGCTTGTCGTAGGCCTTCGGGGCCAGCAGGCAGGCCGCCACGACCAGCGGTCCGGCGCACGGGCCGCGACCGGCCTCGTCCACGCCCGCCACCGGGCCGAGCCCGCTGCGGATCAGCGCCGCCTCCAGCGTGCGCAAGCCGCCCGCTTTGCGCATCACCACGCGCGGCGGCCACCCGTTGCTTGCCGTCATTCGGTTACCCACTGCTCCGGCCTGCCCCACCGTCCAATTATCCTGCGGCCGCGCCGATCAGTTCGGCTGCGGGTCCTGGGAACGGATGAGCCCCATCCGATTCGGCGGCCAGATCTTCATGACGGCCTTGCCGCGCACGTTGTCGATGGGAACGGTGCCCTGCAATTCGTCGCCGACGTGGGCGCGGGAGTCCGCGGACTGGTTGCGGTTGTCGCCCATCACCCACAGGTGCCCCTCCGGAACCTTCACCGGACCGAACACGCGGCCCGCGGGATAGGTCGGGTTCTGCTGGCCGGGCAGCCAGCGGTAGTCGTTCTCGACGTAGGGCTCGTCGAGGGGTTTGCCGTCCACCATGACCCTGCCCTGCGCGTCGCAGCACTGCACGGTCTGGCCGCCGACCGCGATGACGCGCTTGACCAGGTCGTTCTCGTCGGGCGGCACGAGGCCGAAGAAGGAGAAGAAATTCTGCACGCCGCGCACGACCGCGTTGTCCGAGCGGATCGACTGGTAGCGGGTGTTCCAGGAGGGCGGTCCGACGAAGACCACCACGTCACCGGGTTGCGGGTCGCTGCCGTAGTAGCTGACCTTCTGCACGTAGATGCGGTCGCCGATCTGGAGGGTCTCCTCCATCGACTGGGACGGGATCACGTACGGCCGCCCGACGAAGCTGACCATCAGCGCGGCGATGACGGCCGCGATCACGATGAGGACCGGCAGCTCCTGCCAGAACGGGCGCTGCTTCTTCGGCTTCTTCGCCTGCCGCCTCCTGCGGCGTCCCCCCTCGTCGTCCGATCCGGACACCGACACCGACCCACTTTCGTCTGCCACGCGGAACAGACTAGCCCGGCACCATGACTCGCGTCCGGTGCCGGGCCAGTGAAGATCACTCGTGCCGGGTCAGGGCGAAGCGCTCAGCGCTTTTCCTTGATCTTGGCTGCCTTACCGCGCAGGTCGCGCAGGTAGTACAGCTTCGCCCGGCGGACGTCACCGCGGGTCACGACGTCGATGTGGTCGATGTTGGGGCTGTGCACCGGGAAGGTGCGCTCCACGCCGACACCGAACGACACCTTGCGCACGGTGAAGGTCTCGCGGATGCCACCGCCCTGGCGACGGATCACGACGCCCTTGAAGACCTGGATGCGCTCCTTCGAGCCTTCGATGACCTTCACGTGCACATTGAGGGTGTCACCCGGACGGAAGTCGGGGACATCGCTGCGCAGCGACTTTTCGTCGACGAAGTCAAGGGTGTTCATTTCCATCCTTCTGGAGTTCGCGCGAACAGAGGACCCTGGCGGCACGGTGCGTGCTCGACCGGTTCATGCTCCGAATTAAGGGATGCTCCCGGGGTCGACATGCACCCAGGGCAACCTGTGCATTGTGCCAGACCAGGGGGCCACGCCGAAAATCGGGTCCGTCGGGTCGAGGCTGCGCTTCCCTCAGTGATCCAGTTCCATCGCGGCCCAGTGCAGCGCCGCCGCCAACCGGTGGTTCTCCGCCGCGGTGAAGGCGAAGGCGGCACGGCGGCGAGTGTATCCGTACGCGACGCCCGACCGCGGATCGGCGAAGCCGTCCGATCCCGCCGAACCGGTGTGACCGAAAGCCCGCGCACCGAGGAACGGGTACGACAGCCCTTTCGCCTCGAAACCGAGGGCGAACGCGGCGTCACCGCGCACCAGATCGGGTCCAGGGGCGTGGATCGCCGTGAACTCGGCGAGGGTGTCCGGATGCAGCAGCGGAGGGCGGCCGTTCAGCTCCGAGATGGCGGCGGCGTACATGCTCGCCACACCCCGCGCGCTTCCGACACCACCGGCCGAAGCCGGCCCGCGCGACCGCACCTCGCGGCTGTTCGGCAACAGCATCACATCCATCGGTGTGAACGCCGGTGTGGCGGCGAGGTTGTACGAGATGCCCGCGATGCCGTGTGGACTCGGCGAATTCGCGGCGAAGGCCGCCTCCATGTCCGGGGTGGCCAGCCACGGGAGGATCTCGCGGAAGCGTCCGTCCTGCGCCTCGGGCAGACCGAGATAGAGATCCAGCTCGTAGGGCGCCCTGATCCGTTCCTCGAAAAGCTCCTGGATGGAACGGCCGACCAGGCGTCGCACGACCTCCCCGAGGATGGCGAAGGTGACGAATCCGCCGTACCCCTGGGCCGCGCCCGGCCGGAAGTGCGGATGCTGCTGAACGATCAGTTCCGCGACGATCCGGTCGTCGGCCAGCTGCGCCACCGTGAAGCCGCCGTCGATCCCGATCAGCCCGGCACGGTGGGTCAGCACCTGCCGCAGCGTGATCGCCGACTTGCCGGCCGCCGCGAAGTCGGGCCAGTAGTGGGCGACGGTCCGGTCAAGCTCGAGCACCCCGTCCTGCACGAGCAGCGCGACGACCAGCGTCGCGGCGCCCTTCGTGGTGGAGTGCAGGCCGGTCAGCGTCTCGCCGGTGACCTCGGGCCCGGCCCAGAGATCGACCACCTTCCTGCCGTGCACGAATCCGGCCAGCTGCGCACCGGATTCGCCGTTCTCCTCGGCGACCACCGCGGCGAATTCCGCCCGGACCGCCTCGAATCCCGCCGCGACGGTGCCGTGCACGACCGTCGTCTCGACGTCCGCGCTCATCCGAGCACCGGGTAGTTCGCGCGGAAGACACCCCGCGGATCACGGGCCCGCTTGATGTCGGCCAACCTGTCCGCCGTCGACGCGTCGAAGGCCGCCGACGCGCGCTCCCCTGGCGTCAGGAACGTGTACGGCTTGCCCGCACCGAGATGGCCGTCCAGCGCGCCGACGATCCGCCGCTGTTCGGCGGTCACCGCCTCGGCGAGGTGCGGCAGACCCAGGCCGAGCAGGTACAGCAGGTACGGCTCGCGCACCGCGCCGCGAGCGCCCGGCCGCGGCCCGGTCGCGGCGAGCGCGCCGCCGAGGTGGCGGATCTGAAGGTTCACCAGCGGCGCGAGCGGGTCGTCGAGCAGGACCTTCGCCACCGCGTCGTCGAGATCGGTCAACAGCTCGGCGCGGGACAGCGCCGGGCTTGGATCGGTGGGTTCGGCGGTGATGTCGCCGAGGTTCGCCACCGCCAGCTCGCCGCGCTTGTCGGCGACCGCGCCGCCGATCGCGTCGACTCCGGCGAGCAGCTCCCTGGCCGCCTCGGCGTCACCGAGGTAGGCGACGTCGAGCGCGACCATCGGTGGGGCGTCGGGGAATTGCAAGCGGTGGTACCACAGCGACAGCTCGTCGGGAGCCCGCTCGGTGAGCTCGGTGAACGCCTCGAAGACGGCGCGGGTAGCGGTGCCCGGCCACATCACGCGACCACCGTAGAACGCGGGCGCGGGGTGCAGGTCGAATTCGAGCGCGGTCACCAGCGCGTAATCACCGCCGCCGCCGCGCAACGCCCAGAACAGTTCCGGGTCGGACGCGGCGGTGACGCGCGCGGCACGGCCCTCGGCGTCGACGATCTCGAACGCGCGCACGTCGTCGCTGGCCCAGCCGAACTTCCTGCCGAACCAGCTCAAGCCGCCGCCGAGGGTGTAGCCGGTGACGCCGACGACCGGGTTGCTGCCCGCCAGTCCGGTCAGTCCGTAAGCGGCGACGGCGGATTGCACCTGCCCCCAAGTCGCGCCCGCGCCGACGCGCGCCCACCGCTCGTCGGCGTGCACCTCGATGCCGTCGAGGCGCGCGGTGCGGACCAGGATGACGCCGTCACCGTTTCCGGACGCGCCGTGGCCGGTCGGCTGGGTGGCGACCGTCAGACCCGTAGTGCTCGCGTGGCGGACCAGCGCCCCGGCGTCCTCGGCATCGGCGATCTCGACCACCGCGGCCACGGATTGGCGCACGGTGAGATTCCACGCCCGCGCGGCACCGTCGAATTCCTCGTCACCGGGCAAGAAGACGCGGCCGCGAACGATGCCGCGGAGATTCTCCAGTGTCATTTCTCTTCTCCTGTCTGTTGTTTCGATCGAAGAATTGCTAGGCGCGGCGGGAACGGCGCAGCGCGGCCCACGCTTGCGGCAGCGGTTTCGGATCGCGCCGGGCGGGCGGACGCAGCGCCCAGGACGCGACGGTGAGCCCGAGGAAGACCAGCGGGGAAATCGCCGCGGCCGCTGGGTCACCGGCGGCCAGGTGCGAGAGGGCGGCGCCGCCGTAGACGAAAGCCAGTCCGGCGTAAGCCCATTCCTTCAATCGCGGGGTGCCTGGCGCCAGCACCGCGCCAACGGCGGCGACCTTGGCGGCGCCGATGATGGTCGCGAAATAGAGCGGGTATTCGAGACGTTCGAAAGTGTCCTGCACATAAGGAATTCGCGCGAGATCCCAATACGCGCCGATCACCGATTCGGTCATCAGCAGGGCGGTAGTGCCACCGAAGGCGATCATCCTCGCGCGGGATCCGCGGTGCGAGACACCGTCTTCGTTCGGGATCGTCGTGAATTCCGCGGGAATCGCTGTTGCTGTCGTCATGTTTCGGCCTCCTCGTTCCTCCGGTCGGCGACGCGCTCATCGCGCACCGCCTCCTCGCTGTTCGACTGGATGACGGAGCGGAGCGCGGAAAGGTAACGAGTGTGACGTAGCGCACGCGAAGGGGAACGCTGTTACGTCTGGCGACCGCGCTTCGTCAGTAAGTCGACGGAGAGGACACGACGTGAACGACCACGATTTTCTGGCGGGGCGCTTCGAAGGCCACCGGCCGCATCTGACCGCGGTGGCCTATCGCATGCTGGGCTCGGTCGCCGAGGCCGACGACGCGGTCCAGGAGGCGTGGCTGCGGCTGGCCAAGGCCGACGCCGCCGAGATCGACAACCTGGCGGGCTGGCTGACCACCGTCGTCGGCCGGATCTGCCTCGACATGCTGCGGGCGCGCACTTCCCGCCGGGAGGAGCCGATGGCGGAGCGTCTGCCGGATCCGGTCGTCAGCACGGAGGACGGCACCGATCCGGAAGGCCAAGCGCTGCTGGCCGATTCGGTCGGTATGGCGCTGCTGGTGGTGCTGGAGTCGCTGAATCCGGCCGAGCGGCTGGCGTTCGTGCTGCACGACATGTTCGCGATGCCGTTCGATCAGATCGCGCCGATCGTCGGCAAGTCACCCGCCGCGGCCAAGATGCTGGCCAGCCGCGCGCGCAACCGGGTGCGCGGCCGGGCGCCGGTGCCGGACCCCGACCTGCCCCGCCAGCGCCGCGTCGTCGACGCCTTTCTGAGCGCGGCGCGGGGCGGTGACTTCGACGCGCTGCTGGCGATCCTCGATCCCGACGTGGTGCTGCACGCCGACGGCGGCGCGACGGTGCCCGGCGGCCTGCGCGTGGTGCGCGGCGCGGCGCGGGTGGCGGCGATGCTCGACACGTTCCACCGGATGGCCAACCTCTACGACACCCAGCCGGCCCTGGTCAACGGCGTTGCCGGACTGCTCAATACGGCCGGAGGCAAGCCGATGTCGGTGATGAGCTTCACCGTGACGGACGGCCGGATCGCCGAGATCGACATCCTGTCCGATCCCGAACGTCTCGCCCGCCTCGACCTGGTCCAGGCCGACGACCGTCGATGAACGCGGGTCAGTGCTCCTCGTCGTGCTCGGCCGCCCACGGCAGGTGGTGGTGCCGGTGCGGGGCGGGCGGCGCGGGCACCACCGTCCTGGTCAGCTCCGCCTCCGCCGCCGTGCGCACATGCTCGACATCGGGCTTGCCGGCGACCAGGTCCTGCACGAAGATCTTCGCCCGGATGACCGGCCTGCGATACCGGCGTTCCCGCACGATCGCCCGGTACCTCAGCCGCCGCCGGTCGGCGTAGCGCCACCGGGCCCACGGCGCGCCCGGCCTGCTCAGGCGCAGCGCGCCGACCACGAGCAGCGGCGGGAAGAACATGCCGAACAGGCCGGTCCAGATCTTGCCTTTGGCGATGACGATCGCGGCGAGCATCAGGTTCACGAGCGCGAACACGGTCGCCACGATCCGCGCGCCGGTGCCGATGGACGCGCGAAAGTCGTTGATCTCCAACAGCGACAGCGGATGGAAGCCGAGCAGCAGCAGCCCGGTCACCGCGAGCGCGACGAACACGGCGTCCACCGAGGTGCGGCCCTGTTCCTCCCAGTACACGTCGCGCAGGTAGTAGATCAGCGCGAACTCGTCGAGGACCAGCGCGGCGCCGACGCCGAAGGCCGCCGACAACGCGCCCGCGGTGACACTGCTGCCGTCCTCGAAGACGGCGACCAGGCCGAGTCCGGAGCCGAGCACCAGGATCACGCCGAACACCATGTGGTGGATGTGCACGGTGCCCGCTCGAAGGTTGCCCGGCCACCAGCGCACCTTCGCCCTGATCATCCGGACGCTGAGCCGGATGAACAGGAACCCGATGATGAAGCCGAAGAGGAAGCACAGCAGGGGTAGGCGGCCTTGCGCGATCACATCGTCTTCGAGCCACCGTCGCATGGCCGCCTACATCCCTCCGCCCCGCGCTGGCGCCTACTGTCCGAAACCGGCCCGGCGCAGCGCGTCGGCCATGGAACCGCTCGGCGCGGGGGCGTTGCGCCGCTGATTGCCCTGACCGCGGCCCTGCTGCTGCCGCCCTTGACCATTCTGCCGCTGCCTGCCGTCGCCGCCCTGACGTCCGCCGCCCTGGCCGCGGTTGCCGCCGCGCTCGTTCTTCGCGGGGGCGCCGGGCTCGTCGTCCAGACGCAGCGAAAGTCCGATGCGCTGACGGGCGACGTCGACCTCGAGCACCTTCACCTTCACCACGTCGCCGGACTTCACCACCTCGCGCGGATCCTTGACGAAGGTGTGCGACATGGCCGACACGTGCACCAGACCGTCCTGGTGCACGCCGACGTCGACGAACGCGCCGAACGCCGCGACATTGGTGACCACGCCCTCGAGCACCATGCCCGGCTTCAGGTCGGCGACCTTCTCGACACCTGCGGCGAACTCGGCGGTCTTGAATTCCGGGCGCGGGTCGCGGCCGGGCTTCTCCAGCTCGCTGATGATGTCGGTGACGGTCGGGACACCGAACTTCTCGTCGGTGAACTCGGCGGGCCGCAGCGCGCGCAGCACGGTGGTGTTGCCGATCAGCTCGGACATCCCGCGGCCGGTGGATTCCAGGATGCGCCGGACCACCGGGTATGCCTCGGGGTGCACCGCGGAGGTGTCGAGCGGGTCGTCGCCGCCTCGGATGCGCAAGAAGCCCGCGCACTGTTCGAACGCCTTCGGGCCGAGCCGAGGCACGTCCAGCAGTGCGGTGCGGCTGCGGAACGGACCGTGCTGATCACGGTGCGCCACAATGCTCTCCGCCACCGACGACGCGATGCCCGAGACCCGGGACAGCAGCGGCACCGAGGCGGTGTTCACGTCGACGCCGACCGCGTTCACCGCGTCCTCGACCACCGCGCCCAGCGAGCGGGCCAGCAGCGTCTCGGAGACGTCGTGCTGGTACTGGCCGACGCCGATCGACTTCGGGTCGATCTTCACCAGCTCGGCCAGCGGATCCTGCAGGCGGCGCGCGATGGAGACCGCGCCGCGCAGCGAGACGTCCATGTCCGGCAGTTCCTGGGAGGCGTAAGCGGAGGCGGAGTACACCGACGCACCCGCCTCCGAGACCACGATCTTGGTCGGCTTGTTCTCCGGGATGCGCGAGATCAGCTCGGCGGCAAGGGCGTCGGTCTCGCGCGAGGCGGTGCCGTTGCCGATCGCGATGAGTTCGACGCCGAACCGCGCGACCAGCGCGCCGAGCACCGCGAGCGACTTCTCCGTCTGCCCCTGCGGCTTGTGCGGGTAGATGACCTCGGTGGCGACGACCTTGCCGGTGGCGTCGACGACCGCGACCTTCACACCGGTGCGGTAGCCCGGGTCCAGGCCCATCGTGGTGCGGGTGCCCGCGGGCGCGGCCAGCAGAAGATCGCGCAGGTTGGCGGCGAACACGTCGACCGCGTCCTTCTCCGCGGCCTGGCGCAACCGCATGCGGATGTCGATGCCGAGGCTGACCTGGAGCTTGGTGCGCCACGCCCAGCGCACCGTGTCCAGCAGCCAGGAATCGGCGGGGCGGCCCTTGTCGGCGATGCCGAACCGCACCGCGATGCGACCTTCGTAGACGCTGCGCTCACCTGGTTCGGGCTCTTCGGTGTCCGGCTCGAGGTGCAGGGTGAGCACGTCCTCTTTCTCACCGCGCAATAGCGCGAGCACGCGGTGCGAGGGCAGCTTGTGGAACGGCTCGCTGAACTCGAAGTAGTCGGCGAACTTCGCGCCCGCCTCCTCCTTGCCCGGCCGCACCGTCGAGCTGATCTGGCCCCGGTTCCACATCAGCTCGCGCAGCTCGCCCACCAAGTCCGCGTCCTCGGCGAACCGCTCGACCAGAATGGCGCGGGCGCCGTCGAGCTGCTCGGCGGTGTACTGGCCGGGATCGGTGGCCGGATCGCCGATCAGCGCGTCGGCCACCGGCTCGTGGCCGGCCTCGCGCGCGATCTGCGCCTTCGTGCGCCGCTTCGGCTTGAACGGCAGGTAGATGTCCTCCAAGCGGGCCTTGGTCTCGGCGAGCATCAGCTGCCCGAGCAGCGCGTCGTCGAGTTTGCCTTGGCCGCGGATGGATTCGATGATCGCGCCACGGCGCTCGTCGAGTTCGCGCAGGTAGGACAGCCGCTCGTCGAGCTGGCGCAGCTGAGCGTCGTCCAGCCCGCCGGTCACTTCCTTGCGGTAACGCGCGATGAACGGCACGGTCGAACCCGCGTCCAGCAGTTCCACCGCGGCGCGGACCTGGCTCTCGCGCACACCGAGTTCCTCGGCGATACGCCTGCCCACGCTGGCCAGCGGGGCGCCTGTCGGTGCGGCGGCGGTCGTGTCGGTGCTGTTCGGCTCTGAACTGGCGATCTCGGGCGCTGTCGTCACGACCCGCAACACTAGCTCCCCCGCCTCTCCGCGTTCTAGGCCGGTCGTGAGTGCCGCGGGAGATTCGCACCGGGCCGGCGGTTGTGAGCCGCTCAGGTTTTGGGCGTACGCTGGCCCGCCTCTCCGCGACCAAGGCCGGTCGTCAGAGCCGTGGGAGTTTCGTGCCGGGCCGACGGTCGGGAGCCGCTCGGGTTTTGGGCGTACGCTGGCCCGCCTCTCCGCGACCAAGGCCGGTCGTCAGAGCCGCGGGAGATTCGCACCGGGCCGACGGTCGGGAGCCGCTCGGGTTTTGGGCGTACGCTGGCCCGCCTCTCCGCGACCAAGGCCGGTCGTCAGAGCCGTGGGAGTTTCGTGCCGGGCCGGCGGTCGGGAGCCGCTCGGGTTTTGGGCGTACCCGGTGAGTTACCCGGATCTTGCGAAATCAGTTGTCGCCTCGGTAAGGGGATCTCCGTATTCGCTCCGGCCGTGCGCGGGTTGGCGACGGACAACATCCGGCCGCGCCCATCAGGCCCGAAGGAAGGGCTCGCGGTTCGGCGAGCCCGTCCTCCGGGGATGGGTGGCTCGGCTCGGGCTAGCCGAGCAGTTCCTTTGCTATCTCGCGCATCTCGGCCTTGCGGATCTTGCCCGTGACCGTCATCGGGAATTCGTCGACCAAGTGGACGTAGCGCGGGATCTTGAAGTGGGCGAGTTTGCCGGTGCAGAAGGCGCGCAGGGCCTCGGCGTCCAGTGGCGTGGCGCCCTCGCGCATGCGGATCCAGGCCATCAGTTCCTCGCCGTACTTCGCGTCGGGCACACCGATCACCTGGGCGTCCAGGATGTCCGGGTGGGTGTAGAGGAACTCCTCGATCTCGCGGGGGTAGATGTTTTCGCCGCCGCGGATGACCATGTCCTTGATCCGGCCCGTCACGGCGATGTATCCATCGGCGTCCATCACGCCGATGTCGCCGGTGTGCATCCAGCGGGCGGCGTCGATGGCCTCGGCGGTCTTGTCCGGCTGATCCCAGTAACCGAGCATCACCGAATAGCCGCGGGTGCACAGTTCGCCGGGCTCGCCGCGCGGAACGGTCAGACCCGTCGCGGGATCCACGATCTTGACCTCGAGATGCGGGCCGACGCGACCGACGGTCGCCGTCCGGCGATCGAGGTCGTCGTCGCGGCGGGTCTGGGTGGAGACCGGAGACGTTTCGGTCATGCCGTAGCAGATGCACACCTCGTGCATGCCGAGCCTGTCGATGACCCGCTTCATCACCTCCACCGGACACGGCGAACCCGCCATGATGCCGGTGCGCAATGTCGACAGATCCGGTGTCTCGCCCGTCTTTTCGAGGACCGCGTCCAGCTCGGCGAGCACCGCGATGAACATCGTCGGTACGCCGTAGAGGGAAGTGCAGCGCTCACGGACGACCGCGTCCAGGGTGGCGGCCGGATCGAAGGACGGCGCCGGAATCACCACCGCCGCACCGTGACTGGTGGCCGCCAAGTTGCCCATCACCATGCCGAAGCAGTGGTAGAAGGGCACCGGCACGCAGATCCGGTCCTGCTCGGTGTATCCGCACAGCTCACCGACGAAGTAGCCGTTGTTGAGGATGTTGTGATGACTGAGCGTGGCGCCCTTCGGGAAACCCGTTGTGCCCGAGGTGTACTGGATGTTGATCGGATCGTCCGCCGACAGCGCCTGCGCGACGGCGGCCAGCCGCTCGGCGTCGACCGGCGCGTCGGCCACCGCGGCCCAGTCCGCGCCGCCGAGGATCAGAACCTGGTCGAGGCCGGGACATTCGGGCCGGACTTCTTCGATCATCGCGACATAGTCCGAGGTCTTGAACTCCGGCGCGGCGACGAGCATCCGAACCCCGGCCTGGCGCAGCACGTATCCGAGTTCGCTGGTGCGGTAGGCCGGATTGATGTTGACCAGGATCGCGCCCAGCTTGGCGGTGGCGTACTGCACGAGGAACCACTCCGCGCAGTTGGGCGCCCAGATGCCGACGCGATCGCCCTTGGCGAGACCGCGGGCGGCGAGACCGGACGCTATCGCGTCCACCGCCGCGACGAGCTCGCGGTAGGTCCAGCGGCGTCCGGTCGGCAAGTCCACCAAGGCTTCCCGATCCGGATGCGCCGCCGCCGTGCGGTCCAGGTTGGCGCCGATGGTGTCGCCGAGCAGCGGCGCGTCCGAGGTGCCCGAGGCGTAGCTCGGCAGCGCGGGAATCATCGCGCGCCTCCCTGCTGCCGCAGCACGAAACGCTGCACCTTGCCGCTGGGCGTCTTCGGCAGGCTCGTCACGAAATGCACCCGGCGCGGATAGGCGTGCGCCGCGAATTTCTCTTTCACCAGTCGCTGTAGCTCGGCGGCCAATTCGGCGCTGCCCGCGGATCCATTGCGCAATACCACGAATGCCTCCAGCACTTCGCCGCGCAGTTCGTCCGGCAGACCCACCACCGCGGCCTCGGCGACCTGATCGTGCAGCACCAGCACGCTCTCCACCTCGAACGGACCGATGCGGTAGCCCGCCATGATGATCACGTCGTCGTCGCGGGCGGAGAAGTGGAAGAACCCGTCGGCGTCGCGGGATCCGGCGTCGCCGGTGAGATACCAACGACCGTCGGCGGTGTAGCGCTGCGCGGTGCGCTCCGGGGCGTCGAGATAGCCCAGGAACCACAGCAGTGGGCTGCGCTCGGTGTCGATCGCCACCCGGCCGAGTTCGCCGGGCGCGGCCTCGACGTCGGCGTCCTCGGCGAGCACGGCGCAGGTCCAGCCGGGCAGCTGCTTGCCCATGGAGCCGAGCGGGGCCGCGGCGCTGAGCTCGTCGTGCCAGGCGTTGCAGACGACCATGCCGTGCTCGGTCTGCCCGTAGTGATCCCGGACGGCGACGCCCAGGTTCCGCGCCGACCAGGCGACGACCTCGGGGGTGAGCGGTTCGCCCGCGGAGGACGCGCGACGCAGCGCGAAACCCGTTGGCGGCGCGGTGTCTTCGGCGCGCAGGGCGCGGTAGACGGTGGGCGCCGCGGCGAAGTTGGTGACCCCGAAGCGCTCCATGACCCGCCAGGTGAGCGACGCGGAGAAGCCCGCGTGCAGCAGCAGGCTGCGGGTGCCCGACGCGAGCGGGCTCAGGATCGCGTAGTAGAGCCCGTAGGCCCACCCCGGATCGGCGGCGTTCCAATAGACGTCGTCGGGCCGGACGTCCAGCGCGAACTCCTGATACGCGTGGAAGGACGCCAGCGCGCGCAGCGGGATCGGCACGCCCTTCGGGGTGCCGGTGGTGCCGCTGGTGAACAGCTGGACGAGCAGCCCGTCACCGCCGATCGCGACGGCGGCGGCGCGCGGGTCGTCGGCGGTGTACGCGTCGAGCAGGTCGGCGAAACGCAACGTGTCGGGTCCGACTTTCTCGGCGGATCCCGCGACGACCAGCCGCCACGACGCGTCGGCCGGAATGTCGTCGCCGGGAGCCAGCTTCGCGGCCTGATCGGCGTCCGCGACCACGAGCGCGGCGCGGCTGGCCGTCAAGCGGAACGCGATGGCGGGCGGCGCGAACGCGGTGAACAGCGGAACGTGCACCGCGCCGCGACGCCAGATGCCGAGCAGCGCCACGATCAGATCCGCGGACTTGCCCATCAGGGTCGCGACGCGATCGCCGCGCCCGACACCGAGTCCGGCCAGCGCCGCGGCGAAACGCGCCGAACGCTCGCGCAGTTCGCCGTAGGTGAGGTCGGTGGCGCTCAGGTCGGCGTCCACCACCGTGAACGCGACGCGGTCCGCCGGATGGCGGTCGCACAGCAGTTCGGCCGCACACGCCTCCGGTCCGTCGTAACACTCCAGCAGCTCGCGCACCCGCGCGTCCAGGTCCGTGCTCATCTCGCCTCTCCTCGTCGGTGATCCACGCCACCCTCGTGTCCCCTAGGATGTGGGTTGCATCACGTTCGTCACTACCCCCGAAAAGGGGTGAGTCGTTTGACCACCACTTCCCTGCTGCGCCCCCGCGACGCGGACGCGCTGCGCGCCGAGATCCGCTGGGTGGCGCACCGGGCGGGCGTCCCCGTCGTATTCGGTGGCGAGGTGCACGAGGATGCGTTGCTGCTCACCGAGTTCGTCGGGACGATGACCAACGGGCTGCGCGGCCTCACCGTGCTGCGCAGTTCGGGCCTCGGCGGCCGGGTCATGGATATGCGCAGGCCGGCGTCGGTGGCGGACTACCGCAATGCCGCCTCCATCACCCACCACTACGACGCTCCGGTCTCGGGCGAGGGCATCCGCTCGGTGCTCGCGGTGCCGGTGGTCGTCGACGATCGGTCGCGCGCGGTGCTCTACGCCGCGACGCGCGGCGCGAGCCCGCTCGGCGACCGGACCGCCGATCTGATGGTGCAGGCGGGCAAACGACTGGCCACCGAGTTCGCGATCCGCGACGAAGTCGACCGGCGGCTCCGGCTGCTGGAGATGACGACGCCGACCCCGGACACCGCGCCCGTCGTGACCGAGGAACTGCGGGACATCGGCGCCGAACTGCGCGGCCTGGCCCGCACGGCCACCGACGAGCGATTGCGCGCCCGGCTGCACGGAATCTGCGACCGCCTCGGCCGCGTCCTCACCGGCGAACCCGCTCCCGACGCGCCGCGCCTGTCCCGCCGGGAATTGGACGTGCTCGCCGAGATCGCGCTCGGCTGCACCAATCAGGAAGCGGCGCAACGCCTCTCGCTCGGCGCGGAAACGGTGAAGAGCTACCTGCGCAACGCCATGATCAAACTGGACGCGCGCACCCGCCACGAGGCCGTCGTCACCGCCCGCCGCCTCGGCCTCCTCCCCTGAGCCGGTCCGGGCCTCCCTCATCCACCACGGACCGTCGGTGCGCGGCGTGCCATGATCATGGGGTTGCTTTCGGGGAGGAGCCGCGGATGAGTGATCGACGACGTTCGAGTGTGGTGGCGCGAGTACTCGTCGCGATCGCACTGACGGCCGGACTGACGTCCTGCGATCCCGAGACGCCCCCGGCGATCGCACCATCGGACGCCCCGATTCTCGACCTGGAGGGCATCGTCCGGCTCGAGATCGGCCCGTACGAGGAAATCGCGGTCACCCAGTCGGGGATCTACGCGATCATCGGTGACGCGGTGGTCGGCATCGATCCGCGCACCGGTGACCGGCGCTGGACCCTGCGCCGACCTGGTACGCGACCGGACGCCAAGCGTACGAAGACGGTGCCCTTCCGCGATGTCCTGCTGGTGGGTTGGCAGGACGTACCCGGCCTGGTCGCCTACGACGCGGAGTCCGGCGAGGAGCTGTGGTCCACCTCGGCGGAGGAATGGTACGAAGGCGATGCTGTCGACGATCGGTTCGTCTTCCACAACCCGCGGACCAGGGCGCTCCGGTGGGCGGTGGACGCCGCCGCCCTCGGATGCGCGGTCCCGCTACCGAAGGACTTCCTGACACTGCTGTGGATCCGCGATGTCGTGATCTTCCGGTGCGGAACCCGGACTGAACCGGACGGCACCCCGATCGACCAGATCGTCGGCACCTTGTCTCCGGAAACGGGCGCCGTCCTCTGGCAGCGGCGACTGGCCGGCCGCGACACGCTGGCGCTGGAGACGACCAGCACGGCCTCGATCCTGTCGGGCGCGGAGCGCGAGATCGTGGACCTCCGCACCGGTGAGCCGATCGCCCGGCGCGGCGACGACAAAGGGCGCTATCGCCTGCCACGCCCGGACCGCTCCGCGCTCGTGATGGACAGCACCACGCTCGCCGACAACACCGCGATGCGGCTGGAAGAGCTGGACGGCACGGTGCGCTGGACCACCGCACTCGAGCGCGACGAGGAAGTCATCCCCTACTCGGCTACCAGTAGCAACGTCACGCTGGCCTCCATGCGCAAACGTCTCGACCACTATTCCGAGATCTCGCTGCTCGCCTACGATCTGCGCACCGGCGAACGCACCCTGGTCGCGGGCCCGAAAAGCAGTGTGCGTGGCGAGACGCCGATTCTGACCATGGCACTGGATCATTCGGAACCGCCGAGCGTGGCGCCCTGGGGGCTGATGGTCCCCGGGGCGAACGGCAGCATCGCTGTCATACCGGCTCGATAGCGAACTACCCCGCGCCTCTTCGATCTTCGGCGTGCCCGGGTCAATTCGCCCGGCCGCCAAGGGATTGCGGCGGGCATTGGAGGGCTCCCGGGTCGGGGCGGCGATGTGGCCCGCCCTACACTCCCTTGCGTGACAGAGCCTTTCCGTATCGCGGGATTGTCCCTGGACTGCGCCGACCCCGATGCGCTCGCGCGGTTCTACCTCGATCTGCTCGGCGGGCACACGCTGTGGAGCAAGGAGCGCAGCGCGGCGATCCGCATCCCGTCCGGTCTAGCGGTCATCGCGCAGCGGATCGCGGACTACAAGCCGCCGGTGTGGCCCGGCAGCTCGATCGTGCACTTGGATTTGGCGGCCGACGACGACCTGGACGCGTGCGAGCAACGCGCGCTCGCATTGGGTGCGGTGCCCGCGCCGACCCAGCCTGGCGACCGTTGGCGGGTCCTGCTGGATCCGGCCGGGCATCCGTTCTGCATCACGACGGCACAGTTGCCCGACTGAACGACACCTTCGATCATCCGGTCGGCCGGCAACCCGGAGGACGTTGGCGTCCTTGGGAATTCGGCCGCCGGATCGCTCACTCCGGCGGCAGCAGGTCCGGGCGGCGTTCGCGGGTGCGGGCCAGCGACTGTTCGCGGCGCCAGGCGGCGACTTTCGCGTGGTCGCCGGAGAGCAGGATCGGCGGCACGTCGAGGCCGCGCCAGCTGACGGGACGGGTATAGCTCGGGCCTTCGAGCAGGCCGTCGGAGAACGAATCCTCTTGATGGGACTGCTGATTCCCGAGCACGCCGGGCAGCAGCCGCACGACCGCCTCGGTCATCACCAGCACCGCGGCCTCGCCGCCGATGAGAACGTAGTCGCCGATGCTGACCTCTTCGACGCGCACCCGCCGCGCGGCGTCGTCGAACACGCGCTGATCGATGCCCTCGTAGCGCCCGCAGGCGAAGACCAAGTGCTGTTCGGTGGCCCAGCGCTGCGCGGTGGCCTGGGTGAACGGGACGCCCGCCGGGGTGGGCACCACCAGCAGTGCGTCGTCCGGGCACACCTCGTCCAGCGCGTCGCCCCACACGGTCGGCTTCATGACCATGCCCGGCCCGCCGCCGTACGGCGAATCGTCGACCGACTTGTGCACGTCGTGCGTCCAGCGCCGCAGGTCGTGCACCTCGACGGAGATCAATCCCTTGTCGATGGCCTTGCCGAGCAGCGCCGTGCGCAGCGGCTCCAGATACTCCGGAAAGATCGTGATGACGTCGAGCCTCATCCCAGCCCCTTCGTTCCACCGGGATTCCCGCGCCCGGTCGCGGCGGCGCGCGTCGTGCTCATCACTCGGGATCGAGCAGGCCCTCGGGCGGATCGATGACCACCAGCCCGTCGGCCAGCGACACCGTGGGCACGATCGCCGTGACGAACGGGATCAGGATCTCCCTGCCGTCGTCGGCGGCGCGCACCGAAAGCAGTTCTCCCGCCGCCGAATGCAGCACCTCGGTGACCGTGCCGACGACCGAGCCGTCGGTGAGCTGGACGGTCAGCCCCTCCAGCTCGTGGTCGTAGAACTCGTCCGGATCGTCCGAGGGCGGCAGATCTTCGCTGTCCACGACGAACAGCGTGCCGCGCAGCGCGTCGGCGGCGGTGCGGTCGGCGATCCCGGCGAGAAACACGAGGAGCCGGCCCGAGTGCTCGCGGGCCGACTCCACGGTGAAGTCGCGAACCTCCGACGAGCGCGGCAGGCGACCACGCAGGGTGGCGCCCACCGCGAAACGCTCTTCGGGTTCGTCGGTGCGGACCTCGACGACGAGCTCGCCGCGCACACCGTGCGACTTGGCGACCCGCCCTACGACGAGTTCCATCTACTGATCGGTGTCGACCACGTCGACCCGGATGCCCCGGCCGCCGATGCCCGCGACGAGGGTGCGCAGCGCGGTCGCGGTGCGTCCGCCACGGCCGATCACCTTGCCCAGGTCCTCGGGGTGGACGTGCACCTCGACGGTGCGCCCGCGGCGGCCGGTGATCAGCTCGACGCGGACGTCATCGGGATTGGCGACGATGCCGCGCACCAAGTGCTCGACAGCATCGGCCACGACAGCACTCATTACTCGGCAGCCTCGGTCGCGGCCTCGCCCTCGGCCTCTTCCTTCTTGGCCTTCTTCTTCGGGGTGACGGCCTCGGCGACCGGCTCGTTCTCGGCGGCGGCCAGCGCGGCGTTGAACAGGTCCAGCTTGGACGGCTTGGCCGGCTTCACCTTCAGCGTGCCCTCGGCGCCCGGCAGGCCCTTGAACTTCTGCCAGTCACCGGTGATCTCCAGGAGGCGCTGCACCGGCTCGGTCGGCTGCGCGCCGACGCCCAGCCAGTACTGCACGCGCTCCGAGTCGATCTCGATCAGCGACGGCTCTTCCTTCGGGTGGTACTTGCCGATGGACTCGATGGCCCGGCCGTCACGACGGGTGCGGGCGTCCGCGACGACGACGCGGTACTGCGGGTTGCGGATCTTGCCCATGCGGGTGAGCTTGATGCGAACAGCCATGCTGATCTGCCTCTTTCAGGTAGTTGGTCACGGCGCGATTCAGCGACCCGCACGGTCTGCGAGCCCGGTTTCGCGCTTGAAGTGTGTGACCGCCGCGCGGTACGTAACCGGAGACGGGCTGACACTGTCCGGAAGGACGGTGGTCCATTCTGCCAGACCCGTGCGCTCCGCCCGAAATCGCCTCGCGACCTCGATCACCAGGGGCTCGGCGACCGCGTCGATCAGGCGGGGCGATAGCGCAGCAGCACCACACCGGAACGGAACGGCTTGCTCTCGATGAGGCGCAGCGCCGGAATCCGCGCGCCCTCGGCGAACAGCCGCGCGCCGCGGCCGAGCACGACCGGGTAGACGAACAATCGGTACTCGTCGACCAGCCCGGCCTCGATGAGCTGGTGCGCCAGCGCGATGCTTCCAGTGCAGACGATGTCCTTGCCCGGCCGCTCCTTCAGTGCGCGCACCTCGTCCAGGCCGCGCAGCACCGTCGAGTTCTGCCATCCCGGATCGTCCATCGAGCGCGACACCACGTATTTCGCCATCTGGTTCAGGTCGTCGGTGATGCCGGTCCGGTCGTCGGTTTGCTGCGGCCAGTAACCGCGCATGTCCTCGAAGGTGACGCGCCCGAACAGCACCGCGTCGCAGGCGGCGGTGTGTGCCATGAGTTCGGCGAGGATGTCGGACTGATCGTCCACCGCGTCGTTGCCGACCGTGAACCACCCCTCCGTCGCATCGATCACCCCGTCGAGCGTGATGTTCTCCGTCACCACCAGATCTCGCATCGGCTGTCCTCCCTCGTTCGAAACGCCGTCCCCAGTACCGACGGGCCGAGGACGCCGGATTCATCGGAGTCGGCGTCGCCGCCCGCCCGGACACAATCGCTGTCAGCGGTGACCGGTGACCGGATCGGCGGCGCGGTGGACGCGGCCGCGCAGGACGACGAATTCCGGAGCGCTGAGGGTTGCCGGTGCGACGCGGGGATCTTCCCGGTAGACGACGAGGTCGGCGGGCGCGCCGTGCTCGATGCCGGGCCGATCGAGCCAGCCGCGCGCGTTCCAGGAGGCGGCGCCGAGCGCGTCGTGCGCGGACAGGCCCGCGCCGGTCAGCGCGATGATCTCGTCGGCGATGCGGCCGTGCCGGATGGAGCCGCCCGCGTCGGTGCCGGTGTAGATGGGCACGCCCGCGTCGTGCGCGGCGGCGACCGTCTGGCGCACGCGGCGGTGCAGGTCGCGCATGTGGGCGGCGTAGACGGGGAATTTGCCCGCACCGTCGGCGATGGACGGGAAGGTGTCGATGTTGATCATCGTCGGGACCAGTGCGGTGCCGTGCTCGACCATCATCTCGATGGTCTCGTCGGTGAGGCCGGTGCCGTGTTCGATGCAGTCGATGCCCGCGTTGATCAGCCCGGGCAGCGCGTCCTCGCCGAACACGTGTGCGGTCACCCTGGCGCCGTTGGCGTGCGCGGCGTCGATGGCCTCTTTCAGAATGGCGTCGCTCCACAGCGGACGCAGGTCGCCGACGGAGCGGTCGATCCAGTCGCCGACGATCTTCACCCAGCCGTCCCCGAAACGCGCCTGCTCGGCCACGATCTCCGGGAGGTCGCGCTCGTCGTCGAGTTCGATGCCGAGCTCGCGGATGTAGCGCTTGGGCCGCGCGATGTGCCGGCCCGCGCGGATGATCTTCGGTAGTTCCTCGTGCTCGTCGACGAAGCGCGTATCGATCGGCGAACCGGCGTCGCGCAGCAGCAGCGCGCCCGCGTCGCGCTCGGTCACCGCTTGGGCGATCGCGCCTTCACGGGTCTCGTTGCCGCCGCCGTAGCGGATGCCGACGTGGCAGTGCGCGTCCACCAGCCCCGGCACGATCCACCCTGCGGCGCATAGGGTTTCGGCGCCCGGCACTGGCTCGAAGGACACCAGCCCGTCGCGCACCCAGAGGTCGCGCACCTCGTCGTCCGGTAGAACCACGCCGCGTAGATGCACGGCAACCTCCTGGATGTCCTCGGCTGCCCCTCAACGTACCTGGCCGCGACCGCACTCACCGACCGCTCCGCAGCCGCACTTGGGCGGCCGCGGCAGCTCACCGTCGGGACGGTGCGCCCCAGCGGCACTTCACGGTCGTGTCCCGCCTACTTCTTCGGGAACTTGAGCTTGGAAAGGTCGAAACCGTCGAGCCCGGGCGGCAATTCGTTGAGACCCGCGGGCATGTTCGACAGGTCCGGCATTCCGGCGGGCATTTGGGGCATCCCCGGCATGCCCATGCCGGGCAGACCGCCGCGCACCTTCGGCGGCGTCGGCCCGCGACCGCCCTTCTTGCCCTTCTTACCCTTCTTGCCGCCACCGCGGCGCGAGCCCGGCAGACCCATCTGACGGCCCATCATGGCCATCATCTTCTTGGCCTCGAAGAAGCGGTCGACGAGCTGGTTGACCTCGGAGACCGACACGCCGGAGCCGTTGGCGATGCGCAGGCGGCGGGAGGCGTTGATGATCTTGGGGTTGTCCCGCTCGGCGGGCGTCATGCCGCGGATGATGGCCTGCACCCGGTCCAGCTGCTTGTCGTCGACCTGGGCGAGCACGTCCTTCATCTGGCCCGCGCCGGGCAGCATGCCGAGCAGGTTGCCGATCGGGCCCATCTTGCGGATGGCCAGCATCTGCTCGAGGAAGTCCTCGAGGGTGAGCTCGCCGCTGCCGATCTTGCGCGCGGCCTCCTCGGCCTGCTGCGCGTCGTAGACCTGCTCGGCCTGCTCGATGAGGGTGAGCACATCGCCCATGCCGAGAATGCGGCTGGCCATGCGATCCGGGTGGAAGACGTCGAAGTCCTCCAGCTTCTCGCCGCTGGAGGCGAACATGATCGGCTCGCCCGTGACGTTGCGGACCGAGAGGGCCGCGCCACCGCGCGCGTCGCCGTCGAGCTTGGTGAGCACGACGCCGGTGAAGCCGACGCCGTCGCGGAAGGCCTCGGCCGTGTTGACGGCGTCCTGACCGATCATGGCGTCGAGCACGAACAGCGTCTCGTCCGGCTGCACCGCGTCGCGGATGCCGGCGGCCTGGCGCATCAGTTCCTCGTCGATGCCGAGGCGACCGGCGGTGTCGACGATGACCACGTCGTACTGCTTGGCGCGCGCTTCGGCGACACCGGCGCGCGCGACCTCGATGGGGTCGGCGGCGGAGATGCCGAGCGGGTTGTCGCCACCGCCGATCGAGGTGCCGGGATGCGGGGCGAACACCGGCGCGCCCGCGCGCTCGCCGACCACCTGGAGCTGGGTGACCGCGCCGGGGCGCTGGAGGTCACAGGCCACAAGCAGCGGCTGGTGGCCCTGACCCTTCAGCCACTTGGCGAGCTTGCCCGCCAGGGTGGTCTTACCGGAGCCCTGTAGACCGGCGAGCATGATCACCGTCGGCGGGGTCTTGGCAAGGTTCAGCCGCCTGGTCTCGCCGCCGAGGATGCCGATCAGTTCCTCGTTGACGATCTTGACGACCTGCTGGGCCGGATTCAGCGCCGCGGAGACCTCCGCGCCCTTGGCGCGCTCCTTGATCCTGGCGATGAAACCGCGCACCACGGGCAGCGCGACGTCGGCCTCGAGCAGGGCCAGGCGGATCTCGCGGCACGTGGCGTCGATGTCGGCCGGTGACAGACGCCCCTTACCACGCAGATCCTTGAGGGCACCGGTAAGCCGGTCGGACAGGGATTCGAACACCGATCGCGCTCCTGATCTCGAGTGACGTCAACTTCCTCCCAGCGTAATGGGATCGCCCGCGTGTTCGCGCAGGCGGTGCGTCCTTCGAGCGGAGCGCGAGAGTTATTCGAGCGCGCGGCGGCGTGGTTTGGAAGTCTTGCGGTAATCGTGGTTCTCCAGCCGGACCATGTACGCGGCCTCCCGGCCGGTCAGTCCTAGCTCGAGCGCCAGATCGTCGAGCATCGCCCAGTCCGCGCCCTCGGGCGCGTCGGGCGTGGTGGAAACCGTCGAGGCGATCGTCATCGCGGTCACTGCCTGCTGCGCGGTCAACGTACGGCCAGGCAACCAGGAAACGACCCACCGATCTCCGCCGACACACCGCGCCATATGCGTGGTTTCGTCGCTCGTCATCATCGAAGCCGAAACAACCTCAATTGCCACCGACCTGCTCCCCTCGTGCTCGCGATAGCCAGACGCTCTGATAGTAGGGGTCACCCGTCCCCGCGGAGAGAAGTTCCAGCAAATCGCGCGCAACGCCGGGGTTCGCACCGCGGCGCGGGTCGTCCGAGCTCAGGAAACGGACGAATCGGCGTCCTCGGTGTTCTTCGGCGCGGGGCGCGGCACCACGTCGAGCACCGCCTTCTCGATGGCGTCGCGGCGCTGCGGCCCGTCCTCGGCGCCGAGCTCCAGGCAGAACGAGTCGACCACGGCCGAACCCATGGTCACCACCTTCGCCCAGCGCACGTCCGCGCCGCAGCCCGCGAACGCGGCGGCCAACCGGCTGAGCAGCCCGACACGGTCCTCGGCGCGCAGTTCGAGGATCACCTGACCGGGCGTCGAGGTAGACGACCAGATCAGCCGCGGCTGGGCCTGGGCGTAAGGACTCGGGCCCGCACCGGTCGCTTCGCGTTCGCGCTTGGCGAGCAGCGCGGGCAGATCGAGATCCCCGGCGATCGCCCTGATCAGCTCCTGGCGCAGCAGTCCGGCGTCCGGCGGGTCGCCGAACTTCGGCGAGACGACGAAGGTGTTGACGGCCGAGGAGCCCTCGCCGCCGAGCGCCGCGGAGAGCACCCGCAGCGAATGCAGCGCGAGCACGCCCGCGGCGTCCGAGAGCAGGCCTGGCGCGTCCGGCGCGATCACCGTGACCACATAGGTGTACTTGCCCTCGCCCGGCTCGAGGTCGACGTGCACGCCGCCCGCCGCGGCCTTGGCCAGCAGGTCCGGCGCGATGGGTTCGGGCGTCGGCAGTTCGTAACCCGCCATCACCGTGCGGCAACGCCGCACCAGGTCGCCGATGAGCGAGGCCTTCCAGTCGCCCCAGACGCCGGGGCCGGTGGCCAGCGAATCGGCCTCGGCCAGCGTGTGCAGCAGTTCCAGCAGCTGCGTGTCGCCGTCGAGCGCGTCGACGACGAACCGCACCGTGTCGGCGTCCGCGATGTCGCGGCGGGTCGCGGTGTCCGGGAGCAGCAGGTGGTGGCGCACCACGGCGCTCAGCGTCCGCACATCGGAGGGCCACAGCCCGAGCCTGCGGCCGATGTGGGTGGCCAGCTCGGCGCCGACGAGGCTGTGGTCGCCCGCGCGGCCCTTGCCGATGTCGTGCAGCAGCGCGCCGAGCAGGAGCAGGTCCGGGCGAGCGACGCGGGTGCTGAGCGCGCTCGCGTAGGCCACCGTCTCCATCAGATGACGGTCGACGGTCCAGGTGTGCAGGGCGTCGCGCGGCGGCAGATCCCGCACCGCGCCCCACTCCGGGAGCAGCCTGCCCCACAACCCGGTGCGATCGAGCGCCTCGATCGCGTCGATGACGCCGCGGCCGGCGCCGAGCAGCACGAGCAGATCGTTGAGCGCGTCCTTGGGCCACGGCTCCCGGAGTTCGGGCGCGTCCTCGGACAGACGGTTCAGCGTGGTGGCCGACATCGGCAGCCCGGTCTGCGCCGACGCCGCCGCCACCCGCAGGATCAGCCCGGGATCGCGCTGCGGCCGCGCGTCCCTGGCCAGCACGACCTCGCCCGCGTGTTCGACCACCCCCTCATCGAGTGGTCGTCGCACGGGCATCCGGCGCAGCCGGGCCAGACCGCGGCGCGGCAGCGCGTTGGCGGCGGTGCGCAGTCCGACGTCGACGGAGTAGCTGACCGTCCGCGCCGAATCGCTGAGTGTGCGCGCCAGATCGAACCGATCGCCGATCCGCAGCGCCGCGCCGATCTCGTCGGCATCCTGCGCGCGCAGCTGATCGCGGGACCGTCCTGCGACCCGATGCAGCTCCGTGCGAACATCCAGCAAACGCCGCTGTGCCTGTTTCACGCCGCCGCCGGGCACCTCGGGACCGAGCCCCGGCATGGCGTCGGTCAGCTGGGCGACGGCCAGCGCGTCGAGCAGCTGGATATCGCGCAGCCCGCCGCGCCCGTTCTTCAGATCGGGCTCGGCGCGGTGCGCGATCTCGCCGCTGCGCTGCCAGCGGGCGTGGGCCTGGGCGATCAAGTCGTCGAACCGGTTTCGGATACCGGTGCGCCACTCGCGGCGCACGCCGCCGATCAGCAGGTTGCTCAATTCGACGTCGCCCACGATGTGCCGCGCCTCGAGCATGCCGAGTGCCGCGATCAGATCGTCGTTGGCGACCCGCAGCGCTTGGGGAACGGTCCGCACGCTGTGGTCGAGTTTGATGTGGGCGTCCCAGAGCGGGTACCAGAGCTGGTCGGCGACCTCGGCCACCCGGGCCGGGTCCACGTCGTCGTGCAAAAGCACCAGATCGAGATCCGAGTACGGCAGCATCTCCCTGCGCCCGAGCCCGCCGACCGCCACCACCGCGAGGCCGCTGTCGGCGGTGATGCCCAGTTCGGCGCCCTTGCTGGTGAGCCACAGATCGAAGAGGTCGACCAGCGCCGACCGGAGGGACTCGGCGTCCAACCGCGGGTTGCGCGGTACGCCGCCGTCGAGCAGCTGGTCGCGCGCCGCTACCAGATCGGCGGCCCCGTTGGAGATTCGCTCGCCGTTGCCGCGCTTGCCGTTTCCGCTACTGCTACCCACAACCCACCGCCCATTCACTGCGTGCGGCCCCGCCCCGACCGGGCTCTCCGGTGGGAGCGGGGCCGCCGCTCGTTCAGCTTCGCTCTTTACAGCGCGTCGGTACCGCGTTCGCCGGTCCGCACGCGGATGATCGACTCCACCGGGGTCACCCAGACCTTGCCGTCACCGATCTTGCCGGTGCGGGAGGCCTCGACGATCACCTCGACGACCTTGTCGACCGACGCGTCGTCCACGACGACCTCGACCCGCACCTTCGGCACGAAGTCGACCGAGTACTCGGCGCCGCGGTAGACCTCGGTGTGGCCCTTCTGCCGCCCGTAACCCTGCACCTCGCTGACGGTCATGCCCAGCACGCCCGCCTGTTCCAGCCCGGACTTCACGTCCTCGAGCGTGAACGGTTTGACGATTGCGGTGATCAGTTTCATGTCGTCATGCCTCCTTGACGAGCGAGCGTGCCGTGCCACCCACAGCAGCGAAATCGTATGCGGTTTCCGCGTGCTCGGACTCGTCCAGGCCCACCGACTCGCCCTCGTCCGTAGCGCGCAGACCGATCGTGAACTTCACGATGTAAGCGATCACCGCGGTCGCGACCAGGGAGAACGCAAGCACGGTGAACGCACCGACAGCCTGCAGCTTCAACTGCTCGATCCCACCACCGTAGAACAAGCCTTCGACAGCCGCCGGAGCTTCGGGCGCGGCGACAAGGCCGACCATCAGGGTGCCGACGAGACCGCCGACCAGGTGCACGCCGACCACGTCGAGCGAGTCGTCGAAGCCGAACTTGAACTTCAGGCCGACGGCGAGGGCGCACAGCGCACCCGCGACGATGCCGATGGCCAGCGCGCCGACGACGTTCACCGAGGAACAGGCCGGGGTGATCGCGACGAGACCGGCGACGATGCCCGAGGCGGCGCCCAGCGAGGTGGGGTGGCCGTCACGGATCTTCTCCACCAGGAGCCAGGCCAGCATGGCGGCGGCGGTGGCGATGGTGGTGGTCAGGAAGGTCGCGCCCGCGATGCCGTTGGAGCCGACGGCCGAACCGGCGTTGAAGCCGTACCAGCCGAACCACAGCAGACCGGCGCCGAGCATCACGAACGGCAGGTTGTGCGGACGGAACGGCGTCTGCGGCCAGCCCTTGCGCTTGCCGAGGATCAGGGCGAGCACCAGACCGGCGGCGCCGGCGTTGATGTGGACCGCGGTGCCACCGGCGAAGTCGATGGCCTTGAGGTTGTTGGCGATCCAGCCGCCCTCTTCACCGGTGTAGCCGTCGAAGGCGAAGACCCAGTGCGCGACCGGGAAGTACACCACGGTGACCCAGATACCGGCGAACAGCAGCCAGGAGCCGAACTTGAGGCGGTCGGCGACCGCGCCCGAGATGAGTGCGACGGTGATGATCGCGAACATCAGCTGGAACGCGACGAACACCGACAGCGGGATGGTTCCGTTCAACGGAATCGCGGCCGGGGCCGCCGGATCGGTGGAGGCAAGGTAGCTACCGCCGAAAACGCTCTTCAGACCGAAATACTGCCCCGGGTCGCCGATGAGGTTCGCCTTGTCCTCACCGAAGGTCATGGAGAAGCCGTACAGCGCCCACAGGATGGTTACCAGTCCCATGGCGCTGATGCTCATCATGATCATGTTCAGCACGTTCTTGCTACGGACCATGCCGCCGTAGAAGAACGCGAGTCCGGGTGTCATCAAAAGCACGAGTGCTGAACTCGCCAGCATCCATGCGGTGTCACCGGCGTCCGGCGCGCCGATTACGGGAAATGCCACCTTGAAGTCCTCCTCATCTCGGGCCCAGCCGCCTTCGGCAAATGGACCTGCACAGAAGGGTCGCCATTCGGTGTTTCATCCGTTGAGCTGTCGTGTTTCGCCTGAGTGAACGGATGGCGCGGTTGTGTTGCTTCCACGTTTCGTGATGTGCACCATGCGTTTGCGGGCCGCCGTGAGCTTTGTTTCGGCGCACCGCAATGACAGGTTACCGATGAGTAGTACCGCAAACTTTCCGTTCACCGAGCGGCGCGAAAGAAGTCTCGAGGGCGCGAGCGGAAGACTCGGGAGAAAGAACGCCGAGACGGCCGCGGAGCGAGATCTTCGCTATCGATGCGCAAACGCGGAACGGCCGAGCGGGGTGGTCCGCTCGGCCGTCGACCGATTCCTCGGCTCAGCCGAGCAGCGCGTCCACGAAGGCGCCGGGCTCGAACGGCGCCAGATCGTCCGCGCCCTCGCCGAGACCGACCAGTTTCACCGGGACACCCAGCTCGTGCTGCACCTGGAAGACGATGCCACCCTTGGCGGTGCCGTCCAGCTTGGTGAGCACCACGCCGCTGATGTCGACGACCTCGGCGAACACCCGCGCCTGCATCAGGCCGTTCTGCCCGACGGTGGCGTCGAGCACCAGCAGGACCTCGTCGACCTCGGCCTTCTTCTCCACGACGCGCTTGACCTTGCCCAGCTCGTCCATCAGGCCGGTCTTGGTGTGCAGGCGGCCCGCGGTGTCCACGAGCACCGCGTCGACGCCGCGCTCGATGCCCGCGCTGACCGCGTCGAACGCGACCGAGGCCGGGTCGGCGCCCTCCTTGCCGCGCACCGTCTCCGCACCGACCCGCTCGCCCCAGGTCTGCAGCTGGTCGGCGGCCGCGGCGCGGAAGGTGTCGGCCGCGCCGAGCAGCACGCGGCGGCCGTCGGCGACCAGGACCCTGGCCAGCTTGCCGGTGGTTGTCGTCTTTCCCGTGCCGTTGACGCCGACGACCAGCAGGATCGACGGATGGTCCGCGTGCGGCAGCGCGCGGATGGAACGGTCCAGTTCCGGCCGCAGCGCCTCGACGAGCACGTCGCGCAGGACGGCGCGGGCCTGGTCGGTGGTGCGCACGCTGCGCGCGGCCAGTTCCTCGCGCAAGCGGGCGACGACGGCGGTGGTGCTCGCGGTGCCGAGATCGGCGAGGACCAGCGTGTCCTCGATCTCCTCCCAGGAGTCCTCGTCCAGGTCGCCGCCGCCGAGCAGGCCGAGCAGGCTCTTGCCGACGGCGTTCTGCGAGCGAGACAGGCGACCGCGGAGACGGACCAGGCGGCCCGCGGTGGGTTCGATCTCCTCGAGCGCGGGGGCGGTCTCGGCGGCGGCCGCGGTGTCGGGCACCGCGGGTTCCACCGTCGTGTCGGGCTCGGTGAGTGCCGTGCCGGGCTGGTCGATCCGCGGCTCGGCCGTCGGGGCGACCGAGGGCTGCTCGACCGGGGCCTGTTCGGTCGGCTGCGTGTCGATCGGGGTTTGGGTGTCCCCAGGGGCCTCTGTGTCACCAGGGGCTTGTGTGTCGACGGGCGACCCGGTGTCGGCCGGGGCCTGGGTATCGGGAGCGATCTCCGTCGCCGCGGGAGCCTCTGTCGCCTCCGCCTGTTCGGGTTCGACCGGCGCGGTGGTCGGCCCCTCGGGCTGGGTGAGAACGTCGCCGTCCGGCAGCGGCACGTTGGTGATACCGCGCCGCGGCGCGTCGCGCGGGATGGCCGCGTCGTCGCCGACGTGCGGCTGCCCTTCGGTATCGGTTCGTTCCAGGGTCGGTTCCGGGCGTGTCGCGGTGGCCGCGCCGCCCTGGCTGAAGGTGAACCCGCCCGCCGCCGTGTAACCGCCCGACCGGTCGGTCAGCTCCTTGTCCGGCTTCGGCGCCGCGATCGAGACGCGGCGGCGCTTGTACAAGACGAATCCGGCGACGAACGCCACCAGGAGCAGGGCGGCGACCGCGGCTATCAGAATCCAGGCTTCGGAACTCACGCCGACCATCCTTGCAGAACTTCACATCGCCGCTGGACAGGGCCGCTCCGCCACAGGTGCGACCCGCCGACGCGCGGGCAGCGGTTCGCACACCTCGTCGACGTTTCGTGGCGGCCGCGCCTCCGGCGAAGCATCGAGATCGACCGCGCAGAGTGCGCCCGAATGCGAGCCTCGCGACCGGGCGTCCCGTCGTCCGCCGCGCGCGGCCGGAGGGAGGCAAAAGCGCACATAGCACGCCACGCGCGGGGCCGAGACACAGCCCCCGAGATTTCTTGTCCTGCGGAACTTCTCGCGAACTGACAATAGGATCGGCGACGTGACCGATCGAAACGTGCTTGGGGGGCCGCTGGAAGAGTGCGGCACCGATCCTCTGACCGGTTTCTACCGGGACGGCTGCTGCAGCACAGGGCCGGAGGATCTGGGCAGCCACACCGTGTGCACCGTCGTCACGGCCGAGTTCCTCGAACATCAGGCGTCCATCGGCAACGACCTGAGTACACCGCGCCCGGAGAACAACTTTCCCGGACTGCAACCGGGCGACCGGTGGTGCGTGGTCGCGGTGCGCTGGCTGCACGCCCACGAGGACGGCGTCGCCGCGCCCGTCGTGCTCGCGGCCACCCATGAGAACGCACTGGAAGTGATCTCCATGGACATCCTGCGCAAGTACGCCGTCGACGTCCCCGACGATGTGAGCGACCTGCTGTAGCCCGCTCGAATCATCCGCCAGTCCCGTTCCCGCCCTCGGCACCCGCGTCGGCCAGGGCTCACCCGGTCGCCCGCGTGGCCGACCAGTTCCCGAACCGGGCGGACCGGTGATCGGCGCGGTGCGCCCGGGGTCCCTATAAGAACAGCACTCGAAACCAACAGATCGACTTCGGCCGGAAGCGATGGCCGGCCCTTCAGCCGGTCGCGCGGACGGCGGCGCGGGAACGGTGCGCCTTCTGCCGACAGGCCGCCGAGCAATAGCGGCGCGGGCGTCCGGCCCCTGGCTCCGCCAGTGCCGTCCCGCACACCGGGCAGCACGGACCCTCCGTTTCGTTACGGACAGCAGTTTCGTCACGCAATTCCGGGGCGGGACGAAATTTCGTTACGTCCGCAGCGCTCGGCGTGGCGCGCAGCGCGTCGAGCAGGATGACGACCGCGGGCGCGAGCTCGGCACCGGCGGGCCGATTACGTTGGATGGCAACGCTTCCGGTGAAGACGTCGAGCACATCGGCCACCGTGATGTCGGCGCGGACGGCACCATGCCGCTGCGCCGCGAGCAGCAGCGCCTCGAGCGCGCGATGGAAACGCTCACCCGCACTGCGCATCAGCGTGCGCGGCCAGCCGTCGTCGGACTGCACGATCTCGCACAGCGCCTGGTTGCGCGGGGTGGACGACACCACCTCCGCGCACACCGCGAAGAACGCCGCGCCGGGATCTCGCGCACCGAGCCGATCGGCGGCGAGCCGGGCCAGTCGATCGACACGCTGTTGCATGACCGCTTCCAGCAGATCGGTTTTCGTCGGGAAGTGCCGGTAGACCGTGCCCGCGCCGACGCCCGCGCGGCGCGCGACCTCGGCGAGTGTCACCGCGACGCCGCGTTCGGCGAAGGCCCGCTGCGCGGCGGCCAGCACGAGCGCGCGGTTGCGTTGCGCGTCGGCGCGCGCCGCGAGGGTCGAGGGGCCGATCGAGACCGCCATTTCGTTACGTACCTTCCGTCGATCGCCTGGCGAAGCGGGTCGAACCACCCGTAACGTCCGGAAGCGGGTCGACTGACCCGATTCTATCGAGAACACAGAAAAGGCGAGCATGTCCTCTCAGCACGACCCGATTCTCGTCACCGGCGGCACCGGGAAGCAGGGCGGCGCCACCGCCCGGCGACTCCTCGCCGATGGCATTCCGGTGCGCGCCCTGGTGCGCGATCCCGACGCACCGGCCGCACGGACGCTGGCCGAGTCGGGCGCCGAACTGGTGATCGGCGATTTCGACGAGCCCGACACCCTGGTCGCGGCTGCCACCGGTGCGCGCGGCGTATTCGCCGTTCCCCCAGCGACTTACCAGGCCGAGGGGTGGGACGGCGACCTGGAAGGCCGGCGCGGTGTCGCACTGATCGATGCGGCGCGCACCGCCGGAGTCGACCACGTCGTCTTCACCGGCGTCGCCACCATGGGCGACGCCACCAAGTGGGGTGTGCACGGCAAAACGCGCATCGAGGAAGCCGTCGCCGCGAGCGGTCTGCGCTACACCGTGCTGCGCCCGGTGCGGTTCATGGAGAACTACCTGCTCCAAGGTTCTCCGGTGGACGGCATCGCCGACGGCGTGCACCGCCACCTGTTCCCCGCCGACCGACCGTTGCAGATGATCGCGGTCGCCGATATCGCGGTCTTCGCCGCGCTCGCTTTCGCCGACCCGGACCGCTTCCACGGCCAGTTCCTCGAATTGGCCGGCGACGCAATCACTCCCGTCGATGCCGCGGCGGCGATCGCCCAGGCCATCGGCCGTCCGGTGCGCTATCAAGAGGTGAGCGAGGCCGAAGCGGACGCGATCGGGCCGGAGATCGGCAATGTCTGGCGGGTGACCAGGGAGACCGGCGGCTGGCACGCCGACATTCCCGCGCTGCGTGAACTGCACCCCGGGCTGCAGACCCTCGGGACCTGGCTCGGGTCCGGCGGAGCCGATCGGATCCTTTCGCTGATCGACGCCCGGAAGGCGGGCGCGGCAAGCTGATTCGACGGCATCATCCATCGACCGAACGCCGCCTCACCGGACCCCGGCGGAGGCGGCGCTTCGCGTACCACCTGCGGATCCTCGGGCGCGCCAGCGGTCTCGGCCTGAGCCACAACGGGTTCCGCGTGGACCATGGTGATCCAGCCCACGTCCGGGCCGTGCCGTTGCGCTGACCCGAGATTCGCGCAACCGATGCGAGACATGTTCTACGGCATATCGTTTCGATCGACCGTTCGCGGCGACACGACTCCGGAACATCGCTAGAGTCATAGCACCTCCACACCGCCAGTGAAAGCCGAGACGCGATGACCACCACCGTCGCCGAGCGTTTGATCAACCCCGCCCCGATTCGCACCGTGCACGTCGGTCCGCTCCGGGTCACCTACCTGCCCGATGGTCTGACCACCATGAACGCGCGCGCTTGGCTGCCCACCGCGCCCGACGGATTCTGGAGCAGGCACAGCGAGTACCTCGACGCGGACGCCTTCGTCGGCAGCGTCGGCGGACTGCTGATCGAGTACCGGGAGCGGGCGATGCTGATAGACGCCGGTTTCGGCCCCCTCACGTTCCGGACGGGAGTCGGCATCCTGCGCGGCGGCGGGTTACTGGACAGCCTCGCCCAGGTCGGCCGCGATCCCGCCGAGATCGAGACGGTCGCCCTCACCCACCTGCACGCCGACCATTTCGGCTGGCTATGGCAGGCGGCGCCGGGTGCGAGCAGGACGCCCTTCGCGCACGCGCAAGTGCTGGTCTCGGAAGCCGAGTGGCACCATCGCGCGCTGGCCGCCGCCGCGGGCACCACCGCCGAGATGCTGGACGTGTTCGCCCATCAGGTCCGCACCGTCGCTGACGGCGACGAGATCTTTCCGGGCGTGCGGGTGCGGGCGCTGCCCGGCCACACGGTCGGCCACACCGGGTTCGTCATCGGCTTCGTCGGACAGCGACTCATCGCGTTCGGCGACGCGCTGCACTCGTCGCTGCAGATCGCCCACCCGGAACTGTCGGCCGTGGTCGATCACGACCCGATGGGTTCGGCGGACGTGCGGCACGGCCTGGTCGCGGAGCTCACCGCGCCAGGCACATTGGGCTACGGCTGCCATTTCGCCGATGTCCAATTCGGCAGCGCCATCCCGGCCACCGCCGGGCTCATGTGGCAACCGCATCGGTTCGCCGCGCCATAGCGATGTGACATATCTCCTGAAGAAATTTTCTTCTGGGTTTCGGCTGTTTCAGACTGCGAGGATTGATTCAGGCCGGAAATAATCGCGGCGCACGGTCGCCGCCGACCCCGGAAGGATGACCCGAATTCATGACCGATCGGCAACCCACCGCAGAGGTCTTCGAAAACGCCGTGGCGATGGCGGTGCGCGCACCGTCGGTGCACAACACCCAACCGTGGCGGTGGCGATTGGGCGAACGGTCCGTCGACCTGTTCGCCGATTCCGAGAGGCGGCTTCCGTCGACCGACCCGACCGGCCGGGCGCTGCTGCTCAGCTGTGGCGCGGCGCTGCACCACCTGCGGGTAGCGCTCGCTGTGCACGGCTGGTCCGCCGAAGTGGACTACCTGCCGAACCCGGTCGACCACGATCACCTGGCCCGCGTCACGGTGAGCGCCGACAGCCCGTCCCGCGACGACATCGACCTCGGCGCCGCCATCCTGCACCGTCAATCCGATCGCAGGCGCTACTGCGACCGCCGGGTTCCCTACGGCAGGCTGCGCCAGGTCGCCGGGCGCGCGGTGCCGTTCGGCGCCGTGGCGCGGGTGGTCCCGCCACCGATGCGCACGCCGCTCGGCCGCGTGACGCGCGCCGCGGCGGGCAGGCACGCCCAGGATCACGCCTACCTCGCGGAACTCGCCGAGTGGAGCGGCAGGCACGGCACCGCGGACGGCGTTCCCGCCGCCAACACCCCGCGCCCGCGCCTCGACGACGACGTCCCGCAGCGCACCTTTCTCGAGCCCGAACTGGCCGACACCCAGTTCGAGAACGACGGCTCCGAATGGCTGGTGGTCGGCACCGCCGCGGACGACCACCGCTCCGCACTGCGCGCGGGCGAGGCAGCAAGCGCGTTGCTGCTCACCGCCACCAGCCTCGGCATGGCCAGCTGCCTGCAGACCGAGCCGCTCGGCATGGCCGAATTGCGCTCCGCCATCCGCGCCGACGTGCTGCAGGACTGCGCCCACCCGCAGGCGATGGTCCGCGTCGGCTTCATGCCGGCCAGCGTCGCCCCGCTCCCGTTCACCCCGCGCCGCCCGGTCGACGAGGTGATCGAAGCCGGGATCTCGGCTTGATTCGAACCGCGCGGCCGGAGCGGAGTTACGCCGATGCGGGCGCGAGGTTCTCCCCGCGGAGTCGCTGCGAGATGACCTGGGTGATGCCGTCGCCGCGCATACTCACGCCGTAGAGCGCGTCGGCGATCTCCATGGTCGGCTTCTGGTGCGTGATCACGATCAGCTGGCTCTTCTCCCGCAGCTGCTCGAACAGCCCGATCAGCCTGCGCAGGTTGGTGTCGTCCAGCGCGGCCTCGACCTCGTCCATGACATAGAACGGCGAGGGGCGGGCGCGGAAGATGGCCACCAGCAGCGCGACCGCGGTCAGCGACTTCTCGCCGCCGGACAGCAGCGAAAGGCGCTTGACCTTCTTGCCCGGCGGGCGGGCCTCCACCTCGATGCCGGTGGTGAGCATGTCGGACGGGTCGGTGAGCAGCAGCCTGCCCTCGCCGCCGGGGAAGAGCTTGGCGAACACCTGGACGAACTCGCGCTCGACGTCGGCGTACGCCTCGGTGAAGACCTGCAGGATGCGCGCGTCCACCTCGGCGACCACGTCGAGCAGGTCCTTGCGCGCGTTCTTGACGTCCTCGAGCTGCGTGGACAGGAAGTTGTAGCGCTCCTCGAGCGCCGCGAACTCCTCCAGCGCCAGCGGGTTGACCTTGCCGAGCGTGGCCAGGTCCTTCTCGGCGCGTTTGGCGCGGCGCTCCTGACTGGCCCGGTCGTAGGGCATCGGCTGCGGTGCGCTGACCTGTTCGCCGCGCTCCTTCGCCTGCTCGTACTCCGCCATTTCCAGCGGTGAAGGCGGCAGCGGCACGTCGGGGCCGTACTCCGCGATCAGGTCGTTCAGCGCGATGCCGAACTGTTCGGCGATGGTCGCCTCCAGCTGCTCGATCCGCAGCGCGGCCTGCGCCTTGGCCACCTCGTCGCGGTGCACCGCGTCGGTGAGCTGGGCCAGCTGCGTGCTCAGCGCGCGCACCCGCTCCTTGACCTGCTCGACCTGCGCCGCGCATTCGGTGCGGCGGCGAACGAGGTCGTCGCGGCGGGCGCCGGCCTCGGCCACCACCTTCTCCAGCTCCGCGGCCACCCGCGCGCCCGACTCCGCGACGGCGGCGGCCACCGCGGCGGCCTGGCGGCGCGCGGCCTGGGCGCGTTCGGCGCGGGCCCGCGCCTCGCGTTCGGCGCGGGCCGCGCGGCGCAGCGAATCCGCCTTGCCGCGAACCGATTCCGCGCGTTCCTCGGCGGTGCGCACGGCGAGCCTGGCCTCGACCTCCATGGAGCGGGCCTCGGCCAAGGCGGCCGCCGCCTCCTCGCGGTCGCGGCCCGCGGTCTCGGTGCCCGCGGCGCCGATGCCGTCGGCGTCGAGCTCCGATTGTTCGAGTTCGGCGTGCCGCAGCCGGTCCTCGAGTTCGGCGAGCGAGGCGAGCGCCTCCTCCCGCGCGGATTCCGCGTCGGTGCGCTGGGCGGCGAGCCGGTCGCTGTCGGCCTGGGCGGCGCGGGCGGCTTGACCGAGCCTGCCGAGTCGGTCGTAGATGGCCATCAACGCCTGATCGGATTCGTGCAGCGCGAGCAGCGCGTGATCCACGGACTCCCTGCGATCGGCCTGTTCGGCCAGCGCGCCGGAGAGCGCCGCCTCCAACTCCTCCGCGTGCCGCTGCGCGGCGATCAGTTCGGTCTTGGCGGCGTCGATGTCGGCCTGGATCTCCAGCTGACTCGGGGCGCGATCGGATCCGCCGAGCAGCCAGCCGGTGCCGGTGAGATCGCCGTCGCGGGTGACCACCCGCAGCTCGGGGCGGGCCGCGACGAGCTCGGTCGCGGCCGCGAGATCGTCGACCACCGCGATGCCCGCGGTCAGCGCGCCGATGGCCGCACGCACGGACTCCGGGCATTCGACCACGTCGACCAGCCAGCGGGCCGAACCGGGCAGCGGGCCGCCGGTCGCGCGAGCCGCGTCGGCCGCGCCGAAGACCAGGGCGGCCCGGCCGCCGTCGGCCTCCTTGAGCGCACGCACCGCCGCTTGCGCGGAATCCTCGGTCGCCGCGGCCACCGCGTCGGCGAGCGGGCCGAGCGCCGCGGCGACGGCCGCCTCGAATCCGGTGTGCACTCGCAGCAATTCCGACAGCGAGCCGAGCAGTCCGTCGGCGCGGTTCTCCAGCAGCCAGGCGGCGCCGTCGCGGCGGGCGAGACCCATGCCGAGCGCCTCGATGCGCGCGGACAGCGAGGCCACCCGCTTGCTCGCGTCCCGATCCTGTTCGCGCAGTTCGGTGACGCGCTGATCGGCAAGTTCCAGCGCCTGCACGGCGTGCTCGTGCTGGGCGTCCAGCCCCTCCTCGCCCGCGTCGAGTTCACCGAGTTCGTCCTGCACGCTGTCGAATTCGGCCTGCGCGGCCTCGCCGCGGTGCCTGGCCTCGGCGATCGCCACCGAGAGGCGGGCGATCTCCGCGTCCACCGACTGGGCCCTCGTGCGCAACGTGTCGACCTTGCCGGAGAGCCGGGCCAGCCCCTCGCGCCGATCCGCGATGGCGCGGACCGCGGCCAGGTGCGCCTGCTCGGCGGCCTTCGCCGCGTACTCGCGCTCGGCCAGCTGCTCCCTGGCGGCCTCCAAGGTCTCCACCGCGATCTCGACGGCCTCGCGCAGCTCGGCCTCCTCGGCTTCGACGCGGTCGGCCTCCGCCTCGAGCTGGTCGGGGTCGCGTCCGGTACCGACGGGCGACTCGGTATGGAGATGACGGGCACGGTCGCCCGCGATCCGGATGGTCGCGTTGACCCGCTCGGCCAGGGCCGAGAGCTGGAACCAGATCTGCGCCGCGGCCTCCGCGCTCGGCGTGAGCTTGGACAGCTGGAATTCCTGCTGGGCCAGCGCGGCGTTCGCGGCGTCCAGCTCGCTCTGCACGGTGATCTGCTGTTCGCGAGCGTAGGCCTCTTTGCTCTGCTGGCTCTCCAGTTCGCCGCGGCGCGTCACCAGGTCGTCGGCCGCGAGTCGCAGGCGCGCGTCGCGCAGGTCGGCCTGCACCGTCTGCGCGCGCCGCGCCACCTCGGCCTGCCTGCCGAGCGGTTTGAGCTGGCGGCGCAGTTCGGTGGTGAGGTCGGTCAGGCGCGCGAGGTTGGCCTGCATCGCCTCCAGCTTGCGGACCGCCTTCTCCTTGCGCTTGCGGTGTTTCAGCACGCCCGCGGCCTCTTCGACGAAGGCGCGGCGGTCCTCTGGCCGCGATTCCAGGATCGCGGAGAGCTGGCCCTGCCCGACGATGACGTGCATCTCCCTGCCGATGCCGGAGTCGCTCAGCAGTTCCTGCACGTCCATCAACCGGCAGGAGCTGCCGTTGATCTCGTACTCGCCCGCGCCGTCGCGGAACATGCGCCGGGTGATCGACACCTCGGCGTAGTCGATGGGCAGCGCACCGTCGGAGTTGTCGATGGTCAGCGTGACTTCGGCGCGGCCGAGCGGGGCGCGTCCCGCCGTGCCCGCGAAGATGACGTCCTGCATCTTGCCGCCGCGCAACGCCTTGGCACCCTGCTCGCCCATCACCCAGGTGAGCGCGTCGACGACGTTGGACTTGCCGGAACCGTTCGGGCCGACCACACAGGTGATACCGGGTTCGAAGCGCAGCGTCGTCGCGGACGCGAAGGACTTGAAGCCCTTCAACGTCAGACTCTTCAGGTGCAAATTCGACGACCTTTCCGTGCGCGGTGGTCGGACACATCCCCGCGGGGCGACCAGCCATGGTATCCGCCTGCCGCGGCATCGCTCGTCGGCGGGCGGCGCACCACGTCGCGGGGTGGGTTCGGCGCGACCGGTGGGCTCCAGATTAACGAGTCGGCCCGTGAGGTCGCGCGATTCGATGTGCTCGGGATTTGCCACAGGCGCGTCGACAACCCATCGCTGCTGGTCGCCGAGACGTGTTCGGCGGGCATATCGGCCGCACCGCACCGCCTTCGGCCGAGTACGGGGCCGCTTCGGTGATCGGGCGCCGCGCGCTAGCTGCCGTCCGCGAGTAATCGACCGGCATCCACCAGCCGCTCGAACCGTCGGGCCGCCGAGCGCCTATGGTCTCCCGCCGGAGGCCTACTGGCCTTACGATCCTGTCTGATTCGGCAGCGGCGATGTCTTTTTTCGGGAGCAATCAGCGGATGCGCGCACCTACGGTCGACACCGGCACGGCCCTCCGGCTTGCCCGGATCGCCGCGCTCGTCGTGGGCTGTCTGCTGTTCCTGCACGCGTGCGAACGGACGAGGCGGGTCGTCCCGACCGACGTCTGGATCGAGCTGGCGCTCGCCGCCACACTCGGCGTCGCCGCCATGGTCGTCGCCTGGTTCGAGATCGCCCGCGCCGAAGAACTCGACGAAACCGAAGCGCCCGAGCATGCGGGCGACACGGGTCCGGCGGACGCGCCCCGCGAGTGCCGCATCGAGTCCGACGGGCGCACGGTGCGCGCCCGCATCGCCAAGTCGGGCAATCTGGTCTTGCACGGACACGACTACGACGGTCCGCACCCCGGCCACGAATGGTCCTGGACCTTCCGTCCCGCCGTCTTCCCCGCCATCCGCGCCGCGCTCGGCGGCGACAGCGAGAGCGATCTGATCGAACTCCTGGAAGACGTCGTTCTCGACTCGCGTCCGGAGATCCGGGACGACCCCGGCGCCTGGCTGCGCGCGCACGGCATCGCCGCCGCCTACCGCGAGAAGGGCGACCACCCGAGCCGCGTCACCGCCAAACTGCCGATCTTCCGCGGCATGCGCCGCCTACCCGAGACCGAACGCGCCAGGGCCCTGCCGGATGGCGGCGGCGAGGACGAGCTACCGGAGCGGTCCGGGCGGTCGCGTGAGCCGGTGGCCGCCAAAACGAGCGTCACCGGGTCGCGCGGGCGATCACCTCGGGCGGTGGCGGAGACTCGACAAGGGGCGCAGACCCCCGACTCCCGTCAGGCCGCAGCTGTTTCGGACTCCCGTCGTGCCGCAGCGGTTCCCGTATCCCGCCGCGCCACGACCGTTTCCGAATCGCGCCGCACCACAACCGTTTCCGAATCCCGCCGCGCGACAACCGTTTCCGAATCCCGCCGCGCCACAACCGTTTCCGATACGCGCCGCACCGCCAAGGCTGCCGAAACTCAGCGCGCCGCAGTAGTTTCCGAACCCGCGGACGACCGCCCCGCCCTTCCCCGCCGCGAGCGCACCACCGCCACCTCCGAACGCGCGACAACCAGGCGCACCCGGCAGTCCCACGAACCGCCGCGACCGGCCGAAGAACTCGTGCCCGACCGACCATCGCGCGACCGCCACCCGACACCCACACGTGCTCCGGCGGCAGCCGCTTCGCCGTACGCCCCGGACCGCCCCATACCGCGCATGCCCGCCGCGGCCGCCGCCTACGAAGCCTCATCCGACCGAGCCGCCCCACCACAACGCAGGCCCACCCCGGCCTACGACGCCCCAGCCACCAGGCACGCCACTGAACCGCCCGAGCGCGACTACCCGGCCCCAGCCGACCGCCGCCGCGCGCACCGATATTTGTGAAACCAGTTGTGCTACTGGTCGTCCGGGAGTTCCGGTAGGTCGTCACAGGTCTTTCGGTACGGAATATCCGGCGACACCCATTCGTCCCATTGGTCCCTGCTCATATCGAAGGTCAGTTTGGCGCACAGTTCTTGGGCCCAAGAGTCCGGCCCTGGCCACTCCCAGATGCCGCTGCTCTGGTCGTAGCCGAGGAAGACCGTGCGGACGCGGCGATTGTCGGAGGTGATGTACGCGTTCATGATCCAGCCGTCGGGTCCGGTGAGCGCATCGCCGATCGGTTCGCCGGTCACAGCGTCCCAGAAGCGGAGAGTGCTGTCGCTGCCGCCGGAGATGATGTAGCGGCTGTCGCTGCTGACGCTGACGGTGCGCACCATCAGCGAGCCGTGTCCGGTCATCGGTCCGCCGATCGGCTTGCCGGTGCGCAGATCCCAGCGGTGCAGCACCAGATTCTCGGCGGTGACATAGAAGTCCCCGTTCGGGCTGACGGCCAGCGCGTCGATGAAGTCCGCTTTGTGTGGCTCGCGGACCGCCGCACCCGTCCGCGCATCCCACAGATGCACGGAATCCGGACTGTAGGACAACACGGCGGCGCCGTCGGGACTGAACGAGACCGAGGAAACCTCCAGGCTGTGGCCCGTGAGTGCGCCGCCGATCGGCGCTGCGGAATCCGTGTTCCAGATCCGGACGCTCTTGTCCCCGCCTCCTGCCGCGATGCGATCTCCCTCGGGACTGATCGCGACGGTATTGACAACGCCGATCCCGGTGAGCGGCTCGCTGATCGGCTGTCCGGTGACCGTGTCCCAGACCCGGATCGATTCGCCGGTGGCCGCGACGAGCAGTCGATTGTCCTCGCTGAATTCGAGGAGGGTTGCGGGACTGTCGAAACCCGACAGCGTCGGACCCGATGGTTGACCGTCGGCAGTCCAGATCCTGATCGTCTTGTCCGGTCCGGCCAGCGCGATCTGCCGCCCGTCGGGGCTGAACGAAGCGACGACCGAACCGCCGGGGTACCTGGCTATCGGGCCGATGTACCGGCGGGCGTCGAGGTCGAGGATCCAGATGGTGCCATCGGCTTTGTCTCCCTTGACCAATCGTCGTCCCTCGTCCTCGAATGCCAGAATCGGCCCGTATCCGGGGCCTGGCGCGTTCGATTGCCACTGGTGGCCGACGGAGCGGCGCGGGTCGGCGTTCCACACGCGCAGGGTCCCGTCGTGGCTCGTCGAGGCGATGCGAGCGCTGTCCGGGCTGAACGCGACGCCCGTGATTTGGGCGGAGTGCCCGGTGAGCGGAGCGCCGGATTCCTTGCCGGTGCCGGCATCCCACAGTCGCAGTGTCGCGTCCGTGGCTGCCGAGACGATGCGGCGGCTGTCCGGGCTGAAGGCCACGCTGGTGATCATGCCCTCGTGCCCCTGTAACGGTCCGCCGATGGGCTCCAAAGTCTCTGCGTTCCACAGCAGCAGGCCGGAACTGAAGTCGTCGGTGACGCCCGCCGCCGGGGGCAACCCGGTGCTTCCGGAGACGATTCGCCGTCCGTCCCGGCTCCAAGCGACCGCTTGCACGGATTGGGCATGACGCTCGAGTTTTGCGATCGACTGCCCGGAATCCACGTTCCAGACCTGGAGGGACGCGTCCTTGCCCGCGGACACGAGACGGCGGCCATCCGGACTGAAGGCGAGGCCGTTGACCGGGCCGGTGTGACCCGTCAGTGGTTCGCCGTGACCGCTACGGGATTCGGTATCCCACAGCCGAATTGTCCCGCCGTCGTCAGCGGAAGCGAGGAGACGACCGTCTGGACCGAAGGCGATGGCGTAGATCGTGCTGGTGTGTCCGAGGAAGTCACCGAGGAGACGACCCGAGTCGGCGTCCCAGAGCTGGACGGTGTAGTCCGCGCCGACCGCGGCGATGCGCCGCCCGTCGGGACTGAACGCGACGCGCAGCGCGCCACGGAAGGATTCGAACGATCGGTCGACCTGCTCACCGGTGTCCGCGTCCCACAGGCGCAGCTCCATCCCGCCGGTCAGGATATGCCGGTTGTCCGGGCTGAATGCGACGGCGAAATCCGGACGCGTCGTGCGGTAGTGGTGCCCGACCTCCTCGGCCGTCTCGTAGGGCCGAACCGAGAAAGGAAGACCGGTCTTGACGACCTTCTGCAACCCTGCCGTGTCCGTCAGTGTACGCAGCAGCACATCTGGTCCGTCGGTCGCCGAAAGACGGTGTGCTGCCAGCGTTTCCTGGATCGCGCGAACGTCGTCGGCGGGACGAGCGCCGGACAGCGCCGACTGCGCGTTGGTGGCGAGCCGCGCCGCGGTCGCTTCCCGGAAACGCGCTTGGGCTTCCTTCTCCTCCGACCGCGCACGCACCAGCCCGTACACCGCGACCACCGCGATCACCACCGTCACCGCAAGCACCGCACGCAGAATCCGCGACCGTTTACGCAGCACCGCGGCGTGCGCCATGGCGGTCTCGAGTTCCGCGGCTTGCCTGCGGCGTTCCCGCTCGGCGCGATCGTCCGCGCGCTGTCGCGACGCCCGGACGAATTCGGTTGTGCCGGCGAGTCGTTGCCGGTACCGCGGATCGGCGACGAGATGCTCGGCGTCGGTGAGGCGGGTGCCCTCGATCAGCCACGCCTCGTCGCGATCGTTGTCCTGCCAGGCCGCCGCGGCGCGGTCGAGCACATCGGCGGATCGCAGGTTGGCGCGTTCCTCGGTGAGCCACCCGGCGAGTGCGCCCCATTCGCGGAACAGGCTTTCCAGCGCGACTTCCACGACGGTTTCGCCGTCACGCTCGTCTTTGACCAGCAGACGACGGGCGACCAAATCGTCGATCAGCGCGCGACTGTCCTCGGGCAGGTCCGACCAGCGCGCCACCCGCCGCAGCGGTTGATCGGTATCGGGGTTGACGGTCGCCAGCCACGGAACGAACGCGTGCCGAAGGCTTTCCAGCTGCCGGGCGCGTTCGGCGGGATCACCGCTGAGCACCGCGGCGATCTCCGACTCCACGACGTGGCGCATGCCGCCCATCGACTCGTAGTCCCGCACGGTCAGCGCACCGCGGCTGCCGTAGTCGGTGAACAGTCGCGACATCGTCAGCGACAGCAGCGGTAGCGGGTCGGCGCTCGACGCACATTCGTTCACCAGTCGCTCGACGAGCTCGGGCTGTACCCGCAGCGGAGTTCCGCCTTCGGAGGCGCGGGCCGCTGGTCCGCGGATAACGTCGGCGAACTGCGCGGGGCCGAGGGGACGCAGTTCGTCGAACACCACACGCGACACGCTGTCCAACGTCGGCGACGTCTGCAACGGTTCGTAGCGGTCGGCGCGGATGGCCATGACCACGAGGAGGTCCACGGCCGAATCCTCGGTGAGCCGGGCGATGATTCGCAGCAGATGCTCGGCTTCGCGTCCGGCGTCCGGGTTGAACAACTCCTCGCCCTGGTCGATCGGCAAGACGATCGTCGGTGGTGCCGCGTCGTCGAGCAACCGCTGTTTCGCCGCCTCGCGTGTCTGCACGAGCAGATCCCGCACGTCGTCGATGTTCGACAGACACGCGGACTTGATCGCCCCCAGCGGTGGGCCGCCGAGCCGCAGCCGGGCCCGGCTCGCGTGCAACGATCGGGCCAAGCCGAGTGGTCCGGTGACCGCCGCCCGTTCCGGGCGGACGGTGTCGAGGACGACGAAGTGCCGGTCGTCGCGGACGAGCCGCGGCACGAGCCCGGCACGCAGGAACGACGACTTGCCGCAGCCGGAGGGTCCGAGGATCACGAACAGCCGCTCGAGGCCGATGGACCGCATGCCCCGCATCGCGTCGAGGGCGCGCACGATCTGGCCGTCACGGCCGAAGTACACGGCAGCGTCGACCGCGTCGAAGGGCTCCCACCCTCGATAGGGTGCTCGGTTCGGCTCGCCCGGCGGCGGCCACGGGAAGTGTTCGGCTCCGATTCCGGCGGCGCGCAAGGCGTCCCACAGTCGGCGCAGGCCTTCGGTCAGCAGCTCGACCGGCGGCCCCTCGTCGATCACGATGGCGGTGTGGGGTCCCGCGCCGAACAGGTCCACCTGCTGCCATTCGGCGGCGGCCTCACGGCTGGTCAGCTTCTCCAACCGCAGGCAGTAGATCGGTTTGTGCAGATTCTCGGCCGTGCGGAACTCCGTCTTGCACTCCGCGGAGCGCTCCCAGTTCGTGGAGAGCAGACAGATCACGGCTTCGCACCGTTCGGCCGCCCGGACCAGGGCGTCCTTCCATCGGATACCCGGCCGGATGCCGGCGGTCCGGTCCAGGTCGAGGAAGATCTCCTCCGCCAACGCGGGATCCTGTTCGACCAGCCACTGTTTCAGCGCGATCGCCGCGCGATCGTCTCGGCTGGAATGACTCAGGAATATGCGGGCCATGTGACACCCCCGGGTGCGGGGAACGGGCTGTCCACACAACCTTCACACTCGACGGGCACCGAGTATCGAGTAGCGCACTACCTGACATGATCTCGGTTCGGTACGCGAAGCCGCGATGTTCAGCGTCCGTCTGGTTGGGGTTCCGCCCATTTCGCCACCCAGGTCTCGTTCTGCTGGGCGATCACCGTTTCGCAGTCGTCGACGAAAGCCGTCCAGCGTGGTTCGTCGGTGGGTGAGCCCTCGGCTCGCCACTCGCGCAGCAGCTGGCCGAGCCGCCGGGCGGTCGCGGAGTAGCTCATCACCAGGAACTCGTAGCGGCGGCCCGCCAGGTAACCGGCGACGCCCGCGCCCAGCGTCGTCAGCACGGCGACCCACGGACTCAGGTTGGCGGCCCAGGTGGTTCGGCCGGAGCCGGACGAGGCGCCGACGAGGACGGCGCCGAGGGCGGCGACCAGGGTCGCCGCCACGCCGAGCAACAGGGCCACCCCGCGCAACCGCCGCGCTCGTGCGGCGTATTCGCGCGCCCTGCGGTCGTAGTAGCCGGTGATCTGACCCTGCACCCGATCCCGCACGTACTCGTCGGGGGTCAGCGCGGGTGGCGGCGGCGAGGCGGCGAAGCCAGCGGCGTCGGCGCCGTTCGATGTCAGAAACGGCAGCAGATCGTCGGCGGACTCCTCGATTTCGCCTACGGCCCGGTGCAGCCGGAGCAGCGCGTCGTCGTCGCGAAAGGGGCGTGCCCCGGCCCGGAACCGGTAGATCACCTGCTTGATGTTCTCCGCGACGGCGCGGGCTCGGGTCCAGCGACGGAGCTCGGCGGGTGTCAGGAAATGCGCGGCGAGGAACGTCCCCAGTGCGAGGCAGACCGCGCCGAGGGCGGCGACCACGAGCTGCGGCAGGCCCGAGGTGCGCAAGACGGTCGCGGTCGCCGCCGTGGCGATCGCACCCACGCCGCTGAGGCAGAGGACGGCGACCCGGACGCGATCGGCGCGCCGCTTGGCGGCATCCGCGGCCCGGGCCCAGCGCATTCGCCGCGCCCACAGCGCCGCGACGGCCTCGTCGTCGCTCATGACGCCCTACTCGGCTGCACGCCTCGTATTGTCACCTGCCGCGATGGCGCCATCCGGGAAATCGGCCGCGGGTGTGGCGCCGGGGCCCGCGGCGATGGGATCGGGCGGCAGCCTGGCACGGCCGGACGCCTAACCCGCCCGCTTGCAGGCGCGGCCGGATTCCCAGCCGGTGAGCATGCGGAAGGCCAGCACCGCGCCCCACGGCCCGATGACCCAGACCGGCCAGGGGTAGGTGAACTCGCCGACGCCGATCGAGATGGCCGCCCAGATGACGAGCACCAGGATGCTGACACCGAGCCAGCTGCCGCCCTCGATGCGCTGCCACACCGGAATCCGCGGCCGCGACTTCGGCTGCGCGGCGGACTCTTTCGTCGGCTTCGGCAGGTCGGCGAGCACCAGTTGCAGGTCGTCACGGGTGACGGTGCCGTAGACGCGCGCGACCCGCTGATCGTATTCGGCCAGGTCGAGGCGTCCATCGGCCATGTGCCTACCGAGCAGCGCGACGACTTGGTCGCGTTCGGCATCGGACGCGCGGGTACCGGGCGAGATGTCCATACCAGTTCCTATCGACGATTCCACCCTCCACAGTGGAATATTGCCAATAGCGTGCACCCTCCAATGTGGAATGTCAACCCCGGACTTCACCGGACACCTCCCCGCACGGCGCCCGGCACGGCAAGATGGAGCGCGTGCCGACGGCGGCATGCGAGCTTCGAGGAGGATTTCGTGTCCGAAACCGTGCGCGGCGTCATCGCCCGAACCATCGGCGCTCCGGTCGAACTGGTCGACGTGGTCATCCCCGATCCCGGTCCGCACGACGTGGTGGTGCGCGTCCAGTCCTGCGGCGTCTGCCACACGGATCTGCACTACCGCGAGGGCGGCATCAACGACGAGTTCCCGTTCCTGCTCGGCCACGAGGCGGCGGGTGTGGTGGAAACCGTCGGCGCGGCGGTCACGCACGTGGCCCCCGGCGATTTCGTGGTGCTCAACTGGCGCGCTGTCTGCGGCGAATGCCGGGCGTGCAAACGCGGACGTCCTTGGTACTGCTTCGCCAGCCACAACGCGAGCAAGAAGATGACGCTCACCGACGGCACCGAACTGAGCCCCGCGCTGGGCATCGGCGCCTTCGCCGACAAGACGCTGGTGCACGAAGGGCAGTGCACCAAGGTCGATCCCGAGGCCGACCCCGCCGTCGCGGGCCTGCTCGGCTGCGGCGTGATGGCGGGCATCGGCGCCGCCATGAACACCGGCAACGTCTCGCGCGGCGACACCGTCGCGGTGATCGGCTGCGGCGGTGTCGGCGACGCCGCGATCGCGGGCGCCCGGCTGGCCGGTGCCCGAACCATCGTCGCGATCGACCGCGACCCGCGAAAGCTGACCTGGGCCAAGGAGTTCGGGGCCACCCACACGGTCGACGCGAGCTCCGAGGACGTGGTGAGCCGCATCCAGGAGCTCACCGACGGTTTCGGCGCCGACGTGGTGATCGACGCCGTCGGGCGCCCGGAGACCTGGAAGCAGGCCTTCTACAGCCGCGATCTCGCGGGCACCGTCGTGCTGGTCGGCGTCCCCACCCCCGACATGACGATCGAGATGCCGCTGATCGACCTGTTCTCCCGTGGCGGAGCGCTGAAGTCCTCCTGGTACGGCGACTGCCTGCCCGAGCGCGACTTCCCGATGCTCGTCGACCTGTACCGGCAGGGCAGGCTGCCGCTGGACCGCTTCGTCACCGAGCGGATCGCGCTCGACGAGGTGGAGCGCGCCTTCACCGCCATGCACGCGGGTGAGGTGCTGCGCTCGGTGGTGGTCTGGTGAGCGCGCGTATCGACCGGGTGGTCACCTCGGGCACCTTCTCGCTGGACGGCGGCACGTGGGCTGTCGACAACAACGTCTGGCTCATCGGCAACTACCGCGAGGTGCTCGTGGTGGACGCGGCGCACGACCCCGACGCCATCGTGGCCGGGGTCGGCGGGCGGCGCGTCGTCGCGGTGCTGTGCACGCACGGCCACAACGACCACATCAATGTCGCACCGGAACTGGCCGAGCGCCTGTACGCGCCCGTCCTGTTGCATCCCGCCGACGAACCGCTGTGGCGGATGACGCACCCGGACGCCCGCTACCGCTCGCTCGCCGACACGGCGCGAATCTCGGTGGCGGGCATCGACATCGAAATCCTGCACACGCCGGGCCACTCGCCCGGCTCGGTCTGCCTCTACCTGCCGGAGCTGAACGCGCTGTGCACCGGCGACACGCTCTTCGCCGGAGGGCCCGGCGCGACCGGACGCTCCTACTCCGACTTCGGCACCATCATCGATTCCATCCGGGATCGGTTGCTCACGCTGCCCGACGAGACGACGGTGCACACCGGCCACGGCGAGGACACCACGATCGGCGCCGAGAAGCCGTCGCTGGCCGACTGGATCGCCCGCGGGCACTAGTCGCACAGCAGGACGCGTCCGCCAGTAGCCCGCGCACGGCCGGAGCGGACGCGGAGGTACACCTACGCCCGACCGAAGGTCACCTTCGTCGCTACGGGCACGGTGACGGTCACCTTCGGTCCCGTCAGAGAATGGCGACCGCCACCACCAAGCCGAGCGCGAAGTGCGCGGCGGCCACCACGAGCACCTCGGTGGTGAACTTCTCCGCGTGCAGCGCGGCCCCGATGTCGATGCCGAGCACGCGCTCCACGACCCGCACCGAGATCACCTGGGCGATGATGCCGACCAGGCCGAACACCAGCGCGGCGATCAGACCCTCGGCGAGCTTGCCGCCCGCCGCGAAGATCGCGAGCACCACGATGAACGCCATGCTCAGCATGCCCGCCGCCGTCACGATGATCGCGTTGGGCTTGCCCTCGACCACCAAACCGCGCAGCTTGCCCGGAGTGGTCAGGTCGATGGCGTAGAAGCCGACGAGCATCAGCGCGAGGCCGACGAGCGCGTAGAGGACGATCGCCCCTACGCCTTCGCCGAGCGCGCTCCAGTACCCCGATTCGAGGGCGACTGCGGTCATCGTGGTCCTTCCGGAAGTGGTCCCTGCTGGGTGAGTGGTCTATTCGGTCGGTATGCGGTGCGGAACGAACGCCGCGCCGTCGTCGGTGATCAGTCCGGCGGTCTCCCGGATGCCGAGGCCCGCGGCGGCGTCGCCGACGATCCAGGCGCCGAGCACGGGCCGCATGTCGTCGAATTCAGGGAGCGGGTCGAGCAATTGGTACACGAACCCCTCGGCGCCGTAGACGCCGCCGGTGGCGGTCTCCAGTCCGGCGCCGACGATCGTCATGTTGGCGCCCTCGCGGCCGAGCTTCGGTTTGCGGATGTATTCGGTGAGCTCGTTGGGCTGGTCGAGATAGGCGGGCAACAGATTCGGGTGCCCGGGATACATCTCCCACAGAATCGCCAGGATCGCCTTGTTGCTGAGCAGCGTCTTCCACAGCGGCTCGACCCACATGGTCTGCGGCAGGCTCTGCACCACGCGCTTGCCGAAATCGTCGTCGAGCACCCACTCCCACGGGTAGAGCTTGAAGACGGACTCGATCGGCGCCTCGGCCAGATCGACGAAACGCTCCAGCTCCGTGTCGAATCCGACCTCCTCGATGGGCAGCGCGATGGTGTCGAAGCCCGCTTCGGCGGCCGTCTCCTGCATGTAGGCCGTCGTGACGTTGTCCTCGCCGGTGGCGTCCGCGGAGGACCAGGTGAAATGCAGCTGCGGCGAGGGCAATTGGTCGCGCAACACGCCCCAGCGCTCGACCAGCTTCTCGTGCAACGAGTTCCACTGGTCGTCGTCGGGATACTGCGCGGTGAGCCAGTGCCACTGCACGATCGCCGCCTCCAGCAGCGAGGTCGGCGTATCGGCGTTGTACTCCAGCAGTTTCGCCGGGCGGCGCGCGTCGTAGCGCAGGTCGAAGCGGCCGTACACGTGCGGGTCACCGCGGCGCCACGATTCGGCGATCGGCTCCCAACTCCATTCCGGCAGACCGAAATCCCGGAACCGCTCGGTGAGCACGACGTGCTCGACGGCGTTCAGGCACATCGAGTGCAGCAGTTCGACATCGGCCTCCAGCGCGAGGATCTCCGGCATGTCGAACTCGTAGTGCACCGACTCGTCCCAGTACGGGCGCGGCTGACCGCTGGCGTCACGGCCCGGCGCGCCGTAGACCAATCCTTGCCCCTCGATGATCCGCTTCCAGTCCTGGCGCGGCGTGCCGCGGACTCGACGCATCAGGAACCACCGCCGGTGCTCTTGCTGCCGAGTCCGCCGCGCTGGATAGTGGTGCCGGACTTGGTGGTGATCTGGGCCCCCTTGGGTTTCAGCGTGGAGCCGCCGACGGGCGCCTTGCCGATGGTGTTGTTGCCGCCGTAGTAGTAGCGGTACTGCGGGCCGCCGCCGTAGATGATGATCGGGCCCGCGTGGCCGTGCGAGCCGCCGCCGCTGTCGTCGACGAAGCCCGCCGTGCCGGGCGTGCAGTACTTGTCCTCGACGACGAGCTCCTGGCCGTTCTCGTTCTTCACGCAGTAGGCGGTGACCTCGTCGGGCGCGGTGAGCGCCCGGTACGCCAGATAGCCGCCGCCGACGAGTCCCGCGACGCCGACGACCGCGACGCCGCCGATCAGCACGCGCTTGCGGGTCCGCTTCTTGGCCTCGGCCGCCGCCTCCGCCGCGCGCTGCGCCTCGGCGGCGCGTTTGCGGGCTTTGTCCCTGGCGCGCGCCTCGGCGACGGTCGGCGGACGGGGCTGGGTGACGCCCGGTTCCTGGCGCTGGATGCTGCCCGGTCGCGGGCCGGACGGGGGCGGTCCCTGCTCGCTCGGGCCCGGTAGATCCGGCGGCTCCGGCACGTTCAGCTCAGGGGTGGTCCACTCCGGTTGCTCGGCGGGCTCCTCGGGACGCCGTTGGTCCCCGTCGCCCGGGTTCTGCGTGCTCACCGATCCCTCCCCATGGCTGTCGGATCCACCACTAGCGCTCCTCGAATCCGGTCAAATCACCCCGCGGAGGCTCCCAGCTTTCCACAACCAAAGTCACGCGGCCAGGCGTATCGCCCGATCGGAGCAGTTCCAGCAAACGCTCGCACGCCGCGCGAGTGCCCTCCGCGATCACGTGCACGCGTCCGTCGCGGGCGTTGCGCGCGGAACCGACCAGGCCGAGTTCCAGCGCGCGCGAGCGCGTCCACCAGCGGAAACCGACGCCCTGCACCGTGCCGTGCACCCAGGCGCCGAGCCGGACCCGGTCGGTGGATTCGGCCGCGCCGTGCGGAGTCTCAGTCATCCGCTCAGGATGCCGTACCGGCCGTCGCGCGTGGCGCAGGGGGCCGGACATGCCGAGCGCCCGGCCGCAAGTCGGTGCGGCCGGGCGCTCGGGAACGCGTCAGGGCCTCCTCCGCGCCTTCGCGGCTTCGGACTTCGCCCGACAGCGCTGTTACGAGTCGATATCGAAGGAGAGCGTGACCTTGGTTCCCGCCTTCAGCGTGCGGCCGACGGTGCAGACCTTGTCGATGGCCCGCTGCACGGTGACGAGCAGCCGCTCGCGCTCCGCCTCGTCCAGTTCGCTCAGATCCAGCTCGAACACCTCGTCCAGCTGCGGGTAGACCTCGTTCTCCCGGTCGGCGTCGCCCGCGACGCGGATGGTCGCGTCGAAGTTGTCGCCCAGCTTGCGCGAGAGCGGGAAGTCCGCGCTCAGGCCGGAGCAGGCGGCCAGCGCGATCTTCAGCAGCTCGCCGGGCGTGAACACACCGGGCACACCCTGCGATCCGATCAGCACCTCGGCGCCGCGGGAGCTGCGTCCGGTGTAGGCGCGAGTGCCGGTGCGCTCGACCCAGAGGGTGGTCGGCTCCACGGTGGTCGACGCCGTGGTGCCGGTCGCAGGGGCAACGGTTGGTTCAGCCATGGGTTCGATCCTGCCATCTTCGTCGGGAACGGCTCACGCCTGCCAACAGCGTGCGGGCGGACGCCATTCCTGGGTGCGACCCCGGCCACATCGGCCGTCCGGCACCGTGCGTCCTCGGCTCGCGACCGGCCGAGCGCGGACGCGGCTGCGCTCAGACCTGGAAGCGATACCCCATGCCCGCCTCGGTCAGCAGGTGCTTCGGCCGCGAGGGATCGTCCTCCAGTTTGCGGCGCAGCTGCGCGAGATAGACCCGCAGGTAATGGGTTTCGGTCGCGTAGGACGGCCCCCACACCTCGCGCAACAGTTCCTTGCGGCCGACGAGTTTGCCCTTGTTGCGGACCAGCATCTCGAGCATCCCCCACTCCGTCGGCGTGAGATGGACGGCCGCGCCGTTCTTGGTGACCTGCTTGGCGGTCAGGTCGACGGTGAACGAATCGGTCACCACCACCGGATCGGACGTCTCGCCGTCGGTCGCGCCGCGGCGCACGGCCGCGCGCAGCCGGGCAAGCAGTTCGTCCATCCCGAACGGCTTGGTCACGTAGTCGTCGGCGCCCGCGTCGAGCGCCTCCACCTTGTCGGTGGAATCGGTGCGCGCCGAGAGCACGATGACCGGCGCGCCGGTCCAGCCGCGCAGTCCCCCGAGCACCTCGATGCCGTCCATATCGGGCAGGCCGAGGTCGAGGATGACCACGTCGGGGTGCTTGTCCGCGGCGGCGCGCAGTGCGGCCGCGCCGGTGCCCGCGGTGATCACCTCGTAGCCGCGCACCGACAGGTTGATCCGCAGCGCGCGCACGATCTGCGGCTCGTCGTCGACAACGAGCACCTTGATCGGCGGCGGCTTCGGCGCTTCGGCCTCCGGCCTGACCTCGCTCACCACGAATCCCCTTGCGGCACGACCCGTTTCACCACGCTCCACCACCTTCGCCATCCGGGCGCGCCCCCGGCCCCGCCGCGCCGCAGCCATCCCTGCCATCCTCCCCCGCACCGACGCGCTCACCCGAAGCCGCGCCGGACGACCCGCGACCGTCCCCGGACTCGGACGCCCGCCACTCGCTCGCCGCGATCTCGCCACCCGCCCCGGATGCCGGTGCGGACGCGAATCCGTTCGGCTCCGGCACCTCGGCCTGGCGCGCCGCCCCGTCCCCATCGAGTGCCGACCCGGGCGCTGGCGCAGAACCGTTCCGCTCCCACACCTCGATCTCGCTCGCAGCCCCGGCTTCATCGCCATCGGCCGCCGAAGCAGAACCGTCCCGCTCCGGCGCGTACGCCGCGCCCGCCTTCTCACCGTCGAGGCCGACCGCCGACGCCTCGGGCCGCAAGTCCGCTTCCGAGACTGGCGCAACCGAATCCGCGGCGGGCAGATCGACGAGCATCGTCAGCCCGCCGCCCGGCGTCGGTTCGGCGTGTACGACGCCGCCCATCGCCTCCACGAAACCGCGCACCACCGAGAGGCCGAGACCGACGCCGGTGGTGTTGTCGCGATCGCCCAGTCGCTGGAAGGGTTCGAAGAGCTGTTCCTCCGCGCCGGGCGGCACCCCCGGTCCGCGGTCGACCACCGCGATCGCGACGTGGTCACCGTCGCGTTCGGCGGTCACCCGCACCGGGGTGTCGGGCGGTGAGTGGCGGATCGCGTTGTCGATCAAGTTGGCGAGCACCCGCTCCAGCAGACCCGCGTCGGCCAGCGCCGACACCTCGCCGACGGACACCTCCACCCGGTCCATCGCCGCGCGCCGCAGACCGCGCGCACCCATCCCGACGCTCACCAGGGCGCGATGCACCACCTCGTCCATGTACACCCGCCGCAGCCGCGGGCTCACCACGCCGACGGCCAGTCGAGAGGAGTCGAGCAGGTTCCCCACCAGCGCGGTCAACTGATCCACCGATTCCTCGATGGTCTCCAGCAATTCGGTGGTGTCCTCCGGCGAGAACTCGATGTCGTCGCTGCGCAGACTGGACACCGCGGCCTTGGCGCCCGCCAGCGGCGTCCGCAGATCGTGGCTCACCGCCGAGAGCAGTGCGCGGCGCAGTCGGTCGGCCTCGAGCAGCGCCGCCGCGGCGCTCGCCTCCTCGGCGAGCCTCGCCTGGCGCACCAGTCCCGCCGCCTGGTTGGTCACCGCGTTGAGCACGGGCAGATCGGCCGCGTCGAGCGTATGCCCCGCCAGCAACAGCAGGCTGGCGCCGTCCCCCGCCTCGATGACGGTGTCGGCGGCGCCCGTTCGCTGAGGCGGTTCCGCGCCGACCTCAGCGACGACGGCGCCGCCGCTCACCATGCTCACCGCCCGCAGCCCGAACGTCTCGCGCACCTGCTCGAGCAGATTGGGCAGGTCGGCGCCGTGCAGCACCGCGCCCGCGAACATGGTCAGCAGCTCGGCTTCGCGAGACGCCTTGCGCGCCTGCCTCGTTCGCTTGGCGGCGACATCGACCAACGCCGCGACCGCGACCGCGACGAACAGCATCACCACCACGGTGACGAAGTTGTCCGGTTCGGCGATGGTCAGGCTGTAGCGCGGATCGGTGAAGAACCAGTTCAGCAGCAACCCCGACAGCAGCGCCGAGAACGAGGCGGGCAGCACGCCGCCGAGCAGCGCGACCGCCACGACCCCGATGAAGAACACCGCGCTGAGCCCGCCCAGCTGGAGGTAGGTGTCGAGCACGGCGCTCAGCGCGCACACCAGCATCGGGACCAGGATGGCCGCGGGCCAGGCGAGAGCGGGCTGACGTGGCACCAACCCCCGCCAGCGCACGCCGCGATGGGCCTGCTCGTGGGTGACCATGTGCACGTCGATCTTTCCGGAGCGCTGCACGACGGCCGAGCCGATGCCCTCGTCGAAGATGCGCGCCCAGCGGGAACGCCGCGAGGTGCCGAGCACCAGCTGGGTCGCGTTCACCTCGCGGGCGAATTCCAGCAGCGTGCCCGGCACATCGTCGCCGGTGACGGTGTGCAGCGAGGCGTCCAGGCTGGCGGCGAGCTCACGCAGCCGGGCCAGCCGTTCGGTCGACACGCCCGCCAGCCCGTCCCCGCGCACCACGTGCACGACGACGAGATCGGCGCTGGATTTCGTCGCGATCCGGCTCGCCCGGCGCACGATCGTCTCCGATTCCGGGCCGCCGGTCACCGCGACCACCACGCGTTCGCGCGCCTCCCACAGCTCCGTGATGTGATGGTCGGCACGGTATTTCGCCAGCGCGGCGTCGACCTGGTCGGCCAGCCACAGCAGCGCGAGCTCGCGGAGCGCGGTGAGATTGCCGGGCCGGAAGTAGTTGCGCAGCGCGGCGTCGACCTTGTCGGCCGCGTAGACGTTGCCGTGGGAAAGTCTGCGCCGCAACGCCTCCGGTGTGATGTCCACCAGTTCGACCTGTTCGGCGCCACGCACGACGGCGTCCGGGACCGTCTCGCGCTGCTGGATGCCGGTGATCCGCTCGACCACGTCGTTGAGGCTCTCCAGGTGCTGAACGTTGACAGTCGAGATGACATCGATGCCCGCGTCGAGCAACTCCTCGATGTCCTGCCAGCGCTTCTGGTTGGCGCTGCCCGGCGTGTTGGTGTGCGCGAGTTCGTCCACGAGCACGACCGCGGGCGCGCGGCGCAGCACCGCGTCCACGTCGAGTTCCGGGAATCGCGCGCCGCGATACTCGATGATCTTCGGCGGTATCCGCTCGATGCCCGCGAGCAACTTCTCGGTCTTGGCCCTGCCGTGCGTCTCCACCACCGCGGCCACCACGTCGCGTCCGCGCTCCAGCCGCCGGTGGGCCTCGCCCAACATGGCATAGGTCTTGCCGACACCGGGCGCCGCACCGAGGTAGATCCGCAGTCGACCGCGCTTCACGTGTCCATCATCGCGCGTCCCAGCATCCACGCCGCGAATCCCTCGGATCAGGCGGCGCGCTGCACCGCCCCTCACGCATCGACGCTCGGTGCGGAGCCTCCCGACCGAGCGCTCCGTGCCGCGACGGGCACCGGCCGCGCGTCCGTTCCACGCAGCGCGAACACGCGAATGACCAGCGCGCAGCACACGAACCCGAGCAGCACCGCGATGGTGACCGGAGACATGTCGATCCTTTCCACAGGGCGAGCGAGGCGCCGACGGCACGGATACCTCGTCCGATCGGCCCCACCAGGAATACCGCCGCCGCGCAAGACCGAGGCGAATTTTTACGGTCTATTGACGGTCCCGCCCCGTCCCTTGACGCCATCCTTCTGCGACACCCAACGCCGCCCCCGTCGCCGCGCACCCGCCCGCCCGACGTGGCACGCCACCAGTCCGTCTCGTGTCGAAGGCCGACATCAGGACATCCCGGCCGCAGTCGCGGCCCTCACTCACCGTCAACGAACCGTCAATGCCGCGGCGCGAGGCGCTAAGAACTCGTCAGGGAACGGGCTTCGGCCCCGATCGGGCGTTTGACTCGCTGTGCGCTCCACATCCGGGAGCCGCAAGGAGGTCGAAAGTCATGTCTGTCGTGGTGTTCACCGCGCTCACGATCGCGGTGTTCGCACTGCTGGGTCTGATTCAACGAGGGGTGGAGAAGCTGTGACCGCGAACCTGATCGGTCTCGCGCTCGCCGTTCTCGTCGCCGTCTACATGGTGGCGGCCCTGCTCTTCCCCGAGAGGTTCTAGGTGAACACGACAACCGCGGGGATCGTCTTCATGGCGTCCCTGGTCCTGGCGCTGGTCCTCGTGCACGTCCCACTCGGCGACTACATGTACCGCGTCTACAGCAGCGCGAAGCACTCCCGCGCGGAGCGGCTGATCTACCGCGCCATAGGCGCGAAGCCGGAAGTCGAGCAGACCTGGGGCGTCTACGCCCGCAGCGTCCTCGCGTTCTCGGCGGTCGGCATCCTGTTCCTGTTCTTCTTCCAGCTGCTCCAGGACAAGCTGCCGCTGCACCTGAACGATCCCGCCACCGAGATGACCCCGGCGCTGGCCTGGAACACCGCGGTCAGCTTCGTGACGAACACCAACTGGCAGAACTACTCCGGCGAATCCACCCAGGGCCACCTCGTGCAGACGGCCGGGCTCGCCGTGCAGAACTTCGTCTCGGCCGCGGTGGGTATGGCGGTCGCGATCGCGCTTGTGCGCGGCTTCGCCCGCAGGCACACCGGCGATCTCGGCAACTTCTGGGTCGACCTGGTGCGCGGAACGCTGCGCATCCTGCTGCCCATCGCGTTCGTCTTCGCGATCGTGCTCGTGGCGGGCGGTGTCGTCCAGAACTTCCAGCTCCACGACCAGGTCGCCCAGACCGTCGCGGGCGCACAGCAGACGATCACCGGCGGCCCGATCGCGAGCCAGGAGGTGATCAAGGAACTCGGCACCAACGGCGGCGGCTTCTACAACGCCAACTCCGCGCACCCGTTCGAGAACCCGACGACCTGGACGAACTGGATCGAGATCTTCCTGATCCTGGTCATCGCCTGCTCGCTGCCGCGCACCTTCGGCCGCATGGTCGGCAGCGCCAAGCAGGGCTACGCGATCGTGGCTGTCATGGGAGCCATCGCCCTGACCAGCATCGCGCTGACCAATCTGTTCCAGTTGCAGCACCACGGAACAGTGCCGACGGCCATCGGCGCGGCCACCGAGGGCGTGGAAACCCGCTTCGGCGTGGCGAATTCGGCCACCTTCGCGGCGGCCACCACGCTCACCTCCACCGGGGCCGTGGACTCCTTCCACGACTCCTACACCAGCCTCGGCGGCCTGATGACCATGTTCGACATGCAGCTCGGCGAGGTCGCGCCAGGCGGCGTCGGCTCCGGCCTGTACGGCATGCTGATCCTGGCGGTGATCACCGTCTTCGTCGCGGGCCTCATGGTCGGACGCACCCCGGAGTATCTGGGCAAGAAGATCACGCCGCGCGAGATCAAGCTGGCCGCTTCGTATTTCCTCATCAGCCCGCTGCTGGTGCTGACCTTCACCGCGATCGCCATGGCGCTGCCCGGTCAGCGCGCGAGCATGCTCAACGGAGGGCCGCACGGCCTGTCGGAGGTGCTGTACGCCTTCACCTCCGCCGCCAACAACAACGGCTCCGCGTTCGCGGGTCTGACCGGCAACACCGAGTGGTACAACACCGCACTCGGCCTGGCCATGGTGCTCGGCCGGTTCCTGCCGATCGTCTTCGTGCTCGCGCTCGCCGGATCACTCGCCAAGCAGGGCACCACGCCCGCGTCGATCGGCACGCTGCCGACCCATCGCCCGCAGTTCGTCGGGCTGGTGGTCGGCGTGACCGTGATCCTGGTCGCGCTCACCTTCCTGCCCGCGCTCGCGCTCGGGCCGCTCGCCGAGGGAATCCACTGATATGACAAGTACCACAACGGAATTCGCCAGGCCGGAGGCGGCGCCGGAGCCGAAAGACCGCAAGGTCGCGCGCGGCGTGCTCGACCCCGCCCTGCTGCTCACCTCGCTGCCCGGCGCGCTGCGCAAGCTGGATCCGCGCACACTGTGGCGCAATCCGGTGATGCTGATCGTGGAGGTCGGCGCCGTCTGGTCGACGGTGCTCGCGATCGCCGACCCGAGCGTGTTCGCCTGGTCCATCGTGGCGTGGCTGTGGCTCACCGTGCTGTTCGCCAACCTGGCCGAGGCGGTCGCCGAGGGCCGCGGCAAGGCGCAGGCCGACACGCTCCGCAAGGCCAAGACCGACACGGTGGCGCGCCGCCTTGTCGAGTGGTCGCCCGGCGCGCGGGTGGTCGAAGAGCGGGTCGCCGCACCCGAATTGCGCCGCGGGGACTATGTGGTGGTCGAGGCGGGGCAGGTGATCCCCGGCGACGGTGACGTGGTCGAAGGCATCGCCTCCGTGGACGAATCGGCCATCACGGGCGAATCCGCGCCGGTCATCCGCGAGTCCGGCGGCGACCGTTCCGCCGTCACCGGCGGCACCACCGTCCTTTCGGACCGGATCGTCGTGCGCGTCACCCAGGAGCCGGGCCAGAGCTTCATCGACAAGATGATCGCCCTGGTAGAGGGCGCGAGCAGGCAGAAGACGCCGAACGAGATCGCGCTGAACATCCTGCTCGCCGCGCTGACGATCATCTTCGTGTTCGCGGTCGTCACCTTGCAGCCGCTGGCCATCTTCTCGAAGGCGAACAACCCCGGCGTGCCGGACACGGCGGCGCTGGACGCCGACGGCATCACCGGGATCGTCATGGTCGCGCTGCTGGTCTGCCTGATCCCGACCACCATCGGCGCGCTGCTGTCGGCGATCGGCATCGCGGGCATGGACCGGCTGGTGCAGCGCAATGTGCTCGCCATGTCGGGCCGTGCGGTCGAGGCCGCGGGCGATGTGAACACGCTGCTGCTCGACAAGACGGGAACGATCACGCTCGGCAACCGGCAGGCCTCGGAATTCCTTCCGGCGCCCGGCATTCCGGACGACGAACTGGCCGACGCCGCGCAGCTGTCCAGCCTGGCGGACGAAACGCCGGAAGGCCGTTCGATCGTGGTGTACGCCAAGCAGGCCTACGGCAAGCGCGAGCGCACGCCCGGCGAGCTTACCGGCGCGACCTGGGTGGAATTCACCGCGCAGACCCGCATGTCGGGCGTCGACCTCGCCGGCGGGCATCGGCTGCGCAAGGGCGCGGCGAGCGCGGTCACCGAATGGGTACGCGCCCACGGCGGTTCGGTGCCCGACGATATCGGCGTCCTGGTGGACGGTATCTCCGCCTCCGGCGGCACTCCCCTGGTCGTCGGCGAGATCGACGGTGGCGTCGCCCGCCTGCTCGGGGTGATTCACCTGAAAGACGTTGTAAAGCAGGGAATGCGGGAGCGTTTCGACGAGATGCGCAGGATGGGCATCCGTACCGTCATGATCACCGGCGACAATCCGTTGACCGCCAAGGCGATCGCCGACGAGGCGGGCGTCGACGACTTCCTCGCCGAGGCCACCCCCGAGGACAAGCTCGCCCTGATCAAGAAGGAACAGGACGGCGGACGCCTGGTCGCCATGACCGGCGACGGCACCAACGACGCCCCCGCGCTGGCCCAGGCCGACGTCGGCGTAGCGATGAACACCGGCACCTCGGCGGCCAAAGAAGCGGGCAACATGGTCGATCTCGACTCCGACCCGACCAAGCTCATCGAGATCGTGGAGATCGGCAAGCAGCTGCTCATCACGCGCGGCGCGCTGACCACGTTCTCCATCGCCAACGACATCGCGAAGTACTTCGCGATCATCCCGGCCCTGTTCGTCGGACTATATCCCAGCCTGGACCTGATCGACATCATGCGCTTGGCCAGTCCGCAGTCGGCGATTCTGTCCGCGGTGATCTTCAACGCGATCGTCATCGTGGCGCTGATCCCGCTGGCGCTGCGCGGCGTGCGCTATCGCCCGGCGCACGCGTCGAAACTGTTGAGCCGCAACCTGACCGTGTACGGCCTGGGCGGCATCGTCGCGCCGTTCCTCGGCATCAAGCTCATCGATCTCGTCGTCCACCTCCTCCCCGGGATGTCCTGACATGCGTATGTCCACTTGGATCCGGCAACACCTGGCCGCGTTGCGTGCCCTGCTCGTGCTGACCGCGATCACCGGAATCGTCTATCCGCTTGCGGTTTTCGCGATCGGCCAACTGCCGGGCCTGCACGAGAAAGCCGACGGATCGCTGATCGAGTCGGACGGAAAGGTGGTGGGCAGCAGCCTGATCGGCCAGTCGTTCACCGACGCCGACGGCAACGCACTCACCCAGTACTTCCAGAGCCGCCCGTCCGCCGCCGGTGACGGTTACGACCCGCTGTCCACGGGGGCGAGCAACCTGGGACCCGAGGACATCGTCGATCAGAACGTCTTCGATCCCGAGGGACGAGCGAGCCTGCTGAGCACCGTGTGCGCGCGAAGCAAGAAGATCGGCGACCGCGAGGGGGTCGACGGATCCCGCCCGTACTGCACGAAAGACGGTGTGGGCGCAGTCCTCTCGGTGATCGGACCGCGCGACGCCGACGGCGAGATCTCGCGGCCGGTCCAGGTGATCAGCGTGAACCAGGCGTGCCCCGCCACACCGTTCCTCGACGCCTATCGCGGCGTGCGGGTCGAGTGCGCCGAGCCGGGTGTCGACTACTCGGTCGGCCGTCTCGTGCCGATCCGGGGCGACGCGCCCGCCGAGCCGGTGGTGCCCGCCGACGCGGTCACCGCGAGCGGCAGCGGCCTCGATCCGCACATCTCCCCCGCCTACGCGGAACTCCAGGTGCCGCGAATCGCCAGGGAGCGCGACGTTCCCGAGGCGGAGGTGCGCGCGCTCGTCACGGCGCACACCGAGGGCAGGACCCTCGGGTTCCTCGGTGAGCCGCGGGTCAACGTGGTCGAGTTGAATCTCGACCTGGACCGCACCCATCCGTTCCGCGGCTGAGCCTCGGGCTCACCGCGTCACTCGAAGACAGCCCCGCGCCGGACGGCCGGGGCTGTTCTCGTCGAGATACCCGTTCTCACGCCGTGGTCTGGGCGGTCAGGTCGTCCAGCAGGATCATGACCTCACCCTCCCGCTTGACGACGTCGGTGAGCCGGATCTTCAACGCCAGGAGATCGGCGTCGGCGATCGCGTCGGCCGGTTCGTGTCCGAGGCGCTGCCAGTCCGGGCCCGCGGTGACGCTGCCGAGCACCAACTCTCGCTCACCGTGCTCGCCGCCGAGGCGCGCGGACACCCGGATCGACGCGTGCGGCGAGCGCACCCACAGGTTCACCACCGCCAACCGACCGGCGATCGAGAACGACTGCCCCGGCTTCGCCACGAGCTCGACCTCGAGATCGGTCTCCGCCGACTTGACCAGCAGCACGAGCGCCCGCTGATCCTCGCCCGCGACGCCGTCGGCGTAGACGCCGGGCGTCTTGCTCGGCGCGCCCTCGGCGAACGTGGTGAGGTGCGTCCGGCCCGCCCCGTCCCCCGCGAGCTCCCACTTGTCCTTGTTCTCGAAGTCATCGAGCAGCACCTCGACCGATGCGTCCGACATCCCCGCTGTCCCTTCCCTGCGTCGCATCCCACCGGACACCCTCCGGCTCGCCATGAACCCTACAAGTCACCGGGCGGACCCGCCGCTCGGACTCGGGCTCACCGGACGCGGGCGCAGCCGAATTCCAGCGTCTCGCGGAAACCGGCCACGAGCACCCGTCAGGATCGCGCTGATCCGAACCATTTCGCCACGAGACGGGCGGCCTTAGGTTTTCGCCAGTATCACTCGTGTTAGGACCGTTGCCAGATGACGCTGCAATTGGATCCGGTCACTTCCTCGCCCCCCGCCGTCGTCGCGAAACAGGTGCCCGAACGCTCGGGCGCCCTCGTACGCCGGTTCTCGGGTGTGGCGCGCAAGTCGTCCGGCCTCGTTCTCCTCCTGATCCTGTGGCAGCTCGGCGCCCGCGACTGGCTCGGCGTCACGACACCGGCGCCCACCGAGGTGCTGGCCGCGGGCTGGGAGCTGATCCGCTCCGGCGAGCTGTGGGAGCACCTCGCGGCCTCGGCGCGCCGGGTGGCGCTCGGTCTCTCGCTCGGCATCACGATCGGCTTGGTGCTCGGCGCGGCGGCCGGATTGCTCCGGGTTGCCGAGGATCTCATCAACGCTCCCGTGCAAGCGCTGCGCATGCTGCCCGCGCTCGCGCTGCTCCCGGTGTTCATCATCTGGTTCGGCATCGGCGACTCGTTCAAGATCGCCCTGATCACCGTGGCGCCGATCTTCCCGATCTATCTCAATGTCTTCGCGGGCATCCGCTCGGTGGACCGCAGGCTGGTGGAAGCCGCCGAATCGCTCGGCCTCGGCCGGTTCGAGCTGACCTGGCGGATCATCCTGCCCGGCGCCCTGCCGCAGATCTTCGTCGGGCTGCGCCAAGCGCTCGGCATCGGCTGGCTCGCGCTGGTGGTAGCCGAAATGCAGACCACCCCCGTTGGTCTCGGCTTCCTGATGAACGACGCCAAGGAGTTCCTGCGCACCGATCAGATCTTCCTTGTGCTGGTGATCTACGCGGTGCTCGGCCTGCTCAGCGATCTGCTCGTGCGCGCCCTCGAACGCCGATTCCTGTCCTGGCGCACCGGATTCGAGGGTGAGTAGCGATGACGACCACGATCCATTCCGGGGTCCGCGTCCGTGACGCGGGTCGCTCCTTCGACGGCAGAGCGGTGCTGCGCGGCGTCGATCTCGACATCGCCCCCGGCGAATTCGTCGCGCTGCTCGGCGCAAGCGGCTCCGGCAAGAGCACGCTGCTGCGCGCCATCGGCGGGCTGGACAGCGGCTTCACCGGCACGCTCGAGGCGCCGCGCTCCAAGGCAATCGTCTTCCAGGAACACCGGCTGATCCCGTGGATCACCGTGTGGCGCAACGTGATACTCGGCGTCGACGGGAAGGGCGTTCGCGAGCGCGCACTGACGGCGCTGGAGGAGGTCGGCCTCGCGGCGAAAGCCGAGGTGTGGCCGGCGACGCTGTCCGGCGGCGAAGCCCAGCGCGTCGCGCTGGCCCGCGCGCTGGTGCGCAACCCGGATCTGCTGCTGCTCGACGAACCGTTCGGCGCGCTGGACGCGTTGACCAGACTCAAGGCGCAAGCGCTGGTAGCGCGGCTGTGGCAGCAGCACCGGCCCGCGGTCCTGCTGGTCACCCACGACGTGGAAGAGGCGCTGCTGCTCGCCGACCGCGCCCTCGTCCTGCGCGACGGCCGCATCGCCGAATCATTCGACATCGCCATCCCGCGCCCGCGCTCGGTGATCGATCCCGAATTCTCCGCCCTCCGCCGCCGGCTGCTGCTCGCACTCGGCGTGAATCCCGACGCACCGACAGGAGCCGACCAATGAACGAACCATGGCAGACCAGCACCGATGTCCTGGTGATCGGCGGCGGCCCCGCCGCAGCGTGGGCGGCCATCCACGCGACCGAGGCGGGCGCCGAGGTGACCCTGGTGGACAAGGGCTACTGCGGGACCAGCGGCGCGACGGCACCGTCCGGCACCGGCGTCTGGTACGTCGCACCCGAGGCGACCGCCCGCGCCAACGCCAAGGCCAGCCGCGAGGCGCTCGGTGGGCACCTGGCCGACCACTACTGGATGGACCGGGTGCTGGATCAGACCTACGCCAACATGAATCGGCTGGCGGTCGAGGGCCGCTACCCGTTCCCCGTCGATCCGACTACGGGCGAGCAGCTCCGCACCGGCGTCCAAGGTCCGGAGTACATGCGCCGAATGCGGGCCTGGCTCAAGCGGATCGGCGTCCGCATCCTCGATCACTCCCCCGCGCTGGAGCTGCTGGTCGACGACGAGGGCACGGTGCGCGGCGCGGCAGGCTACCAGCGCCAGGCAGAACGGGACTATCGGATCACCGCGGGCGCGGTGGTACTCGCCACCGGCGGCTGCGCGTTCCTTTCCAAGGCGCTCGGCACCAACGTGGACACCGGGGACGGCGCGCTGATGGCCGCCGAGGTGGGCGCGCGCTTCTCCGGCATGGAGTTCTCCAACGCCTACGCCATCGTGCCCAAGGGCTCCACCATCACCAAGACCGCCTACTACGGCTACGCCACCTTCTTCCACGAGGACGGCCGGGTGCTGGAGGGCGCGGGCTCGACCAAGGGCCGCTCGGTGATCGCGCGAACCCTCCTGACCGAGAAGGTGTTCGCGCAACTCGACCGTGCCGACGCGGCCGTGCAGGAGCAGATGCGTCTCGGCCAGCCCAACTTCTTCCTCCAGTTCGACCGGCGCGGCATCGATCCGTTCACCGACCGCTTCGAGGTCGATCTGCTCGCCGAGGGCACCGTGCGCGGCACCGGCGGCATCGACGTGGTCGACGACGACTGCGCGACGACCGTGCCGGGCCTGTACGCGGCGGGCGACGCCGCGACCAGGGAGCGCATCTGCGGGGGCTTCACCGGCGGCGGCAGCCACAATTCGGCATGGGCCATGTCCTCGGGCAGCTGGGCGGGCGCGGGCGCGGCCCGGTTCGCGCTGCGCGAGGGGCGCGGCGCGGAGGGGCGGCTGCGCGGCGCGGGCCGGGTCGGTCTGCGTCCCAGCGGATCCGATCCGGTGGCGGCGTCCGAGGTGGTCGAGGCGGCACAGGCGGAGCTGATCCCGTTCGAGAAGAACTACCTGCGCCACGGCGATCGGATACGTCCGGCGCTGGCCGAACTCGACGCGATCTGGCGGCGCGCGAGCGATGGGCTCGGCGGGCACACCGGCGACGACCGCGTTCGAGCCAGGCAGGCCGCGGCGATCACCGCGGTCGGCCGGTTGATGTACGCCTCGACGTTGGCGCGCACCGAGACCCGCGGTATGAGCAAGCGCGCCGACCACCCCGAACAGGATCCGGGGCAGCACCATCATGTCCTGTCCGGCGGACTGGACGCGGTGTGGACCGGCACCACACCCGCCCGCAACACCACCCTGGCGGTGGCGTCGTGATCGAGCTGCTGCGCGCCGAGGACTGCATCGGCTGCGACAAATGCGTTGACGCCTGCCCCACCAACGTGTTCGACCGCACGGCCTCCGGAATACCGGTCATCGCACGGCAATCCGACTGCCAGACCTGCTTCATGTGCGAGGCGTACTGCCCGGCCGACGCGCTCTACGTCGACCCGGAATCCACGCCGCTGTCCGCGGACGCCGCGATCCCGGAGCACCACATCGGGCGCTACCGCGAAAAGCTGGGCTGGGGGCGCGGCCGGACCCCCGGCAGCCTCGTCGCGGTCGGCCCGAAACTGCCGCACGGCACACCGCCGCCACGGCTGATCGAATCATGAAGAAAGCGAACCGTTTCCCCATGCGTACCCTGCGGCCACTCGTCGCCGCCCTGCTTTCCGCCGCCACCGTCGTGCTGACCGGCTGCGGCTCCGGCACCGACGATTCGGCGACCCGCGCCGAGATCCAGACGCTGCGCATCGGCGTCATCGGTACCGGCAACGTGCTCACCGGCACGCTCGGCTTCGCGCATCAGCGCGGCGCCCTGCTACCCGCGCTGCAACCGCTCGGCGTGCGGAACATCGAGGTCTTCAGCTTCCCGAACGGGCCGGACCTGAACCAGGCGCTGGTCGGCGGGAAGCTGGACGTGGCGAGCTACGGCGACACTCCGGCCCTGATAGCCCGCGGCAGCGGTCTGCAGACGCGGCTGCTCGCCATCAACGCCGTCGGCCTGAATGCCGGTGTGGTGGTGAAGGACCCGTCGATCACCTCGCTCAAGGATTTGGCGGGCAAGAAGATCGGGGTCCCGTCCGGCTCGTACATCGACCGGTATCTACAGGGGGCGCTGCGCGAGGCGGGGGTGCAAGCCGATCTGATCCACCTGCTCTCGGCCGATTCGGAGGCGCCGCTGAACAACGGCGACATCGCGGCCACGGCGCTGCCCGACGTGAACCCGTCGTCGTTCCTGCAATCCTTCCTGGCCAAGGGCTTCCGGCTGATCGACTCGGTGCGAGCGAACCATCCCGGCCTCGGCGGCACCTCATCGGCCGTGAGCAGCCAAGCTTTCCTCGACACCCATCCGGAGTTCGGGCCTGCCTGGCAAGCGATCCTCACCGAGGCCAACGCCTACGCGCGGACGCACTGGGACGACTACGTGAACTACGAAGTGGGACAGTCCAAAGCGCCGGAGGCCGTGGTACGGGCGACCGCGACGCCCTCGTACATTCCGGAGTCGTTGTTCCCCGAGGCGGGCGTCCAGCTACTCACCGGCACGAAGCAGTTCCTCGTCGACCAGGGCAAGATCCGCAAGGACTTCGATCTCGCGGAGTGGTTCTACCGCGCCGATCAACCGAAGCAGAGCTGAGCCGCATCGACACCGATGGCCCGGGCGCGACGTCCCGGGCCATCGTCGTGTCCGAGCCCGCGTTGTCACATTCCTCGGCGTTGTCTCGTCTCTCCTGGGTAAGGCGAAATCTCGACGAAAGGACGACCGCATGTCACGGATGAAGCTGCCGGAACTCGCGCCCGAGGTCTATCAGGCGTGGATCGCCGCCGAGGGCGCGATCCGGCGCGGGCCGCTGGACCCGGTGATCCTGGAACTGGTGAAGATCCGCGCCTCGCAGATCAACGGGTGCCTGTACTGCATCGACATGCACACCACCGACGCGCGCCTGGCGGGTGAGACCGAGAAGCGAATCTTCCAGCTCGACGCCTGGCGTGAGTCGGCTCTCTACAGCGAGGCCGAGCGTGCCGCGCTGGCCTACGCCGAAGCCGTGACCCGCCTCGGCGAGCACGGCGTGAGCGACGAGATCTGGGCCGAGGTGGAAAAGCACTTCGACGAGGGCGCGCGAGCGGGCCTGGTCGCGATCACCGCGATGATCAATCTCTGGAACCGGATCGCCGTGCCGCTGCGCATGCGGCCCGAGCCGGTCTGACGGGCGGGCCGACCGGGACGGACCGGTCGGATTGTCGGTGCCCTCGGCCAGGATGGGGTCATGACGGAACTATCGCTACGCGAGCTGAACCGGACCCTGCTGCTGCGCCAGAAGCTGGTCGAGCGGGTGGATCTGACGCCGTTCGAGCTCGTCAGGCACCTCGTAGCGGTGCAGGGCCAGGAACCCAACTGGCCCTACATCGGCCTGTGGACGCGCCTGGCCGAGTTCCGGCACGACGACCTCGCCACACTGCTGCGCGATCGAGAACTGGTGCGCTCCATCATGATTCGCCGCACCGTGCATCTGGCCGACAGCGCCGACTTCCGCTGGCTGCGCCCGACCGTGCAGCCGGTGGTCGACGCGGCGCTGAAAGCCGCGTACTACCGCGAGGAGATCGACGGCATCGATCTGGCCGAGCTCGCCGCGGCGGGCCGCGAACTCCTGGCCGGAAAGCGATTGAGCCGTAGTGAATTCGGCGAACTGCTCGCCGATCGGTTCCCGGACCGGCACGTCCGCAGGCTCGCCGAGACCGTCGAATTGCTCGTCCCGCTCGCGCACGGCCCGGACACCGGGGCGTGGGGCCGGTGGCGCAACCGCTACGTCACCGTGGGTCTCGCCGAGGAGTGGATCGGCGCGCCGATGGCCGAGCCCGACCCCGCCGCGCTCATCCGGCGTTATCTCGCCGCCTTCGGTCCGGCGACCGTCGCGGACATGCAGGCGTGGGCGGGCATCACCCGGCTCGCCGAGGTGGTCGACGAGATGCGCTCGGAGTTGGTTGTCTACACCGACGACCGGCACCGCGTGCTGTTCGACCTCCCGGAGGCGCCGCTGGCCGATCCGGATCTCGACGTCCCGGTGCGCTTCCTGCCCGCCTTCGACAACGCGCTGCTCGGCCACAAGGACCGCCGCAGGGTGATCAGCGAGGAGGATCGCCAGCGCACCGCGAAGGAAGCCTCGGCGGGCGTGCCGATGTACCTCGTCGACGGATTCGTGCACGGCCGCTGGGCGCTGGAGGACGACACCGTGCGCATCACGCCCTGGCATCCGCTCTCCGCGGCGGACGAGGCCGCCCTCCGAGCGGAAGCTGTAAGTTTGCTGAAATTCGCCACGCCCGACGGGCATGGAAAAATTTTTGTGGAGAGCGCATAAAGCTCCGAAAAAAACGCTGCCGATAAGCACAAATTCGAGACGGAACTATCGGTAGGATAACGGATCGAAGAAGATTTCCAGCAACTGCTTGGTTTGAGCCTCGCCAAACGAGGTACAACCCCTTCGGCCTCCCCTGACACGTTCCACTGTGACAGGCCAACCAAGCCCCATGGACGGCGGTGAAGTTTTCGCTCCACCTCCGCCGGCGGCGGCCACCACGTTAGGCACCCGGCGCATCGGTGTGCTGGGTGGATGCGAGTGCAATGGTTGTGTCCCTGGAAGGAGGGTCATGAGCGCAGTGTTCTCGGCGCCGGTTTCGGCGCAGCGTGTGGCTTCGGATCTTCTCTCGATCGATCACCCTGGTACCCGATTCCGCATTGCCATGGTTGTTCCGCCCTATTTCGACGTGCCGCCGAAGGCTTACGGCGGCGTCGAGGCGGTAGTCGCCGATCTGGTCGATTCGTTGGTAGCGCGTGGCCATGATGTGACGTTGTTCGGAGCGGGCGAGCCGGGTACCAAGGCTCGCTTCGTTCCGCTCTGGGATCGGGCATTGCCCGAACGGCTCGGCGATCCGTTCCCCGAAGTCGTGCACGCGCTGAAGGCGCGAAGGGCGATCGAACGCCTGCAGGCGACACACGGCGTCGATCTCGTGCACGACCACACCTTCGCCGGTCCGCTCAACGCACCGGCGTACTACGGCCTCGGCCTGCCCACCGTGGTGACCGTCCACGGACCCGTGCAGGACGACTGCTACCGGTACTACAAGGCGATGGGCGACGAGGTGTCGCTCGTCGCGATCAGCGACCGCCAGCGCGCGCTCGCCCCGGACCTGCACTGGGCCGGGCGGGTGCACAACGCGCTGCAGGTGGCGGATTGGCCGTTCCAGACCGAGAAAGAGGACTACGCGCTGTTCCTCGGCCGGTTCAACGAGTGCAAGGCGCCGCACCTGGCGCTGGAAGCCGCGCACGCCGCCGGAATTCCGCTCATCCTGGCAGGCAAGTGCAGCGAACCACCTGAGCTGGCGTACTTCGAAGAGAAGGTGCGCCCGCTGCTCACCGACCGCGATCACGTCTTCGGGATGGCCGACGCGCAGGCCAAGCGCAAGCTGCTCGCCGGTGCGCGCTGCCTGCTGTTCCCGATCCGCTGGGAGGAACCCTTCGGCATGGTGATGATCGAATCGATGGTCTGCGGCACACCGGTGGTCGCGCTGCGCGGCGGCGCGGTCGAAGAGGTGGTCGTCGACGGCGTCACCGGACGCATCTGCGACGATCCCGCCGAACTGACCGCGGCGATCGCCGAGGTGCAGGCGATGGATCCGGCGGCGTGCCGGGCCCACGTCGAGGCCAACTTCGGCGCCGACGGCGCCGGCCGCGGGTACGAGCAGGTCTACCGCAAGCTCCTGCGGCCGAAGAACCGGGTCGGCACCCGTGTTCCCGAGACCACCGTGCCCGTCGCGGTCGCGGGCAGGCTCGCGTGACGGGAGCCTCCGCCGCGAGCGGCCCGACGCCGCTCAACTCGGGTGAACCCGCGGGCTTCGGCGGAGCCGGGTCGGTGACCCTGGTGGAAGGTGGCACCTTCTGCCTGTCGAACCGGCTCGGCGACGTCGAGCCCGGCCGCCCGCACGGGCTGTTCTTCCGGGACGCGCGCGTCCTCTCGCGGTGGGAACTGCTCGTCGACGGCAGACCGGCGGAGCCGCTGTCGGTCCTCAGCCCGGAGGCGTTCATCGCGCGATTCGTCATGCGCAGGCCGCCGCACGCCGGGCTGGCCGACAGCACCCTGCTCGTCGTGCGCGAGCGCATCGTCGCCGACGGCATGCACGAGCTGCTCACCTTGGAGAACATGGGCCGCGAACCCACCGCGGTCACCTTGGAGCTGCACGTCGACGCCGATTTCGTCGACCTGTTCGCGGTCAAGGAGGGCCGCGCGGGACATATGCGCGCCGATGTGACCGTCGCCGAGGGCGAACTGCTGCTGCACGATCGATCCGACCGGATGCGGGGTATCACGATCTCGGCCACCGTGGAACCCTCGGTGCTGCCCGGCACGCTGGTGTGGCGGGTCGTCGTTCCGGTCGGCGGCAAGTGGCAGACCGAGGTCATCGCGCAGCCGACGCTGGGCAACCAGCAGGTGCAGATGCCGCTCATGCCTGGCGAGCACATGGGCTTCAGCGCACCGTGCCGCAAGATCGCGGCGTGGCGCGACACCGCGACCGACATCTCCTCGGCGGATCCGGTACTCACCCAGGTGCTGCGCCGTACCGAAAGCGATCTGGGCGCGCTGCAGATCCACGACGACACCGGCGAGAGCAGACCGTTCGTCGCGGCGGGCGCGCCGTGGTTCATGACGCTGTTCGGTCGCGACAGCCTGCTCACGGCGTGGATGGCGTTGCCGCTCGCCGTCGACCTGGCTCTCGGCACACTGCAACAGCTGGCCGAACTCCAAGGGCAGGAACTGAATCCGCTCAACGAAGAGGAGCCGGGCCGGATCATGCACGAGATGCGGCGCGGTCCATCGGGCGGGCAGGTGCTCGGCGGCAACATCTACTACGGAACCGCCGACGCCACACCGCTGTTCGTGATGCTGCTCGCCGAATGCCATCGGTGGGGCGCGGATCCGGCGGCGATCGAGGACCTCCTGCCCGCCGCCGACGCGGCCCTGGAATGGATCACCGAGTACGGCGACCGCGACGGCGACGGTTTCGTCGAGTACCGTCGCGCCACCGATCGCGGTCTGATCAACCAGGGCTGGAAGGACAGCTACGACGGAATCAACGACGCGGGAGGACATCTCGCCGAGGCTCCGATCGCGCTGTGCGAGGTGCAGGGCTATGTGCACGCCGCCCTGCTCGCCAGGGCCGAGCTGGCCGAAGCCTTCGACGAGATGCGCCTGGCCGGGCGCCTGCGCGAGCGGGCGGCCGAATTGCGCGGCAAGTTCACCGAACAGTTCTGGATGCCCGATCGCGGCTGGTACGCGGTCGCGCTGGACGGCACCAAACGGCACGTCGACGCGCTGACCAGCAATGCGGCGCACTGTCTCTGGGCGGGTATCGCCAGCGACGAACACGCCGAGGAACTGGTGCGTCAACTGGCCAAGGAGGAGATGGACACCGGATTCGGGCTGCGCACCCTGGCCTCCAACATGGGCGCCTACAACCCGATGAGTTACCACTGCGGTTCGGTCTGGCCGCACGACACCGCGATCGCCGTCGCCGGTCTGCTGCGCTACGAGCACGTGCCGGGCGCGACGAAGCTGGCCACCCGGCTGGCCACCGGATTGCTGGACGCCGCAGCGGCTTTCGACGGGCGCCTGCCCGAGCTGTTCTGCGGATTCCCGCGCTCTCGGTTCGCGGTACCGGTGCCCTACCCCACGTCCTGCTCGCCGCAGGCGTGGGCGAGCGCCGCGCCGCTGCTGTTGGTGCGTGCCTTCCTCGGCCTGAATCCCGATGTGCCGCAACGCACGCTGACGGTGCGGCCGCGGCTGCCCCAGTCCTGGGGCCGGGTGACGCTCACCGCGCTGCGCCTCGGCGACGTCAGCGTCGATCTGGAAGCGGAGGGCCATCAGATTCACGCGGCACGACTGCCGGACGATTGGCAGCTGATCACGCTCTGAAACGCTCACGACAACCGCCCGCGCACGGGAAACGGGCATCCCGCAACGCAGTGTCGCGGGCTGGAGGTGCACGATGCAGACATCGCTGGACAAGCGGGATCTATGGAGCACTCAGCACAGAGACTGCGGTATCGAACCGACCGACCTGGACATGGAACTCGCGCAGTTCCTCCGCAGCGTCCACGCGGGGCACGGGCCGGACTGTCGCCAGTATCTGGCGGCCGCCGCCTACTGTTTCGGCCACACCGAAACGGACTGACCCGCAACGCACGACGACCGCTTCAGGAAGCCGGTGCGCAGCGGCCTGGTTCGAGTAGATCACTGGCACACGGCTCGTTGCCGTGCGCGCGAAGCACTTCCGCGCCCACGTCCGCCGTCAGGTAGTGCAGGAAGCTCGCCGCGAGCGAGTCGCCCGGCAGATCGCCGTTACTGTACGCGTATTCGACGCCCCAGAAGGGATAGGAGCGATCGATCGCGGCCTGTCGCCCCGGCGCGACGCCGCCGAGCGTGAGCACACGCATCTCGGCCCTGCGCGCCTCGGACAGCTCCGAATAGCCGATCGCACCGGGGATCTCCTCGACCGCCTTGTGCATGTCCTTGGTGACCGGCACGTCGCAGTAGGTACCAGCGGTGTCCTTGATGGCGGTGCAGCTGCGGTGCGGGCGGGCTGGTTGCGCGCCGCCGAGCAGCGCGTTCTCGAAGATCACCCGGGTGCCCGATCCCGGCGCCCGATCGATCAGGACCACCGGCACATCCGGACCGCCCACCTCCCGCCAGTTGGTGATTCGCCCCTGATAGAGATCCCTGACCTGGGCGACGGTGAGATCGGTGATGCCGAGATCCTCGTGCACGACCACGGCGAACAGCGAAAGCGCGAGCGGACGAGCTTGCAGCGCGGAGTAACCCGGGCCCTTCGCGCCGTCGCTGATCGTGAGGAGGCCGGAATCCGGTCCGGCTTCGGCCAGCCGGTCGAGACCCCGTTCGGTGCCCTCGAAGTCGAAGGCGAATTCGGCTGCCGTGCAGCGCTTCTCGTACTGTGCCGCGGCGTCGCGGATCACCGGATCGAACGCCGAGGAGCCGACGAGCGTGAGGTTGCCCGCGGCACAGTCGAGCGGCGGCGGCGGTGGCTGGAGCGCGTCGACGACGAACTGCCCGATGATCACCAACACCAGGAACACGGTCAGCAGCAGCATCACGCGGGAGGTGCCGGTGCGGCTGCGCGTCTCGACGACGCTCCCGCCGCGAATGTCGCCGCGCAGCAGCGGGTCCGGAGCCTGATCGCTGGCGTTGCCGTCCCGGTCGCCGTTGCCCTCGCCACGCTGCAAGATGGCCAGGATCTTGTAGTGCGCGTTCCGGGTGAGCGGCACCTTCGGCAGATCGATGACGCCCGTGCGCCCGTCGGGCTCCACATTGATGGCGATACCCGAGGAGGGGCCGAGTCTTGGGGCGAGGTCCCGATCGCTCAGCTCCGTCACGGCCATGCCGATCACCCGGCGCTGCGGGAAGTGCAGATGCAGGCCGACCTGCTGGGAGGGCGACAGATAGTCCGACTCGGAGATCGCGGTGTTGCCGCTGTTCTCGATGCGGACCAGCACCACCGAAAGATCGCGAAGCTGTTCCCGCCGTTCGGCTTCGGTACCGGCGGGGTCGGGATGCAGCCGCTCCAGCACACCGGGATACACCGACCCGATCTCGCCGGTGACGGGCGTGTCCATCTGCACGCGGTAGCCGAGCCGCCTGCGGCCGACGAAGACGAACTCCCACAGGAACGCCGCGAGCGGCACCACGATACCGATGAACGCGAGGACGGTATCGAGCGGAAAATCGTCCAACGCTTGCCCCACCCCCGAGAGTCCTTTCGCCGCTCATTCTGCGGTGCCGCACCGCGTTTCGTTCGGGTACCCGCCGGATGTTCGCCGAGCGTTCACCGGCCGACCATCCGGCTCGCTCAGGACGCCGCCGTCCACGCCAGCAACTCGTCCACCGGCCAGGTGTTGATCACCCGGTCCGGATCGACGCCGTTGGCGACGGCGCGCTCACAACCGTAACCCTGCCAGTCCAATTGGCCCGGCGCGTGCGCGTCGGTGTCGACGGAAAAGTGGCAGCCGATCTCGACAGCCAGCCGCAGCAGGCGGGACGGCGGGTCCAAACGCTCGGGGCGGCAATTGATCTCGACCGCGGTGCCATACTGCTTGCACGCCTCGAAGACGAGTTCGGCGTCGAAGGTGGACTCCGGGCGAGTACCCCGCCCGCCGGTGACCAGTCTGCCGGTGCAGTGGCCGAGCACGTCCACGTTCGGGTTCGCGACCGCGTAGACCATGCGCTTGGTCATCGTCTCGCTGTCGGCGCGCAGGTGCGAATGCACGCTGGCGACCACGATGTCCAGCTCGGCGAGCAGGTCGGCCTCCTGATCGAGGGTGCCGTCGTCGAGGATGTCGACCTCGATGCCGGTCAGGATGCGGAACGGCGCGAAGCGCTCGTTCAGCTCGGCGACCAGGTCCAGCTGGCGCCGCAGCCGTTCGGCGGACAGGCCGTTGGCGACGGTCAGGCGCGGCGAATGATCGGTGAGCGCGCAGTATTCGTGCCCGAGCGCCGCGGCGACGCTCATCATCTCCGCGATCGGGCTGCCGCCGTCGGACCAGTCGGAATGGGTGTGCAGGTCACCGCGCAGCCGGGTGCGCAGGGGCTTGCCGGGCACGCCGATGGGCTGGGCGGCGCGGCGCAGATCGGTCAGGTAATCGGGCACCTGACCCGCGCAGGCCTGCGTGATGACGGCGGCGGTCTTCGGTCCGATGCCCGGCAGATCCTGCCAGATCCCCGCCGCCTGGTACATGGCGAGCTCATCGGCCGACAGCCCCGCCACCACATCGGCGGCACCGCGGTAGGCCTTGACCCGGTAGCTCTTGGCGCGTTCGCGCTCGAGCCAGAAGCCGATCTCGCGCAGCGCTTCCACCGGACCGGGCGCGTCGGCCCTGTCCGGTTCGGCGATGCGATCGGCGCCCGTCACGCGGCTAGTGGATCCGGCTGTACTTCACGAAGGCCACCCCGTCTTCGAACACCCGGCTGGTGATCACCCGGAAGCGGGCCGCCTCCGGCAGCCGTGGCCCGGAGCCGAACAGCGAGCGGCCGCGGCCGAGCACGATCGGGTACAGCTTGAGGAAGATCTGATCGATCTCCGGAAGCAGTACCTGGGCCAGCTCGCCGCCGCCGCACAGCCAGATGCCTAGTCCCCTGTCGCGCTTGAGTTCTCGGACCCGCCCCAGCGGATCGTCCGAGATCAGCTCGACGGCCGGGTCCGGACTCTCCGGCAGCGTCGTCGAGACGACGAACTGCCGCAGGTGCGCGTACGGGCTCGAGGTGCCGGTGCGCACGCCGAAATCGTGCGTCTTGCGGCCCATCAGCACCGTGTCGAAGTTGGCATTGCGCTTGTCGATGCCGCGCGACTCCCGCACCTTGGTCGGCAGGGTCTCGGGATACTGCGCGGTGATCGCCGGGCCGTGGTCGCCGCCGACCGGGAAGAAGTCGACCGACCCGTCCTCGGTGGCGATGAAGCCGTCGATCGTCGACGCGACGTAGTAGGTGAGCTTGCGCATATGTCCTTCCTCCAGGCGACCGGGCGGGAGTCCCGGACCGCATGAGGAAACGGTAGCTCGCTCGGCTCAGCGGCGGCGCGGCTTCGGCTGGCAGCGCGGACAGTAAAAGGAGGAACGGTTCATGAAACGCTCGCGGACGATGGGCGCGCCGCAGCGCAGGCACGGCTCGTCCGCCCTGCCGTAGACGGCGAGCGCGCGGTCGAAGTAGCCGGACTCGCCGTTGACGTTCACGTAGAGCGCGTCGAACGAGGTGCCGCCCGCGACGAGCGCCTCGCCCATGACGGCGGCGGTCGCGTCGAGCAGCGCACGGACCGCGGGGCGGGTCAGGCCGGAGGCCAGGCGATTGCCGTGGATGCGCGCGCGCCAGAGGGACTCGTCGGCGTAGATGTTGCCGATGCCGGAGATCACCGACTGGTCCAGCAGCACCCGCTTGATCTCGGACTGCTTGGCGCGAATCGCGGCCACCGCCGCCTCGCGATCGAAGCGCGGGTCGAGCGGGTCACGGGCGATGTGCGCGACCGGCTCGGGAACGAGTGAGCCGTCCACCTCGACCAGCGGCGCGAGCGCCCAGCCGCCGAAGGTGCGCTGGTCGACGAAACGCAGCTGGGTGCCGTCGTGCAGGGTCGCCTGGATGTGCGCGTGCTTCTCCAGCGGCGCCTCGGCGGGTTGCACCAGCATCTGACCGCTCATGCCCAGATGCACGACCAGCGCGTCGTCGCCGTCGTCGAAGGTGAGCCAAAGGTATTTGCCACGACGTTCGGCCGACGCCACCCGCTGCCCGGCCATCCGGGCGGCGAGATCGGCCGCGCCCTCGAGGTGGCGGCGCACCGATCGCGGGTGCGTGACGGTCACCGATTCGATGGTGCGGCCGACGACGTGCTCGGCGAGTCCGAGCCGGACCGTCTCGACCTCGGGGAGTTCGGGCACGTCAGGCTTCGGCGGTCAGCGCCTGGTAGGCGGCGCCCGCGGCCTTCTGCTCCGCTTCCTTCTTGGACCGGCCGACGCCCTGCCCGTAGGCACGGCCACCGATCACCGTGGTCGCGGTGAACTCCTTGTCGTGGTCGGGCCCCGTCGAGGTGATCTCGTAGCTGGGCACGCCGAGTCCGCGTTCCGCGGTGAGTTCCTGCAGGCTGGTCTTCCAGTCGAGACCGGCGCCCATTCGGGGACCGCGCTCGAGCAGTTCGGCGAACAGCCGCAGCACCACGCCGCGCGCCACGTCGATGCCGTGTTGCAGGTGCACCGCGCCGAGCAGCGACTCCATGCCGTCGGCGAGGATGCTCGGCTTGTCACGGCCGCCGGTGAGCTCTTCGCCCTTGCCGAGCAGCAGATGCACGCCGAGCCCGCCCTCGCCGAGCCCGCGCGCCACCTCGGCGAGCGCGTGCATGTTCACCACGCTCGCCCGCAGCTTCGCCAGTTCGCCCTCGGACTTGTCCGGGTGCTCGTGGTACAGCCGCTCGGTGATGCTGAGGCCGAGGACGGAGTCGCCGAGGAATTCCAGGCGCTCGTTGGTCGGCAGGCCGCCGTTCTCGTAGGCGTACGACCGGTGCGTCAGCGCGAGGCGTAGCAGATCCGGTCGCACGTCGACGCCGAGGGCTTCGAGCAGGCTGGCATGTTCACCGGACGAGCCGGCTTCGTCCTTGCTGACGGTCACGTCGATACGACAGGTCGAACTGTCAGACGGCGGCGGTGACCTGGCGGCCCTTGTAGGTGCCGCAGGACGGGCACGCGATGTGCGGCAGGGTCTTCTCGCCGCAGGCGCGGTTCGGGCAGGTGATCAGGGTCGGCGCGGTGGCCTTCCACTGGCTGCGCCGCGACCTGGTGTTGGAACGGGACATCCGGCGCTTGGGAACGGCCACGACTAACTCTCCTCTGTCCTAATTGCTCTGCCGGTTCGGCTGACGGTCTTGCGTTTATCGGTCTGGGTCGGCGTCCGCGTCGGGACTGCCGTCGCCGGGCGATTCGGTGGCGAACTTCGCCAGCCCGGCCCAGCGAGGGTCAAGTATCTCATGCCCATGATCGGAACCCGCAATCGCCATCCGCACGCCGCATTCCGGGCACAGCCCGGCGCAGTCCGGCGTGCACAGCGGCTGCAGCGGCAGCTCGAGGCCGATGGCGTCGACGATCACCGGTTCCAGGTCGATGAGGTCGTCGTCCATCCGGTAGACCTCGTCGTCCTCGGTGGTCTGCTCGGTGGTGCTGTCGGGATAGGCGAACAGCTCCGTGAGATGAAGCCGGACCTCGCCGGTGAACGGTTCGAGGCAGCGCGAGCACTCCCCCGCCGTCGGCGCGGTCACCATTCCGGTGACCAGCACACCCTCGGACACCGCCTGCAGTTGCAGGTCGAGCTCGACCTCCGCCCCCTCCGGGATGTAGATCAGGTCCAACCCGATCCGCTCGGCGGTGGTGACCGTGCGCTGCTGCTCCCGCATGGTGCCGGGGCGGCGCCCCAGACTGCGGGTGTCCAGCACGAAACCCGCGTCCACCTTGCGGTGCGAAGCCGCACGGTGACGCGACGCGGAACCGGAACCGGCGGGCATCACGAACTCACTCACGATCGAAGGGAAATGGGCAACCACTCAACAATACGCGAGGTGTCCCTCGAACCTCAAAACGCCGACAGCGCTGGGCAGTAGGTTCCGCGCGGGTCGTCCGCAGCGGCTTCGGCGCGGCGACGGGCCGCGGCAGGGGTCAGCGGCGGAATTCCCCCGCGTAGTCGGGCGCGCCGGCGCCGCTGCGCAGCTGGTGCCGTCCGCGGCCGACGACGCGCAAGGTGCTGTTGAGCGTCTCCTCGAACTGCGCGAGCGTGGAGTCCACGTAGTGGTCGCACTCGTCGCGCATCCGGTCGACCTCCTCGTGCGCGCTGTCGATGAGTCGCGCGGATTCGGCGTGCGCGGCCCGCACCACCTCGGTCTGGGTCACCAGGCGCTCCTGCTCGGCGAGGCCCTCGGCCACCGAGCGCTCGTAGGACGCCTTGCCCGCCTCGATCATGCGCTCCGACTCGGTGCGGGCCCGGCCGGTCACCGCCTCGTACTCGGCATTGCCGTCGGCCACGATGCGATCGGCCTCGGCCTGCGCGGTGGTGACCAGGTGATCGGCGTGCGCGCTCGCCTCGGCGACCATGCGGTCGGCGTGCGCTTTGGCGTCGGCGAGGATGCGATCGGCTTCCTCGCGGGCCGACCCGATGGTCTGCTCGGCCTGTTCGTTGGCGGTGGTCACGGTGAACTCGGCGGCCGAGCGGGCGTCCGAGACGATCTTGTCGCGGTGGTCGAGCACGTCCTGGGCGTCGTCGAGTTCGCCGGGCAGCGCGTCGCGCACGTCGTCGAGCAGTTCGAGCACGTCACCGCGCGGCACGATGCAGCTGCGGGTCGGCGGGATACCGCGCGCCTCTTCGACGATGGCCACCAGCTCGTCGAGTGCCTCGAATACGCGATACATGCTCACTACCCCGCTCTCCTGCTGACTCCGGCGAAACTCTCCGCCGACGCCCAGTGTGCCTCTCATCACGGCGGATGCCGAGTCCTCTTCCGGTGTGTCGTCGCAGTGTCTCGCACACCACAAAATCAAGTGGAGGAAGACCCTCCACTTCGTGCTACATTTTTCACGAGAGGATCCCAACAAGATCTTCTTAAGCAGACCGCAGGCTCGAAGCCGGACTGTGGGAGCACAGGAGGCCAACGGAAGGAAGCGGCACCCGCCGCGGTTGTCCCTACCGAAGGCTCAGGTTGGATCGGAAGAACAATGACGGTTCTGGAAGTACCGCACTCGGCAGGAGTGCCGATCGGCATCTACTCGCCGTGGGCCTTCCCGTACCCCACGGTGCGCACGGTGTCGGCCGCCCGGTTCGGGCAGCTGCTGCAGTACCTGCGCGGCGATCGCGCCTTCGCCCAGCTCGTGCGTTTCGCGCTCGTCGGCGGTTCCAGCAATGTCGCCTACGTCCTGCTCTTCTTCGCCATGCACGGCATCGGCCCGATCGTGGCCAACATCGCCGGATCGGTCGTGAGCACGATCATCGCCAACGAGCTGCACCGCCAGCTCACCTTCCACGCCGCGGGCCGGGTCGGCTGGTTCACCGCGCAGTGGGAGGGCGGCGGACTCGCCCTCGTCGGCTTGGGCATCACGACCGCGGCGCTGGCCGGACTGGAGATCTGGGCCCCCGGCCTCGGCGACATCGCCCAGGCTGCGGCCGTCCTCGCCATCACCGCCGCGGTCGGCGGCATGCGCTTCCTCGCCCTGCGCGGTCTGGTGTTCTGACCCGGACCCCGAACGAGATCCGCCCCGGTTCCGAGACGATTCGGAACCGGGGCGGTTTCTTGTCGTGGGCTCAGCCGCGCCGTTCGGCGAGGCGATCGAGCAGCCGCTTGTGCACCGACGGCGGGAGCATGTCGCTGACATCGCCGCCGTAGGTCGCCACCTCCTTGACCAGCGAGCTGGACAGGAAGCTGAAGGTCGGGTTGGTGGCGATGAAGAAGGTGTCGACTCCGGAGAGCTTTTTGTTCATCTGGGCCATCTGCAGTTCGTAGCCGAAGTCGGTGGCGTCGCGCAGGCCCTTGACGATGGCGGTGATGCCCTGCTCCTTGGCGAAGTCCACCAGCAGTCCCTGCCAGGAGGTGACCCGCAGGTTCGGCAGGTGCGCGGTCGCCTCACGCAGCATCTCCATCCGCTCCTCGACGGTGAACATGCCCTGCTTCTTCGGGTTCACCATGACGGTCACCACGACCTCGTCGAATTGCGCCGCCGCGCGGGCGAATACGTCGAGATGCCCGTTGGTGACCGGATCGAACGATCCGGGACACAGTGCTCCAGCCATGAGGCGACGCTACCACCCGGTCACGGCCGGTAGTCGGCCAGTTCCAGGCGGGTTTCGCCGTAGCGACGCGGCTTGGCCGGGACGAAGGCTGCGGGCCAAGCGATTTCGGGGGATCGGCTGGACCGTTCGACGACGATCAGCGCGTCGGGGTGCAGCCAGCCACCGTCGGCCAGCGCGGTCAGGTCGGCGGTCACCGCCGCGGTGTCCACGTCGTAGGGCGGGTCGGAGAGCACCAGATCGAACCGGCCGGCGCCGCCCTGGGCGAGCACCGCGGCGACCGGCCCGACGCGCAGTTCCGCGCCGGGCAGGCCGAGGTCGGCGATGTTGCCGCGCACCACGGCCGCGGCCTTGCGATCCGACTCGACCAGCAGCGCGTAGGACGCGCCGCGGGACAGCGCCTCCAAGCCGAGCGCGCCGGATCCCGCGTACAGGTCGAGTACCCGCGCGCCGTCCAGATCCATCCTGGCGTCGAGCGCGCTGAACAGCGCCTCGCGCACCCGGTCTGAGGTCGGCCTGGTGCCCGCGGGCGGCACCCGGAGGCGCCGCCCGCCCGCCGCACCTGCGACGATCCGGGTCATTCCGCGGTGGACTCGCGCACGGCGAGTTCGACCAGCAGGTCACCGCCCTCGACCTGCTGCACCTTGCCGATCGCGACGCGGGCGACGGTGCCCGCCCGCGGCGCGGTGATGGCGGCCTCCATCTTCATGGCCTCGATGGTGCCGATGGTGTCGCCGGTCTCGACGGTGTCGCCCTCGCCGACCGCCAGGGTGACCACACCCGCGAACGGCGCGGCGAGATGGCCGGGGTTGGTCTTGTCCGCCTTCTCCGCGACCGGGATCTCGGAGGCGATGGACCGGTCCCGCACCGCGACCGGCCGCAGCTGGCCGTTGAGGATGCACATCACCGTGCGCATGCCGCGTTCGTCGGGCTCGGAGATGGCCTCGAGACCGATCAGCAGGGTGACGCCCTTCTCCAGCTGCACGCGGTGTTCCTCGCCGCGGCGCAGACCGTAGAAGAACTGGTTGGCGCTCAGACCCGAAGTGTCGCCGTACTTTTCGCGGTGGGTGAGGAACTCCGCCGTCGGGCCGGGGAACAGCAGCCGGTTCAGTGTCGCGCGGCGCTCCAGCGAATCCCCTTCCAGCCCCGCCTGATCCGCCGCCGAGAGCGGGGTCTCCGGCTTGGCCGCACCGCGTCCGGCCAGCGCCTTGCTGCGGAACGGTTCGGGCCAGCCGCCCGCCGGGGTGCCGAGTTCGCCGCGCAGGAAGCCGATCACCGAGTCGGGGATGTCGTAGCGGCCGGGATCGGCGGCGAAATCCTCGATGTCGACGCCGGTGCCGACCAGCGCGAGCGCGAGGTCACCGACGACCTTCGACGACGGCGTCACCTTCACCAGGCGGCCGAGCAGCCGGTCGGCGGCCGCGTACTTCGCCTCGACCTCTTCGAAGCGATCGCCGAGGCCGAGCGCGATGGCCTGCTGGCGCAGGTTCGACAGCTGACCGCCGGGGATCTCGTGCGTGTAGACGCGTCCGGTCGGAGCGGGCAGCCCGGATTCGAAGGGCGCGTATACCTTTCGCAGCGCCTCCCAGTACGGCTCCAGGTCGCACACGTTCTGCAGGTCCAGTCCGGTGTCGTGCTCGCTGTTGGCCGCCGCCGCGACGATCGCCGAGAGCGCGGGCTGACTGGTGGTGCCCGCCATCGCGGCGCTCGCGCCGTCCACCGCGTCCGCGCCCGCCTGCCAGGCCGCCAGGTAGGTGGCCAGCTGACCGCCGGGGGTGTCGTGGGTGTGCACGTGCACCGGCAGATCGAAGTTGCTGCGCAGCGCGGTGACCAGGGTCGCGGCCGCCGGGGCGCGCAGCAGACCCGCCATGTCCTTGATGGCGAGCACGTGCGCGCCCGCGTCCACGATCTGCTCGGCCAGCTTGAGGTAGTAGTCGAGGGTGTAGAGGTTCTCGTTCGGGTTCGACAGGTCGCCGGTGTAGCTCATCGCGACTTCGGCGATGGCGGTACCGGTTTCGCGCACCGCGTCGATGGCCGGACGCATCTGGTCGACGTTGTTGAGCGCGTCGAAGATGCGGAAGATGTCGATGCCGGTGGCCGTCGCCTCGGAGACGAAGGACCTGGTCACCTGCTCCGGGTACGGGGTGTAGCCGACGGTGTTGCGTCCGCGCAGCAGCATCTGCAAGCAGATGTTCGGGATCGCCTCGCGCAGCGCGGCAAGCCGCTCCCACGGGTCCTCGTAGAGGAAGCGCAGCGCCACGTCGTAGGTCGCGCCGCCCCAGCACTCGACGGAGAGCAGCTCGGGGGTCATCCGCGCGACGTGCCCGGCGACCTGCAACAGACCGTTGGACCGCACACGGGTGGCCAGCAGCGACTGGTGCGCGTCACGGAAGGTGGTGTCGGTGACCCCGACCGCCTTCTGCTCGCGCAGCGCCTGCGCGAAACCCTCCGGGCCCAGGCGCAGCAGTCGCTGGCGCGAACCGTCCGGCGGCGGCACGCTCAGATCGATGGCGGGCAGCTTGTCGTGCGGGTACACCGTGGTCGGGCGCTCGCCGTGCGGTTTGTTGACGGTGACGTCGGCCAGGTACTCGAGGATCTTGGTGCCGCGGTCGGCGGACTGGCGCAGCGTCAGCAGCTGCGGGCGCTCGTCGATGAACGAGGTGGTGACCCGGCCCGCCTTGAAGTCGGGATCGTCGAGCACCGCCTGCAGGAACGGGATGTTGGTGGTGACGCCGCGGATGCGGAACTCGGCGAGCGCGCGCCGCGCGCGGGCCGCCGCCGCTGGCAGGTCCCGGCCGCGGCAGGTCAGCTTCACCAGCATGGAGTCGAAGTAGGCGCCGATCTCCGCGCCGAGGTTGGCGCCGCCGTCGAGGCGGATGCCCGCGCCGCCGGGGGTGCGGTAGGCCGTGATGCGACCGGTGTCGGGACGGAATCCGTTGGCCGGGTCCTCGGTGGTGATGCGGCACTGCAGCGCAGCGCCGCGGATGGTGACGGAGTCCTGGCTCAGGCCGAGGTCGGCGAGGGTCTCGCCCGCCGCGATGCGCAGCTGCGACTGCACGAGGTCGACGTCGGTGATCTCCTCGGTCACCGTGTGCTCGACCTGGATGCGCGGGTTCATCTCGATGAAGACGTGGTTGCCGCGCTCGTCGAGCAGGAACTCCACGGTGCCGGCGCAGCTGTAGCCGATCTGGCGGGCGAAGGCCACCGCGTCGGCGCAGATGCGTTCGCGCAGAGCCGGATCCAGATTCGGCGCGGGCGCAAGCTCGATCACCTTCTGGTGGCGGCGCTGCACCGAACAGTCGCGCTCGAACAGGTGCATGACGTTGCCGTGCTGGTCGGCCAGGATCTGCACCTCGATATGGCGCGGGTTCACCACCGCCTGCTCGAGGAACACGGTCGGGTCGCCGAACGCGGACTCGGCCTCGCGCGAGGCGGCTTCGATCGATTCGCGCAGCTGCTCCGGCGCGGCGACCCGGCGCATGCCGCGACCGCCACCGCCCGCGACCGCCTTGACGAAGATCGGGTATTCGAGTTCGTTTGCGGCGGCGAGCAATTCGTCCACGTCCGCCGAGGGCGCGCTGGACTTCAGCACCGGGAGACCCGCCGCCTTCGCGGCCTCGATGGCGCGCGCCTTGTTGCCCGCCAGCTCCAGCACCTCGGCCGAGGGGCCGATGAAGGTGATGCCCTCACGCGCGCAGGCGGCCGCCAGGTCCGGGTTCTCGGAGAGGAATCCGTAGCCCGGGTAGATGGCGTCGGCACCCGCGGTCTTGGCCGCGTCGATGATCGCCTCGATGGAGAGATAGGCGCGAACCGGGTGGCCCTGCTCCCCGATCTGATAGGACTCCGCCGCCTTCAAACGGTGAACCGAGTTGCGGTCCTCGTAGGGAAAGACGGCGACGGTCCCGATGCCGAGTTCGTAGGCGGCGCGGAACGCGCGGATGGCGATCTCGCCACGATTGGCAACCAAGACTTTCGAGAACATTGAACCAAGGTACCTGCCCCCGAATACAGCGACGACAGGGAAGTCCCCTTCGCAGCAATCTTCACAACGAGACCTAGCAGGCTTGCGAAGTTGCGTTCATCCCGGCGTCACATCTCACGATCCGCCGGGCCGGTCTGTGCGGGCCCGGCCGAGGGCGGGCGGGGAATATCCCGTCGTCCGTTTATGCTGGACAACGCAGCTGGTTCTCCAGTGCGCCCGACGAGATGGAGCCCCGACGTCGAGCGCCGGAGTCGAAGTCCGCTCCCGGTTTGCCGGGCGGCGGGCGAGAGGGAACCCGGTGAGAATCCGGGACTGTCCCGCAGCGGTATGCAGGAACGAACACCGTCATCACGCACTGGGTGAAGACCTGGGAAGCGACGGCCAGTAGGTCGGCGGGAGGAATCTCCCCAGCCGGTGCCCGCGAGTCCGAAGACCTGCCAGCCGTGCCGGATACGCCGTATCCGGCGGCCACCGCCTCGTGGATTGGGCGCGCGGACCATCAGTGCCGACTTCCAGGGCTCCGTGTCTCTTCGGTTGCCCGACGACGTCCGCTGGTCGCCGCGTGCTCGCACGGCGATGGCTCACGTCCTGAAAAGCACTGGAGCACACCGTGACTGTTTCCGAACGCACACCATTCACCGCGACGGTTCTCGGGCTACCGCGCGTGGGGCCGCGGCGCGAGCTGAAGCGCGCCACCGAGTCGTATTGGGCCGGACGCATCGACGCCGAGCAGCTGCACGCGATTGCCCGCGACCTGCGGCGAACCCAGCTGACCGAGCTGCGAGCGGCCGGGCTGGACTCGATCCCGGTCGGCACCTTCTCCTACTACGACCAGGTGCTCGACACCGCCGTGCTGCTCGGCGCGCTGCCCGAGCGGGTGGCCGGGATCGCCGATCCGCTCGACCGGTACTTCGCTGCCGCGCGCGGCACCGACACGGTGGAACCGCTGGAGATGACCAAGTGGTTCGACACCAACTACCACTACCTCGTCCCCGAGATCGGTCCGGAGACGACGTTCGCGCTGCACCCGGACAAGCTGCTCGCCGAATTGAGCGAGGCGATCGAGCTCGGCGTGCCCGCACGGCCGGTGGTGATCGGGCCGGTCACCTTCCTGAAGCTGGCCAAGGCCACCGGGGGCGCGGCGCTGGACCGGCTCGGCGAGCTGGTCCCGCTCTACCGCGAACTGCTGCGGCAGCTGGCCGCCGCGGGCGCGGCCTGGGTGCAGATCGATGAGCCGGTGCTGGTCACCGATCTCACCGAGGACGAGATCGAGCTGGTGCGCAGCGCCTACGCCGAGCTGGCCGAGGCGAGCGAGCAGCCCGCGATCCTGGTCGCCACCTACTTCGGCACGCCGGGTGACGCGCTGCCCGCGCTCGCGAGCACCGCCGTCGAGGGCATCGCGCTGGACTTCGCCGCGGCGCCGGACCTGTCCGCGGTGGTCTCGCTGCCGTCGCTGGCGGACAAGCTGCTGGTCGCGGGTGTGGTCGACGGACGGAACGTGTGGCGCACGGACCTGGACCGCGCGCTGACCACCCTCGGGACGCTGCTCGGCAGCGCGTCGTCGGTGGCGGTGTCGAGCTCCTGCTCGCTGTTGCACGTGCCGTACTCGCTGGCTTCCGAGACCGGACTCGATGAGCGGCTGCGTTCCTGGTTGGCCTTCGGCGCCGAGAAGGTGACCGAAGTGCGGCTGCTCGCAACGGCTTTGGCGCAGGGCACCGACGCCATCGCCGAGGAGCTGGCCGCCGCGCGTGCGGCCGCGGAGTCCCGCACCACCGACCCGCGACTGTCCGACGAGCGGGTTCGGGCGCGGCTCGGCTCGCTCGGTCCGGACGCCACCCGGCGCGCGCCCGCCGACGAGCGCCGCGCGCTGCAGGCGCAACGGCTCGAGCTGCCCGCGCTGCCGACCACCACGATCGGCTCCTACCCGCAGACCTCGGCGATCCGGCTGGCCAGGGCGGCGCTGCGCAAGGGTGAGATCGACCAGGCCGAGTACGTGCGCAGGATGCGCGCCGAGATCGCCGACGTCGTCGCTTTGCAGGAGAAGCTGGGCCTGGACGTGCTCGTGCACGGCGAGCCGGAGCGCAACGACATGGTGCAGTACTTCGCCGAGCAGCTCGACGGTTTCGCGGCCACCGAGAACGGCTGGGTGCAGTCCTACGGCACCCGCTGCGTGCGGCCGCCGATCCTGTTCGGCGACGTCACCCGCCGCGCGCCGATGACCGTCGAGTGGATCACCTACGCCCAGTCCCTGACCGACAAGCCGGTCAAGGGCATGCTGACCGGCCCGGTCACCATCCTCGCCTGGTCGTTCGTGCGCGACGACCAGCCGCTCGCCGACTCGGCGCGCCAAGTCGCGCTGGCGATCCGGGACGAGACCGTGGATCTGCAAGCTGCGGGCATCCGCATCATCCAGGTCGACGAACCCGCGCTGCGCGAACTGCTCCCGCTGCGCGCCGCCGACCAGCCCGCCTACCTGGACTGGTCGGTGGGCGCGTTCCGCCTGGCGACCTCCGGCGTCTCCGACGCCACCCAGATCCACACCCACCTGTGCTACTCGGAGTTCGGTGAGGTCATCGACGCGATCGCGGGCCTGGACGCCGACGTGACCTCCATCGAGGCGGCCCGCTCCCGCATGGAGGTGCTCGACGACCTCAACGCCGCGGGCTTCTCCCTCGGCGTCGGTCCGGGCGTCTACGACATCCACTCCCCGCGCGTGCCCAGCGTCGAGGAGATCACCACCGCCCTCCGCGCCGCCCTGAAAGCCGTTCCCGCCGAACGGCTCTGGGTCAACCCGGACTGCGGACTGAAGACCCGCGGCCCGGTCGAAGTGGAAGCCTCGTTGCGCAACATGGTCGCGGCCGCCAAAGCGGTGCGCTGAAACTACGGCCGGGCCGCGCTCCCCGCGCGGCCCGGCCGCTGCGCTCTGTTCCCGCGTCAGAGGACGTACCCTCGCCCGCCCTCCGGCGCCTCAGCCAGATGCCATCTCACTCCCCCTCCGGCGGACGCCCCTGCTGCTGCCGCCGCCTCCGCGACGTGTAGCTCTCGCAAGCCTCCCCCGCCTGCCGCACCGGACGCATCCGAGGCTTCGGACTCACTCCCTGCCGCCACGACGGCACACACCTCGACCGTTCCATGCGCTACCCCTCCTCACACGTCGACAAAAATTTCTCCCCTGCTGTCTTTGTTCGACGCGCGCCGAGCCCATCCGGTTCCCGATCCAGGGCGGTGTGTGGTGACGGCTCGGCTCAACCCGGCAGACCGAAGGCGCGGTTGATGGCGGCCATGTCGAAGTAGTCGCGCCAGGCGGTGATGGCGCCGTCGTGCACTTCGAAGACGCCCATGACAGGGAGTGGGGTGTCGCGGCCGTTGCCGCGCAAGGTGTCGGTGCGTTCGTTCATGACGATGTTGCCGGCGGTCACCTGGTGGTGAATGTCGAAATCGATGGCGTCGAAAGTGGTGAGGAAGCCGGCGATGAAATCGCGGATGGCGGTGCGGCCGACGATCGGTTCCATCGGAATGTTGTGGTAGACCGCGTCTTCGCCGAAATACGAGCTGATCCGGTCGGGATCCGGATCGGACCAGCTCCGACACATCGCACGGACGAGTTCGTCAGGTCCTGTCATCGGCGCGCTCGCTTTCCAGGGGACATCGGCTCGCACCGATTCAACCAAACAATTGCTTGGTCGAACAAGGGCTCTAGTCTCCCTCGGTTCCTTCGGCGAGAGCGCCGTCATTTTCGAGAGCGGCGTCATTTTGTCGGGTATGTCGGATACCTCGCCATCCCAGGGGGAGTTGGACGCGGCCGGCTCGGATATCGGTGATGAGTTGGGCGTAGCCGTCGCGGACCTCGCCGAGATGGACCCATGCGGAGTGCCGGAGCTCCGCGCAGTCGGCGTGCAGCACCGTCCACCACGCCTCGGCGTAGGACTTCGCGACATGACTGATCACCTCGCCGAAGGTGTGCGTGTGGCGGCGGGCGCACCGGCTGTGGCGGACGTAGAAGGCCGCCCAAGAGTTGATCTTGTCGACGACCTTCGCGATTTCCGCGTGGAGGGCCGCCTCGGTGAGGTCGGATGGACGCCGTGGGTTCAAAGCCGTCGAGATCAGGGCGGCGTGCAGATCGCCAAGTTCCCTCGCCCACGAGATCAGCGGCAACGGATCGGCGAGACGACCACCGATCGCGGCCAAGAGCTGATCCGGCGACAGCAGAGATCCCGCATCGGTCGCCGGATCCTCCGGTGTCGCCGCGACCTCCGCATCCATGACGCTCACGCGTCCTTCACCGCGGACCGACGGTTCGGACAGATCAGATGGTCCGGCCATGCCGGGGACTTCGCCAGCGTTGCCTGCTGGGGCTCGCGGGCCGGGTGGCGATGGACGGTGACCATCTCGCAGCGAGGGCTCATCGCGCGGTGTGACCACAGGTTACGACTGGTGACGACGACGCGGTCGTCTCCTTGGCTGGTTATGCGCATGGTTTGTTGCTCGAGGTAGATCAATGATTGATGCGGCGAGTACATCCGCTGTGACTCGGCGCATAATGCTAATGCTGACTGCGCACTCAGTCAACGCCGGGGTCGAGCAGTCACCTGGGCGCTAGAGTGTGCGGGAAAATTTGGACCAGGAGGGGTGGTATCGGTGGGTAGGCGTGCGGCCGAGCCGGGCAGGTCAGGTGCGATTCTCGATATCTTCACGCGCCATGTTGCCGAGAAGGGCTACGACGGGACCAGCTTCAGTGGGGTCGCGAGTGAATTGGGCGTCTCGCAGGGCTTGATCGTGCACCACTACGGCACCAAGGCGCGGCTGCTGGAAGCCCTGCATATTTCCTATATGCGGCAGCGTATCGAGGAAGCCGAACGCATCGTGGCCGAGTTTCCGACGCCTACCGAACGGATGGCCGCGCTGCTGTACGCGTCCATGCTCTATCAAGTGCACGATCGAAATCGGACTGTCGCTTTCCAGCGCGAGGTCGCGCGGTTCGCCCAGCAGGAGGAGACTTCCGAGGGGCGTCAGCTGCGACGGCATTACCTGGGAATCATGCGCGACGTGCTCGAGTCGGGCGTCGTTTCGGGTGAGTTCCGGCCTGTCGACGAGAGTATCCGGACCCTGCTCATCTTCGGCTCGGCGCAGTGGGCGTGGACGTGGTTCGAACCGGAAGGGCGTCGCTCTGCCGAGCAAGTCGGTGCTGAACTGGTAGACCACACTCTCGGCTCACTGCTGATAGACCGGACGCCGTTGCCACGGCTCAGCGATCCCGAGGGCCCGCTTGTCGCCGCGGTGATCAAGATCATCACCGCTGGCGAAGGGGCGCCGAAAGAACTACCGGACACCCGCGCCTAGCGGCGTCCCACCCCGCCCGCGACGAGCAGGTCGCGCTGGGCCACGCCCGTGTACTCCGACAGCGGCCGGATGAGCGCGTTGCCCGCCGACTGCTCGGCGATGTGCGCGGTCCAGCCGGTGATGCGGCTGAGCACGAAGAGAGGCGTGAACATCTCGATGTCGAAGCCCATCAGGTAGTAGGCGGGGCCGGCCGGGAAATCGAGGTTCGGGCGGATGCCGGTGACTTCGGCCATGGCACGCTCCAGCGCGTCGTACATCCGCAGCCAGCGCGCACCGCCGGTCACCGCGGCCACGTCGTCCAGCGCCGCCTTCATGGTGGGCACCCGGGAGTCGCCGTTCTTGTAGACGCGGTGCCCGAAGCCCATCACCTTCTGCTCGGCGGCGAGCTTGCCGCGCAACCAGCCCGCAGCGCGCTCCGGCTCGCCGATCTCCAGCATCGCGTGCATCACGGCTTCGTTGGCGCCGCCGTGCAGCGGGCCCTTGAGCGCGCCGATGGCGGCGGTGACCGCGCTGTAGAGATCGGAGCGGGTGGAGGTGACGACGCGGGCGGCGAAGGTGGAGGCGTTGAAACCGTGTTCGGCGTACAAGATCAGCGACGTCTCGAAGGCGCGGACGATCCGCTGGTCCGGCACCTCGCCGAAGCACATGCGCAGGAAGTTCTCCGCGAAACCCAGGTGCGAGTCCGGCGCGATGGGATCGAGTCCGCGGCGGCGGCGCATGTCGGCGGCGACCACCGTCGGCAGCACGGCGGTCAGCCGTAATGCCCTGGCCAGCAAGTCTTTCGGCGCGGCGATGCCGTCCGGATCGATGCCCGCGTCCTCCGCGCCGAGGTAGCTCACCACCGTGCGGACCACGTCCATCGGGTGGCAACTCTCGGGCATCTTCTCGATCAGCGACAGGATCGACCGGTCGATCCGCCGCTGCGCGCGCTCCCGCCGGCACAGCAACTGGAGCTGGGCGACGTCGGGAAGTTCGCCGTACCAGAGCAGGTACGCGACCTCCTCGAAACTACAGTGCGCCGCCAGATCCTGGACCGCGTAACCGCGGTAGGTCAGCGAATTTGTCTCGGGCACGACCTTGGAGACGGCGGTGGTGTCGACCACCACTCCGGCCAGGCCCTTTCTGATCTCGGTCATGGTTCACTCGCTCAGCGTGAAGGTGAATATTCCGGAGTCGAAGTCGTCGTAGCGCTGGTATTCGAGCAGCTCGTAGAGGCGGGCGCGGTGCTGCATGCGGTCGAGCAGGCCGGATTGCGTTCCGGCCGAGGCGATCTCGGCCAGCCCCTGTTCGACCGCGTGCATCGCCAGCCGCAGCGTGGTCACCGGGTAGATCACCGCGTTGTAGCCGAGTTCCTCCAGCGCCTGTGCCGAGAGCAGTTCGGACTTGCCGAACTCCGTCATGTTGGCCAGCAGCGGAACATCCACTGCCGCACGGAACTCGGCGAACTCGGTCGCGTCGGCCAGCGCCTCGGTGAAGATCAGGTCCGCGCCCGCGTCGGCGTAGGCCTTGGCGCGGTCGATGGCCGCGGCCAAACCCTCGGTGCCACGCGCGTCGGTCCTGGCGCAGATCACGAAGCCGGGATCGCGGCGTGCCGAAATGGCGGCGCGCAGCCTGCGCACCATGTCGTCCACTGGCACAACGGCTTTGCCGTCCAGGTGACCGCAGCGCTTGGGGTTCACCTGGTCCTCGATATGGCAGCCCGCGAGGCCCGCGTCCTCGAGCACGGTCACCGTGCGCGCGGCGTTCATCGGCTCGCCGAAACCGGTGTCGGCGTCGATGAGCACGGGCAGGTCGGTCACCCTGGCGATCTGCCGACCCCGCTCGACCACCTCGGTAAGCGTGGTCAAACCGATGTCGGGCAGCGCCATTTCGGCCGAAACCACCGCGCCGGAGACATACACGCCCTCGAAGCCGAGCCGCTGGATCAACGTGGCCACCAGCGGATTGAACGCGCCGGGCAGGCGCTGGATGCGACCGGAGTTCAGTCCCGCGCGGAAGGCCGCCCGCTTGTCGGCGGCGGTGGTGGTGGCGGCCATCAGGCCGGAACGGAGTTGGTCGGGCATCAGAAGATCCCCTCACGAACCTCCGGTGCCCGGCCGAGGACCTCGGGCGCCACGGTGAACGTCAGCTGATCGAGTTCGCCCGCACCGAGTTTCGCGGTGCGTTGCGCCGCATCGAGAAAACGGTCCTGCTCCGCAGGATCTACTACCCCGTCGGTCAGCGTCCGAAACTTCTCGATGTACTGGTCGCGGGCGAACGGGCGCGCGCCGAGGGGGTGGGCGTCGGCCACGGCCAGCTCGTCGACGATGGTCTCGCCGCTCTGCAACGTCACCACCGCACGCGCGCCGAACGCCTTCTCGTTCGGGTCGGTGGAGTGGTAGCGGCGGGTCCATTCCGGATCCTCGACCGTGGAGATCTTGTGCCACAGCTCGACGGTGTCCGGCCGCCGCGCGCGCTCCGGCGTGTAGGAGCGCTCGTGGTGCCAGCCGCCGTCCTGCAGCGCCACCGCGAAGATATAAGGAACGGAGTGGTCCAGGGTCTCCCGGCTGGCGTGCGGATCGAACTTCTGCGGGTCGCCGGAACCGGTGCCGATCACCACGTGGGTGTGGTGGCTGGTGTGCAGCACGATGGACGCGACCCGGTCGAGATCACCGATGCGCGAGCGCATCCGGCGGGCCAGGTCGATGGGTGCCTGGCTCTGATATTCGGCCGAGTGCTCCTTGGTGTAGCTGTCCAGGATCGCCCGCTTGGCCTCGCCGGGCGCGGGCAGCGGCACGCGGTACTCGACGTCCGGGCCGCCGAGCAGCCACGCGATGACGCCGTCGGCGCCCTCCCAGATCGGCGCGGGCGCGCCTTCGCCGCGCATCGCCCGGTCCACCGCCTCCACCGCCATCTTGCCCGCGAACGCCGGGGCGTAGGCCTTCCAACTGGAGATCTCACCTTTGCGCGACTGCCTGGTCGCGGTGGTGGTGTGCAGCGCCTGGCCGATGGCCTGGTAGATGGTCTCGGTGTCCAAGCCGAGCAGCGTGCCGATGCCCGCGGCGGCCGAGGGGCCCAGATGCGCGACGTGATCGATCTTGTGCTCGTGCAGGCAGATTCCGCGCACCAGGTCGATCTGGATCTCGTAGCCGGTGGCCAGGCCGCGGATCAGCTCGGCGCCGGTGCGCCGGGTGTGCTGGGCGACGGCGAGGATCGGCGGGATGTTGTCGCCGGGATGCGAGTACTCCGCGGCGAGGAAAGTGTCGTGGAAGTCCAGTTCCCGCACCGCGACCCCGTTGGCCCACGCCGCCCACTCCGGCGAAACCCGGGTCTGCGTCGACAACCCGAACACCGTGGCACCCGACCGCCCTTCACGCGGCCGATACGGCTGTGCCGTCGCCTGGATACGCGCGCTGGTCACCGGACGGCGCAGCACCGAGGCCGCGGCGACGGCCGCGTTGTCGATGATCCGGTTCACGATCATCTCGGCCACCTCGTCGGTCACCTCGACCGGATCCGCGGCGATCTCCGCGATTTTCGCGGCGAGATGTTCGCTGCGCGGAAACGCCTCGTCGGCGGCGCGAGCGCGTACTATATGGGTCTTCATGCATCCTCCGGGTTCCAGACGGCTACCGGCCCAAGGGCCTCTCTTCGCACGCTACGCAGCGAACGCGAATGCAAAAACCCCTTGCATATGCCGATTTCTGTGCGCGAGAAGTAGCGATTCTGCGATGTTTGCGAAGACGAAGCCGTTAGGATTCGCCCGTGCGCAAGATGTATGCGGGCGCCCGGCTGCGGCGACTGCGCGAGGAACGGCGGATGACGCAGGCGGCACTGGCGAAATCCCTCGATCTCTCGCCCAGTTATCTCAATCAGCTGGAACGCGACCAGCGACCGCTCACCATTCCGGTGCTGTTGAAGCTCAACTCCACCTTCGACCTGGATGTGCAGTTCTTCGCCGCCGACTCCGACGCTCGCCTGGTCTCCGACCTGCACGAGGTGCTCGTCGACGCGGCGGGCGGCGACAGCGCCCCGCTGACCGAGGTCGAGGAGCTGGCCACCCGCCAGCCGGAGGTGGCCCGCATCCTGGTCGCCATGCACCGGCGGTTACGCGCCGCCACCGATCAACTCGATCTGCTCTCCTCCCGGGTGGCCGCGCCCACCGGCGGGCCGGGCGTACCGATGCCCTACGAGGACGTCCGCGACTTCTTCTACGACCACCACAACCACATCCCGCGCCTGGACCACCTCGCCGAACAACTCTTCGAGGAGTGCGGTCTCACCATCGGCTCGCTGGACCGGCAGCTCGCCAGGATCGCCGAGGAACGGGCGGGGGTGACCGTTCTGGTGCGCGGCGACGGCGCCGACCCGTCGATCCCCAAGCGCCACTACGACCCCGAGAGCCGGACCCTGACCCTGGCCCGCAGGCTGCGCCCCGGGCAGCGCGCCTTCCAGATCGCGACCACGCTCGGCTTCCTGCTCTTCGGCGCCGAGCTCGACGCGGTACTCAACGAAACCCCTTCGCTCACCGGCGAATCCCGCGCGCTCGCCCGGATAGGCCTGGCCAACTACTTCGCGGGCGCGCTGATCCTGCCCTACGGCCGGTTCCTGCGCTCGGCCGAGGAACTGCGCTACGACATCGACCTGCTGAGTCTGCGCTTCGAGGTCGGCTTCGAGACCATCTGCCACCGCCTGAGCACGCTGCAACGGCAGGGCCAGCGCGGCGTTCCGTTCTTCCTCGTCCGCACCGACCGCGCGGGCAACATCTCGAAACGCCAGTCCGCCACGGCTTTTCACTTCTCCCGCGTCGGCGGCAGTTGCCCGCTGTGGGTGGTACACGAGGCGTTCGCCCACCCGGGCCGCATCCTCACCCAGATCTCCGCCATGCCGGACGGCAGGCGCTACCTGTGGATCGCCCGGACGGCGTTCATCGCGCCGCACGGATTCGGCACGGCGACGAAGAACTTCGCGATCGGTCTCGGCTGCGACATCGAATACGCCGACCGCCTGGTGTATTCGACCGGACTCCACCTGGACGACCCGGGCGCGGCCGTGCCGATCGGCGCGGGATGCAAGGTGTGCGAGCGGCCCGCCTGCCCGCAGCGGGCGTTCCCGCAGATCGGCAGCCCGCTGGCGGTGTCGGAGAACACCAGCACCGATCTGCCGTATCCGCGGATGCTGCGCTGACCCTCACCCGCGCAGGTGGGTCAGCTTCTCCGGATTGCGAATCGCGTAGACCGTGCGCACCTTTCCGGTGTCGGCGTCGACGTCCAAGAGCAGGACGGCGGCCGGCGCACCGCCGGAACAGACGACCGCGGACGGCTCGCCGTTGGTCCACCCGTACCGGATCGTCATGTCGGGAACGGAAGACAGCACCATACGGCTGGTGAGGAGGCGCGCGACCTTGTCCGGTCCGTGCACGGGCCGCAGCGCCGCACGGAGCAGGCCGCCGCCGTCGGACAGGAACGTGACATCCGGCGCGAGCAGTTCCAGCAGACCCGTCACGTCCCCGCTGAGCTGAGCGGCGAGGAAGCGCTCGGTCACCGCCCGCTGGGTCCGCGCGTCGGCCTGGTAGCGCGGGCGCTTGGCCCGCACGTGGTCCCTGGCCCGGTGCGCGAGCTGGCGGATCGCCGGGGTCGCCCTGCCGAGCATCGCGCCGATCTCGGCGTGCGGATAGCCGAACACCTCGTGCAGCACGAACACCGCGCGCTCCAGCGGAGTGAGCGTCTCCAGAACGACGAGCATCGCCAGCGACACCGACTCACCCCGCAACGCGATCTCGGCGGCGTCCGCGCTGTCCCTGACCTCCGGGGTGTCGGCGACCAGCGGCTCGGGCAGCCAGGGGCCGACGTAGGTCTCGCGCCGACGGGCCAGCGTCTCCCGGCGCGAGAGCGCGTTGTTCACCGCGATGCGCACCAGGTACGCGCGCGGGCTGGTGATCTCGTCGAGCTCGGAGCGGTGGCGCGATACCCAGGCCAGCCAGGTGTCCTGCAGGACGTCCTCGGTGTCGGTGACGGTGCCCAGCATGCTGTACACGATCGAGAAGAGCAGTTCGCGATGCTCGGCGAAGACTTCCGTCGCCTGTTCTTCCATGGTCTCGATCATCGTTCCTCCTGTGCCGGAAAGCTCGCGCGGCTGTCCTGTCCCGAGAGTGTTTCGAGGCGCGGAACGTGACATCGCGGCCGCGGACTGTGATCTGACTCTCGCGACGTCACCTCCCCTCGGCGCCGCCGCTCTTGGTTGGCGACAGGACGAAAACCGTCCGGACTCGCAGAGAAGGACCCCCAGTGCGATCACCGACCGAAACACCTTCGTATCTGGCGACCCGCCGCGGCAAGCTCACGCTCGCGCTGCTGTGCACGGTCGCGTTCCTCGACTTCGTCGACGGCTCGATCGTCAACGTCGCGCTGCCGACCATTCAGCGCGAGCTCGGCATGGACGTGTCGACGCTGCAATGGGTCACCAGCGGCTACCTGCTGACCTACGGCGGGCTGATGCTGCTCGGCGGCCGCCTCGCCGATCTGCTCGGCCGTCGCCGCGTGCTCGTGGCGGGCACGCTGCTCATCGCCGTCGCCTCCGCGGTCGGCGGACTCGCCGACGACAGCGGGCTGCTGATCGGCGCGCGGCTGGCCCAGGGCGTCGGCGCGGCGCTGATGCTGCCCGCCGCGCTGTCCATCCTCACCACGACCTTCCGCGAGGGCTCCGACCGCACGACGGCGCTGAGCGTGTGGGGCGGGGCGGCGGGCCTGGCGTCGGCGGCGGGCGTCTTCCTCGGTGGCGTGCTCGCCGAAGGCCCCGGCTGGCGCTGGGTGTTCTACGTCAACACCCCGGTCTGCCTGCTGGTGCTCGCGGCCATCCCGGCGCTCGTCCCCAACGATCGGCGCAACGAGATCCGTGGCGGCTTCGACCTTTTCGGCACCGCGCTGGGCACCGGCGGCCTGATGCTGCTGGTGTACGGCCTGGTGAAGGCGCCGGACCACGGCTGGGGCGACGCGACGACGCTGGCGCTGCTCGGCGGCGCGGCGGCGCTGCTCATCGCCTTCGTGGTCAACGAGCACCGCTCGGCCGATCCGCTGGTGCCCCTGTCGATCTTCCGCATCCGCGGTCTGGCCGCGGCGAACCTGACCCACCTGACCGTCGCGGCGGGCATGCTCGCCATGTTCTTCTTCGTGACGCTGTACATGCAGTCGGTGCTCGGCTACGGCGAATTCACCGCGGGCGTGGCGTATCTGCCGGTCAGCCTGACCATCGGTGTGGCGGCGGGCCTCTCGGCGAAGCTGTTCGCCAGGGTGGGCACCCGGCCGGTCATCGTGGGCGGCGCGGCGATCACCGGGCTCGGCATCGTGTGGCTGTCGTTCATTCCGACCGACGGGTCCTATCTGGCGCACCTGCTGCCCGGCATGCTGGTCATGTCGATCGGCGCGGGCGCGGTGTTCGTCGCGAACACCACCGCCGCCAACGCGGGTGTGCCCGCCGAGCAAGCCGGACTCGCCGCCGCCCTGCTCAACACGGCCCAGCAGATCGGCGGCGCGCTCGGCATCGCCGTACTGACCGCGATCGCCACCTCCCGCACCACCTCGCGATTGGCGGCGGGCGAGCCGCAACTGGACGCGATGACCGACGGATTCCAGCGCGCGCTGCTGGTCGGCGGCCTGATCGCGATCGCCGCGGCGATCATCGGGCTGTGGACCGCGGACTCGCGCGGCGAGAACGACACCGACGGGGCCGAGGACCAGCCGAAAGTATTTGCGGCATAACACCATCGAAGCGAGGAACGGACCAGCGCGGTCCGTCCCTCGTTCGCGTCAAGACTTGGCCAGATACTCCAGCCGCTCACCGTCGACGGCGGCGTGCATCATGCCCGCCAAGCCCGGGTGCTCGCGGAGACCGGGATCGGCCTCGACCAGTTGCCTGGCCAAATCCTGTGCCGCGGTGATGACTTCGAGATCGTCGAGCAGGGAGAGCAGCTTGAGCGAACTTGCCGTGCCGGATTGGGCCGCGCCGAGCACGTCGCCCTCGCGGCGCTGGCGCAGATCGAGCACGGCGAGTTCGAAACCGTCGGTCGTGGCGGCCACCGCCTCCAGCCGGGTCATTGCCGAACCGCCGGGCGCGGCGTCGGTGACGAGCAGGCACAGGCCCGGGTGCTTGCCGCGACCGATCCGCCCGCGCAGCTGGTGCAGCTGGCTGACGCCGAACCGGTCGGCGTCCACGATCACCATCACCGTCGCGTTCGGCACGTCGACGCCGACCTCGACGACCGTCGTGCACACCAGCACATCGATCTCCGCGTCGTTGAAGGCGCGCATGACCTGGTCCTTCTCGTCCGAGGGCAGCCTGCCGTGCAGCAGGCCGACCCGGATGCCCGCCATCGGACCGGCGCGCAGCATGTCGAAGACGTCGACGACGGCCTGGGTCGTCGGTCCCTCCTTCTCCTCGGCCGCCTTCCCGCGACCGCGGCCCTTGCCGGAGCCGCCGTTCTCCTCGTCGTCGCCGATGCGCGAGCACACCACGTACGCTTGGCGGCCCTCTTTCACCTCTTCGAGAATGCGTTCCCAGGCCCGGTCGACCCAGTTCGGATGCAGTTTGCGCGGAACGACTTTCGAGGTGATGGGCGAGCGGCCGCGGGGCAGCTCGGTGAGGGTGGAGGTCTCCAGATCGCCGAGGGTGGTCATGGCGATGGTGCGCGGAATCGGGGTCGCGGTCATCACGAGCAGGTGCGGGCTGGACCCGGCTTTCGCCTTGGCGCGCAACGCGTCCCGCTGTTCGACGCCGAAGCGGTGCTGTTCGTCGACCACCACCATGCCGAGATCGAAGAACTCGACGTTGTCCTGGATCAGCGCGTGCGTGCCGATCACGATGCCCGCCTCGCCCGTGACGGCCTCGAGCAGCGCGGACTTCTTCGCCGCGGCCGACATCGAGCCGGTCACCAGCACCACCCGGGTGGACTGCTCCGCCGCGCCGAGCTCACCCGCGGCGCCCAGCTCACCCAGCATCCCGCGCAGCGACCGATAGTGCTGGGCGGCAAGGACTTCCGTCGGCGCGAGCAGCGCGCACTGCTGACCGGCGTCGACCACCTGGAGCATGGCGTGCAGCGCGACGATCGTCTTGCCCGAGCCGACCTCGCCTTGCAGCAGCCGGTGCATCGGCTGAGTGCGGCCGAGGTCGGCGGAGATCTCCGAGATCACCTGCCGCTGACCGGCGGTGAGCTCGAAGGGCAGTTGCCGGTCGAAGGCCGCGGCGATGCCGTCGGTGCGCGGCGGGCAGGGCCGCGCGACCCGGCCGGCGACCTCGTGGCGCCGCTCGGCGAGCACGAGTTGCAGCGCCAGCGCCTCGTCGAAGCGCAGCCGGTCCTTGGCGCGGTCGATATCGGCTTTGCGCTCCGGCAGATGGATCAGCCGCAGCGCGTCGGAGACCGGCATGAGGGCGCGGTCCTCGCGGATGTCCTCCGGCAGCGGATCGTCGATCGGGTCGAGCTGTTCGAGCACTTGGCGCACGCAAGCGAGCAGGTCCCAGCTCTGCACCTTCGCGGTGGCCGGGTACACCGGGATGAACTCGCGCTCCATGAACGAGACATCCACTCCCCCGGCGCCTTTCGCGCTCTGCGCCAGACCGCGCAGATCGCCGCCGCCGCGCACCTTGGTGAAGGTGCCGACCGAATCGTCCTCGGTCTCGGGCAGGATCAGGTAGCCGGGATGGCTGAGGTTCCAGCTGCCGGGGCGCCAGTAGCTCACCGTGCCCGACATCATCGCCCGAAGTCCTTCTTTGACAACGTATTTCACCTTGTCGCCGTTGAAGAACGTGACGTCGACCGGGCGTCCCGACCCGGTGTCGAGCAAGACCTTGAGCAGCGACCCGCGCCGGTTTCGCATCGGCTTGAGCTCGGTCTTGGTGATCCGGCCGATGACGGTGATGTGCGAACCGTCCTCGGGCGCTTCCTCGGTGAGCGGCTGGCCCTGGGTGGCGTAGCGCAACGGGTAGTGCCGCAACAGGTCCTCGACGGTGTGCATGTCGAAGGCGTCGGACAGCGAATCCGCGGCCTTCGCACCCAGGATGTGGTCCAGCCGATCGCTCAGTGTCGCCATGTCTCCACCCTCGTGCTACGTTCGCTCATTCCACCCCGATCTGCGCCAGATCCCCTTGCTGGCCACCGGAATACACCGCGACCTCGACGCCGGGGAAGCCTCGTGCGATGTGCGCGCTCAACTCCTCGGCCAGCCCGGCGGGCGCGTCCACGCCCATCAGCAGGGTGACCAATTCGCCGCCGAGGCCGAGCATCCGGTCCAGCAGTGTCAGCGCCGCGCCGCGCACGTCGCTGTCGATCACCACCACGTCGTGGCCGACCAGGCCGAGCCCGTCGCCCGGCTCGCAGGTGCCGACCATGGTCAGCGCGCGCTCGGTGGCCGCGCGCAGCGAACCCCACCGGGTGGCCGCGGCCGCCTCCGACATCGCGAACGCGTCGTCCACGGCGATCCGGCCGCGATCGTGCACCGCCAGCGCCGCCAGGCCCTGCACCATGGAACCGCTCGGCAGCAGCAGTACGTCGCGGTGCGCGTCGCGCGCGGCGACACCGACGGCGACCAGTTCGTGCGCGGGCAGCGCGCCGTTGGGTAGGACCAGCACCTCGCGGTGCGGCATCCGCCGGATCGCGGTGAGCAGCGCGGCCGAGGTCACCGGGTGCGCGTCGAGCACCACCGCGCCAGCGGCCTCGAACAGCGCCGCGGCGCCGGATCCAGCGGCGACGGCGAGCACACCGCGATCGGCCGGGCCCCGATCGGCGTGACTGTCGCCGCTCCGGGACCGATCAGCGCGGGGCCGATCGATGTGGCTCTCGCCGGTCCAGGACCGATCGGCGCGCGTCCGACCGGCGTGGTTCTCATCGGACCGGAACCGATCGGCGCACGCCCGATCGGCGTGGTTCTCATCGGATCCATCGGCGCTGGCTCGATCGGCGTGGTTCTCATCGGACCGCGGCGCTTCGAGGTGATCGCGGCCGATGGGTGCCGTGATGGCGAAGCTTTCGATGCGGATATCGCGCACGACCCCCGCCGCGAGTCCGGCTTCCACGGCCGCGCCCGCGTCGGCGCAGTGCACGTGCGCGGACCAATTTCCACTGCCGTCGCCCACCACGACCACGGAATCACCGAGTTCGGCGAGGCGCTCGCGCAGGCGGGTAACGCGCGCCAGGTCGGTGTCGGTGAGCAGGTACATGACCTCGAAGTGCGCGCCGTCGACCTCCGTGGCATCGTCCGAACCGCCTGCCGCCGTGGCGAATTCACCCGGCAAGTAGTCGGGTCTGGTCGGCGTGTCGCCGAGGGTGACGGCGACCAGCGCGTCCAGCAGCACCACCAACCCGCGCGCCCCCGCGTCCACCACACCGGCCGCCCGTAGCACGCCGAGCTGGGATGGGGTGTCGCCGAGCGCCTTGGCCGCGCCGTCGGCGGCCGCGACGGCGACCTCGGCGAGCGTGTCCTCGGGGCAGTTCACCGCGCAGTCGGCGGCGCACTCCAGCACGGTGAGCAGGGTGCCTTCGACCGGGTCGCTCAACGATTCGCGGACAAGCGCGGCGGCGCGGCGCAGGGCGGAACGCAGCGTCGCGGCGGTGAGCGGCCCGTCCGTCGTCGCTTCCGCGATGCCGCGCAGCACCTGCGAGAGGAGAATGCCGCTGTTCCCCCGCGCGCCCACGGTGGCGCCGCGCGCCAAGGCGGCGGCGACCCGGTTCGCGCTCGTTTCGTCCGGCGCCGCGTCGGCGGCTCGGACCGCCGCGCGCATGGTGGCGAGCAGGTTGGTCCCGGTGTCGGCGTCGGCGATGGGGAAGACATTGAGCGCGTTGATCTCCGCGCGTCGCTCTTCGAGACCGTCCAGACAGAGGCGGCTCCAGTCCCGCAGCGCCGCGCCGTCGATCTCCTCCCGCTGCCCCGGCACCGTCACCTCGCTCCCTTCGCACCGCCCGCACATCACCGCCGTCCGCCAGGTTAGCTGGCGATACCGACAGCGGCCGCGTGACACCGAATCGGTATGCTGTCGGGGTGTTCGACGGCCGGGACGGCCCGTCCGACCGGGTCCCGGTTTGGCGGATCGGTGCGGCATTGGCTACCCTTGCTGGGTTGCTCGTGCGGCCTGAAGCTGGCCTGCGCTGGTCGACGTCAGTCGGCAGGGCACATCACGACATTGTTTCCGGACATGCCGCATCGTTGTGCGGCGGTCCCCACATGACATGAAGGAGTTCGCGACTATGGCTGCCGTCTGCGACGTCTGCGCCAAGGGCCCCGGCTTCGGGAAGTCGGTCTCGCACTCGCACCGGCGCACCAACCGTCGCTGGAACCCGAACATCCAGACCGTGCGCGCGCAGGTTGCCCCGGGCAACACCCGCCGCATGAACGTGTGCACCTCCTGCCTGAAGGCGGGCAAGGTCGTTCGCGGCTGATTCGGCCGCCGGTCGATCAGCACCAAGACATACGCCCCGGCGCCCGACAAGGGTGTGCCGGGGCGTCGTCGTCGGTAGGCGTTCCGAGATTACGATCCGGAGGCAGCGCATGGCCGAGCTGAGCACGCGAGCGTGGCGGATCACGCCACTCGCCGCCGAACATGTCCGCGGCCTGGCCGAATGCCATATCGCCTGCTGGCGTGAGGCCTACCGCGGCCTGGTTCCCGATCACGTCCTCGACGCCTTCGACGTGGACCGGCGGGCCGAAGCTTTCGAGCGTGTCCGCATCGCGCATCCCGACCGCACGCACGTGGCCGTCGTCGGGAGTCTCGTCGTCGGTTTCGCACATGCGGGCCCGCCACGCGACCGGGTGCCCGTCGCGCCGCTCGAACTCGACGCCCTGTACGTGCGCGCCGACTGGTACGGCACAGGCCTGGCTCGCGAACTGCTCGACACCGCCGTCGCGCCCGAGCTGTCGTGCTCGCTGTGGGTGTTCGAGGACAACCCGCGCGCCCAGGCCTTCTACCGCAAGCACGGTTTCGCGCCGGAGGGCGCGCGCAAGGTCGAGGACTTCACCATCGCCATGCAGCTGCGGATGGTGCGACCGGCGCGCGCGACCGAAACCACCCGGTAGCGGGAACGAGCGTCGAGGCCGGACCCGAGCAAACGATAGGGTTCCCCTCATGACCTCCACCGCGCAGACCGAGTACGTCACGACCACCGACGGCGTCCTCCAGATCACGATCGCCACCGCCGCCAACGGCACCTCGATGGATTTCGCCGGAATCACCGCGGGCACCGCGGCGCTGACCGACCTCGGCCCGGAGATCGGCGCGGTCGTACTCATCGGATCGGGCGCGAACTTCTGCGCGGGCGGCAATGTGCGCGGCTTCGCCGCCGCCGAGGACCGCGCCGCCCACATCCACGGCTTGGCGACGGATCTGCACGCGTTCGTGCGCGCGCTCGACAAGACCCGCGTTCCAGTACTCGCCGCGGTACAGGGCTGGGCGGCGGGCGCGGGCATGAGCCTGGTCTGCGCCGCCGACATCGCCCTCGGCGGTCCGTCCACCAAGCTCCGCCCCGCCTATCCGGGCATCGGCCTGAGCCCCGACGGCGGCATGTCGTGGACGCTGCCGCGCATCGTCGGCGCAGGGCGCGCCGCCGAGATCCTGCTCACCGACGCCGTCCTGGACGCGGACGAGGCCGTGCGGCTCGGCATCCTCAGCCGCCTGGTGGCCGACGCCGACGTGCGGGCCGAGACGATCGCGCTCGCACAGGAACTGGCGCGCGGGCCGCGCTCCACCTACGCCAGCATCAAATCGCTGCTGGCACATTCGAATTCAGCATCGCTGAGCGAACAGCTGGACTTGGAGCGCGATTTCATCGCCGCGGCGGCGAACAGCCGTACCGGCAGGGAAGGCGTGGACGCGTTCGTCGCGAAGCGCAAGCCCGACTACCGCAACCCGGCCTGACCTACTTCAGGTTCTCCACCACGAACTTCGCGACCGCGTCGGTGAACGAGTCGTTGTCGTCACCGGCCGCGGTGTGGGCCGCACCGCCGATCTCGACGATCTCGGCGTGCGGCACCAGCGCCTGGAACGCCGCCGCGCCCTCGGCGCTGACGACGTCGGACTGCATGCCGCGCACCAGCAGCACCGGAATGCGCAAGGCGCTCGCCGCGGCTTCCATCTGCTCGATCATCGCGCTCGGATCCTCGACGCGGTCGCGCAGCATGTCCGGGTCCCAGTGCCAGTACCAGCGGCCGTCACGCTGGCGCAGATTGCGCCGCAGGCCGTCGGTGTTCGCCGGCCGCGGCCGGTGCGGCAGGTACTCGGCGACCGCGTCGGCGACTTGGTCGAGAGTGTCGAAACCGTCGCGGTGCTTGCTGAGGAAGTCGATGACCCTGGCGACACCCTCGGGCTCGGGCCGGGTGACGATGTCGACGAGGACCAGAGCGCGGATCGACGCACCGCCCGGCGTCGCCGTGGTCAGCAGGCCGGTGATGCCGCCCATGCTCGCGCCGACCACGACCGCGCCACCGCCCGGCGCGCTCGCGGCGTCCAGCTGTTCCAGCACGAGCGTCAGGTCCGCGACCATCGTCTCGCGCGTGTAATCGCGGTCCGGCGACCACTGGCTGTCACCGTGGCCGCGCGCGTCCAGGGTGACCACTCGCATCCCGGCCGCGGCCAGCTTCGCGCCGGTCTGCTTCCACGAGTGCCTGGTCTGTCCGCCGCCGTGCAGAAAGACGACGAGCGGGCCGTCGACCGGGCCGAACTGGTCGGCAGCGAGCTCGAGCCCACCCGAACCGCGCAACCGCAGCCGGGTGGGCGTACCTCCGCCTCCGCTGCGGCCATGCGCGGAGCTATCGACAGACTGCGTCTGGCTGCGCGGAGTAGGCTCGACAAGATTGTTCGCATTACTCACGATCTGAGCATCGCACAGGACGCGTACGTCTCGTCGTGAGCCTCGGTGAACGAGACGCTCAGCAGTCCAGGCGCATGGCGCTGAAGGTGCGCTGGAACAGGCACGCGACCTTCGCGTTCACCGAGGCGGAGATGGTGGAGGAGCCGGTCGAGGTGAACTCCTCGGCCACCGGTGCGGTCTCGCTGGTCGCCGTGGCGGGCTCCAGCGGAAGCGGCGCGGCGGTCGCCGCCGACGTCGCGCCCGCGATGGCGGCGGCCATGGCCAGCGTGGCGGTGGTGCCGCGCAGGGCGCCGCGAACGGTGTTGTGCTGCATTGCAGTGCTCCTCATCTGGTGTTCGTACAGTGGTGCGGGTGGTGCTCGTTCCCGGCGGGCCGGGCGTACAGGGTGATCAGGGCAGGCGCCAGTCGACGGGTTCGGCGCCCAGTTCGTCGAGCAGCTCGTTGACCCGCGAGAACGGACGCGAGCCGAAGAAGCCGCGGGACGCGGACAGCGGCGAGGGGTGCGCGGACTCGATGTAGGGCACCTCGGCCTCGCTCAGCAGCGGCTTCAGCGTCGAGGCGTCGCGTCCCCAGAGGATCGCCACCAGCGGCTCGTCCCGCGCGACCAGCGCGCGAATGGCCTGCTCGGTGACCGCCTCCCAGCCCTTGCCGCGGTGCGAGGCGGGCTTGCCGGGCGAGACGGTGAGCACGCGATTGAGCAGCAGCACACCCTGGTCCGACCACGGGCTCAGATCACCGCAGGAGGGCGTCGGGTGGCCGAGGTCCTTGTGCAGCTCGGCGAAGATGTTGGCGAGACTGCGCGGCACCGGCGAAACGTCCGGCGCCACAGAGAAACTCAGGCCCATGGGGTGACCGGGCGTCGGGTACGGATCCTGGCCGACGATCAGCACGCGGACCTTGTCGAACGGTCGCTGGAAGGCGCGTAGCACGTTCTCGCCCGCGGGCAGGTAGCCGCGGCCTTCGGCGTTCTCGACCCGCAGGAACTCGCCCATTTCCCTGATCCGGTCCGCGACCGGTTCCAAGGCCTGTGCCCAGCCCGGATCCATGATTTCCGACAGTGGTTTCGCGCCCATGACCGCACAACCTATCGTGGGCCGGGGCCGGGCGCAGAGTCCGCCCCACGGAACGATTCCCAACCGTTGCCGCCCTCGTGCCGCGCGCCGCCCACGGTGACCCCCGAGCCGGCCGTCACCCGGCCGATCGCGCGCCAGCCTTCCGGCAGCTCAGCGCCCCTCGGCCAGGTTCCCGCGAAGGCGTGATCCTCGCCTCCGGCCAGAATCCATTGCGCCGCATCGGCATCCAGTCGGCGGGCCAGCGCGTCCAGTGCGGGGTCGCACAGCGCGGCCGCGTCGAGATCGATCCCGACGCCGGAGGCCTCGGCGATGTGGCCGAGATCGGCGAGCAGTCCGTCGGAGACATCGGTGAGCGAGTGCCCAGCCCGCCAGGACGATCCGAGCACCACCTCGTACGGCGGTTGCGGGACCCGATGCGCGGCAAGGGCTTCCGCGAACTCCTCGGCGTCGGCGCCCGCGATGAGCGCGGCGAGCCCCGCGGCGGACCAACCCAGCCGACCGGCCACCGCCACCGTATCGTCCACGCGCGCACCGGCTCTGGTGATCGGCGCGTGCCCGCGCAGGTCGCCGAACGCGGTGACCGAGATGACCAGTTCTGGGCTGCGCACCAGGTCACCGCCCGCGATCGAGCCGCCCGCGCGCGCCGCCTCCGCCCACATGCCGTCGGCCAGATCGTCGACGACGTCGACGGGCGTCTCCGCTGGGCAGCCGAGTGCCACGACGAAGGCCGTCGGCGCCGCGCCCATGGCGACCACGTCGGCGGCGTTCTGCGCGATCGCCTTGCGGCCGATCTCGCGGGGACTCGACCAGTCGCGCCGGAAGTGCCGCCCCTCGACCAGCATGTCGGTGGTCACCACGAAGCGGCCGTCGGGCGCGGCGACCAGCGCCGCGTCGTCGCCGGGGCCGAGCAGCACGGCGGGCGCCTGCACCCTGCGGGCGTTGATGCGCTCGATCAGCGCGAACTCGCCCAGCTCACGCACCGTCCGCGGCGCCGCGCTCTCGCTGATGACCGGTCCCTTCCCGAGGTAGTGCCAGCTGGAATCGGCTCGACGGTACCCTGTGCTGGGCAATCGAGACCACCGAGCCGGTCCGCGGCGCAGCCCGCGCGACCCGCGCCGACCGGCTCCAGCGAGGGCGAAGAGGAAGGACCGGTACGCATGGCGGCGGACTCGTCGGACAGCGACTCGGCGAAAGGGCAGGAACCGACCGGGGGTCAGAAGCCGACCGACCTCTGCAAAGGCGGAGCCGGGGAGACCACGCCGGGCCCCGCCGAGAAGATCAGCGCCACCGAGCAGCCCGCCGCGACCGCCGAGATCCCAACTGCCAAGGAATCTCGCGCCGCCGACGATGCGGAGGCCACCAGCCAGTCTCCCGCCGACGACAAGTCCGAGACCACCGGGCAGTCTCGCGCCACCGACCAGCCAGAGACGCCCGATACCGACGGACCCCGCAGGGCCAGCGGTGAGTCCGACGCCAAGACCGACGAAGAGCCCGGCGCGGCCGAAAAAGCCCGCGACGCTGCGAAATCCGAGAGCGACGAATCCCGCCCGTACCCCCCGGCATTGATCGCGACCGCGGTCGCCCTGCCGGTCGTCCTCGTGGTCGCGGTCCTCGTCGCCGCCGTACTCGCCCGCCGTCTCCCCACGGAACGCGAGCCGCTGGTACTCGGCCCCGTGCCCGCACCCGCCGCTACCGGCGAGGCCTGCACCAAGCTGCTTCCCGCGTTGCCCGCCGATCTCGGCGAGTTCACCAAGTCGACCCTGGTCGAACCCGCTCCGCCCGCCACCCGCGCCTGGCAGCGCCCGGACGGCGGGGACGCCATCGTGCTGCGCTGCGGCCTGGACCGGCCGCTCGAATTCCACCGCGCGTCACCGCTCCAGATCGTCAACGACGTGCAGTGGTTCGAGGCGCGCGACGACGCCGCCAAGGCGAGCACCTGGTTCGCCGTCGACCGCGAGACCTACATCGCGCTGACGGTGCCGGACGGTTCCGGACCGACCCCGCTGCAAGAGGTCTCCGACACCATCACCGCGAACCTGCCCGCCAAGCCGCTCGACCCGGGCCCGCTGCCGAACTGACCGCCACCGGCTGACGACTGAAGGCGACCGTCAGCCACCCAGCCCGACCGAAGGCAACCTTCGGTCGATTCCCGCCTACGGACATGTACCGAACGAAGGTGACATTCGGTCCGTCTGACGCGCTGAAGGTCACCTTCGGTCGACAGAGATCCGCGGGCCGACTGGTGCCGTCGGAAGCCGACGAGGGCGCTCAGCGCAGGCCGGTCCCGCGAGCCAGCGCGGTCTCGATCAACGTCGAGACCAGCGCGCCGTACTCGACCCCGGTCGCCTCCCACATGCGGGGGTACATGGAGATCGAGGTGAATCCCGGCATCGTGTTGATCTCGTTGATCACCGGCCCCTGGTCGGTGACGAAGAAGTCCACCCGCGCGAGGCCCTGGCAGTCGAGCGCGCGGAAGGCGCGAACCGCCAGTTCCCTGATCTGCTCGGCCACCTCGTCGTCCAGCTTGGCCGGAACGTCGAACTCGCAGACGTCGTCGAGGTACTTGGTGTCGAAGTCGTAGAACTCGGGCGCGTCGTCGTCGGGCATCCGGATCTCGGCGATCACGCTGGCCTCGATCCGGCCGTCCGGGAATTCCAGCACGCCGCATTCCACCTCGCGCCCGACGATGCCCGACTCCACGATCACCTTCGGATCGTGCTCGCGCGCCGTCGCGATGGCGGCGTCCAGCTCGCTCCAGTCGTCCACCTTCGTGATGCCGAGCGAGGAACCGGCGCGCGCGGGCTTGACGAACACCGGAAGCCCGAGCCGCTCCCGCTCGGCCGCGGACAGCGTGGCGACCCCGGGACGCAGCACCACCTGCGTGCCGATCGGCAGGCCGTCGGCCGCGAGCAGCTTCTTCGTGAACTCCTTGTCCATGCCCGCCGCGCTGGCCAGCACGCCGGGGCCCACGTAGGGGATGCCCGCGAGCTCGAGCATGCCCTGCAGGGTGCCGTCCTCGCCGAACGGGCCGTGCAGGATCGGGAAGACGACGTCGACCGAGCCGAGCGCGGCGGCGGGATCGTCGAGGGCGACCAGCGACCCCGCGCGCTGCGGGTCCGCGGTCAGCGTCAGGGCGGTGCCGGAGGCGTCCACGGCGGGCAGCTCGTCGTCCTTGCGGCGCAGCGCGGTCACCTCGGCCCCGCCGAGCACCCAGGCGCCCTCGGTGGTGATGCCGATCGGGACGGCCTCGTACTTCTCCGGATCGAGATTGCGCAGCACGCTACCGGCCGACAGACACGAGACGGCGTGCTCATTGCTGCGCCCGCCGAACACCACAGCCACCCTGATCCGGTTCGTCATGCACCGAACCGTACCCGCACCGAGCACCGCCGCGAGCGCGGACCGGGCCGCTGCGCGGTGGTCATAGCGACCGCTACCCTGCGGCGATCACTCCGGCTTGACCCGACGCCCGAGCAGATTGCCGACGGCTTCGCGCACCGAGAGGCCCTCGTGGCACACCTGGTGCACCGCGTTGGTGAGCGGCATTTCCACATCGTGCGCGGCGGCGAGGGCGCGGATCGATGTGCACGATTTCACACCCTCGGCGACCTGTCCATGGGTGGCCTCCTGCGCCGCCTCCATCGATCCGCCCGCGCCGAGCACGTGTCCGAAGGACCGGTTGCGCGACAGCGGCGAGGTGCAGGTGGCAACCAGGTCGCCGACACCGGCCAGGCCCGCGAGCGTCACCGGCTCGGCGCCGAGCGCGACCCCGAGCCGGATGATCTCGGCGAGGCCGCGGGTGATCAGGCTGGCGATGGAGTTGTCGCCGAGACCCATGCCGGAGGCGATGCCGCACGCCAGCGCGATGACGTTCTTGCAGGCGCCGCCGATCTCGCAGCCGACCACGTCGGTGTTGGTGTACGGCCGGAAATAGCCGGTGTAGCTGGCCTGCTGGACGGCCTCGGCGCGCGCGGCGTCGGAGCAGGCGATCACGGTGGCGGCGGGCTGCCCAGCGGCGATCTCCTTGGCCAGGTTCGGTCCGGACAGCACCGCGATGCGGCTGGACTCCGTGCCGGTCACCTCCGCGATGACCTGGCTCATGCGCAGCAGCGTGCCGGTCTCGATGCCCTTGGCCAGGCTCAGCAGCGTCGCGTCGTGCTCGGTGATGGCCGTGTGCAGCGCGGGTTTCCAGCTCTCGAGATTCGCGCGCAAAGATTGGGACGGCACGGCCAGCACGACGAGCTCCGCGCCTTCGAGCGCCCGTTCGGGATCGTTGGTGGCGGCCACGGCGGGCAGCTGCACGTCGGGCAGATAGAAGGGGTTGCGGTGCTCGGTGGCGAGCGCCTCGGCCACCTCGGCGCGCCGCGCCCAGATGGTGACCTCGGTTCCGGCGTCCGCCAACACCTTCGCGAACGCCGTCCCCCACGATCCCGCACCAAGTACTGCCGCCCTCGTCATCTGCCCAATATGCCATGGAAGGATTGGTGCCATGCGCCCGCACGCCGTGCACGCCGTGATCGCGGTGAAGAGCCTCGATCTGGCCAAGAGCCGACTTGCCGAGCGGCTGCGCCCGGAGCACCGGGCGCGGCTGGTGCTCGCCATGCTCGCCGACACCGTGTCGGCCGCCGCCGCCGTCCCGCAGGTGCGTTCGGTCACCGTCGTCACCCCGGATCCGGCGGTCGCCGAGCTGGCGGACGGGCTCGGCGCGCACGTCCATCCGGAACCGCGTATCACCGACTCCGACGGGCTGAACACGGCGCTGTCGGACGCCGCGGCCGCGTTGCGCCGCCGCCACGGGGCGGTCGAACTGCTGGCGCTGCAAGCCGATCTGCCCGCGCTGCGCACGGAAGAACTCGCCGACATGCTGACGGTCGCGCCCGTCGGGCGCCGCGCGGTGGTCGTCGATCACGCGGGGACCGGCACGGCCGCGCTCGTCGTCCGCGACGGCGCCGCACCGCTGGATCCGCGGTTCGGCGCCGACTCCGCGCGACGGCATATCGCGGCGGGCGCAGCCGATCTCACCGGCCACTGGCCCGGGCTGCGCCTCGATGTCGACACCGCCGCGGATCTCGACCTGGCCGTCGAACTCGGCGCGGGCGACGCCACCCGCGCTGTCCTGCGCGACATCGGCTGGTCCTGCCGTGTTCACGAACCCGTTCGCCACGTGTGCTAGCCGGTCGCCGAAACGGCGTGATCCGCCCGGCAATCCCGATGTCGACCTGCACACCGCGCGGTTCGTAGGGGATGATCGGTGACGTGAGCGATACGGAAACCGTCAAGCAACAGCAGCTGCTTCCCACGCCTCCGCCCGCCGCGACTCCGCTGCGGGCCGAGCAGGCGGCGCAGCGGTTGCCACGCGATCGCTACTTGAACAGGGAGCTGAGCTGGCTCGACTTCAACGCCAGGGTGCTGGCGCTCGCCGAGGACGCCTCGCTGCCGTTGCTCGAACGCGCGAAATTCTTGGCGATCTTCGCCTCCAACCTCGACGAGTTCTACATGGTCCGGGTCGCCGGGCTGAAGCGCCGCGCCGAGACCGGGTTGTCGGTGCGCTCGGCCGACGGTCGCTCGCCGAGCGAGCAATTGGAACTGATCGCCGCCCGCGCCCAGGAGATCGCGGACCGGCACGCGCGGGCCTTCCTGGATTCGGTGCTGCCCGCGCTCACCGCCGAGGGCATCGCCATCATCGAGTGGCGCGACCTGAACGACGATGAGCGCCAGCGTCTCTCGGCCTACTTCCAGGATCAGGTCTTCCCGGTGCTGACCCCGCTCGCGGTGGATCCGGCGCACCCGTTCCCCTACATCAGCGGGCTGAGCCTCAACCTCGCCGTGACGGTGAAGGACTCCGCCACCGGAGGCGAGCACTTCGCCAGGGTCAAGGTCCCCGACAACGTGGACCGCTTCGTTCGGGTCCGGCGCAATTCGCCGGGCAACCCGGTGGCCGCCTTCCTGCCGATGGAAGAGCTCATCGCCGCGCACCTGGATCTGCTCTTCCCCGGCATGGACGTGGTGGAGCACCACTCCTTCCGCATCACCCGCAACGCCGATTTCGAGGTCGACGAGGACCGCGACGAGGACCTGTTGCAGGCGCTCGAGCGCGAGCTGGCTCGCCGCCGCTTCGGATCACCGGTGCGGCTGGAGGTCTCCGACGACATGACCGAGCACATGCTCGATCTGCTGTTGCGCGAACTCGACGTCGATCCCGGCGACGTGATCCAGGTGCCCGGCCTGCTGGACCTGTCCTGCCTGTGGCAGGTGTACGGCGTGGACCGGCCGAACCTGAAGGACGCGCCGTACGTTCCGGCCACCCCGCCGGCGTTCGGCGAACGCGAGACCCCGCGCAACGTCTTCCAGGCGCTGCGCGAGGGCGATGTGCTGGTGCACCACCCGTACGACTCGTTCTCGACCAGCGTGCAGCGCTTCATCGAGCAGGCCGCGGCCGACCCGCAGGTGCTCGCGATCAAGCAGACCCTCTACCGCACCTCCGGCGACTCCCCCATCGTCAACGCGCTCATCGACGCGGCCGAGGCGGGCAAGCAGGTGGTCGCGCTGGTGGAGATCAAGGCTCGCTTCGACGAGCAGGCCAACATCAAATGGGCACGGGCGCTGGAGCAGGCGGGCGTGCACGTGGTGTACGGCCTCATCGGTCTGAAGACGCACTGCAAGACGTGTCTGGTGGTGCGGCGCGAGGGTTCCACCATCCGCCGCTACTGTCACATCGGCACCGGCAACTACAACCCGAAGACGGCCCGGCTATACGAGGACGTCGGATTACTAACGGCAGCACCGGAAATCGGCGCCGACCTCACAGATCTGTTCAACTCGCTGACCGGCTACTCCCGAAAAGCCAACTACCGCAACCTGCTTGTCGCTCCGCAGGGCGTGCGCGCGGGCATCATCGATCGCATCCAGCGCGAGACCGAGCTGGCACTGGAGGGCGCCGAGGCGCGAATCCGGTTGAAGGCCAACGCGATCGTGGACGAGCAGGTGATCGACGCGCTGTACCGCGCCTCGCAAGCGGGCGTGCCGGTGCAGATCGTGGTGCGCGGCATCTGCGGGCTGCGCCCCGGTGTGCCCGGCATGAGCGACAACATCGAGGTGCGCTCCATCCTCGGCCGCTTCCTCGAGCATTCGCGGATCATGCACTTCCAGGCCCAGGACGAGTACTGGATCGGCAGCGCCGACATGATGCACCGCAACCTGGACCGCCGGGTCGAGGTGATGGCCCAGGTGAAGGATCCGAAGCTGTGCGAGCAGTTGGGCGGTGTCTTCGACTCTGCCCTGTATCCCACCACCCGCTGCTGGGTACTCCAGGCGGATGGCAGCTGGCATGCCGCACCGGCACGCACCGGCGAGGACGGTGAGCAAGTCCGCGACCACCAGGAATTTCTCATGCGACTGCGGAGACCAGAACAGCAGTGAAAGAGACGACGGGATACGAGATGGACGGGGGGCCGTTCTGGGATCCCCGGGTGACGGCCAATATTCACGCCGCTGGCGCCGTGCTCTGGCGCCGCGCCCCGGGCAAGCCCGGCGGCGTGGAGATCGCGGTCGTGCACCGGCCCAAGTACCAGGACTGGTCCCTGCCCAAGGGCAAGATCGATCCGGGTGAGACTCCGGTGCTGGCCGCCGTCCGCGAGGTGCGCGAGGAGACCGGCCTCGATTCCCGCCTCGGCCGATACCTCGGGCATGTCACTTACCCCATTCCCGGGCACCGCAAACTCAAACGCGTCGATTATTGGGCGGCGGAAGTGTCGGGTGGCGAATTCACCGCCAATACCGAAGTGGATCTGCTGACCTGGTATCCGCTGGATCGGGTGATGGACGAGCTGTCCTATCCGATGGATCGGCAGGTCGTGCGCGCCTTCAGCCGAATGCCCGCCGCCACCGACACCCTGTTGCTGGTGCGGCACGCGAAAGCGGGCCACCGCGAACGCTTCGACGGCCCCGACGACGAACGGCCGCTGGAGCGGGCCGGGCGCGAACAAGCGCAGGCGCTGGTGCCGCATCTGCTGGCCTTCGGCGCGAGCGAGATCTATTCGGCCGATCCGGTGCGCTGCGTGCAGACGGTGCAGCCGCTGGCCGAGAAACTCGGCGCGGAGATCCATCTGGAGCCGCTGTTCTCCGAAACCGGTTACGCGGCAGCGCGGGACGCGGCCCGCGAACGCGCCGTCGAGCTGGAGCCGCACGGCGCGGTGCGGGTTCTGTGCAGCCAGGGCAAGGTGATTCCCGATCTGCTGACCTGGTGGGCGGACCGGTCCGGGCTCACCGTTCCACCGGCGCGCAATCGCAAGGGCAGCGTCTGGGTGCTGTCCTTCGCCGACGGCCGGATGGTGGCCGCGGACCACCTCGACCGGTCGCTGTCGACAGGCTTGGTGAAGCCGTAGGGCGGGGTTTCCGGGCCCCTGAAAACCGGACGCGGACAGACCGAAACGGCCCCGGGGATCGTTCCCGGGGCCGTTTCCGGTCCGTATGGGTGGGCAGTCGGCCGGGCCGCCGACCAAGCCTCAGCGCGTGCGGCGGGCCGGAGCCTTCTTGGCCGCGGTCTTCTTGGCCGGAGCCTTCTTCGCCGCCGTGGTCTTCTTGGCGGCGGTGGCCTTGGTGGCCGTCTTCTTGGCCGCGGTCTTCTTGGCCGCGGTGGCCTTGGTGGCCGTCTTCTTGGCGGGCGCCTTCTTGGCGGTGGTGGCCGTCTTCCGGGCGGTGGTCTTCGCCGGAGCCTTGGCCGCGGCCTTCTTGGCCGTCGTCTTGGCGGGCGCCTTGGTGGCGGTCGCCTTCTTGGCGGCGGCCTTCTTCGCCGCCGTCTTCTTGGCGGCCGCCTTCTTCGCCGCCACAGGGGCATTCACGCCACGCTTGACCGCAGGACCGGTCGCCGCGAGCTTCTGCTTGCCCGCGATGACCGCCTTGAATTGGGCGCCGGGACGGAACGCGGGCACCGAAGTCGGCTTCACCTTGACGGTTTCGCCGGTGCGCGGGTTCCGAGCCACACGGGCGGCACGCTTACGCTGTTCGAACACACCGAATCCGGTGATCGTGACGCTCTGGCCTTTGTGCACCGCGCGCACGATGGTGTCCACAACATGCTCGACTGCCGCGGTAGCCGTGCGCCTGTCCGTACCCAACTTTTCGGTCAGAACGTCGATCAGTTCCGCCTTGTTCATTGAATCCTCCGCAGACTAATGGCCCGTCGTCGGACCGACTAGGTACCACGGTAAACCCACTTTGAGCAAGAGTCTATGTGCCACGCCAAAATTCATGGTGGTTTAGCACACGTCTAGCTACCGCTCGCCATGACGTCCAGCTATCGCCCCTGATTGATTACGCCTGCGAAATATGGGCGGGCAGGGTGGTGGGCTTCCAACTCGGCCTTGCCTTTTCGAACTCGGCGATGACGTCGCTACGCCGGAGCGTCAGACCGATGTCGTCCAAACCCTCGAGCAGGCGCCACCGGGTGTAGTCATCAATATCGAACGGCAACACGACGGTTCCTGCCGTCACGGTTCGCGCCTGGAGATCCACTACCAATTCGAGACCGGGCTGTTCCTCGATCATCTTCCAGAGCAATTCGACATCGTTCTGTGACATCTGGGCCGCCAACAGGCCGCCCTTACCCGCATTGCCACGGAAGATGTCGGCGAATCGGGGCGAGATGACCACCCGAAAGCCGTAGTCCGACAGCGCCCATACGGCATGCTCGCGTGAGGAACCGGTACCGAAATCCGGACCCGCAACCAGCACACTACCCCGCTTGAAGGGCTCGGTGTTCAAAATGAAGTCAGGGTCGGTTCGCCAGGCCGCGAACAGGCCGTCCTCGAATCCGGTTCGAGTGACCCGCTTCAGATAGACCGCCGGGATGATCTGGTCGGTGTCGACGTTGGAGCGGCGCAGCGGCACGCCGATCCCCTTGTGCACGGTGAAGGCTTCCATCAGATTCTCCTGGATACGTAGGGGGTGCCGGGCGTCGTCAGTTCAGATCCGCGGGCGAGGACAGAGTTCCGCGGACCGCCGTCGCGGCGGCCACCAGCGGGGAAACCAGGTGGGTGCGCCCGCCTTTGCCCTGCCTGCCTTCGAAGTTGCGGTTCGAGGTGGAGGCGCAGCGCTGGCCCGGCGAAAGCTGATCCGGGTTCATTCCCAGGCACATCGAACAACCGGCCTGCCGCCATTCGGCGCCGGCCGCGGTGAAAATCTCACCCAATCCTTCTTTTTCCGCCTGCGCGCGAACCCGCATCGAGCCCGGTACGACCAGCATTCGCACGCCGTCCGCGACGCGCCGTCCCTTCAAAATCCCGGCCACAGCGCGCAAATCCTCGATGCGTCCGTTGGTGCACGATCCGACGAATACGGTGTCGATCGGGATCTGCCGAAGCGGAGTTCCCGGCTCCAAATCCATGTACCGCAGCGCTTTCTCCGCGGCCTCCCGCGCCGTCTCGTCGGCAATCTCGGCGGGGTCGGGCACGGTCTCGCCCAGCGGCAGGCCCTGCCCCGGGTTGGTGCCCCAGGTGACGAACGGCGTCAGCTTGCTCGCGTCGATGTGCACCTCGGCGTCGAAAACGGCGCCCTCGTCCGTCTTCAGCGCGTCCCATGCGGCCACCGCGGCATCCCAGTCGGCGCCCTGGGGCGCGTGCGGGCGGCCCTTCAGGAACTCGTAGGTGACCTCGTCCGGCGCGATCATGCCCGCGCGGGCGCCCGCCTCGATGGACATGTTGCACATCGTCATCCGCGCCTCCATGGACATGGCGCGCACGGCCTCGCCGCGGTACTCCAGGACGTAGCCCTGGCCGCCGCCGGTGCCGATCTGGGCGATGACGGCGAGGATCACGTCCTTGCTGGTGACCCCGTGCGGCAGTTCACCGTCGATATTGATGGCCATCGTCTTGAACGGGCGCAGCGACAAAGTCTGTGTCGCCAGCACGTGTTCGACCTCGCTGGTGCCGATGCCCATCGCCAGCGCGCCGAACGCGCCGTGCGTGGAGGTGTGGCTGTCGCCGCACACCACGGTCGTGCCGGGCTGGGTCAGGCCGAGCTGCGGACCGACCACGTGCACGATGCCCTGATCGAGATCGCCCATCGGGTGCAGCCGGACACCGAATTCCGCGCAGTTGCGCCGCAGCGTCTCGACCTGGGTGCGGGAAATGGGGTCGGCGATCGGCTTATCGATATCGATGGTGGGGACGTTGTGGTCCTCGGTCGCGATGGTCAGGTCGGGGCGACGCACCTTCCTGCCCGCGGCCCGCAGTCCGTCGAAGGCCTGCGGACTCGTCACTTCGTGCACCAGGTGCAGATCGATGTAGATCAGATCGGGCTCGCGCGAGGCGCCTTCACCCTCGCCGCGGGCTACGACGTGCTGATCCCACACCTTTTCGGCCAGGGTGCGTGGGCGGTCGGCCATTCTCGATCACCTTTCGGACGAGCAGCGGGTCCGCGCGATTCGGGCTGAGCGCGCGGCGCCTGCTGCACAGAGTTGTGGATTGGGTCGACGGACATCTCGACCGTGCCGCCCCGCCCTGGCCGCTCGCCTCGGCGGCGACTTTCTCGGCGGAGTTTGACTATCTCAATATCCGAGACGCTAATATCGTTCTATGAGACAGCATAGCGGTATCGGCGTCCTCGACAAAGCAGTGGCAGTCCTCTACGCCGTCGCGGAGCATCCCTGCGGTCTCAACGAGTTGTGCACCCGCACCGGCCTGCCGAGGGCCACCGCGCACCGGCTGGCCGTCGGCCTCGAGGTGCACCGTCTGCTCGCCCGCGACAACAACGGAACGTGGCGGCCGGGTCCGGCCCTCGCCGAGCTCGCCGCGGGCGCGACCGATCCCCTTCAGGAGGCCGCGGCGGCCATTCTGCCCCGGCTGCGCGAGATCACCGGCGAGAGCGTCCAACTGTATTGCCGCGACGGCGGCGCCAGGGTCTGTATCGCCGCCATGGAACCGCCTGTCGGCCTGCGCGACACCGTCCCGATCGGCGCCCGCCTACCGCTGACCGCGGGCTCGGCCGCCAAGGTGCTGCTCGCATGGGCGGATCCGGAGTTGCAGCGCACCATCCTCGCCGACGCGGTGTTCGGCGAACGCGCGCTCGCCGAAGTGCGCAAGCGGGGGTGGGCGCAGAGCGCGGCCGAGCGGGCGGCGGGCGTGGCCAGCGTCTCCGCGCCGGTGCGCGACACGGCGGGCAACGTGATCGCCGCGGTCTCGGTCTCCGGCCCGATCGACCGGATGGGCCGCAGGCCCGGCGCGCGCTGGGCGGCCGATCTGGTCGCCGCCGCGGACGCACTGCACAAGCGTCTGTAACACGTTTCAGATTTCGTTCTCTAGAGTTGGCCCATGGGAGTCAACCAACGGGCGCAGATCGTCATGTCGGACGCCGAGATCGCCGAGTTCCTGGAGCGCAGCCGCATCGCGACGCTGGCCACCCTCGGTCCGCAGGGCAGACCGCACCTGACCGCCATGTGGTACGCGCTGATCGACGGCGAGATCTGGTTCGAGACCAAGGCCAAATCGCAGAAGGCGGTGAACCTGCGCCGCGATCCGCGCGTCACCTGCATGGTCGAGGCCGGGCAGACCTACGACCAGCTGCGCGGCGTGTCCATCGAGGGGCGCGCCGAGATCATCGACGATCCGGAGAAGCTCTTCGCGGTCGGCGTGAGCGTCTGGGAGCGCTACACCGGCCCGTACAGCGAAGAGGTCCGGCCGCTGGTGGAGAACATGCTCAACAAGCGGGTCGCGGTGCGCGTGGTGCCCGAGCGGATACGCAGCTGGGATCACCGCAAGCTCGGCCTGCCCGCGCTGCCGCTCGGCGGCACGACCGCCAACGCTTTGGACTAGGAGGCGTACCTCCGCATTCGCTCCGGCGGGCTTCGTGCGGCTGTGTCGGCAAGATCGCGCGCGGCGCAGCGGAAATCGAGCTGACATCGGCGCTGTCGCGCGTTAGCGTCGAGTCGTTCGACACGATTCGGCCGGGCAGCGCCGCCCAGCGGGTAGCGCTGCGCAGCGGCCGCGACGACGAGGAGCAGGCGATGACGGAATCGGGTAGTTCCAACGGCAGTGCCGAAGAAGTGAAGCGCAAGTTCCGCGAGGCGCTGGAGCGGAAGAACGCCCAGCACGCCAAGTCGACGGACCACCTGGACGGCCACTCGAAGGCGACCGCCGCGCACGGCAATGCCAGCCACAAGCGGGAGTTCCGCCGCAAGAGCGGATAACCAGCCATCCGGATCGGGGCGCCAGGGGATCGCGAGCAGCTCGCAGTGATTCCCGTCGGCGGCGCCCCGTTCTCATCTCTCGATTCCCGCTCCCCCGAATCCCTTCGAACACCCCGCGCCGATGAGTTGCGGCGTCCGGCTCCGTCGATACCGGTAACCGACCTTCGACCGGAAGATTCGACGATGAACCGTGACCTGCTCCCGGCTTGGCTGCGCGCCGAGCGCCTCGATCTCGCCGACTATCTCGAGCACCTGACCGAGGACGAGTGGAGGCGGCGTTCCCTGTGCACGGGCTGGACAGTGCACGACGTCCTCGCCCACATCACCTCCCCCGACACCCTGCGCGACACCTTCGTCGGCCTGATCCGCGCCAGGGGCAACTGGGACCGAATGACCGCCACCCTGGCGACAACCCGCGCCGCCCGCTTCACCCCCGCCGAATTGATCGCCCAGCTTCGCGAATCGGCCGACTCCACACGACACGCCCCCGGCGCGAGCCCGCTCGACCCACTGGTGGACATCATCGTGCACGGCCAAGACATCGCCCGCCCCCTGAACCGCCCCAGGCACACCCCCACCGACCGCGTGACGGCCGCCCTGGACCACGTCCTCCCCAGCCGCTTCTACGGCGCCCGCAAACGTTTACAGGGAACCCGCCTGGCCGCCACAGATACCACCTGGACCTACGGCGAAGGCCCCAAGGAAATCCAGGCCCCCGCGATCGACCTCTTGCTCCTCGCCACAGGCCGCTGAACTCTCGACCCGTAGCCCTTCTCCGCCAGCCCGCGAAGACACCGCAGGCCGGCCGCCACCACCGAGGAACACAAGCCCTTGCATGGCTCGGCTTCGCCAACATGATCCGGCACACTGCGCGGGCCCCATGGCATTCCGAAAGCCGGAGGTAGAAGGCATCACCAGCAGCCCCTCCCCGCACTCGGAAGGCCGCTACATGCAGCGGCGACTCGACGAGCTCCACGACCGGCGACGATCGAGCAGCAACGGCACTGCGGCCAGCGCAGTTGGGTGGCGACCTCGATCGGAGTCGCGCCCCGACATCGGCCGACCAAGGACGAGCAGTATCCCTCCAGCGGCGTACCCAGCACGGTCAGATGGTGATCGCATCATGGACGCCGCAACACGACCGGCGAACACCGACGCGGACGGCCACAAACATCCGATCCGCCCAAGCGAAGACGCCGCGCAGACAGAGGCTCAAAGCGACGACCTCCCAAAACGGGACCACCCACGCAGAAGACGCTACGCAACCAAAGACTCGAGGGTGACAACCCGCACCAAACGCAACCACGCACCAAGGGGGGGTCCGGGGGGCACCGCCCCTCCGGGCGGGGCGTGGGGGCTGCGCCCCCACAAAACACTTGCGAAGCAAGAAAGGCCCATGCTCTCCATGAGCATGGGCCTCCCACTTGCGTAGCCCCGACGGGATTCGAACCCGCGCTACCGCCTTGAGAGGGCGGCGTCCTAGGCCGCTAGACGACGGGGCCAGGACTGATCACTCACTTTCGTGATGATCTCCGGTTGATCTTTCGATCGTTGGAAGCTCGGTTAGTTTAGCTGACCGAAGCTCGGCGACCAAATCGCCGGATGCTGAACCACTTTCGGTCGCGAACCGAGAGACGAACAACATTCTCCGCTGGGGTACCAGGACTCGAACCTAGAATGGCTGAACCAGAATCAGCTGTGTTGCCAATTACACCATACCCCAGTGACCAGTCTTTCGACCCCGCCGTCTGGCTGACTTCGGGGCCGCGTTCCGGCCGAGAAAGAGATTACCAAACCACTACCGGTAAACTACAAATCGCCTGGTCAAAGGCAGGTTTTCGGCCGAAATCACGGTCCGGGGCGCCGGCCCGCGCACGTCGAGCGAACCGGTCCCCGGCGACCCGCGAGGCCCCGGCCGCACCGCCGGACGGGATCCGTCCACGGCACGCACGGGGTCAGCGAGCGTGAGGTAGATCTCAGTCGGCGGCGGGTGTCCACTCCCGCGCCGCGGCCAGCCGAGCCATCGTCGTCTCGCGGCCGAGCAGTTCCAGCGACTCGTACAGCGGCGGGCTGATGTGCGATCCCGTCACCGCGACCCGCACCGGCGCGAAAGCCTTGCGCGGTTTGAGCCCCAAATCATCGATCAGCGCGGTTTTCAGCGCCTCTTCGATAGCCGGGGTCGTCCAGGACGCCAAAGGCTCCAGCGCGGCGATCGCGGCATCGAGTACCGGCACCGCGTCCGCGCCCAGATTCTTGGCGCCCGCCGCGGGGTCGATGGCGAACTCTTCGGCGGGTGCGAAGAGGAATCGCAAGAGATCCCACGCGTCGGACAGAACCACGATTCTGGTCTGCACCAATTCCGCCGCCGCGGCGAACATCTTCTCGTCCACCTCGGCGCCGATGTGGTTGTGTTCGGTGAGGAACTCGCGCAGCCTGCTCGCGAAATCACCGGGCTCCAGCAATCGGATGTGCTCGGCGTTCAGCGCGTCGGCCTTCTTCTGATCGAAACGCGCCGGATTCGAATTCACTTTCGATATGTCGAAGGCCGCCACCATCTCGGCCATCGAGAACACATCGTGATCGTCGGCGAGGCCCCAACCGAGTAACGCCAGGTAATTCAGCAAACCCTCGGGGATGAATCCGCGGTCGCGGTGGGCGAACAGATTCGACTCCGGATCACGCTTGGACAACTTCTTGTTGCCCTGCCCCATGACGAACGGCAGGTGGCCGAACTCCGGGGTGAACTCCGCCACCCCGATCCGGCGCAGCGCGGCGTACAGCGCCAGCTGGCGGGGCGTCGAGGAGAGCAGATCCTCGCCGCGCAGCACGTGGGTGATCTTCATCAGCGCGTCGTCGACCGGGTTGACCAGCGTGTAGAGCGGATCGCCGTTGCCGCGGGTGAGCGCGAAGTCGGGCACGGAGCCCGCCTTGAAGGTGGTCTCGCCGCGCACCAGGTCGTGCCAGGTGAGGTCCTCGTCGGGCATGCGCAGCCGGATCACCGGGGCCCGGCCCTCGGCGCGGTACGCGGCGACGGCCTCGGCGCTGAGGTCGCGGTCGAAGTTGTCGTAGCCGAGCTTGGGGTCGCGGCCCGCGGCCAGATGGCGCGCCTCGACTTCGTCTGGCGTGGAATAGGATTCGTAGGCCTCGCCGGCCTCGAGCAGCTTGCGCACCACGTCGAAATGCAGTTCGCGGCGCTCCGACTGGCGGTAGGGGCCGTAGGGGCCGCCGACCTCGGGACCCTCGTCCCAGGTCAGACCGAGCCAGCGCAGCGCGTCGAGGATGGCGCGGTAGGACTCCTCGGAATCGCGCGCCGCGTCGGTGTCCTCGATGCGGAAGACGAAGGTGCCGCCGGTGTGGCGGGCGTACGCCCAGTTGAACAGCGCCGTCCGGATCAGGCCGACGTGCGGTGTGCCGGTGGGTGACGGGCAGAATCGGACCCGTACTTCAGTCATGGCTCTCTTTCGATCAGCGTTTGGCGGCAACGGGATTGGTGAGGGTTCCGAGGCCCTCGACGGTGACGGACACCTGCTGCCCGTTCTGGACGGGGCCGACGCCCTCCGGCGTTCCGGTCAGGATGACGTCGCCCGGAAGCAGCGTCATGATCGTGCTCACCCATTCGACCAGCTTCGGAATGTCGTGCAGCAGTAGCGAAGTGCGGCTGCGCTGGCGGACCTCGCCGTCGAGTTCGGTGACGATCTCCAGATCCGAAGGGTCCAGCGAGGTTTCGATCCACGGGCCGAGCGGACAGAAGGTGTCGTAACCTTTGGCGCGCGTCCACTGGCCGTCCTGGCGCTGCTGATCGCGGGCGGTGACGTCGTTGGCGACGGTGTAGCCGAGGATCACGTCCTTGGCACGGGCGGCGGGCACGTCCTTGCACGGGCGGCCGATGACGACGGCGAGCTCGCCCTCGTAGTCGACCTGAGAGGAGCTGGGCGGCAAGATGATCGGGGCGTTGGGCCCGACGATCGCGGTGCTCGGCTTCATGAAGATCACCGGTTCCTCCGGCGCGGGGCCGCCCATCTCCGCGGCGTGCGCGGCGTAGTTCTTGCCGACACACACCACCTTGCTGGCCAGGATCGGCGCGAGCAGGCGCACGTCGGCCAGCGGCCAGCTCCGTCCGGTGAACGTCGGCGTACCGAACGGGTGTTCCGCGATCTCTTTGGCGATGCTGTCGCTGTCCTCCCCCTCGATGCTGACGAACGCGACCCCATCGGGACTGGCAACTCGACCTAGACGCATGCCTCGGAGTCTATCGACCGGCATCGACCTGCCCGAACGCACCCGACCGAGCGGTCCGATCGGCGCGGCGGCGGGCCTCGGGAAGCCGTCCGGCGAGAAATCGGATCGCCCGCGGGTGTAGCGTGAGCGCTGGTGCTCACTCAGTGAGACCTGAGTTCCATATTATGAGATTCGAGGTGTGGCCCATGGCGACCGTGACAGAAGTACGCGCGGGACGACGGTGGTCCATGCTCGGCCTCGGCGTCTTCGCGCAGGCGTCCAGCGCGGTGTTCGTGCACGGCACCCCGTTCCTGCTGCCTGCGCTCACCGCACGCGGAATGTCTTTGCCCGCCGCGGGTCTCCTTGTGGCGATGCCGACCGTCGGGTTGGTCTGCACGCTGATCGCGTGGGGTTACGTGGTGGACCGCATCGGTGAGCGGAAAGTGTTGGTCGGCGGGCCGCTGGTGATGTTCGTCGCGGGCGCGGCGGCGGCGGTCACCACCGACGACCTCGCGCTCGGTGCGCTGCTGTTCCTCGGCGGAGCGGGTGCGGCGAGCACCAACGGAGCCAGCGGACGCGTCATCGTCGGCTGGTTCCCGCCGGAGCGGCGCGGGCTGGCCATGGGCATCCGGCAGACCGCGCAGCCCCTGGGTGTCGGCGTCGGCGCGCTCGCCGTGCCCGCGGTCGCTGCGGCGCACGGCATTTCGACCGCGATCCTGGTACCGGCGATCATGGCGGGCGTCGCCGCGGCGGGGTGCTACCTGGGCATCGTCGATCCGCCGCGTCCGGAGGGCAAGGGCGTCGACCGTGCCAATCCGTATCGCGGCGACGCCACGCTGTGGCGCATCCACGCCGTCTCCGTGCTGCTGTGTGTGCCGCAGGGCGTGGTGTGGACCTTCGCGCTGCTGTGGCTGCACCGCGACATCGGCTGGTCGCTGCCCGCCGCGGGCGTGCTGGTGACCGCGACCCAGATCCTCGGCGCGTTCGGCCGAATCGGCGCGGGCGCGTGGTCCGACCGAGTCGGCAGCCGGCTCGGTCCGCTGCGGACGGTGGCCGTCGCGGCCGTATTGTCCATGGCCGCACTGGGTCTGACCGCGTGGACGCAGTGGTGGTGGACCGCCATCCCGCTGCTGATCGCCGCCTCGGTTATCACGGTGTCCGACAACGGTCTAGCATTCACGGCCGTCGCCGAGATCGCGGGCCCGTACTGGAGCGGACGCGGACTCGGCATCCAGAACACCGGCCAGAACCTCGCGATCGCCGCGATACCACCGGTTTTCGGCGCGCTGATCACCGTCGGTGGCTTCCCCGCCGCCTACTTGGCCGCCGCGGCCCTGGCCACCGCCGCCATCCCCTTGGTTCCCACCGACAGCCGAAACCCGCGCTGATCGAATCCCGCCGCGGGCGAACGCTACTCACACCTCCAGCAACGCCGCCGGATCCACCTCGACGCGAAAGTTGTTGTCTGGGCCGATGTTCGCGCTCAGTGTCGAACCGGGACCGACGGGTGGGTCGGCGCGGTAGGTGTCGCCGTCGAGGACGAGCGGGTGAATGCGCACCTGCGGGTGGTGTTCGACGATCCAGTACTGCGGAATGCCGACGGCCGCGTACTCCCGGACCTTGCGCACGCGGTCGGTGCGCTCGCTGCCGGTCCCCGGCGCGACGACCTCCACGGCCAGCCGCACTTCGGAGCCGGGCAGCAGCCGCGGCGGGTCGGCGACGAGGGCGGAACGCACCACTTCGCGTGGCACCACGACGATGTCGGGTTTGCGGATACCGCCCGGCGTGCTCACTTCCCAGCCGCCGCCGAGGCAGACGTGCACCTCGGCGTCGGCGGCGACATCGAGGAAACGCGCCAGCCGCTGCGCCACATGGTTGTGCCGCGCGCCGCGATCGACCTCGACGAGCCAGCCGTCCTCCAGCTCGAAACTCTTGCCGTCCGAAGGCAGCGCGTGCAGGTCCCGAACCGTGTAGGGACCCGGCTTACGGCTTGTCCGTCGCTTGGTCACCTGAAACTCCCTGTTCCGCACTCGACCCGAGGGTAACCGCTTCGAGCGCGATGAATCCCCGCGCCACAGGCGGACGCGGGGATTCGCGGACGATCGATCAGACCGAAGCGGCGATCCGGTCGCCGACCTCGACGGTGGACGACGCGCCGGACCGCGAGGCCAGGTCCTTGGCGACGGCGGCCTCGATGCGGGCGGCGGCCTCGGCGTTGCCGAGGTGGTCGAGCAGCAACGAGACCGACAGGATCGCGGCGGTCGGGTCGGCCTTCGACTGGCCCGCGATGTCCGGGGCGCTGCCGTGCACCGGCTCGAACATGCTCGGGTTGGCGCCGGAGGCGTCGATATTGCCGCTGGCCGCCAGGCCGATGCCGCCGCTGACCGCGGCCGCGAGGTCGGTGATGATGTCGCCGAACAGGTTGTCGGTGACGATCACGTCGAAGCGGCCGGGATCGTTGACCATGTGGATGGTCGCCGCGTCGATGTGCTGGTAGGCGGTGGTGACCTCGGGGAACTCGGCGGCGACCTCGTCTACGGTGCGCTGCCACAGCGATCCGGCGAAGGTCAGCACGTTGTTCTTGTGCACGAGGGTGAGGTGCTTGCGGCGGGCCTGCGCCTTGGCGAAGGCGTAGCGGACGACGCGCTCGATGCCGAAGCGGGTGTTGGTGCTCACCTCGGTGGCGACCTCGTGCGGGGTCTCGACGCGGATCGCGCCGCCGGTGCCGGTGTACGGACCCTCGGTGCCTTCGCGCACCACGACGAAGTCGATATCGGGGTTGCCGGCCAGCGGGCTGGTGACGCCGGGGAACAGCTTCGACGGACGCAGGTTCACATGGTGGTCCAGTGCGAACCGGGTGCGCAGCAGCAGACCGCGCTCGAGCACACCGCTGGGCACCGACGGATCGCCGATCGCGCCGAGCAGAATGGCGTCGTGCTGCTTCAGCTCGGGCAGCACCGACTCCGGCAGGATCTCGCCCGTCGCGTGGTAGCGCTTCGCGCCGAGGTCGTACTCGGTCTTCTCGACGCCGGGCACGACGACGTCCAGCACCTTGAGCGCCTCGGCGATGACCTCGGGCCCGATACCGTCACCGGGGATGACAGCAAGCTTCATGACAACTCCGTTCATTTTCGACCGGACCGGCCGGACGCTCGGCGAGCAACGCCACGGTACTAGGCGACTCGCCGCGTCCGGCCACCCGGGCGGGACGCTCGCGACCTCCCGGCATACGCCGGGAACATGCGGCGCGCCGCCACCCTGCGGTGACGGCGCGCGGCACGGTTCTTCTTCGGCGCTCGGCGCGCCGAGCGGATCAGAACAGGTCGACCAGCGCGATCTTGCCGGCGCCGACCGACTCGGCGATGGCGGCCTGCACGTCGGCGGGCACTTCCTTGTTCACGCGGAGGACGACGGTCGCGCCTTCCTTGTCCACGTCCTGGCTCAGCTGCGCGGCCAGGATGTCGATGTCGGCCTCGCCGAGCTTGGTGCCGATCTTGCCCAGCGCGCCCGGCCGGTCCTCGTAGTTCAGGATCGCCAGGTTCAGGCCCTCGGCGCGCATGTCGTAGTTGCGGCCGTTGATGTTGACGATCTTCTGCACCTGCTGCGGCTCGGTCAGGGTGCCCGCGACGTTCAGGGTGCGGCCGTCGCCGAACACGGCGCGCAGGTCGACGACGCTGCGGTGGCTCGGGCTCTCCGACGCGGTGGTGACCTGCGCGGTGATGCCGCGCTCCTTGGCCAGCGCGGGCGCGTTGACGAAGGTGACCTGGTCCTCGACCAGCGCCGAGAAGATGCCGCGCAGCGCCGAGAGCTCCAGCACCGCGACGTCCTCGGAGGCGAGCTCGCCGCGCACCTGGACCTCGATGCTGACGGGCAGCTCGTCGGACAGCGCGCCGACCAGGGCGCCCTGCTTGCGCACGATCTCCAGCCACGGGGCGACCTCTTCGCCGACCGCGCCGCCGGTGACGTTCACCGCGCCCGGCACGAATTCGCCCGCCAGGGCGAGCAGCACCGACTTCGCGACATCGGTGCCGGCGCGGTCCTGCGCCTCGGAGGTCGACGCGCCCAGGTGCGGGGTGACGACGACCTGCGGCAGCTCGAACAGCGGGCTGTCGGTGCACGGCTCGGTCTCGAACACGTCCAGGCCGGCGGCGCGCACGTGGCCGGACTTGATGGCCTCGGCCAGCGCGGCCTCGTCGATCAGGCCGCCGCGCGCGGCGTTGACGATGATGACGCCCGGCTTGGTGAGGGCGAGCTTCTCCTTGCTCAGCAGGCCCTTGGTCTCCGGGGTCTTGGGCAGGTGCACCGAGATCAGGTCGGCGCGCTGCAGCAGCTCGTCCAGGGTGACCAGCTCGATGCCGAGCTGGGCGGCGCGCGCCGGGGAGACGTAGGGGTCGTAGGCGATCAGCTTGGTCTCGAACGCGGCGAGGCGCGCGGCGAACAGCTGGCCGATGCGGCCGAGGCCGACGACGCCGACGGTCTTGCCGAAGATCTCGACGCCGTTGAACTTGCTGCGCTGCCAGGTGCGCTCACGCAGGGTCGCGTCGGCGGCCGGAACCTGGCGGGCGGCGGCGAGCAGCAGGGTGACCGCGTGCTCGGCGGCGGTGTGGATGTTGGAGGTCGGCGCGTTGACGACCATGACGCCGCGCTCTGTGGCGGCGGGCACGTCGACGTTGTCGAGGCCGACGCCGGCGCGGGCGACGATCTTCAGGTTCTTGCCTGCCTCGAGCACCTCGGCGTCGACGGTGGTGGCGGAACGCACGAGCAGCGCGTCGGCCTCCGGAACCGCGGCGAGCAGGGCCGGGCGGTCGGGGCCGTCGACCCAGCGAACCTCGACACCGTCACCGAGCGCGTCGACGGTCGACTGGGCGAGCTTGTCGGCGATCAGAACAACAGGACGGCCTGCTTGGCTCACTGTGGGGTACTCCTGGGAAATGGGGGTCGGCAGTTACCGCCGACAAGCTTAGTGGTCGGCATTTCGCCCGGCTGTACCACCCGGTAGGCGGCTGCCGTCAGTGTGCGGGCGGCGCGCGGGGAGGTCACGTCGCACAGCCCGAATGCCGATCTGCCGCAAGGACGCCGGGGCACGTCGCCCGTCCGAGGAGGTCGCGCCTCCTTCGGAACAGGCGGAAGGCCCCGCACCGAGGGGGTGCGGGGCCTTCCATCGGCCGTACCGAGCAGGCGGCACGGACCCGATCGAATCACTCGATCGCGGAGTCGAATCAGCGGCCGCCGAAGGATCCCGTCCACAGGGTGTTCAGCACACCGTGCAGGGCGGCACCGAGAGTGTCGAACAGGCCGTTGATGGCAGCACTACCGGTGTCGATGATAACGGGGATCATATGAATTCCTCTTCCTCGAATTTATCCAGTCGAACTGGCTGACACACGGCACATCGGCGGCGGCGCGAATGCGGTTACGAAATTCCGGAGAATTGTGACGCACACTACTTTGAAATCTTCGATGCGGCGCCGATCACTACACATCCTACGAATCCGCCCCCAAAAATGTGCCTCTACCTGCATGTTTGCGACAGCAAAGCGCTGGTCAGCCGTCCAGTTCGTACGCGCGCGCAGCATCCGCTCATTTATGAGAGAACTCTGAGGAATCGCCGGAGAAACTCTGAGAATGGCGGCTTCCGAGCGCTTGTGGAATTGGCCCCAGAATGCCTGGGCAGCGTGTGAACCGAAGGCGTCCCAGTGCCGGGCAATTTTCGGGTCGAGGAAACTCGAGTTATCGGTCGGCAATTCGCCGAATATTCCGCGGTGGCAGCCGAGAACGCGGTTTCCGCGCTGGACGCCACCGCCGGCCACGCGCCACAGCAACCTGCGCACGGCGCGGCCAGGGAGGTCAGCCGAGCCGGGGCGACACCCCGCCCGCCGTCCCCCGTGCGCCGCCGCGGCGAGAGCTCGCAACGCGGTGCTCATCGAGTGGCTGATGTCGCCGATCGTCTATCGCTGCAACGCGGGGTTCCGCGCCGAGTTGCGGGCGCTGGCCGAGCAGGGCTGCGTCCCGCGATGGCGCGGCGGTGGCTGCGGGAGCATCCCGAGGCGGCGGTCGCGCCTGCATCTGCCGACGCCGCTCGCGCAGTGCGAGCTGCCCGCCGACTTGGTCGCGGCCGTGGCCGAGCTGACCGAACTGAAGTCGCGGACAAGGGAAATGGGCAGCGGAGCCGTGCCCGCGCCGATCGCGCCAGGTTCATCGCGGGCGAGTTCGACGGCGCGGCAGCACCTTTCCCACGACCCGGCGATCGAGACCTGGGACGCGCGCGGGAGCTGACCGCGGAGTTCTTTCGCGCACAGGCACTGTCGAACCGGTAGCGGCGGCCGGGAGGCAGCGCAGGCGCGGGGAGACGCCTACTCGATGACGCGCACGCCGATCGCCTCCGGTCCCGACTTGCTTTGGCGCAGCTCGAACTCCACCCGCTGCCCGGCCGTCAAGGATCGGAACCCGGAACCCTGGAGATCCAGGTAATCCACGAATACGTCCTTGCCGCCACCGTCTTGGGCGATGAAACCGAAACCTTTTTCGGTGTCGAACCACATCACTGTGCCCTGAGCCATACGCCGCACCTTCTCCGAACGCGCAGAACCGGGGAAGGGTACAACGCCCGGCGCCGCTCGGTCCATCGTGCGACGGTTCCGGCGAGTCTCACCGGCCCTGAAACGACGAGAGGCCCCGCACCGTAATGGTGCGGAGCCTCGAAGTGCGTGTCGAATCAGGCGACGACGCGGACGTCCTGGGCCTGCGGACCCTTCTGTCCCTGGCCGATCTCGAACTCCACGCGCTGCCCCTCATCGAGGGACCGGAAACCCGAGCCGCTCACAGCCGAGTAGTGCACGAAGACGTCGGGACCGCCGCCGTCCTGGGCAATGAAGCCGAAGCCCTTCTCGCTGTTGAACCACTTAACAATGCCTTGAGCCATTTCATACTTTCTGTTGACGAGCCAGGGACTTGCATAGACACCCCGGTCTCGTAGATCCACAATGCCATCATCCGACGAATTTCTCCACATTCGGCCCCGTCCACTGTGAGCTATTCAACGCCCACGGGGGTCTGTGTCTCTCACCTCGCATCCCTGCACGGGTATCGATTACCCAGCGAACAGGTCTGTACACCGACGTACACGGAGCGACCTCGCGGGTAGATCATCGCCCGCGTGCGTAGCGCAGCTGCGCGGGCTTCTTCGCATCGTAGTCGCCGCGGCCGGAAAGGTATTGCGGCACACCGACTTCCCACCACGCACCGGCCTCGGTCCAAGCGGCGGCCCGAGTCCGCACCACGACGACCGCCGGACGCGACGACTCGACCACGGCCACCCGCGCTTGTTGGTAGGCGATTCGAAACTGGTCGGTATCGGTTGCAGCGAATACCGAGCAACCCAGCGCTGAGGCGTGCGCCGCGAAATCGACTCGCGGCGGGTCGGCGAGGGTCGTGCGGCAGTCCGCGTACTGATTGTTGAACGCCGCGCCGCCCTGCCCCTCCTGCAAGCGCGCGATCACCGCGTAGCCGTCGTTGTCGCACACCACGGCGACGAACGGATGCCCGGCGAAGGCCGCCGAGAACAGTTCCGAATTCAGCATCAGGTAGGAGCCGTCGCCGAGCAAGGTGGTGACCAGACCGCCCTCGTGCGCCATGGCCGCGCCCCAGGCGCCCGCGAGTTCGTAACCCATGCAGGAGAATCCGTACTCCACGTCCATGCTCGGCCGCCCTCCGGCGGCGCGCCAGCCGCCGATCAGCTCGCCGGGCAGCCCACCGGAGGCCGTCATGACGTAGTCCTCGGGCGTCGAGAGCTCGTTGACGATGCCGACGACCTGGGCGTAGCTGGGGGTGCCCGGGGTCGGGGCGCGCAGCTTGTCGATCCGGGCGTCCCAGGTCTCCCGCAGCGGCGCGGCGCGGCGAGTCCAGTCCGCCGGGGCGGTCCATCCGGACAGGTGCTCGTTCAGTTCGGCGAGTGTGGCCGCCGCGTCGCCGACGACCGGCAACGCGCCGTGCTTGACCGCGTCGAAGCGGGCCGCGTTGACGGTGACCACGCGGACGTCGGGCGCGAAGACCGTCCACGAGGCCGTCGTGAAGTCCTGCAACCGGGTGCCGACCGCGAGCACCAGGTCCGCGTCCGCGGCGAGCGTGTTCGCCGACGCCGAGCCGGTGATGCCGAGCGGTCCCGCGTACAGCGGATGGTCGTGGGGCGCCAGGGTGCGGCCCGCGGTGGTCTCGGTGATCGGAATGCCGTGCCGCTCCGCGAATTCCATCGCGATCGGGCCCGCGCCCGAATAGCGCACGCCGCCGCCGAGCACGAGCAGCGGTCGCCGCGCGGCGCGTACGGCCGCGGCGGCCTCGGTCAGCGCGCGCACATCGGGGCGCGGACGCGGCACGCGGTGCAGCACGGGAGTGAACAGCGCGTCCGGGAAGTCGAAGGTCTCGGCCTGCACGTCCTGGGGCAGCGCCAGGGTGACAGGTCCGGCGTCGGCGGCATCGGTCAGCACGCGCGCCACCTGCGGCAGCGTCGCGATGAGCTGTTCGGGTTTGGTGATCCGGTCGAAGTAGCGGCTCACGGCGCGGAACGCGTCGTTGACCGTCGCGGTCGCGTCACCGAAGTGTTCGACCTGTTGCAGCACCGGATCGGGGGCGCGTCCGGTGAAGGTGTCGCCGGGAAGGAGCAGCAGCGGCAGCCGGTTCGCGTGCGCGACGCCCGCGGCGGTCACCATGTTCAGCGCGCCGGGTCCGATGGAGGACGTGGCGACGCCGACCTGGCGACGGTGCGTGGCCTTGGCGTAGCCGACCGCCGCCAGCGCCATCCCCTGTTCGGTATGTCCGCGCCAGACGGGCAGCTCGTCGCGGCGTTCGTGCAGCGCCGTGCCGAGACCGAGCACGTTGCCGTGCCCGAAGATCGCGAAGACGGCCGGGAACAGCGGCACGTCCGCGCCGTCCAGCGTCTCCGAGCGCTGCGCGATCAGCCAGGACACCAGAGCCTGCGCGGTGGTCAGTTCCATGACGACCGTCCTTCCGGGCCGGTGACCGGGCAGCGCGGGTCGGGCTGCTCCCCCGTCCAGCCGTCCCGGACCCAGGCGTGCGCCGGATCGTCGCAGAAGGCCATCGACCGCTCGGGCGCCGGACCGGCCAGCACGTTGAGGTAGTACATCGGGTAGCCGGGCGCGGCGACGCACGGACCGTGATAACCGCGCGGCACCAGGAACACGTCGCCGTCGCGCACCGCGACGTTCTCGTCGACCTCGGCGGTGTAGGTGCGGTGCATGCCGAAACCCTCGCGGGACGGGGTGACGCCGTCGCGACCCGCGATGCGGAAGTAGTAGATCTCCTCGTTGACCACCTCGCACGCGCTCGCCTCGTCGTGCTTGTGCGGCGGGTACGACGACCAGTTGCCGTCCGGCGTGATCAGCTCGCAGGCGTTGAGCTTGTCCGCGTGCGCCCAGACGCCGGGCACGCCGAAGTTGTTGACCTGCCGTGTCGCCCGGCCCGCGCCTCGCACCTCGACCGGAACCTCTTCGGCCGGACCATATTTCGGCGAGAGCCGCCGCCCGCATTTGGCCATCGGCATGGCGAGCACCGCTCCCCCGGCGCTGGACAACGCCACGTCGGCGTCGCGCGGTACGTACGCGAAGTCGGTCACTCGGGTGAAAACCGACTCCCGGCCGCGCAATTCGAGAACGAGCGCGTCGGCCCGGACGACGCAGGAGCCGGACAGCGGCAGCACGAACGCCTCGTACTCGCCGGTGGACAGGGTTCTGGTCTCGCCCGGCGCGAGCTCGATCACGCGCAGGCCGGTATAGCGCCATCCGGCGTCCTCGGCGGTGAGCCGGACCGGATCTCGGTCGTCGGCCAGTGTCCCGGCCGGACGATGCAGTGTCATCGGGACTCCTTCGTCATCGGGACTGCTTCAGCATCCGAGCCGCCGCGTCGACAGCGGCGGCGACATCGCCGTCCGGCGGGTAGAGCAAGGTGCGCCCGACCACCAGGCCGCGCACCACGTCGTGGTGCAGCGCACCGCCCCAGGCGGCCAGGTCCGCGGCCGGGTCACCGGAAGGCACGCCGCCGAGCACGACCACCGGCAGCGTCGTGGCGTCCAGCACCGAACTGTCCTCGGGTGCGGGGATTTTCAGCCAGGTGTAGGCGGAGGTGACGCCGAGGCCCGAGGCGACGGTGATGGCCCGCGCGAGCGAGGGCGCGTCCTTGCTCATCACCAGCGCGCCGGACGCGTCGCGGTGGTACGGCAGCGGTTCCACCATCGCCATCAGCCCGTGCGCGGCGAGCTCGGACACCGCCTGCGCGCAGGCGTGCAGGGTGGGCACTGTGCCGGGATCCGAATCGACGAGGCGGAGAAGCATTTTGCCGCCGTCGAGGCGATAGCGGACAAGGGCGTCGGCGTCGTAGCCGGTGAACCGGTCGTCGATCTCCCACTCGGCGCCAGCCAGGCCGCCGCGGTTCATCGAGCCGATCACCACCTTGTCGTCCAGCGCGTCGAGCAACAACAGCTCCTCGACCACGTCCGGCGATCCGAGCACGCCGTCCACCGCCGGATCGGCCAGCGCGATCAGCAACCGTTCCAGCAGGGTGCGCCGGTCGGCCATCGCCGTGCGGTCCGAACCGACGCCGAGCGCGCCGCGCGCGGGATGGTCGGCGGCCACCAGGAACAGGGTCTCGCGCTCCGAGAGCAGGGCGGACCGTCGAATCCGCTTGGCGTAGGCCCGTTCGACGGCGGCCGGGTCCGTCGCGCGAACTCGCAGCAGCTCGGCCCAGCGGTCGTCGGTCAGGTGCGGAGCGGGGTTCATCGGCACAGCAGCTCCTCGATCTCCGCGGCCGTCGGCATGGCGTCCGCGCAGGCCAGCCGGGACGCGACCAGCGCGCCCGCCGCGTTGGCGTAGACGCCGATGCGGTGCGGGTCCCAGTCGGAGAGCAGCCCGTGGATCAGCGCGCCGCCGAAGCCGTCGCCCGCACCGAGCCCGCACACCACCGCCACCTCGCACGGCGGTACGGTCCAGCGCTCGCCTGCGGTGGCCACGAGCACGCCCTCGGCGCCGCGCTTGATCACCGCGAGCCGGATGCCGCGCGCCAGCAGCCGATCGGCCGCCGCGTCGGGATCGGTCGTGCCGACCGCGATGCCGACCTCGGTGCGGTTACCCACGACGACGTTCACGTGGTCGAGCATCCAGCCGATCTCGGCGCGCGCGGTCGCCTCGTCCGGCCAGAACATCGGCCGATAGTCCAGATCGAGGACCGTGTGCCCGCGTCTGGCGCGGCGCTCCAGAATCGCGCGCTGGGTGCCGCGCGCGGGTTGGGCGCTGACGCCGGTGCCGGTGACCCACAGCAGCGGCACGGCGTCGACCAGATCCCACGGCACGTCCTCGGGTGTCAGGGCGAGGTCCGGCGCGATCGGGGCGCGGTAGAAGAGCAGCGGCGGATCGGCGGGCGGGTTCAGCTCGCAGAAGACCACCGGCGTCAGCAGATTCGGCGCGGTGCCGACATAGTCCGCGGCGACACCGAACTCGGTCAGCGCCGCGCGCACGTACGCGCCGAAGCCGTCCGTGCCGACTTTGGTGAGCACCGCCGAGCGACGGCCGAGGCGCGCGGCGGCCACCGCGACGTTGGTCGCCGTGCCGCCCAACGATTTCGCGAAGGACCGCACCTCCGCGAGGGGGACGCCGCTCTGCTCCGGATACAGGTCGACGCCGACGCGGCCGATGGTCAGCGCCTCGATCGTGCCCGCCCCCGCGGACCCGGTCACGAGCCGATCACCCGCGCCAATTCGTGTTGCAGCGCGTCGAGTTCGGCTCCGCCCGCCATCTGCCTGGTCAGCTCGGCCAGGTCGATCTCGGACTTCTCGTAGGAGCCGAGCACCGCGCCGCGCTCGAGCAGCAGGAAGCGGTCACCGACGGGGTAGGCGTGGTGCGGATTGTGTGTGATGAGGACGACGCCGAGCCCGCGTTCGCGCGCCTGCACCACGTATTTCAGCACCACCCCGGCCTGTTTCACGCCCAATGCGGCGGTCGGCTCGTCGAGGATCAGCACCTTGGCACCGCGATGCACCGCCCTGGCGATCGCGACACACTGCCGCTGTCCGCCGGACAGGGTGCCGACCGGCTGTTCCATGTCCTCGATCTCGATACCCATGTCGGCCAGTGCCTTTCGCGCGATCTCGCGCCCGGCTCTCCGATCGAGCAGCCGGAAAGGCCCGTATCCGGTCGTGGGCTCGAAACCGAGCACGAAGTTGCGCCAGACGCTCATCAACGGCACCACGGCGAGGTCCTGGTACACCGTCGCGATGCCGCGATCCAATGCCGCACGCGGCGAATCGAATCGGACCCGCTCGCCCTCGACGCGCAATTCGCCTCGGTCGTGCCGGTGCACACCGGCGAGGATCTTGATGAGCGTGGATTTGCCCGCGCCGTTGTCGCCGAGCACACAGGTGACCTCGCCCGCCCGCACCACCGTCGACACGTCGCGCAGCGCGACGACGCCACCGTAACTCTTGCCGATCTCGATCGTCTCGATCAGGGGAGCGATCATCGGCGCACCCTTTCCGCTCGCTTCTGGAATCGGTTGTTCACCAGCACCGCGGCCAGCAGCAGCACGCCGAGGAACAGCATGAACCAGTCGCTGTCCCAGCGCGCGAAAACGATGCCCTGGCGCGCCATGCCGAAGATGAGCGCGCCGATGGCGGCGCCGATCGCCGAGCCGAAGCCGCCGGTGAGCAGGCAGCCGCCGACCACGGCCGCGATGATGTAGTGCAGTTCGAGCCCGACGCCCTGGTTGGCCTGCACGCTCGCGAAACGCAGGATGTTGCAGGAGCCGACCACCCAACCCGCGAACGCGGTCCCCATGAACAGCAGGATCTTCGTCCGGTCCGCCGGGACACCCACCGCCCGCGCGCTGGGCAGCGAGCCGCCGACCGCGAAGATCCAATTGCCGAACTTGGTGCGCACCAGGATGATCGAGGCGATCGCGGTGAGCACGATCCACCACACCACCGAAGCCTGGATGCGCGCGTCGCCGATGTTCAACGTGGACGCGAACACCCAGCCCGCCGACTGGTAGCCGTCCGCGGCCCGCACGCCCGACACCTGCACCGTGTCGGTGACCAAGCGGGTGACGCCGAGGTTGAGCCCTTGCAGCGCAAGGAATGTGCCGAGGGTGACGATGAAACTCGGTAGCCCCGTGCGCATCACGACCCAGCCGTTGAACGCGCCCACGGTCAGCGCGAACACCAGCGAGGCCAGCAGCGCGAACCAGACGTTCCACCCCGCGTGCACCGCGAGCAGTGCGGTGACGAGCGCGGTCGACGCGGTCATCACGCCCGCCGACAGGTCGAATTCGCCGCCGATCATCAGCAGCGCCACCGCGACCGCCATGATGCCGAGCGTGGACGCGTCGTCCAGCCAGGTCGCGATCCCGAGCGGGCTGAGGAAGCGGTCGGTGATCAGCGAGAAGAAGACGAACACCAGCAGCGCGCCGAGGGCGGCTCCGATCTCCGGTCGCACCGCCAGGCGCTGGAGCAGGCTCGGTCCTTCGGTGCTGGGCGTGACCTCGGTGCGTTCGGTCGTCGTGGTCATGTTCGCGCTCCTCACCGGGTGCCCTGGGCGACGAGCGTGGCGACGGCCTCGACGTTGTCGGCGTCCACGAAGCCGGGGCCCGTCTGCACCGGCGCACCGCCGCCGACCGTGTTCAGATTCGCGCGATACAGCTCGAGCAACACGATCGGCAGATAGCCCTGTTCGTACTGCTGCTGATCGACCGCGAACAGCAGCGCGCCCGCCCGGATGGCCTCCACCACGTCGGTGTTCAGGTCGAAGGTAGCCACCGTGGCGGCGGATCTCGATTCGCGCACCGCGTCCACAGCGCGGGCGGCGACCTGGGAGTTCAGCGTCAGCACGGCATCGATCGAGCGGTCGGCCTCCAGCGCGCCTTTGATCCGGGATTGAGCGTCGGTGGGGTTGTTGATGTCCACCTGGAGCGTCGCGCCGTTGCCGAAGGCGCGGGTCGCGCCGTCGCAGCGCTGGGTGGCGCCGATATTGCCCGCCTCGTGGATGACGCACAGCAGTTTCTTGCGTCCGGCGTCGGCCAGCCGCCTGCCCGCCGCCTGGCCCGCGAGGCCCTCGCTCTGCCCGACGTGCGCGAACGCGCCGTATTTCGCGCTCTCGCCCTCCCCCGAGTTGATGGTGACCACCGGGATTCCGGCAGCGACCGCGCGCTCCACCGAGGGCCGCAGCGCCTCCGGGTTGGCCATCGAGACCACCAGACCGTCCACGCCCTGTGCCACCGCGTTGTCGATCAGCTTCGCCTGCTGGCCCGGATCTCCCGAGGAGTTGTACTGCACGGCGACGCCGAGTTCCTTGCCCGCGGCTTCGGCGCCGTTCTTGACGACGTTCCAGAAGGCGTCGCCCGCGCTGCCGTGGGTGACCACGGCGACGGACTCGAATTCGCCTGCGGCGACGGGTGATTGGGTGGTGCCGACGACGTCCGCGCCGGGTCCGCTACAGGCGGCCAGCGCCGCGACGGCCGCCAGCGACATGGCCGCGCGCAACGAGAATCTTTGGATAGCAGCGACTTCGGCGCTTCGTCTGAACATCTGACGCGCCTCCTACCGTCGCGCCGACGCCGATGCGACGCCGAGATCGGCGAGGTAGCGAAGACTGTGTTGCGCGTCGCGGCTGGCCGAGGTCTCGGTATCGGTCGGTCGCAGGGCGGTGTCCTGCTCGATGACGTACCAGCCGCGGTAGCCCGCCTCGCGGACCGCGCGCACGAGTGCCGCGATATCGATGTCCCCCCGGCCGAGTGGTGCGTAGAGACCCCGTCGCACCGCCTCGCTGTATTCGATTGCGCCGCTGCGCACTTCGGCGGCGAGTTCGGCGCGCACGTCTTTGAGGTGGACGTGTCCGATGCGGTGCGGGTATCGGCGGGCCAGGTCGACCGGGTCGGTTCCCCCGAGCAGCAGATGGCCGGTGTCGAGGCAGAGATCGAGGTCGGAGTCCGCCAGGAACCGTTCGACCTCGGCCTCCGTCTCCACGTGCGTGCCGACGTGCGGGTGCAGCACGGTGCGCAGGCCGTGCTCCGCCGCGAGGTCGCGGACGGCCGCGGCGGTGTCCAGCAGGGTTCGCCACTCGGCGCTGTCGAGTTCGGGCCGCGCGTCGTAGCCGTCCAAGCCGGTGGCGGCGGCCAGCACCAGGATCTCCGCGCCGGTGGCGGCGAAGAGCGCGGCCGCCCGTTGCGCGGCGGCCAGCGCGTCCTCCGGCGCACGGTGCAGCGGCAGGGCGAGGAACCCGCCAACGGCGCGGATGCCGAAGCCATCGAGCAATGCGCGCAGCACCGCAGGGTCGTCCGGGAGGTAGCCGGGTGGGCCCAGTTCGGTCGCGGTGATGCCCAGCCGAGCCATCTCGGCCAGCACGGTCCCCGCCTCCAGCACGTGGCCCCAGCCGGGGACTTCGCACACGCCCCAGGAAATCGGCGCGGCCGCGATGCGTAGCGGGTAGAGAGGTTCGGTCATCGTCTCTCCGACCTTCGAGGTGAACAGGTGCCCTCGCTTTGGAGCGCTCCAACTATGTAACGCAGGCCACATGGTGTCAAGGGGTGCGAATCCCGCGCGTTTCCGCGTCTCGACCTCGTATTTCTTTGCCAGCCATGACAACAGGGCGCGGGGCGACCGCCTGGCAATGTCCGATTAGAGCGCTCTATTGATGGCGCGCCGCACCCCGTGTAACGTCCGATCCGGCAGCCGGCGGACGAGTTCGGCGAGCCGGCTCTGGAACGGCGAACGGAGGCGAGATGGCGCGACCGACGATGGAGGACGTCGCCGCCCGCGCGGGTGTTTCCCGTGCGCTGGTCTCCCTCGTCATGCGGGATTCGCCCAAGGTCAGCGCGCACCGGCGCCGCGCCGTGCTGGAGGCCGCGCGGGACCTGGGCTATCAGCCGCACATCATGGCCAGATCGCTGGCCAGCCGGACCTCCAATATCGTCGGCGTCCTCGTCTCGGATCTGCGCAACGCCTTCTTCGCCGACGTGGTGGAGGGCATGGACGCCGCCGCCCAGCGCTCCGGGCTGGAACTGATCCTGAACACCGGCCGCCGCAGCGCCGCCCGCGAGCGCACCGCGCTGGAGAGCCTGCTGTCGTTCCGGCCCGGCGGGATCATCCTGCTCTCCCCCGTACTGCCCGCGGCGGCGATTCGGCAAGCGGCGCAGCAGGTTCCGGTCGTGCTGGTCTCACGCGGCTCCACGATCGCCGGCGTAGACACCGTCAACGACGACGGTGAACTCGGCGGGGCACTGGCCGTCGATCATCTTGTCTCGTTGGGCCACAGCCGAATCGTGCACCTCGACGGCGGCGCCGCGTTCACGGCGGCCGCCCGTCGCCGCGGCTACCGCACCGCGATGGCGCGACACGGCCTGGAGCCGATGGTGATCTCCAGCGAGCACACCGACTCGGCGGGCATCGCCGGCGTGCGCAAGCTGCTGAAGATCTTCTCCCCCTGCGACTTTCCCACCGCGCTGGTCTGCGGCAACGACTTCAACGCGGTCGGCGCCATGTCGGCGCTCGAGGAAGCCGGATTGCGTGTGCCGGAAGACGTCTCGGTCGTCGGCTACGACAACACCTCGCTCGCCGCGCTGCGCCACATCGCGCTCACCACCATCGACCAGCCGCGCGTCCGGATGGGCGGGCTGGCCGTGGAAGCGCTCGCCGAACGGCTGCGCGGCGACCGCACCGACCCCGTCCGCCGCAGACTCGAACCCGAGCTCGTCGTCCGCGGCACCACCGCCGCGCCCAGCTGAAACACCAAGGCACGCAATCGCATTCCTACCACAGGAGGATCGATGAGCAGCACCGTCACGCTAGGCCTCGCGGGCGTCGGCCGCATCGGCACGGCGCACGCCGAAACCCTGCACGGACTCCCCGGCGTCGATCGCGTCGTGGTCGCCGACATCGACACCACCCGCGCGCACGCCACCGCCGCCAAACTCGGCGTCGAGGCCGTACCCGACATCGAGACCCTCCTTGCCGCCGACCTCACCGGACTCGTCGTCGCCACCGCGACCGATTCCCACCCCGCGCTGATCGCGGCCGCCGTCGACCGCGGCATCCCGGTCTTCTGCGAGAAACCGGTCGCCACCGACATCGACGGCACGCTTGCCGTGCTGGACCGTGTGCGCAGCAGCGCCGTTCCCGTACAGATCGGCTTCCAACGACGCTTCGACGCCGGTTACCGCGCCGCCCGCGCGGCCGTCGCCAGCGGCGAACTCGGCTGGCTGCACACCCTGCGGGCCACCACGCTGGACCCGGCGCCGCCGCCCGCCGACTACATCCCGCGCTCCGGCGGCCTGTTCCGCGATTGCGGCGTCCACGATTTCGACATCATCCGCTGGGTCAGCGGCCGCGAAATCACCGAGGTCTACGCCCGCGGCGCCAACCTCGGCGACGAATTCTTCACCGCCGCAGGCGATATCGATACCGCCGCCGTCGTGCTAACCCTCGACGACGGCACCCTCGCGACCGTCAACCTCGGCCGCTACAACGGCGCCGGCTACGACGTCCGCCTCGAGGTGCTCGGCTCCCGAGGCAACGCCATCGTCGGCCTGGACGACCGCGCCCCACTCCGCTCCGTCGAACCCGACCACCCCGCCTCCCCCTACCCCGCCTACCCCGGCTTCATGGAACGGTTCCGCCGCGCCTACACCGAGGAACTCACCACCTTCGTCTCCGTCGCCACCGGAACCGCACCCAGCCCCTGCACCGTCGCCGACGCCCTCGAAGCCTTCTACATCGCCGAAGCCTGCGAACTCTCCCGCGCCGAGCGTCGACCGGTCATGCTGGCCGAAGTCCGCCGCTGAACCCGCCACCCCTTCTCTCGAATGTGCACCGAGATCGTGGGTCGGGTTGAGCTGCCGACGGGGAATGGGTGGGCTCAGACGTGCAGGGTGGGCCGGTAGACGAGCTCTTGGATGTTGCCGTCGAGCGTCCGTAGCTCGATCAGCTCGAGGTCGAAGTCGGCCGCACCCTGGAAAATCGGTTCCACCCCGGTTCGGCCTGTGATCACCGGAAAGATCGTCACCTGGACGCGGTCCACCAGACCAGCGGCCATCAACGACCGGTTCATCGACAGGCTGCCGTGCGAGCGCAACGGCACGTCCGACTCGTCCTTGAGCCGGGCCACGACGTCGACGGCGTCGCCCTCGACGACGGTCGCGTCCGGCCAGTCGAGGGGTTCTTCCATTGTGGTGGTCGACACCACCGTTGCCGGCAGGTTCCGCATCCGGGTGACCCACGGGTCGTACATTTCGGAATACTCGGCGCTAGCGGCCGTCATTTGCACGAACTGCCGAAACGTCTCGGCCCCGAACACCATCCGCTGCGCCTCGCCGTACAGGGCGAGACGGTGGTCGAGCAGCTCGGGACCTTGTTTGCCCCAGTAGCCGCCCCAGTCACCATCGGCACCATACGAGGCGAAGCCGTCGAGGGTGGAAAAGACGTCGAAGGTGTAAGTGGCGGTCATGATGCTCCTCGGGTGCGGTTGATCGGGTGTATGAATACAGACGAGGAACCCCGGCAGAACTCATCGCCGTTCGACGCCCGCGATCCGGTCGTCCCGTATGTGGCCCAAAACCCGGCCACGGCCAAGGCACGTGGTCGCCGGGCGACATGGCTCTGCTCGACCGCCCCCACTCGCGACTGCCCTACCTGACCAGCGCAACCAGGAGGCAGCCGCTACTCTCAGCAACCACGAACGCTCACAAGCTGCACTCGGCACCAAAGACGGTCCCGGGGCCCAGCATTTGGCGCCTTGGTCAACAGAGTTCTCGTTGAGAGCATCTGCTTGCACAGGCGAGGCTAGAGTGATCATGATCCGCAACCTATGGGGTCATTTGGACCGTGAAGATGCGAACGCTGGACGAGGTTGTGCACTGCATGAGAGGGAGGCCACTTGTCACCGCCAAAGATCGTAAGCCTGTTCTCCGGGGCCGGCGGGCTGGACTTGGGCTATCACCAGACTGGCTTTCCGATCGTGTTCGCGGTCGACAGTTCGCCGGCCGCCATCAAGACGCATCAGCGCAACTTCCCGCAGACCACCTCCATCACAGCCGATCTCGTTAAGCTAGGGCCCGCGGGAGTACTTCACCACCTTGAAGGACTTCTAAGGCCGCACGAACCGATAGGCGTCATCGGAGGACCTCCGTGCCAGGGGTTCTCTCGTGCCAATAGCGGATCAGCCGCCAACGATCCACGTAATAGGCTGCCGCTGCTTTACTTAGAGATCGTTGAAGCGCTCCAGAAGAAGTATCGGGTCCAGTTCGTGCTCTTCGAAAATGTCCTAGGTATCCGTGACACAAAGCATTCCATTGCCTTTAGAGGCATCTTGGCGAAGTTCGATGATATCGGGCTGAAGCCGGGTGTCGACGAGTACTCGGCTCTCGACTTCGGGGTTGCCCAGACACGGAACCGCGTTATCATTTCGGGCTTCTCCAACCCGGCTGTCGCAGCTGGTTTTACGCCCACCAAAATCACTGGGAAAGATCTTACTGTGCGTGGCGCAATCGGATCACTACCTCAACCCGCTTACTTCTCCCGGGATCTGAAACCAGAGGATATTCCCCACCACCCGAACCACTGGACGATGCGCCCGTTATCAAAGCGGTTCGCCGATCCTGAGGGCGCGACAAACGCGGGGAGAAGCTTTCGCCGCTTGGCCTGGGACAGGCCCAGTCCGACAGTCGCTTACGGCCACCGCGAGATACACGTGCATCCTGACGGAAACCGACGCTTGAGTATCTTCGAGTCGATGTTACTTCAAGGATTTCCTCCGGATTTTGTACTTGAAGGGACGCTTTCTGCACAAGTCGAGCAGGTATCCAACGCTGTACCGCCCCCGCTGGCAAGGGCTCTCGCGGAGGCGACGGCGAGAGCCCTTGTAACGGCCGCAGATTCACCCTTTAGCGGTATGCTGACTGCTTGACCATCGACGGGATTCCTTGCCGCGCTGACTCCAAGCTCTGTCAGCACTGCTCTGATATGGTGTAGCAAGGTCGGGACTCGGAAGTAATACGAGTAGGGGGACACCTGTGCTTGGGAGCCCCATCGCATGAGCGGCGCACTCACTCTGTCCGAAGGCGTCGGTCCGCACGTTGCTGCACCCTGGGCGAGTCGACTCCTGATGCTTGGAAGTAGGGCTGCGCATTGGTCCAGATCTCACTCGGGGCAGCAACTGGTAATTGCTGTTTCCGTTCCGGCTCGAGATTTCGCGGCAGTGCTGATCGGTTGTGGTTGGATGATGGCCTCGCCTGCACCCAGGCTTCCCCCCGTCCGTGAGGTTGCTACTTCTATTCAACCGGGCGCGCCGGTTCGCATCGTTACTCGGACGAGGATCATCACCGACTTCTTCGACTGGATCGGCACGAACCGCGACCGGCTGCGTGTCGGCCGCCAGTGGCAGCTGGACAAGGTCCTTGCGATGACACCGTTACGGAGTCTGAAAGTGCCGCAAGAGCAGCCGCTCCCTGAACCGGGTGTGATCAGCAGGATGGCAGGGTTGGATAAGGAGTGGGCCGCCCGATTGTGCCAGCCGCCCGCCGACCTTGCATTTGCCGGAACCCTCAAGTGGCTAAGACAAGACGTCAGCACCTTCCTCGGCCGCGGAAACGAGCGTGAGCCGATCGCACAGATCTTGCTGCCTGAAGCCCCCCGCGTTGCCACGTGGTCGACACGTCTTTACGCCGCGTCGCGCCTCGACATGCAACTCCCGCCCGCCGACGTACGAGCGGTTGTTCTGGATGGTGCTTCTGCGACAAGCTATTTGGCGGCGATCGAGGCCTCCGTTGTCATTGTGGTGCTAGACCGCAGCGTTGCCGACGAGTCGGCCCCCGAGCGGGTCCTCAACTATCGCAATACGCGGGGGCAGCCGCTGTCCGTCGAGCGAGAGGTCCGGTGGGCGCCGCCGCCTGGCGTCGAAACTCTCGGCTTTGTGGTGCCGCTATGAGTCGCATCGCTGCACTCAACACTCGCTACGAGCGCACCACTCGGCTTATGTCAACTGGCGTCGGGATCGTGGCCGTCGGAGACCCCATCAGCGCCCGGGTCGACGCCGCGGTGCGCCATGTCTATGTCCTGGTGCGGGACAATATTCCCGGCATCTGGGACGACCTACTCGGAGCCGCCAAGGCGCTCCGATGGCGACTGATGACACAGCCGCAGCCGCGCCAGTTCAACGCCGCGCTCCTGCAGGCGGTGACTGCTGTTATCGACGAATCCGTAAGGCTTCGACAAGTAGCCGGTCCAGTTGTTCAGCAGGCGATCGATGAGCTGGCTACCGCAGCCGAAGAAGCTGCAACAGCAGACCCCGCGGCCGGAGGAGTCCTACTTGAGTCACTCAAGGACGCTGGCTCAGACGGCTGTGTCGTAATTGCTGCAAGCGGGTCTGCCATGGTAGGGCTGGCGAATTGGCTGGCCCCGCAGGGGTTCACTGTGCGCCTCGCTAGTCAGGTGGTCCGCGACCAGCTGTTTGTGGGACAGGGCTACGCGATCGGACCACCGCGTTTCTTCCCGTCATCACTAGTAACATCCCCGACGACCGAGGCGCTGAGCTATATCATGCCCGGATGGTTCGGGGACCAGGCGATCCCAAATTCCCTCCTGGCCGAGTATGCCGAAAGCGCAGTACTGGTGAAGGGGCGACTTTCCGCAGTGGGAGAAACCTGGGAGGCGGCGACAGCTTCCCGCGAAAGTGCCGAGGATGAGGGAGAACTGCTCCCGCAGGCGACATGGATCATTCCGGAAGCACCCGCCAGGGAACCTGACGCTGACGAGATCGCTGCTCGACAGGTTCTGCTGAGTGGCGGCTACGCCATTTGGCTGGACGACGGAGAGTGGATCCGCGCTGTCGATCCCTCGCAACGGGGTGGCGGACGTGTGACGACAGTCGATGTACCTGACGTCCGTCCAGGCACATACCTGCTTCTTCGGGACGGCCAGACTGAGCGGCGAGCGCTATACGATGCGGCGCTTGAATTGCTGGGCTCGCCGGCCCAGGCTGTTGAGGCATCGCAGGCACGCTGGAAGGCAACCTTGCAGGCCCGGCTCAACCAGCTGGGCCGGACGGCAGTGGCGCGTGAACTTGCCGAACTTGGTATTCGCTCCTCCGAGCGCGTATACGCGTGGACCGACCCCATGCTTGCCAGGCCGCAGAACAACCAAGACTTCGAGCTTCTCCTGCAGTGGCTTTGCCTCCCAGTACATCCGACATTCGAACTTGCGACGGCGTTGCGGCGCATACGTGCCCAAGCAAGCGCCAAAATTGCCGAGCAGCTCGAAGACGCCGTCGGCACCGCCGACATGTCTGTGCTAGAGCGCGATGGTCATCTTCGACTTGAGCTCGAGGTAAATGGTTTTCGCGGCGTGATTGCGACCAAAGTGCTCGCCATCGCACCGCACGTGGAGATCGTCGCGCGCCATGATGTGCGGATTCTCATGAAGAATCGAGGTTCCAAGTGGCTCGAATGATGCCGCCGTATTGCCCTGATGATGCGCCGCCCGGAGAGAAGGCTCTCTTCAGGGCATTGGCGTCCAGCGCGGAAACCGACGGCTGGATCGTATTGCACTCCCAGGCAATCGCTTCGCATGTGAGCCAGGTCGAGGGTGAGGCCGACTTCGTCGTGATCACGCCGAAGCACGGCATGTTGGTCATCGAGGTGAAGTCGCATTCCTCGGTGAAGCGGTCGCCCGATGGCCAATGGAAGCTCGGTTCACAGCCGCCGACCAGCCGCAGCCCTTTTCAGCAGGCGAATGAATCTATGCACAGCATTCGCAACTATCTACGATCACGCAACGTCGACCTGCATTCCGTCCCGGTGCTAAATGCGGTCTGGTTCACCTCTGTCCGCGCCCGCACTATGCTTCCGCGGAGTCCGGAGTGGCAGGAGTGGCAGCTACTAGACTCAGAAGATCTACACACTGGCGCCGTACCAGCAATCCTGCGGGTCATAGTCGCAGGGATCAAGCATTTGGAGAGCCGGGTACCTGGGTTCAGCCACGACGTAGGCGGACTAGATGACGCAGCAGCCCTCCGGATCGCAAACGTCCTACGGCCGAAGTTCGAGGCCGCAATCGTGCCGGGGGACATCCGACGAGCACGGGAGACCCAGCTCGCAACGTTCACTGACGAACAATACGATGCGCTCGACAACATGCAGCACAACCAAGCGGTTCTGTTCGCAGGCCCCGCAGGGACTGGGAAGACCTGGCTGGCAATGGAAGCCACCCGACGGGAAGTCGCGGTCGGGCGAACTGGACGGGTGCTGTGCTTCAATCGTCTACTCGGCCAGCGACTGAAGCAGCAGTTGATCGGGGTCGAGGGCGTTCGGATCGCGACGTTTCACGAGGAGGCGCTCAGGCTCAGCGGCGGGCGAGCGCCGTCTCAAGCTGAGCCTGACTTCTGGGAAAGCGATCTTCCAGATCGCGCCATTGAAGCGCTACTCGATCATGGGGAAGATGAAGCCGCCGACTTCCTCATTGTCGACGAGATCCAGGATCTCGCCCGTGAGCCGTTCATTGACGTGCTCGAGTTCCTGGTCGAGGGTGGCCTTGGAGGTGGCCGAGTGCTCCTTTTTGGCGATTTCGAGCGCCAGGCAATCTATGAACGAGGCGACGGAAGGGCTCTGCTGCGCGATAGGATACCAGGCCTGACAACATTCGCGCTGACTGTCAACTGCCGGAATTTGCCGCGAATTGGGACAGTCGTAAAGAAGCTCAGCCATATGGCGCCCGGTTACCGTCGCTTCCGCCGTCCGGATGATGGTGCCGATCCCGAGTTCATCCCAGTCCCCCGTGGCACTGATCAATCGAAGGCCTTGACCGACGCGGTGCATATGCTGCGAGCCGATGGTTACAACCTGGATGAGATCGTAGTGCTAAGCCCTCTCCGGCACGGGGCAACTGCCGAAACAACGACGGATCCATGGCTTCGACAGATTTTGCAACCTGCTGATGGCCAAGTGCCTAAGCGAGGCCGACTTCGCTACAGCACAATCCATGCCTTCAAAGGGCTGGATGCCCCGGCAATCATCGCCACCGACCTCGACGCGGCATCCGCACCCAACTTCGAAGCGCTGCTGTATGTCGGATTGACGCGCGCGACGGATCGCTTGATCACTTTGATCGAAGTACAGACGCTTCGCGCCACCTATGGAGGCAATGCATGACAGGGGTTGAGGCACGCGCCATCCTTGAGGCAGCCGTCCGGCGAGAGCTTTTCGGCCCACCTACCGACGAGCCAGCCCGCGGCAAACCACTAGACTGTTCATCCGGAGTGGTGCATTTCGAGAAGCGCGAGGACAGTTGGGGCCTCTGGCACGAGAAAGCCACCAGTCAAGAGATTCTTACGGAATCCGACCCACTACGCCGGTACGGCGTTGGGATCCTCTTTGGAGGAGCCGTCCCCGCCCCCAGCACATCGATAGCGCCCGAGCCTCGCGGTGCCATGGACGACGATAGCGACGAGATCGTCGGAGTCACTGGACTGAGTACCAGCGAGGGGTTGTTGACCGAGCCGGTGTTGGCGATCGAGGTGAAGAGTACGTCGGCGGCTCGCGGCGAAGCCGATAGCGACGACTTCGATTTGACGGACGCCAATTCCTTCAAACCCGCAGCGATGGCGATCTCGTTCCAATGCGAAGTGCCACCAGGAAGCAGTTTGGCTGTCACGGTGACAGGCGCCTATTACGACCGAGTCTCGGTTTTATGGCCGGGACTTCGTAGGCCACGCACATGGTGGGTACGCCGCCCCTTCCAACTGTCTGGGGCTATTTCCCACCAGATGCTTCTGGCCGAGAATAACCAACTGATAACCGTCCCGCTGAGCCCTGCGGAAAACCTTAAGATCACGCCCACACTGCAGGTGTTCAGCCGCCGCGCGCCGAGACAGCCTGCGGATTCAACGCTTCGTCTTGTCACCATCGCCGCGCTCAACACCGCGTCGGGTCGTGGCCCATCTTCGGCGCTTTTCCAGATGAGATTCCACGCGAACCCTCAGGACGGCGCCCGCATCACGCCGTATCCAGATGTCGAACTGCGCGAGCCGGACACGGAGGAACAGTCGATTGCCTTGCTATACCGGAAACAGCGGACCTACGCCATCGGGCATGGCTGCGCCGCCGAATGGAACCTCAGTGCCGAGGAGCTAGTCGACGCTGTATGCGCCGAGCCCCTACCCGCGCACGAGGTCGTGAGCCTGACACCAAACGTCTATGTCAACGGACGGGACGGCAAACGCCAAGTGGTGACTGTCAGCATGGAGGAGCTCGCCAAAGGGAGCGATGTTGGCCGTGGCCAGGTTGACACCGTGCTGCGCCTATACGAAGAGTGGATTCGGGAGCGTGAAGTAGAGATTGATGGACTGCTCCCGCAGTTTCAACCCGCAGCCCGCCGTCACATGCGACTCTGCTGGGAGGCGCTTGAGCGCATGCAGATTGGCTGGCAATTAGCGACAACAGATCCTACTGCTCGCCGGGCATTTCGTCTCGCAAACGAGGCCATGTTCTACCAGCAACTTCGCTCTAGTTTCGAACGGAGAGAGGTAGAACGCCAGCGCGACGGGCGGCTCGTTGTCACCAGCTCCCATCCAGTGCCCAAGCGACTGCCAGGCAAGGGCAACTGGCGACCCTTCCAGATTGCCTTTTTGCTCGCTAGCTTGCCCGAACTCGTTGATCGAACACGAGCGAGCCGATCAATTGTCGACTTGATCTTCTTTCCAACTGGAGGCGGAAAGACCGAGGCCTACCTTGGTGCGTCTGCCATAAGCCTGTTGGCGCGACGCCTGCGCAATAAGGACGACTCTGGGACCGACACCCTCATGCGGTATACGCTGCGCCTACTCACAGCCCAGCAGTTCCTCCGCGCGGCTGTTCTGATTTGCGTGCTGGAGGACATCCGGTCGAGGAACCAGAACGAGCTCGGGACGGCACCCTTCGGCATCGGCATCTGGTTGGGCGGTTCATCGACTCCCAACAATTGGGATCAGGCAGTGACAAACTGGCGCCGACTTGGTAGCGACCCCGCTGCACAAAACAAATTCCTCCTTCTGCGGTGCCCGTGGTGTGGCACCGAGATGGGACCCAAGCCGAAGCCTCGTCGCGGCCAGGACATAGTCGGCTACGAACTCGTTGGCAAGAAGGTCGAATTCCGGTGCATCGACAACGCCTGCCGTTTCGGCGGGCGTCGGAAACTGCCGATCCACGTTGTCGATCAAGACATTTACGACAGCAAGCCCTCGATTGTGATCGGCACCGTGGACAAGTTCGCCATGATGGCTTGGCGTCCGGAGGCACGCGCCCTCTTCGGGCTGGACGATGATGGCATCCGGAGGGTCTCACCGCCCGGCCTAATTGTCCAAGACGAGCTACACCTGATCTCGGGCCCGCTCGGCTCGATGGTTGGCCTATATGAGCCCGTAATCGATGACCTTTGTACCGATAAACGCGAGAGCAAACCCAGTCCGCCGAAGATTATCGCCTCGACGGCCACCATTCGGCGCTACAGCGACCAGATTCGCAGTCTTTTTGGACGCGAGCAGGTGGCTCTCTTCCCACCGCAGGGCCTGGACGACGGGCATTCCTTCTTCGCTGAACCAGCAACGCGGGAAGATGGTGAACCTGAGCCGGGGCGGCGGTATTTGGGTGTCATGAGCGCCTCGCTCGGGTCGACTCAGACTGTTCAGGTAAGGGTGGCCGCGGCCACCCTGCAAGGGGCAGTCGCACTCCGTGATTCTGACAGGGATGGCTACTGGACGAACCTTATTTTTCTGAACTCTCTCCGGGAGCTTGGTAACACGGTCTCGTTGGTCCAATCTGACATACCGGACTATCTGGCAGGGCTTCGGCGACGAGAGGATTTAGAGTCGCTCCGATGGCCACGTATACCGATGGAACTTACAAGCCGTCGGCGTAGTGATGACATCCCAAAGGCAATCGAGCAGCTTCAGCTTCACTATGGCGAGCCCGGATGCGTCGACCTCTGCCTCGCCTCGAACATCATCGAGGTCGGCGTCGACATCGACCGGCTGGGACTGATCACGATAGTTGGCCAACCCAAGACCACCGCGCAATACATCCAGGTCAGTGGCCGCATCGGCCGTAGGCCGGACCGCAATCCAGGCCTTGTCATCACAATCTATGGCGCTGCCAAGCCTCGGGATCGTAGCCACTACGAGCGCTTCCGTACATACCATCAGCAGCTATACGCCCAGGTCGAACCAACCTCGTTGACACCATTCGCGGCGCCCGTGCTCAACCGCGCGCTACACGCCGCCGTGATCTCGCATATTCGTCAAACATCCGAACTCGACTTGCCGGTCTACCCATTCCCCGCTACGCAGTACGAAACTGCCGTCGATCTTCTGGAAAAGCGTGCCAAGATAGCTGATCGAGGCGAGCTGGCAACGCTGAGACGAGAGCAACACAGACGGGCAAACGAATGGGAGAAATGGGAGCGCACTGATTGGAGCGCCAACGCTGTGGGTGGCGATCCCAAGCAAGGCTTGATGCGCTACGCCGGCACCCTGCCGGATCTCAAGGCATCTGCAACTATGTGGGACGTACCCACTAGCATGCGTAACGTCGACGCCGAGTGCCGACTGGAGATCTCGCTCGATTACAACCGGGACGCAGCCGCCGCAGCCGAGGCGGCGGACGAGTGACTACAGGCAGCATCCGGCGTGCACAGTTGGTGACGCCTTTTGGCGTCGGTGCCATGAGTGTCCTGGTAAATGGAACCTCGGTAATCACAGCCGGCCTCGACCACTGGTACTCAGTGGATGACCCGACCCAACTTGAGCTCGATGAGTACCAAGCGCAGGACTGGCGCTTGGAAGCTCGCTTGCGGGTTCGCGAATTCCGGCTCCCGCCCGACTATCGGCCTCGACAGCGTGGAAAAGACTTGCGCAATACCAACCTGAGTGTTCCTGTGCTGCGGTTCCCGCGTTGGTCGTTCTGCATGTACTGTAAGCGGTTGGAACTCAGTCCCCTTACGATGGCTCAGCCCGTCGAATGCCCGGACTCGAAGCACAAGCAAGACGCCGACGGTCGCAAGAAGAGGCCGCCTCGTATGTCACAGGTGCCCTTTATCGCCATCTGCGCTCACGGTCACCTCGACGACTTCCCATTCAGGGAATGGGTTCACCGCAGCCACAGCCCGGGTTGCAGAGGAACGTTGCGGCTGGAGTCGCGTGGCGGCGGTGGACTGGAGGGCCAGGTCGTAGTCTGTGATCCCAGCAGTATGCCGAAGGGGTGCAGCGCAGAGCGGTCGCTCGATGGGATCATGAACTCGCACTGGGAAAACCAGGTAGAGCGTACCCATCTCACCGACCAGTTGGCCGCCGACGAAAGACCGTTCTATTGCACCGGTTCGCGGCCTTGGTTGGCCGAGCTCGACGGTAGCTGCAGTCAGCCGATACGCGGTGCCCTGCGCGGCGCGGGGAACGTCTATTTCCCGAAGGTCGAATCTTCGATCTACCTGCCTCGCCAGGTCGGAGCGGTGAGCGCGGAGCTGCACAAGCTGATGAACCGGGCCGATGTACGGCCGATACTGCGAATTCTGAATAGAATCGACGGTGCCGGTGTGACTGCTGCCCAGATCCGCGCTGAGCTGCCGCACGAACTGTTCAAGCCGATGACGGACCATGAACTGCTGGCGGGCTATCGGGACATGTTCGGGCACGGCAGTTTTGGGGACTCGGGCTCCTTGGATGACTCTATGGCGGGAGGCAACGAGGATGCTGAAGACGCTGTTGAGACGCTTACCGGGAACGATGAATGGCGCTACCCCGAGTATCAACTGCTCCGTGAGATCCCCGTCGATGACCTACTCACTTCAACCGATCCGGGCGTACATGAAGAACTCTCAAGCTTTCTCGACCGGGTACGACGACTGGAGACACTGACCGAGACGCGTGCACTGCGCGGCTTCACTCGCGTGCGCGATGAGGGCTTGAAGCTGACACGAGGGAAGAGGCTGCTGCGTCGCCGTCAATTACCAATCGAGCACGACTGGCTCCCGGCATACGTTGTCAAGGGCGAAGGCATCTATTTAGAACTAGACCAACAGCGCCTCGAAGATTGGGAACAGCGGCCGAAAGTGATAGCGCGGTCACAAAAGATCATCGATCACCATAGCAACGTCGCCCGGCAGCGAGGGTTGCAGCAGCGCCAGATCAGCCCACGATTTGTCCTGCTCCACACGCTCGGACACCTGCTGATGAATGAACTCGTCTTCGCCTGCGGCTACAGTTCAGCATCGCTCCGTGAGCGTCTCTACGTTTCCGAGAGACCAAACCACCGGATGGCTGGGCTACTTATCTACACGGCGGCTGGAGACTCCGAGGGAACCATGGGCGGGCTCGTCCGGATGGCACGACCCGATGCACTTTGGTCGGTCGTGGCCAATGCGCTCAGCGGGGCTAGGTGGTGTTCAACCGACCCCGTTTGCATGGACATGGGGGAAAAGGGCCAGGGGCCTGACTCATGCAACTTGGCCGCCTGCCACGGCTGCGCGCTCGTCCCCGAAACCAGCTGTGAGGAGTTCAATCGCTTTCTAGATCGCGGTCTGGTTGTGGGTACATTCCGAGACCCCGGGTTAGGCTACTTCGCGGACCTTTTGTTGGCCTAAGTTGTGCCTGGCGCACAATCCGCACGATATCTCGGGCGACCAAGTCAGCGTCCTCGTGTTCCCAGTACCTCAACACCGTCCACCCTTCAGACTTTAACCTGCTGTTGGTTTCCCTATCGCGAGCAACATTCATTGCTATCTTGGTCCGCCAATAATCGACGTTGCGCTTGAACGACTGTCGACCGTGCGCTGGGCAGCCGTGCCAAAAGCATCCGTCTATAAAGACAGCAATGCGGGCCCTCGTAAAAACGATATCGGCTCTCCGGCGCAGGCCCGGTACAGGTGCTACAGCAATGCGGTACCGAAGCCCCTCGCCATGCAGTCGTCGCCGGACCGCCAGCTCAGGCTGCGTATCTTGCGATCGGTTCGCCTGCATGTTCCGTCGGCGGCCGGGCGATGACGCCCACGACCCCTCGTTAGGGCTACGTGCCATGCCTCAAGCCTAGGGGTTTTGCTGTCGTCGTGGTCTGGCGGCAGACCATTCAGTAGCTTCGACAACGCGGCCGCCCGGGGGTCAGTCTCTCGAATCTGTCGCCAACTGTTCTCCATCATCAAGTCGCACGCGAGGATCAGCTCATCTCTAGTCCAGGCGGGATCCGACCCCAAGTGAATCAGAATAGCTTCGAACTCACTTGTGTCTCAACATCTCCACATGTGTCAGCACGTCAAACGACGTCGCGCGACCCCGGTTACAGCACTACGCAGGAGAGGCGGGAGATTACCTCGGTCAGCTGGCGCACGTTGCGGCACTCGTGCATGGTGACGTGCTCGGCGTAGGTCGATGCCGCGGAGTCGCCGGTGGACCAGGAGCGGGCGGGTTCGGGGTTCAACCAGTGGGCGTGTTTGGCTCGGTCGGTCATTGCTTGCAGGGCAGCAAGATTCGGGTCGGTGCGGTTGGTGCGGGCGTCGCCGAGGATGAGGAGGGAGGTGCGGGGGCCGAGGATGTCGAGCTGGGTGTCGGCGAAGGTGCGGAAGGCTTCGCCGTAGTTGCTGCTGCCGAAGCGGGAGACGCTGGCCTCGCGGATGATTCGGGCGGAGAGGCCGGGCTGCGGTGGTTCGCCGGGGGTGAAGAAGCCGGTGATCTCGTCGCAAGTGTCGATGAAGCCGAAGCTGCGGACTTTGCTGAATTGGTCTTGCAGGGCTTGGACGAGTTGGAGGGTGAACTCGGCGAAGCCGGTGACGGAGCCGGAGAGGTCGGCGAGGACGACGAGGTCGGGGCGGCCGTGTTTGCGGGCGCGCAGCACCGGGTCGACGGGGACGCCGCCGGTGGCCATGGAGCGGCGCAGGGTGCGGCGCATGTCGATCTGGCCGCGGACGGCCTTGCGGCGGCGGGCTGCGAGGCGGGTCGCGAGTTTGCGGGCCAAAGGGTTGACGAGGCGGCGCATCTCGGCGAGGTCTTGTTCGCGGGCACCGAGGAAATCGATTCGGTCCGTTGCCGTTTCGACGCCGCGGCGGGCGATGTAGTCGGTGCCGCGTAGGTCGGCGGAGCGGAGGCGGGCCTGGGTTTGGACGGCGGTGCGGAACGAGCGCAGCCTGCGTTGGGCCTCGATGGTGTGGACGGCGGAATCGAGTTCGCCCGCGCCACCCATGCCGGCGACGACACGATCCAGAAGTTCTTCCGGGCGAAGGGCTTTCATGGTCTGGTACGAAGACCAACCGGCACCCGACGCGGTGGTGACGGGCCGCGACGATTGACCCGCGCCGCCCGCGCCGCCGTAACCGCCCAGCTCGGTGAGGGATTGGCTCGCGAGTTCGGCGAGCGCGGCCTGATCGTCGGCGGCCAGCGCCGCGGCGAGCCGTTCGCGCAGCGTCTCGACGGACTCGGGAACCGTTGCGGGCTCTGGCCGTTCGGCGGTCAGGAAATAGAGATCGAAGAGCTGGTCGAAGACGGCGCGTTGGCCGTTGCGGCGCAGCAGGCAGGCGGCCAGACCGGAGCGCAGGCGTTCGCGGTTCTCGACGCCGAGAGCGACGATCGCCGACGCGGCGTCGACGGTTTCGCTGGGGCCCGCGTGGATTCCGTGTTCACGGAGGAGGCCGACGAAGTCGACGAGACGATCGGTCAGCGTTTCGCTCGACCCGGGTCGAAAGTCGTGTCGAGGGGACGCACTCACCCTGCCCGCCCTTTCCGCTGCGGACCGCCCGCTAGCGTACGGAAGGTCCCGCCTCGCTTCGAAGCCACGAATCTCCGGCCGCTGACGGCGATTCGACCAACCGGCTCCACACGTTGTCGGACAACGGCTTCGGCGCCACAACCGTTCATCGCCGGTCGCTCTCCGGTTCGGACAACGCCAGCCGCTCGACCGCGATCCGGTGGTCGGCTTGGTATTTCAGCAGCACGCCGAGCGTCGAGCGCACCACCCCGTTGGTCAGGTTCCGCGCCCCCAACGCGACCAAAGTCTTCGCCCAATCGACGGTCTCGGCGATCGACGGCGCCTTGCGCAGCGGCAACTCGCGCAGCGCGCCGACCACCCGCACCACCGGCTCGCCGAGCGCCTCGTCCAGCTCCGGCACCTTCATCCGGACGATCGCGCGCTCGAGCTCGGCCGTCGGGTAGTCGATGTGCAGGTACAGGCAGCGCCGCTTCAGCGCCTCGGACAGGTCCCGGTTGGCGTTGGAGGTAACGATGACGAACGGCTTGCGGACCGCGGTGACGGTGCCGAGTTCGGGGATGCTGACCTGGAAGTCGCCGAGCACCTCGAGCAGCAGACCCTCCAGCTCGACATCGGCCTTGTCGAGTTCGTCGATGAGCAGCACGGTGGGGTCGGGGTTGCGGATGGCGGCCAGCAGCGGGCGGTCGAGCAGGAACTCCTCGGTGAAGACGTGATCGCGGGTTCGGTTCCAGTCCGCGCTGTCGGCGGCGGTGATGCGCAGCAGCTGCTTGGCGTGGTTCCACTCGTAGAGGGCGCGCGCCTCGTCGATGCCCTCGTAGCACTGCAGGCGGATCAGTTCCGCCTCGGTCGCCGCGGCCACGGCCTTGGCCAGCTCGGTCTTGCCGACGCCCGCCGGACCCTCGATCAGCAGCGGCTTGCCGAGGTGCCCGGCGAGGAACACGGCCGTGGCGATGTCCAGCGACGGCAGGTAGCCCGCGTCGGTGAGACGCCGGGCCACCTGGTCGACCGAATCGAAAAACCTACTCATCGGTAGCCAGTGTAGAAGGGCGTCACGGCGTCGCTCGCACGGACGGACCCGGTCCTCAGGCGCTCGGATCAGCAGCCGATTTCACGCGCCGGGCCAGGCGGCTCTCACGTCCCGGGCGCGGCGGCGCGCACGCGACCGGTCTCGATCGCCGCGAGCAACGCCTTGTGGTCGTGGAGTGTCTGATCCGCGTAGGCGAGGGCGAACTCCACCATCGCCCGGTCGAACGCGTCACCGGTGCCGAGGTAGGCGGCGATGGCGACGCGATCGCCGGAGCGGGCGTGGGCGCGCGCCAAGCTCTGCCCGCACAGCCTGGCGTAGTCGGCGAGCACCGGGCGGGACATGTTCTCGATCACCGCGGAGCCCTTCATGTCTCGCAGCTGGCGCCAGTAGTAGTGCCGCCCCTCGGGTCCGGTGGCCCAGCCGAGGAAGATGTCGCTGGCCGCCTGCGTGAGTCGTTGGCCGTGCACCACCCGGTGACCTTGGTGCCGGAACCGGCTCGGCGCGAGATGCGGGCTGAGCACGGACTCCTCGGCCTCCTTGACCTGGAGGAACAGCGGACCCGCCGTGTCGCGGTCGGCGAGCAGGACGATGAAGCAGCGGGTGCCGACGCTGCCGACGCCCACCACCTTCCGTGCGACGTCGACCAGCCGGTGCCGGTCCAGCAAGACGCGGCGCTCCTCCGGCAGGCTGCCGCGGTAGTCGGCGAACACCGCCGAGACAGCGTTCGCTTCCCGCTCCGCCAACGGCGTCACCAACGGCGGATGGTGCCGGATGCGCGGGATGCCGTCGGCGTCGGGCTCGGTGAGCTTGGCCAGCGCCTGCAAACTGGTGCGGGCGCGGGCCGCGTCGAGGGTCCGCTCGACGCTCTTGCGCCGCTTGGGTTTGCGAATCAACGCCGCGACTTCGTCGGCGTCGACCCGTTCGTACCAGACGGTCATCCCGTCGAGCCTGGCCAGCCTGCGCATCGACTCGCGATAGCCGCGGGCCGCGGCGAGTACGGCCTGTTCGGCGTCGGTGTCGGCACGCCCGTTCGCGCGCGCGGCCACCGCGACGCTGGCGACCAAGCGCTGCACATCCCACTCGAACGGACCGGGCAATGTTTCGTCGAAATCGTTCAGGTCGAACACCAGCGAGCGTTCCGGCGAGGCGAACAGGCCGAAGTTCGACAGGTGCGCGTCGCCGCACAGCTGCACGGTCAGTTCGGTGATCTCCGACGCGGCGAGGTCGGCGGCCATGATGGCGGGCGCGCCGCGCAGAAACGGGAACGGACCCGCGGCCATCCGCGCGTAGCGAATGGGCACGAGCTCCGGGACGCGGGTGGCGGCCTGGCGTTCCAGGACGGTAACCGGATCGATGCGGTCGGCCGGAGCCCGCCAGGCGCCGAGCGCGGAACGCGGGACCCGTTTGCGCGCCGCGCGTCCGAACGAGGCGCCGGCCGACCCTTGGGCAGCGGCGGACGAGATCGTCATTTGCCCAGTTTGATGCGCTGCAGACAGGGTGGCAAGGTTCGCAGGACCCGGCGGCGCGTCCGGAGCCCGGCACGGACCAGTCCGCAAGCGATCGCAGTTGCTCGAAAATTGCTTGGCCGACAAAGAACTTCGTCAGCGGCACAGCTCGCCGAACGCCGGACAAGCGATGGATGCCACTGCGGCCCAATGCCTGCGCGCATCCGGTCCGGGCGCAACCCCGGCCGCGCCCTCAGGGTATCCCCCGATCGGCGTAGTACTTCAGGCTGAAACTTTTCTCGAATGCCGATCGCCCAGTGACCTTTCGGCCCGAGTGGTGCAGAGTGTAGGCGTGCGGTCGCCGACGCGGCGGTATGTCCAGGGGGTCGCATTCCCGCGACGACGACGGCACGTCCTATCCCGACCCGTCCGCCCAGCTCAGGCGGACGGATCTCCGCGAGGGGATGGCGAGCGAGCGGTTCGCCGCAGAGTGAAAGGATTCACGTTGTCGACCACACGCAAGTCCGCGACCGGACGCATGCTGGCCCGAGTGGCCGTCGCAGGCGCGGTCGCCGCAATACCTCTGGCCGCCTTGGCCGTACCCGCATCGGCCGAGCCGGGCGCCCCCACCATCACCGAGGTCCGCCACCACCACCCCAAGGATTGCCACGGGAACTGGGGCTGGGATTTCTGGGACAACGACTGGAACCAGTGGGATCGCTGCGACGGCTGGCACAACAACGGCTGGCACGGCAACGGCCACTGGGGCTGGCCGCGCGGCTTCTTCGGTAGCAGCTAGTACCGGCTGACAACAGAACGGCCCGGCACCAACCAGGTGCCGGGCCGTCGTGTGCGTACGGCGATTACGCGGTCTCGGTGATCGGCCGGTCGACCCAGCTCATCAGGCCGCGCAGCTTGGCGCCGGTGACCTCGATCGGGTGCTCGGCGTTCTTCTTCCGCAGACCCTCGAGCTCCTTGTTACCGCCCTCGACGTTCGCGACGAGACGCTTGACGAAGGTGCCGTCCTGAATGTCCTTCAGGATCGCCTTCATCCGCTCCTTGGTGTCGGCGTCGATGACCCGCGGGCCCGACAGGTAGCCACCGAACTCCGCGGTGTCGGACACCGAGTAGTTCATCCGCGCGATGCCGCCCTCGTACATCAGGTCGACGATCAGCTTCAGCTCGTGCAGCACCTCGAAGTAGGCCATCTCCGGCGCGTAACCGGCCTCGACCATGACCTCGAAACCGGTCTTCACCAGTTCCTCGGTGCCACCGCACAGCACGGCCTGCTCACCGAACAGGTCGGTCTCGGTCTCTTCCTTGAAGGTGGTCTTGATGACGCCCGCGCGGGTGCCGCCGATGCCCTTGGCGTAGGACAGCGCCAGCGCCTGGCCCTCGCCCTTCGGGTCCTGGTCGATCGCGATGAGCGCGGGAACGCCCTTGCCGTCGACGAACTGGCGACGCACCAGGTGGCCGGGGCCCTTCGGCGCGACCATGCCGATGGTGACGTTCGCCGGGGGCTTGATCAGGCCGAAGTGGATGTTCAGGCCGTGGCCGAAGAACAGCGCGTCGCCGTCCTTCAGGTTCGGCTCGATGTCGTTGGTGAAGATGGACGCCTGCGCGGTGTCGGGCGCGAGCACCATGATCACGTCGGCCCACTCGGAGACCTCGGCCGGGGTGCCGACGGTCAGACCCGCCTCCTCGGCCTTGACCCGAGACTTGGAACCCTCAGCGAGACCGACGCGGACGTCCACGCCGGAGTCGCGCAGGCTCAGCGAGTGCGCGTGGCCCTGGCTGCCGTAGCCGATGACAGCGACCTTGCGGCCCTGGATGATCGACAGGTCGGCGTCGTCGTCGTAGAACATCTCGACTGCCACTTGGTTTCCCTTCTAGTGATTCTTGATAGGTCTGTTTGTCTAGCGCGTCGCGGTGATCGACTTGGGTCCGCGACCCACCGCCACGACACCCGACTGCACGATCTCGCGGATGCCGTACGGCTCGAGCATGCGCAGCAGCGCGTCCAGCTTGGACCGGGTTCCGGTCGCCTCGATGGTCAGCGCGTCCGGCGAAACGTCGATCACCTTGGCGCGGAACAACTGCACGGCCTCGATCACCTGGGTGCGCACGCTCGCGTCGGCGCGCACCTTGACCAGGATCAGCTCGCGCGCCACCGAGGCGTCGGCGTCCTGCTCGACGATCTTGATGACGTTCACCAGCTTGTTGAGCTGCTTGGTGACCTGCTCGAGCGGCAGGTCCTCGACCGTCACGACGATCGTCATGCGCGAGATCTCCGGGATCTCGGTGCCGCCGACCGCGAGCGACTCGATGTTGAACCCGCGGCGCGAGAACAGACTCGCCACCCGCGCCAACACGCCCGGCTTGTCCTCCACGAGGACACTCAGGGTGTGGGTGCTGCTCATGCGTCGGTCCCCTTGTTCTTGTCGTGCGCCATCGCCTCGTGGATCACCGCGGGCTCGGCGGCCTGCTCGTCCTCGTCGAACAGCGGGCGGATGCCGCGAGCGGCCATGATCTCGTCGTTGCTGGTGCCCGCGGCGACCATCGGCCACACCTGGGCGTCCTTGCCGACGATGAAATCGATCACCACCGGACGGTCGTTGATGGACTGCGCCTCGCGGATCGCGGCCTCGACGTCCTCTTCCTTCTCCACGCGGATGCCGTGGCAGCCCAGCGCCTCGGCCAGCTTGACGAAGTCGGGGATGCGCAGGGTGTGCGTGCCCAGGTCGGTGTTGGAGTAGCGCTCCTCGTAGAAGAGGGTCTGCCACTGCCGGACCATGCCCAGGTTGCCGTTGTTGATCAGCGCGACCTTGATCGGCACGCCCTCGACGGCGCAGGTGGCCAGCTCCTGGTTGGTCATCTGGAAGCAGCCGTCACCGTCGACCGCCCACACTTCCTTCTCCGGCGCGCCCATCTTGGCGCCCATGGCGGCCGGGACGGCGTAGCCCATGGTGCCGAGACCACCGGAATTCAGCCAGGTGCGCGGCTTCTCGTACTTGATGAACTGGGCGGCCCACATCTGGTGCTGGCCGACGCCCGCGCAGTAGATCGCCTCCGGCCCGGCCAGGCGGCCGAGCGCGTCGATGACGAACTCCGGCGACAGCGAACCGTCCTTCGGCGGGGTCCAGCCGAGCGGGTACTGCTTGCGCACGCCGTCCAGGTAGGACCACCACTCCGAGATGTCCAGCAGCGGAGCCTCGCCCGCGGCCGGGTCGGCCTTGAGGGTCTCGATCAGCTCGGTGATGACCTCACGGCAGTCGCCAACGATCGGGACGTCGGCGTGGCGGTTCTTGCCGATTTCGGCCGGGTCTATGTCGGCGTGGATCACCTTGGCGCCGGGCGCGAACGAGTCCAGCTGACCGGTGACGCGGTCGTCGAAGCGGGCGCCGAGGGTGATCAGCAGGTCCGACCTCTGCAGGGCCGCGACCGCGCCCACGGTGCCGTGCATGCCGGGCATGCCCATGTTCAGCTGGTGGCTGTCGGGGAACGCGCCGCGCGCCATCAGGGTGGTGACCACCGGGATGCCGGTCAGCTCCGCCAATTCCAGCAGCTCGGCCGAGGCGTCGGCCTTGATCACGCCGCCGCCCACGTACAGCACGGGGGCCTTGGCCTCCATGATCATCCGCGCGGCCTCGCGCACCTGCTTGCCGTGCGGCTTGGTGACGGGACGGTAGCCGGGCAGCCGCATCTCCGGCGGCCAGCTGAAGGTGGTCTGCGCCTGCAGCACGTCCTTCGGGATGTCGACGAGCACCGCGCCCGGACGGCCGGAGGCGGCCAGGTAGAACGCCTCGGCGATCATGCGCGGGATGTCGGCGCCGTCGGTGATCAGGAAGTTGTGCTTGGTGATCGGCATGGTGATGCCGGAGATGTCGGCTTCCTGGAAGGCGTCGGTGCCGATCAGGCCGCGGCCGACCTGACCGGTGATCGCGACGATCGGCACCGAGTCCATCTGGGCGTCGGCGATCGGCGTCACCAGGTTGGTCGCGCCGGGGCCGGATGTGGCCATACACACACCGACCTTGCCGGTCGCCTGCGCGTAACCGGTGGCCGCGTGACCGGCGCCCTGCTCGTGGCGCACCAGCACGTGGCGGACCTTGGTGGAGTCGAAGAGCGGGTCGTACACCGGGAGAATCGCGCCGCCGGGAATGCCGAATACGGTGTCGACGCCGAGCTCCTCGAGCGACCGGACGACAGACTGCGCGCCGGTGACCCGCTCGGGCGGGACCTGGCGGCGGTTCGCCGTGGTCGTCGGGTTGCCAGCGGGCGATGCCTGCTGAGTAGCCGAAGGCGCTGACCTGCGGGCCGAGGGCCCGGGCCGTGCGGTTGGTGCGCTCACCGTCTTCGTTTCCTAACTTGTCGTTCTTGACCCCGGACAACACTGCTGTGCTGGACACGGCCGGTCTTCGCGACCCACCGCGCCGGAAACTGCCCGAACACAAAAAAGCCCCCGACCAGCGCATGGCTGTTCGAGGGTGGCGCGTCGCAACGCGAGCTGACGTATTCGACCTAGGTAGTCAGGCTCAACGCTGGACGCGCCGGCCGATTACGAGCAACTCGTTTCGATTCACGCGCACGACGTTAAGCGGGCGTGAAGCGATGAGTCAAACAGATGACCCAGTGCGTCCCATTATGTGGGACTCCAGTGGTTGCTTGTGTCCGATTACCAGGATGCGAGGATGGTGGTGTGTCATCACCGCATCAGTCCGTGCCACCGGCTAAATCGTCCCATACCTCCGAGTCGGGATCGGATACGGGTCGGCCGGAGGCCAAGGTCATCCGCATTCAGCCGCTCGCCTACCTCGGCGTGGTCGTGCTCGCGCTGTGCGTGTTCTTGTTCTTCGTCGGCTGGCCCGCCGCCCTGTGGTGGCTGCTGGTGCTGCCCGTCGTAGTGGCCGCCTGGGTGGCGCGCACCCGGACCGTCGTCTCCGACGCCGGGTTGGACCTGCGCACGCTCTTCGGTTCGCGGCACATCGACTGGGACCAGATCAAGGGTGTGAGCATTCCCAAGCGCGGGTTCGTGCGCGCGCACCTGACCGACGAGTCGGAGGTGCGGCTGCCCGCGGTGAGCTACGACCAGCTGCGCACGCTGATCGCCGCGTCGAAGGGACGGCTGCCCGATCTGTTCGGCGCGGCCGCGGCGGCCGAGGCCGAGCGGGACGCGGAGGAGCGGGCGAGCGCGGAGTCGGCCGGAGACGCGAGCGAGGGGCCGACCGAAGGCGCGGAGTCGGCCGAGGCAGCGGAAAAGGATCGCAAGTCCGACGACTGAAAGCGCCGTAGGCCGGAGTCCGTCCGCGGCACGCTCGAGCCCAGAGCGAACGCGGAGGTGCGTACGGCCGGAGCGAATGCCGCGGTGGACGGTCGCTCAGACGACACGGCGTGCGCAGGCCTGGGAGTTCGCGGACGGTACGAGATCCGCTCGCGCACTGGGTGCTCCCGGCGCTTCGGAATATCGGCTGGACACGCGGCGCTAGTCTTGGCGTAGCCGCGCCGACGACGGACAACCGCCCGCGCGGCTGGACGGTTCGGGTACCGACACACACTCGATGACACCGTCCGCGCCGACGACCACCATCCGCGGCGACACGACGTACACGCGACGCGCGACACATCGACTACCGCGACCGGCGAGATCGGCCCGGCACCCCCGGGAGTACCGTGGAACAGCCGCCGAGCGAGTTCCGGGCACGCCGAGCGAACTCCGCGCAGTCGCACCACAGCCCCCGCGACCCCTTCGAGGACCACCCATGCCACCGCTTCGTTCACGCACCACCACCGCCGGACGCAACGCCGCAGGCGCACGCGCGCTGTGGCGGGCCACCGGCCTCACCGACTCCGACTTCGGCAAGCCGATCGTCGCCATCGCGAACTCCTACACCCAGTTCGTGCCTGGCCATGTGCATTTGAAGGACGTCGGCGAGATCGTGGCCGAGGCGGTCCGCGCCGCGGGCGGCGTGCCGCGCGAATTCCACACCATCGCGGTGGACGACGGCATCGCGATGGGCCACGGCGGCATGCTCTACTCGCTGCCCTCGCGCGAGATCATCGCCGACTCGGTCGAATACATGGCCAACGCGCACACCGCCGACGCGCTGGTGTGTATCTCCAACTGCGACAAGATCACTCCGGGCATGCTGAACGCCGCTATGCGGCTGAACATCCCGGCCGTGTTCGTCTCCGGCGGTCCGATGGAGGCCGGTAAGGCCGTCGTGGTCGGCGGTGTCGCCCAGGCGCCGACCGACCTGGTCACCGCGATCTCGGCCAGCGCCAACAGCAGTGTCACCGACGAGGGACTGGACGAGGTCGAGCGCAGCGCCTGCCCGACCTGCGGTTCCTGCTCCGGCATGTTCACCGCCAACTCGATGAACTGCCTCACCGAGGCGCTGGGTCTCGCGCTGCCCGGCAACGGGTCCACGCTGGCCACGCATGCCGCGCGCCGCGCGCTGTTCGAGAAGGCGGGCCGGGTGATCGTCGACATCGCCAACCGCTGGTACCGCGAGGACGACGCCTCGGTGCTGCCGCGAAACGTGGCCAACGCGAAGGCGTTCCGCAACGCGATGACGCTCGATGTGGCGATGGGCGGTTCCACCAACACGGTGCTGCACACCCTCGCCGCCGCGCAGGAGGGCGAGATCGATTTCGATCTGGGCACCATCGACGAGATCAGCCGCAAAGTGCCTTGCCTGTCCAAGGTTTCGCCCAACTCGGACTACCACATGGAGGACGTGCACCGGGCGGGCGGCATCCCCGCCATCCTCGGCGAGCTGCGCCGCGCCGGGCTGCTCGAAACCGACGTGACCACCGTGCACACCGCGAGCTTCGACGAGTGGCTCGATACCTGGGACATCCGCTCCGGCAAGGCATCCGACGAGGCCGTCGAGCTGTTCTACGCCGCGCCAGGCGGGGTCCGCACCACCGAGCCGTTCTCCACCGACAACCGGTGGTCCTCGCTGGACACCGACGCCGTGGGCGGCTGCATCCGCGACAAGGAGCACGCCTACACCGTCGAGGGCGGTCTGGTCGTGCTGCGCGGCAACATCGCGCCGGACGGCGCGATCCTCAAGACCGCGGGCATCGACGAGGACCTGTTCTCCTTCCAGGGCCCGGCCGTGGTCGTGGAATCGCAGGAGGAGGCCGTGTCGGTCATCCTCGGCAAGCAGATCAAGCCCGGAGACGTGATCGTCGTGCGGTACGAGGGGCCCGCCGGCGGGCCGGGCATGCAGGAAATGCTGCACCCCACCGCGTTTTTGAAGGGCTCCGGCCTCGGCAAGCAGTGCGCGCTGATCACCGACGGCCGCTTCTCCGGCGGCACCTCAGGCCTCTCGATCGGCCACATCTCCCCCGAGGCGGCCAGCGGCGGCGTGATCGCTCTCATCGAGAACGGCGACCAGATCCGCATCGACGTCGCCACCCGCGCCCTCGAAGTGCTCGTCGACGACGCCGTGCTCGCCGAGCGCCGCGCCAAGATGGAAGCCTCCGAGCGCCCCTGGCAGCCCGCCAACCGCGAGCGCCCCGTCACCACGGCCCTCCGCGCCTACGCCGCCCTCGCCACCTCCGCCGACAAGGGCGCCGTCCGCCGCGTCCCCTGACCGCCCACACGACGGTGGCCCCGGTTTCGCACCGGGGCCACCGTGAGTTCGGAACCCAGCCTGGCCGCCACACCTGGAGGAAGCTGATGTCGTTGGACCTGACGTTCTTCCGCTCGGAAAGCTCCCAGCGCCTGCGCGCCGAAGGGCGTGCCGAGGGGCATGCCGAGGGCCACGCCGAAGGTGTATGTGGGAGCATTCTCCGGGTGCTCGAGCGCCGCGGTGTCGAGGTTTCAGCAGAGGCTCACGACCGCATCGCGGCCTGCACCGATCGGGAGATGCTGCTCACCTGGCTGGATCGGGCGTTGGTGGTCACCGACGTCCGGGACCTGTTTCACGACTGACTTTCCAACCGCGACGGCGATTCGGTCTGCTCATACCGCCGCTCAGCGGATGGGTCGATCCGGTGGACCATGAAGGCGGAAGGTGCTGGCGCTCCGAAATAGGGCTCGCGACCAGTCCAGCCGCCACAACCTCTGACCAGACTCTTCTACGCATGAACTGAACGCGGAAGGCCCCCGGTTTCGCGCCGGGGGCCTTCCGCATGTCTGTGTCTTGGGCCGGTTCAGGCGAAGGGGCCGATGCCGGTGAGGGGGTTGCCGCCGTGGAGGTACCAGTAGGTGGCTGCGGCGGCGAGGAGGGCGGCCAGGAGGGCGGCGGAGGAGCCCCAGGCGGGGCGGGTGGACCAGCCGCGGTTGCGGTCGAGGGACCAGCGGCCGGGGCCGGTGAGGATGAGGGCGGCGGCGGTGCCCGCGAGGATCGTCTCGAGTTCGACGCCGGAGGGGACCGAGCCCTTGTACTGGAAGCCGGGGATCATGCCCTGCTTCCACGCCCACGCGGTGAGGATCACGGCGAGCACCGCACCCGCGGCGAGCGGGGTGGCGAGGCCGAGGATCAGCAAGATGCCGCCGCCGAGCTCGCCCGCGACGAGGAGGACGGTGGCGAGACTGGGGTGGTCCCAGCCGCCGTCGGCCATCATGTCGCGGGTGCCGTCCAGGCCGGGGCCGTGAAACCAGCCGGTGAGCTTCTGCAAGCCGTGATAGATGAAGGTGCCGCCGATCACCAGCCGGAGCAGGAACAAACCGAAATTCAAAGTGCCGCGCCGGTTTTCGGCCGTGCGGCGGCGCACCGCCTTGCTCGGCTCGTTCGGCGGATTGGCGGCGGGCGGGATGCTGGCGTAGGAGTACGCGGGCTCGCCGGCCTTGGTCTGCTCGACACTGGGCACGTCGGGATCGAGGCCGAGCTCGTCGTCGGTGCGCGGCACGTCGGCGGGACGCGGCTTGGTCACGTCCACCACGGGGAGCTGCTGGGTCGGCGAATCGTACGGGCTGGTCACCGGTTGACGGCCGGTGGCGGGCTGCTCGCCCGTGACCGGGCCGGTGGGAAGCTGATTCGGCTTGTCGCTCACGGGTTCACACCCTATGTCGCGCCGCGCGACATAGGGGAGTCGAAAGCCCGACGGCGTGTCAACACGCCCCCCGGGAGCGGCGCGGGCGACGGTATTTCCGTAACGTCTGGGGCATGAGGTTGGTTGTCGTGGGGCGTCTCGCCATGAGTGTGGCGCTCGGATCCGCTCTGCTGGCCGGATGCGCCAGGTTCGACGATTCCGCGTCGAGCCCGTTCACCCCCGAGCCGACGTTCGAACCCGCGGACCCCAAGTCCCCGAAGCAGGCGCCGCCGTCGACGACCCGCCCGAGCGGGCCCTGCATCGACCCCGACCCGGCGGTGGTCGCGACCTGCCTGGACACCACCGCGGGCATGGTCGGCGTTGCCGAGGGCGCGCTGGTCGCCGAGCGCCGCACCGGGCGCATCCTGAAGGTGGTCGATCCGGATCAGCCGCCGATCGAGATCGCGCGCCTGGACGTGGACGGCTCGGCCGACGGCGGACTCAGCGACATCGCCCTCTCCCCGACCTACCGCGAAGACGGGCTGATCTACGCGTACATCACCACGGGCAGCGACAACCGGGTCGTCCGGATCGCCGAAGGTGGGCCGCCCAAGGACATCCTCACCGGAATCCCCAAGGGCGCCAGCGGAAATCACGGCGCGATCGAATGGGCGAGCCCCGACCGGCTGCTGGTACTGACCGGCGACGCGGGCAATCCCGGCCTCGCCTCGACCCCCTCCTCGCTGGCCGGAAAGCTGCTGCGGGTGAACTCCCCCGCGCCGGGCGGTGCGGCGGCGCCGGAGGTCGCGGCCTCGGGCATCGGCGTCGCGGGCGATCTGTGCCGCGACGGCAAGGACAACGTCTGGTTCACCGACCGCACCCCCGTCGAGGACCGGCTGCAACGACTGGGCGCGGACGGCGCGATCAGCGTCGCGTGGACCTGGCCGGACCGGCCCGGCGTCGCGGGCTGTGCGGCGGCCGCCGACGGTGTGGCGGTCTCGCTGACCTACGCCAAGGCGCTCGCCATCGCCGCCACCGACGAGAACACCCACGCCGTGACCGCGGCCCCCAGCCTGCTCGCCCAGGACCGCTACGGCCAGCTCGGCGGCGCGACGGTCGGACCCGACGGCAACATCTGGGTCGGCACCGTCAACAAGACCGACGGCCAACCCGGCCCCAACGACGACCGCGTCGTCCGCATCCCGCCGCAGAGCGCCAGCGGCACCGGACCGGACTGACCGACGTACGGCGCGCCCCTGAGCACGAGCGTGCGCAGGCCGCGCCGCGGTGCTCGAAAACGACCATGCCGCCCGCTACCAACGGTTGCGGGCGGCGCGGTGTGTTCGATCAGGAGCAGGCGGCGAGAACGAGTTCGCGGACGCGCGCGGCGTCGGCTTGTCCCCGGGTCGCTTTCATGACGTCGCCGACGATCTTGCCCGCGGCCTGGACCTTACCGGAGCGGATCTTCTCGGCGATGTCGGGGTTGGCGGCGAGCGCCTTCTCGACCTCGGTCTGCAGCGCGCTGTCGTCGCTGACCATGCCGAGACCCTTGGCCTCGACGATCGCGGCGGGCTCGCCTTCACCCGCGAGGACGAAGTCGACGACCTGCTTGGCGACCTTGCTGTTGACGGTCTTGGCCTCGACCAGCTTGGTCACCTCGGCCACCTGCGCCGGGGTGATCGGCAGGTCCTCGAGGCCGACCTCGCGCTCCTTGGCCTTCTCGGTGAGGTAGTTGACCCACCAGGAGCGCGCCTCGTTCGGCGGCGCGCCCGCCTCGACGGTGGCGATGATGGCGTCCAGCGCGCCCGCGTTCACCACGTCGCGCATGACCTCGTCCGACCAGCCCCAGTCGGCCTGGATCCGCGCCCGGCGCAGCCACGGGTACTCGGGGATGGTGGCGCGCAGTCCCTCGACCCACTCCGCGTCCGGCGCGATGGGCTCGAGGTCCGGCTCCGGGAAGTAGCGGTAGTCCTCGGCGGTCTCCTTGCGGCGTCCCGGCGAGGTGGTTCCGTCGGTCTCGTGGAAGTGCCGGGTCTCCTGCACGATGCTGCCGCCGTCGGCGAGCACGGCGGCCTGGCGGCGCATCTCGAAGCGCACCGCGACCTCGACGCTCTTGAGCGAGTTGACGTTCTTGGTCTCGGTGCGGGTGCCGAATTCGGTGGCGCCGATGGGCATCAGCGAGACGTTGGCGTCGCAGCGCAGCGAACCCTGCTCCATCTTGACGTCCGAGACGTCGAGCGCCTTCAGCAGATCACGCAGCGCGGTCACGTACGCGCGGGCCACCTCGGGCGCGCGTTCCCCCGCGCCGGTGATCGGCTTGGTGACGATCTCGATGAGCGGCACGCCCGCACGGTTGTAGTCGAGCAGCGAGTGGCTCGCGCCGTGGATGCGGCCGGTGGCGCCGCCGACGTGCACCGACTTGCCGGTGTCCTCTTCCATGTGGGCGCGCTCGATGTCCACCCGGAAAGTGCTGCCGTCGTCGAGCACCACGTCCAGGTGGCCGTTGGTCGCGATCGGCTCGTCGTACTGGCTGATCTGGTAGTTCTTCGGCTGGTCGGGGTAGAAGTAGTTCTTCCGCGCGAACCGGCCCCACGGGGTGATCGAGCAGTTCAGCGCCAGGCCGATGCGGATCGCCGACTCCACCGCCTGCTGGTTCACCACCGGCAGCGATCCGGGCAGCCCGAGGCACACCGGGCACACCTGGGTGTTGGGCTGCGCGCCGAATTCCGTGGCGCAGCCGCAGAACATCTTTGTCGCCGTGGACAGCTCGACGTGGACCTCCATGCCGAGCACCGGCTCGAACCGGGCGATGACGTCGCTGTAGTCCATCAGCTCGACGGTGGTTGTGCTCATGCCGATCAGTTTAGGGAAGAGGTCGGTGGACACCGCGCCGACCTCCGCGGTTCGGTTCCGCCGAATCACTTCGGCGGGAACCGCTGGGTCAGCCAGTTCGTCACGTAGGTGAGGACCTGCGGATCGATGGTCGTCTCGATGGCGGTGTACTCGCTGGGCAGGCCGGTCTGGGTGGGCTGCAGCAGGTGGTTGAGCCCCGGGAAGACGTGCACGGTGGCGTCCGGGCCCGCGGCCAGCAAGGTACGGGCGGGCGGCTCGTTCTGGGTGGCGAGGACCTGAAGATCCTTCTCGCCGAAGAAGGCGAGCACCGGAATCCGCAGCGCGGACAGCGAGGGCGCGGGATCGTGGGCGATCAGCGCGGCGAAGTACGGGGTGATCTCGGCGCCGACCTGGTCGTCGGGCACCCGCTCGCTCTCGGGCAGCGCGGCGTTGTTGCGCTTGGCCAAGTCCTTGGCCCCGGCCAGATCACCGGCCTTGAGCAGCGCCACCATCTCGGTGGTGTCGCGCACCTGCTTGTCGATCTCCTCGGGCGGCACGCCATTGGCGGCCAGGATCGCCCTGGTCTGTTCGATGAGCACATCGCCGCCGGGCACCGTCGGTCCCGCCATGAGGATCGCGAAGGCGACGCCGCTGTCGGGCCGCGCGGCGACCATCGGCGCCAGGTAGCCGCCCTCGCTGTGGCCGAGCAGGCCGACGCGCGCCGGGTCGATGTCGGGGCGGCCGCGCAGGTAGTTCACGCCCGCCGCGACGTCGTCGGCCAGCTCGGTGTAGTTCGACTGCGCCAGATCGCCGCCGGTGCCTCCGACGCCGCGGTCGTCGGTGCGCAGCACCGCGTAGCCGGCGCGGGTGAGGGTGTCGGCGAGCAGCAGGAAGGGCTTGTGGCCCATCAGTTCTTCGTTCCGGTCCTGCGGTCCGCTGCCGGTGACCAGCAGCACCGCCGGAAACGCTCCGGCGCCTTCGGGTTTCGTGAGGGTGCCCGCGACGGTGATGTCGCCGCTGGCGTAACTCACGTCCTCCGAGCGGTACGGGAACGGCGGTTTCGGCTCCTGCGGCCGGTCCAGCCCAGCGACGGCGCCGCGCTCGAGCGTCAGCGGGTACGACTGGCCGAACTGAGTGAAATCCCCGCTGATCCGGTCGGAGCCCGCGTCGTAACCGCCCTTGAACACGGGATCGCCGGGGACGTCCGGAATGGCGAAGGAGACGCCGGTCCGATCGGACTTCACGTCTTTCAGCGGTTCGTCCCGCACGCCTTGCTGCGGGATGTCGATGGTGGCGGTGCCGTCGCCCGCGAAGGTCACCCCGATGTCCAGCGGCTGGCCGGGGATCTGGATCGCGCCGTGCCAGTCACCGGTGGTGGGTTCCGGCGGGTTGGACTCCTCGGTGCAGCTCGCCACCAGCGCGGCGACCACGAACAGGACCACGGCGAGCACTCGACCGGTACGCATGCAGCGACAGTACCCACGACGCCCGCGGATCGGGATCAACCGCGAGTCGCACGCACCGTACGCCGCGGGAATGATCTGGGCTCCAGGGAATCCCGGAAGACGATCACTCCCCGCGCGCGTACCGCACGGCGGCCGCGACCGCCGCCATGTCCAGCCCATGGTCCGCGACCTGGCCGAACTCGAGCATCGCGTCCTCGACCGTGCTACGCCGCGCCGAGGCGATCAGCTCTCGCCGCGCGTAGTCGCCGAGCGGGTATCCGGCGGCGCGGGCCCGTCTGCCGAGCACGGTCAGCGTCTCGGCGGGCAGGTCGTAGACCGTGACGAGCGCCGAAGCGTCCGCATCGATCTCGGGCGCGGTGTCGCGCCCTTCCGATTCGAGGAACTCGACGACGGCATCCTCCGGTGCGCGCGCACCGACCCGCGCGACGAGCTCCGCGCGCAGGTAGGCGGCGACGGGGAGTTCGGCGGCGCGGGCCCGGCGGCGCAGCACGGCGGCGGTGTCGGCGGGCAGATCGTCGATGGCAAGACCCATGGCGGCCAGGGTAATTGCCGCGCGGACGGGTGTCAGCCGAAGAACGCCTCGGCCTCGCGGTAGCGGTCGGCGGGCACCCGCTTGAGCTGCTTGGTCGCCTCCGCGAGCGGTACGAGGCCGATCGCGGTGCCGTGCAGGGCGACCATCTGACCGAACTGCCCGGCGTGCACCGCCTCGGCGGCGTGCAGCCCGAACCGGGTGGCCAGCACGCGGTCGTAGGGAGTCGGGCTGCCGCCGCGCTGGACGTGGCCGAGCACCGTGGTGCGCACCTCCTTGCCGATGCGACGTTCGATCTCGGCGCCGAGCTGCTGGGCGACACCGGTGAACCGCTCGTGCCCGAACTCGTCGATGCCGCCCTCGCGCAGCGCGAAGCCGGAGTCCGGCGCCGGATGCGAGCCCTCGGCCACCACGCAGATGAAGTGCTTGTCCCCGCGCTGGAAGCGGCGCTTGATCATGGCGCAGACCTCGTCCACGTCGAACGGGACCTCGGGCACCAGGGTAAGGTGCGCGCCCGCGGCCATGCCGGAGTTGATCGCGATCCAGCCCGCGTGCCTGCCCATCACCTCGACCAGCATCACGCGCTGGTGCGATTCGGCGGTGGTGTGCAGGCGGTCGATCGCCTCGGTGGCGATGCTCAGTGCGGTGTCGTGGCCGAACGTCACGTCGGTGCAGTCGATGTCGTTGTCGATGGTCTTGGGCACGCCGACCACGGGGACGCCCTCGTCGGCCAGCCAGCTGGCGGCGGTGAGGGTGCCCTCGCCGCCGATGGGGATGAGTGCTTCGATGCCGTTGTCGTCGAGCGTCTGTTTGATCTGGCCGAGCCCGGCGCGCAGTGTGTCGGGATTGGTGCGTGCGGTGCCGAGCATGGTGCCGCCCTTGGTGAGCAGCCGGTCGGTGCGGTCGTCGTTGAGGATGTTGATCTTGCGGTCTTCCAATAGGCCGCGCCAGCCGTCCTGGAAGCCCACGATCGCGTCTCCGTACCGTCCGTTCGCGGTGCGAACGACGGCGCGGATGACCGCGTTCAGTCCTGGACAGTCCCCGCCTCCGGTCAAGACTCCGATGCGCATGGCCGATATCTTGCCCCGCTCGGCGAGGCCTGGCAGCCCCGCCCCCGTGAACCCTGGGTTACGTCCCGCTCAGCGCCGCATTCACCGCGCGGGTCAGGACGGGCACTTGCCGCCGGTCAGTTCGTCGAGGTGTTCGGAGACGAGCGTGGCCATCTTGTCGAGCACATTCATGCCGTCCGAGAACGCGCCCGAATCGGGCTGGGCGGCAAAGGCGATCGCGATCTTTCCGGTCGGGCCGTCGATGATGCCGAACTGACGTACCAGGTAGTCGCCGGAGGCGTCCGGCCCCCAGCCGCCCTTGAACTCCGCGCCGCGGAAGGCGCCGAGACCCCAGCGGTGGTTCGGGACGATCTCGGCCATCAGTTCCAGCACCGTCTCCGATTCCGGCAGGCACGGCAGCCGCGAGGCGAACCGCGCCTGCTCGGTCAGCGACCACTCCGCCTGGCCGAACGCCGAGTGCTCGGCGCGGCTGCGCGTCGCGGGCACCGCGGTCGTGCTGTCGCCGCCCTCGCGCAGCACCGCCTCGACGGCCTTGGCCGCCTCCTGCGGGCTGCCGAGACCCTGCCAGAGCGTGTCGGCGGCGGCGTTGTCGGAGGAGGTGATCGCGGCCGTCATCGCGTAGGTCGAGGTGGACGGATTACGGCGCTGCGCGGCGATGACCAGCGGCACCTTCATGGTCGACCAGGCGGGCCCGGTGGTCCAGTCGCCGAAGGTCAGCATTCGTTCTTTACCGCCCACCGGCATGATCGCCATGCCGAAGCGGCCGCGCACACCGGCGCGCAACTCCTGGAATCCGGCCGCCAGCGTGCCGGGCAGCGTGAATTCCAGATTCATCTGATCGCTGCGCGATGCCGCTTCGGTGATGGTCGTCGCCTCGGCGGCGTCCCCACTGGAGTCGGCGCCGCACGAGGTCAGCAACGCCAGAGCGAGCGTGCAGGCACCCAGCGCCTTACCGAGGCGCCCGATTCGATCAGTAAACATAAACCACCGCGTTCTCACCGCCGGTACAGACCACGAGCTGGCCTTCGGCTGCGCAATTCATCGTGTAGGTCCGGCCGGTGACCGGGCTCGTCGCCACCACCGACCGGGATCCGCCCGCGCTTCCCGCCGCGGAGTAGGCCCTCCGCACTTCCTCCGCGAACGGGCAACTGGTGACCGCGTTGCCGATCGCGGCCCTGGCGAAGGCTCCGGACGGTTGTGTGGCGCCGCAAGGCGTCGCACCGTCGGGTAGCCGGACCGGGGTCGCGGACGTCGAGGTCGGGGCGGTCTTGGGCGCGGCGGGCGTCGCGGTCGCGCTCGGCGCGCGCGCCGAGGTCAGGGACACATCGGTCCTGCCGTCGGCGGCGTTGTCGATGCCGGAATCGCGCGAGCCGATCGCCTGCCAGGCGACCGCGCCCGAGACGGTGACCACCACGATCACCAGCACTGCGAACAGCAGGGGCAGCACGACGGACCCGCGCCGCTCCTGCGGCGCGTAGGGATCGGGTCCGGCGTATCGGGCGTCGTAGGCGTCGGCGCCGTACCCGTGCGGCGGATACGGTTCGCCCTGCGCGACGTGGTCGGCGTAGGTCGGCTGCGGGACCGGTTGCGCGCCGTGCCGCGGCTGGGGCGGCGGGGCGAACGGCGATTCCGGGTAGCGCTGGGTTTCCGGCGCTGCTTGCTGCGATTCGGGCGTCGACGGAAACGGGTAACGCTGGGTTTCCGGTGCGGATTGCTGCGTCTCCGGCACCGGATAGCGCTGGGTCTCCGGCGCGGGCCGCCGCTCCTCCGGCACCGGGTAGCGCTGCGTCTCCGGCGCGGTGTACTGCGGCGCCGGATACTGCGGCTCCGCGTATTGGGCCTGGTTGAACTGGGTTTCGGCGTACTGGCTCTCGCCGTACTGAGGTTCGGCGTACCGCTGGGATTCCGGGTAGAGATGCGCGTCGGGAAACGGGCGCACCTGCGGCAACGGTCCGGTCGCCTGCGGCGCCTGCGGCTGCTGCGGCGGGAGCGGGGTGAATTGGAAGTCGGCGGGACGGATCTCGGTCGGCGCCGTGGGGTGGATGACCGCCGGCACCGATAGCTCCCCGGTGGATTCCGGCGGAACCGCCCCGCGCACGGTCGGATCCGATTTCCCGAACCTCGACGGGTCGGGCGCGCGCACGACGAACGTCGGCCCGGTCGCGGCGGGCGACGCCGAGCCCACCACGGCGCGGGCCGCGCGGGCCAACTCGGTCGCGGTCGCGAAACGGTCGGCGGGATCCTTCGCCATGCCGCGGGCGATGACGTCGTCGAGAGCGGGCGCGATGCCCGGGCGCTCGGCGCTCGGGCGCGGCGGCGGATCGGAAAGATGGGACTTGATCAGCACACTCATGCTCGCCGCCGGGAAGGGTGTTGCCCCGGTGAGGCATTCGTGCAGCACACAGGCCAGCGAGTAGATATCCGCGCGGCCGGTCACGGGGCCGACGTCGAAACGCTCGGGCGCCATGTAGATATAGGAGCCGACCGCCATGCCCACCTGGGTCACGGCCGAGTCGCCCTCGGTGTGGGCGATGCCGAAATCGACGAGGTAGGCGAAATCGGCGTCGGTGACCAGGATGTTCGCGGGCTTGACGTCGCGGTGCACCAGGCCGTCGGCGTGCGCGGCGTCCAGCGCGGCGGCGATCTGTTCGATGAGGAAGACGGCGCGTTCCGGGCTCATCGGCCCCTGCCCGCGCAGGATGGTGCGCAGGTCGACACCGTTGACCAGCCGCATGTCGATGAACAGGACGCCGTCGATCACGCCCCAGTCGTGGATCGGGATGACGTGCGGCTCGGCGAGCCGGGCGGCGGCCTGCGATTCCCGGCGGAAACGCACCTGGTACACCGGGTCTTTGGCGAGTTCCTCGGACAGCAACTTGACCGCGACGACGCGGTCCTTGACCGTGTCGTAGGCCTCGTAGACCTCGCCCATTCCCCCCTTACCCAGCAGCGAGCGCAACTCGTACGGCCCGAACCGACTGCCGACCCGCCATCCAGGTCCGTCCACCCCGTGCAACCTCCACATCCCGGGCGGCGACCCACTGCTCCGGGTTGCCCGTTAGAGAGTGGATTCTCCGGGTGAGACCACCCCGTGGTCAAACGCAAAGACGATCGCGGCGGCGCGATCTCGCAGGTCCAGCTTGCCGAATATGTGTCCGACATGGCTTTTCACGGTGACTTCCGAGATGCCCAGCTGCCTGGCGATTTCCGCGTTCGCGCGACCGCGGCCGATCAATTCGAGCACTTCGTACTCGCGCGCGGTCAAATCCGCTAGTCTGCTGTCGGCCCGAGTGGATACCGGACGGACGGTTCGATAGGCGGACAGCACCCGGCCGGTCACCGACGGGTCCAGCCACGCACCGCCCGCGGCCACCATCCGCACCGCGCGGATCAGGTCCTCGGCGGGCGAATCCTTGAGGATGAAACCGGCGGCGCCCGCGCGCAGCGCGCCGGACAGCAGCTGGTCGTCGTCGAACGTGGTGAGCACCAGCACCGGTGGCGCACCCTCGGTGGCGCGCAGCAGGCGGGTGGCATCGATGCCGTCCACGCGTTTCATGCGCAGATCCATCAGCACCACGTCGGGTTTGCCGGCGGCCACCGCGGCGGGCACCTCGTCACCGTCGGCGCATTCGGTCACCAGGAAACCGTCGCGGCGGCGCAGGATCCGGCGCAGTCCGCCGCGCACCAGTTCCTGATCGTCGACGACGAGGACGGCGATGGCGTCCGTGTCGGGGGCGGCGGCCGTCACGCGCCCTCCCGCATGGTGCGCCACGCCGGAGCGCCGAGCGAGGGCGGCTGCTCGGGCGGCGTCACGCCCTCGCGCACGGCGGTCGTGGCGTCGAGGAACAGGCCGGGCAGCGGACAGTGCAGCCAGGCCTTGGACGCGACGAGCGGGAACTCGGCGCGCACCGACCAGCCGTCCTCGGCGGGTCCGGCGGTCAGCCGTCCGCCGAGCAGTTCGGCGCGCTGCCACATGCCGGACAGGCCCATCCCGTTGCCGCGCTGCGCGGGCAGTCCGGCGGGCAGCGTGTTGACCACCGTCAGCGCCGCCGTGGCGTCGTCCACCGTGAGCAGGACGGTCGCCGTCGCGCCCGGCGCGTGCTTGACCACGTTGGCCAGCGACTCCTGGCCGATGCGGTAGAGCGCGAGGCCCACCGCCGCCGTCACCGGGGACAGGTCGTCGGTGCACCGGTAGCGCACGTCGAGTCCGGCGCGCACGAAATCGCCGACGAGATCCTCGATATCGCCGACGCTCGGTTCCGGAGCCAGCTTGGCGGGTCGTTTGTCCAGCAGTCCCACGGTGCGCCGGATGTCGGCCATCGCCTGGCGGCCGAGTCGTTCGGCGTCGACCAGGGCCTCCACCGCCTCGTCCACATCGCGATCGGTCTCCAGCGCGTGCCGCGCGGCGGTGAGGTGCAGCAGCGTGATGCTCAGCGAATGCGCGATCACGTCGTGGACTTCGCGGGCGATCCTGCGCCGCTCTTCTTCAGCCGCCTGGGCCGCGCGCATGTCCTGGTAGTGCCTTTCCCGGTAGAGGAACCGCCGTTGGTACTGGAGCATCAGCCCGCACATGAAGCCGAGCACGATGCCCATGCCGTACATCGGCAGGCCCGAGAAGCGTTCGGTGTCGGCGCTCCACAGCACGTTGCCCGCGATGTCGAAGGCCACCAGCTCGGCGATCGCCCCCACCGCCACCGCGGCGCCGACCCGCACCGACGCGAGCGCCGCGACCTCGCCGACGACGATGACAAGAACGAACGGCGCGAAATCCGCCGCGACCGGTTGCAGCAGGAACAACGCCGCCGCGCCCATCCCGCACAGCCCGAGGGTGGCCGGGTTGGGCACCACGCCGAACAGGCAGAACGCCGGGACCGAGAGGAACAGCAACAGCATGGCGATCAGCGGCACCGCGGTCGGGAAGTAGGCGTGCCGCTGCACGGTGGCCGCGACGCCGATCACGAAGGTCGCGATGTCGGCGATGACGATCACCTTCGGCGGATAGTCGAACGGCAGCTCCGTCAGACTTCGCTGGAAGGTGCCGATCGGATCGCGCGCGAACGCGGCGAGCCGGTCCCGCACGCGCCCGCGCTCCCGGAACGGAACCGCCTGTCGGGCGCCAGCGGGCGGAGGGATGGCCTGCGTCACATCCATCTTGTCAGGCTAGTCGGCCGACGTGCGCCGACGCATCGTGCCCGGAACGGTCCGCGCCTCCTACCGCGGTAGGAGATCGATTCGCGTCCTCGGCACGACGACACCCGGCCGTCCCCGCCGTAGCGTTGGCTGCGATCTCGTCGTGCGGCCCGACGGCGGTGCGGCGGACGCCTCACGAAAGGCCGATGTCATGTCCTGGGAAGAACAACACGCTCGGACCGAAATCGTGCACACCGTGCTCGCCCGCGCCGCGGTCGATCCGGAAAGTCCCGACCTGTTCACGGGAATCCCGGGGCTGGATCGGCTGTTCGGCGGTCCGGAGGGGGTGCTGCTCGCCTTGAAATACCGGTGGCAGCTCCATTTGGACGTCAAAATGGAGCAGGCCATGACGCAGGGACAATCCGCCGTCGAGGCCTACCTCGAGCTCGCCGCGGAGCAGCCCGCGCTGCGCGCAGTGCTCGATTGCCAGTATCGTCGCCGCCACCTGGCCGTCGAAGCCCTGGCGAGATAGCACCTGAGAAACGAAAGCGATTGGGGGAAGCACTATGTCGGACCCGGCCATGCTGGAACTGTCGGACATCGTCAAGCAGTACCGGGTCGGCGAGCAGACCGTTCGCGCGCTGGACGGCGTCAGTTTGCGTATCGAGGGGGGCGAATTCACGTCCATCATCGGTCCGTCCGGCTCCGGCAAGAGCACGCTGCTGCATCTGCTCGGCGCGCTGGACAGCCCGGACGCGGGGTCGATCCGCTTCCAGGGCGAGGAGATCGGCGCGCTGAACGAGGAGCAGCAGTCCGAATTCCGCCGCCACCGAGTCGGTTTCGTCTTCCAGTTCTTCAATCTGCTGCCGACGCTGACCGCATGGGAGAACGTCGCGATCCCGAAGTTGCTGGACGGCACCGGGCTACGCAAGGCCAAGCCGAAGGCGCTGGAACTGCTGGACCGGGTCGGGCTCGCCAACCGGGCCGATCATCGCCCGGCCGAGCTGTCCGGCGGCCAGATGCAGCGGGTGGCGGTGGCCAGGGCGTTGACCATGGATCCGCCGCTCATCCTTGCCGACGAGCCGACCGGCAATCTGGATTCCAAGACCGGCGCGTCGATCCTGGAGCTGCTCGGTGACATCGCGGGCAACGGCAACTCGGTGGTCATGGTGACCCACGACATGGGTGCGGTGGAGTACTGCGACCGGGTGATCACGTTGCGCGACGGCAAGATCGGCTCCAACGACCGGGTCGAGCGCCCGAGCGCCGCCTCGGCCGAGGACGCGGCGCTAGACGAGGGTTCGGTGCGCGCATGATCCGGGCGGCGTGGGATCGGCTGCGGCTGTTCAACTTCGGTGAACTGCTCGCACACCGCGGCCGGACGGTCATGTCGATGACGGTGATGGCGGTGTCCGCCTCGCTGCTCGTCGCGGTGCTGAGCATCTCCGGTTCGGTCACCGGGTCGGTGGATCGGCTCACCAAGGCGCTCGGCGGCAAAGCGGCGCTGGAGATCACCGGCATCACCGACGCCGGCTTCGACCAGCAACTGCTGCCGCGCATCGCCGCGACGCCTGGCGTCGAGCAGGCCGTGCCGATGCTGCGCTCCCAGCTGGGTTCGGGCGCGGATCGGGCGCTGCTGCTCGGCGCGGAAGCGAACATCACCGCGCTCGACAGCGAACTGGCCGGGCCGATGGGCGCGCACACCACCAAGCTGATCACCACGCCGCGCGGTGTTCTCGTCGGCGCCGCGATGGGTTACGCCGAGGGCGAGGAGTTCCCGCTCGGCATCGGCACGGTCACCGTGGCGGGCGTGCTCGACGCCGAGACCTCGGACAAGCTCAACGGCGGTCATATCGTCGCCGCGCCATTGGGTTTGGCGCAGTTCCTGACCGACCGCGTCGGCAAGCTGGACTCGGTGCAGATCATCGCCGACGACGGCGCCGACATCGGCGAGCTGCGCGCCGCGCTGACCGCGGCGGTGGACGGACGCGCCGTCGTCGCCGATCCCGATCTGCGCACCGCGCAGGCCGGCGGGGCCATTCAGATCGTCCGCTACTCGACGCTGATGTCCTCCGCCGCGGCGCTGATCGTCTCGGCGTTCCTGATCTACAACGCGATGAGCATGGCGGTCGCCCAGCGCAGGCCCACGTTGTCGCTGCTGCGCGCGATCGGCGGCAAGCGCGGGCCCATGGTACGCGACCTACTCGCCGAGGCCGCGCTGCTCGGCCTGATCGGCAGCGTGATCGGCGCGGTACTCGGAATCTTCATGGGCCGCACCGCGATCGACCGGCTGCCCGCCGCCATGGTGCAGTCGGTGGAGGCGCGCACCGAGTACATGGTGCCCGGCCACGCCGTTCCCGCCGCGGTGGCGGCCTGCGTGCTGGCCAGTGTCACCGCCGCGGCGCTCGCCGCGCGGCAGGTCTACAAGGTGCAGCCGATCGAGGCGCTGGCCCCGGTCGGCGTCGGGCAGTCCGACACCGCCCGGCCGGTAGTACGTTGGGCCGCGGCGATATTCGGCGTCGGGCTCGCCGTGCTGGCCGTCCTGGTCGCCAGGGCCGACCTCGGCAGGCTCTCGCTCGCCTCCATCTCGCTGGCGTTCACGGCGACGCTGCTCGTCTGTTTCGCGGCCACCGGACCGATCGTGCGCACGGCCGCCACGATCGCCCGCGGCTTCGGCGCGCCCGGCGCGCTCGGTTCCACCACGCTGGAACGCGCGCCGCGCCGGGTGTGGGCGACGGCGATGACCGTGATGATCGGCGTGTCCGCCACCGTGGCGATGGGCGGCGCCTCGGCGAACATGGTGGATTCGGCGACCGCAACGTTCGAGGATCTCGGCACGGCCGACGTCTATGTCAGTCCGACGGCGATGGAGCAGTTTCCGACCGGGCCGCTGCTGCCAGACGATTTGAAGGACATCGTCGCCGAGGTCCCGGGTGTCGAGGAGGTCAACCCGGCGCAGATGGCCTTCGCGACCCTGGGGACCGGGCGGGTCATGCTGCAGGGTTATCCGACCGCGCTCGGCGATATCCGGTCGAACGCCGTCGATCGAAGTCTGTTGCCGCGCATGACGTCCGGTGAGGGCGTCGTGATCTCCCGCGACGTGGCCCGGTCGCTCGGGGTGAGCGCGGGCGCGGAGCTGACCCTGCAAACCCCGACCGGTCCGCACCGGGTGGAGGTGCTGCAGGTGATCCCGTACATGTCGGCGATCTCGGGCATCGTGATGATGGACTTGGAACACCTGCGGCAGTGGTACCAACGCCGCGGTGAGACCATCCTGTCCGTCGAGGTCACGCCCGGCGCGGACCCCGCCGCGGTGCAGGCCGCCATTCGCGCCGCGGTGCCGGAACAGTTCCACGTCAGCTCGGGGCAGGACGCCGTCACCGCGATCTCGTCGAGCATGCGGCAGGGTTCGGTGATGAGCAGGGCGATCCTGTGGATCGTGGTGCTCGTCGCGACCGTCGCGCTGCTGAACACTCTGATGCTCTCGGTGCTCGAACGCCGCCGCGAACTCGGCGTGCTGCGCGCCATGGGCACCAGCCGCAAGTTCCTGCTGCGCTCGGTGCTCGCCGAAGCGGCGGGTATCGGATTGATCGGCGCCGCAATAGGTCTCGTGGTCGGTGCGGCGATCCAGTATCTGGCCACCGTCGCCATCGGACACGCCATGACCATCGACATCGTCTACGAGCCGAGCCCGATGCTGCTGGTCTACGGCACCGCCGCGCTGGCGCTGGCGCTGCTCGGGTCCATTCCGCCCGCGTTGCGCGCGGCGCGGATGCCGATCGTGGAGGCGCTGGCGGTCGACTGAGCGGACTGGTGTGCGCCGTCCTCACAGCGGCGCGGTCGTCCACCAGTCCGCGAGCTCGGCCTCGGCGGGCGCCACGGGCGCCTGCGCGTCGCGGGCGGGGCCTCGGTGGCTCGCGTACACGAGGTAGTTCCCGTGGGTGGTCTCGCCGGAGAAGCTCACCACGAGTTTCGCCGTGTAGTAGTGCGACGGCACCGGGCCCGGCGGATCCGCGCGGATCCAAAGATGTTGGGTGAACGGCACACCCGACTTACGCCCGGGCGTCGCGGCGTTGGCCGGCAGCGTGTCCACCACCGACCGCGCCGCCGCGGCCGACTGGTATTCCAGGATGGTGTAGCTCATGCCGAACGGGTTGTCGACGTCGCGGCGACACTCCCACGCCAGGATCCACGGGCTCGACGTGAGCACGTCCTCGTCGATGTTCAAACGGTCGCCCCGCTTTTCGGCGTAACAGGTCGCGTCCTCGTACCCCTCGCCGATGGAGCCCGGTTCCTGCGGCAGCAGCCTCGGGAATGCTCGCCTGCTCGCGGCCAGCGGATCCGGCGCGGGGGCGGGGGAAGCCGCCCTGGGTGGAGCAGTCGCCGGAGCCGCCGCGGTGTCGCCCCCCGAATCCGACCGCGAGGCCAGCACGACGACCGCGCCGACCGCCACCGCGACGACCACCACCAGGCCGAGCGCCAGCGCACCGAACAATCCGGCGAGACTGCGGCGCGGCGGTACCGGCTGAGGCCCAACGGGATTCGGGCCGTGCGGCGGATATCCGGGAGGTGGACCCGATGGGCCGTTGATCGGCCCTGCCATCGGTGACGCGCCCGGGGGTGGACCGGCGGGTGGTGGCACAGCTCCGGCGCCTTGCCGCCGCCCACCGTCGTCAGCGCGCTGACCCGAGGGTGCGCCAGCCAGCCCGGGAGGGGCACCTGGCACCGGGGATGTCGAACTCGCCTCGCCCGCAGCGGCTTCCGACTCGCGCGCCGAACTTCCGGCCGAGCCCGGCGAGGCCAGAGGCACACCATCCCGGGCAGGCGCCGCCGGCGGGCCGGGCTGAGCACTTCCCGCCCAGGGCGACGACTCGACAACGCCCACAACATCTTCCGATCCGCGCGTCTGAGTGTCGGATGAATCCGCCGTGGCGGGAGGAGTGCCATCCGGACTCGATGCGGTCGCACCCGGGACCGATGGCCCCTGCCCGGGCTGCGGCAGTCGGTGTTCCGCTTCGGCGGCCGCACTCTTCGTCCCGGAATCTCGGTCGATGGCCGATGGCGTCGCGGCACCACCGTCGCTTGTCGATGGCGACTCTCCAGCGGTTTTCGTGGCCGCTACCGAATCCGGCTCGTGCGCCGCGCTTTTCGGCTCGGCATTCACGGCTGATTCGGCTGAAGCCGACTCTGCGGATGTCAGCGGCGGTCCGGCCTGCCGCGCCGCAACGGGCGCAGCCGACCCCACGGAAGACGACCCCGGCTGGGGCTTAGCCATTCCGGAGGGGGTGGACTGCATCGAGGAATCAGTCTCAGCGGGAACGGGCGGCGAAATCGACCCGACCGAGTCCTGCGATGGGTCCGGTGGGGCAACTCCCGAAGCGTTCGATGGCACCTCCGCAACAGCAGGCCGCTGCGGCATCGGCGCGCCGGACGGAGACGCGTTCGGGGGCAAGGGCTTCAGCGCGGCTTGCGGCGAGACGGTTGAGCTGGAGGCGGGATGCGCCACCCCAGGCAGATGCGGTATCGGCCGCGGACCGCCGGGTGCAGATATGCCTTGCGGCGGTGCCGGGACCGCTTGGGGCGGTATCCCGCCGGGCGGAGCTGCTGGCTGCGGCGCATTCGCCGACGCAGGGACCGCGTGGGGCAATGGCCCGGCAGGTGAGCCTGCCGGGTCCGCGGCCACAGACTGCGGCGTATTCGGTGGCACCGAGGCCACCTGGGGTGGCTGCGCGGCAGAAGCGCCTGCTGGCTGCGGCGCATTCGCCGACGCAGAGACCGCGTGGGGCGATGGCCCGGCAGGTGAGCCTGCAGGGTGCGGCACCGAGACCGCCTGGGGCGGTAACCCGGCGGACGAGCCTGCTGGCTGCGGTGCATTCGACGCCGGAACCACTCCGGGCGGGGGCGCAGCGGGCGGGGATACGGGCTGCGGCATGTTCGGCGGCACTGGGGCCACCTGGGGTGGCTGCCCGGCGGGCGGGAGAACGGGCTGCGGCGAAGGGGGCACCGGCGGCGCAGCAGGTGGCGGTGGCGGCGGAGGTGGCGGAGTGGGCCGCGGCGGGGCCTGCATCGGAACCGGTTGCGGCGGAACGGGTTGCGGCGGCATCGGGCGCATGGGTGCGGGCGGCACAGGTTGCGGGTAGCCCGGTGGCGCGGGGTACGGCTGGGGTGCGTAGGTGGGTGGCGGGAGGACGGGCAGCGGGGGCGGGCCCACCGCGGTCAGCGCCTTGCGGGCGGCGTCGGCGAACTCGGTACAAGTGCGGTAGCGGTGTTCCGGGCGTTTCGCCATGCCGGCGGCAAGCACCGCGTCCAGCGCGGGGTTCAGGTTCGGTCGGCGAAGGCGGACCGAGGGCAACGGCATTTGGAGGTGGCCGTTGATGATGTCGGCGGGGTTGGCGGAGTCGAACGGTCCGACCCCGGCCAGCAGCCAGTACAGCGCGCAGGCCAGCGAGTACTGGTCGGAGCGGTTGCCGAGCGGCGCGCCGGTCATCTGTTCCGGCGAGGCGTAGGCCAGGGTGGCGGTGAACATGCCGGTCTGAGTCAGATGGGTGGAGTCCTCGCGCAGCCGGGCGATGCCGAAGTCGGTCAGGAAGACCCGCTCTCCCTGCCCGCCGCTCGACCTGGCCAGCATGATGTTGGCGGGCTTGACATCCCGGTGCAGCACACCCATCCCGTGCGCGTAATCCAGTGCGTCCGCGACGCCTTCGATGATCTGCACGGCCCGCTCCGGCGGCAGCGTCATCGGGTTCACCGCGGCCGCGTCCACGCCGTCGACGTACTGCATGGATATCCACAGCTGACCGTCCTCGGAGCCGCGATCGTAGACCGCCACGATGCTCGGGTGATCGAGCTGCGCGGCCAGGTCGGCCTCGCGCTCGAAGCGGGCCCGCACCTCGTTGTCCAGGAACAGATCGCGGTTGAGCAGCTTGAGCGCGGTGAGCCGGGACAACCGGGGATGCCGGGCCAGGTAGACCGAGCCCATACCGCCCTGCCCGAGCAGCCGTTCCACGGTGAATCCCGCGAACACCTCACCGCTAGTGAGCAAGGCGACCCCCTTCCGGTCCAGGACAGCCAGCGTAATGGACCGCGGAGGGACGCCCGAGATCCACGCGGTTTCGAATTCTGCGCCGCTATCGGCAAAACTATGTACAGCACATCATCATCGCGTCACTTCCCACGAGCGAGCACGGTGGTGGGTTCTCGGCCGGTGAATCACCCGGGCGGGTTGGACGGGTAGATGGCACCGCCGAGGGCCGCGCGGCACGCGCGGGGCGGTGGGGAGGTTGACGGTGGTGAAGTCGGCTCGAATCGCTTCCGCGTGTCGTCCGGTGCTGCGCGGGGCCGTCGCGGCGACGATGCTGGCCATGGTCTCGTGCGGTCTGATTCCCGAGCGGGTGGAGAAGCCCGCCGCGGCGACGGTGACCGCGCAGACGGTGGGGACCTGGAAGGCGGGGCGCACGGTGAGCATGCCGGATTCGCTCGCGGCCGATTTCACGCAGTTGCAGCCCAGCCTGCGCGGGCAGGTCGGTCTGGCGATCATGCCGGTCGGCGGCAACCGGATCACCGTTTTCGGGGACTGGACCACCGGCATCGCATGGTCCACGATCAAGGTTCCGCTGGCGATCGCCGCGCTGCGCCACGATCCCGAAGGCGCTATGCCCGACGCGGAGGCGGCAATCACCGTCTCCGACAACGACGCCGCCGACGCGCTGTGGAATTCGCTGGGCGACGGGCTGGAGGCGGCGCAGGCCGTGCAGCAGGTGCTCGACGAGGCGGGCGACGCGGTCACCGGCGTCGCGGGCCCGCGCACCCGGCTGGACTACGAGGCGTTCGGCGCGACCGAGTGGTCGCTGACCGATCAGGTCCGCTTCGCCTCGCGGCTGCCGTGCCTCCCGCAGACCGAGACGGTGACCCGGCTGATGGGCGAGATCACCCCCGACCAGGGTTGGGGTCTCGGCATGTTGGAGGGCGCCGAGTTCAAGGGCGGCTGGGGCCCGGACGACGAGACCGGCATCTACACGGTGCGTCAATTCGGACTGCTGCCGTCGCGCTCCGGTCTGGTCGCGGTCGCCCTTGCGGCACAGGCGGATTCGGGCACTTTCGGGGACGCGACCGCGCTGCTGGACAGCTTGGCCGCGCTGCTCGGCCGCCATGTCGACGAGCTGCGCGGCGGCAAGTGCCCGGCCTGATCAGCCGGGCGTGACCAACCCGGATTCGTAGGCGAGCACGACGGCCTGCGCGCGGTCGCGCAGATTGAGCTTCGAGAAGACCTTGGAGACATGGGTTTTCACGGTCTGCTCGGCCACGAACAACGCCTCGGCGATCTCGGTGTTGGACATGCCCTTCGCGATCAGCTCCAGCACCTCCCGCTCCCGCGGTGTGAGGGCGGCCAGTTGCGGCGCTGGTTTGGCGCGGGCGGCGGCGCGGCGGCTGGTGACATCGGCGATGAGCCTGCGGGTGACGGTCGGCGCGAGCAGCGCCTGCCCCTCGGCGACCACCCGCACCGCGCGCACCAATTCCTCGGCGGGCGCGTCCTTGAGCAGGAACCCGCTGGCGCCGAGGCTGAGCGCCTCGTACACGTAGTCGTCGATGTCGAAGGTGGTCAGCATCAGCACCCGCACCGGCGGTTCGAAGCCCGCCGCGAGGATGGCGCGCGCCGCGTCGAGGCCGTTCATCTCGGGCATGCGCACATCCATCAGCACGACGTCCGGGCGTAGCCGCTTGGCCTCGGCCACCGCGACCTTGCCGTCGGGGGCGTCGCCGACGACGCTGATGTCGGGTTGGGCGGCGAGCAGCGCGCCGAAACCCTGGCGGACCATCGCCTGGTCGTCGGCGATCAAAACCGTTATTGCCACGCGCCCACCCTAATTGCCGCGCCTGCGCCGGTCCGATCGCGGAGGTCCGCCGCGAGCGCGGGCGGAGTTGTGCCCACTGAACGCCGCCGGACGACGCCCGTCCTCTGCTCCCGCATAGCCGGAGGTACGCCTCGTGAACGCCGCCGGACGCCTCGTCGGTCCACACATGACCGGAGCGAAGGCAGGAGGAGCGCCTTATTGCACCGTCGGCGTCGCGACCGATACGGCGTCGGGCGTCGCGAGCACGGCGCCCAGCGGAAGCCGGGCCTGCACCTCGAACCCGCCGTCATCGCTCGGACCGGCCGTCACCTCGCCGCCCGCGGCCAACGCCCTGGCCCGCATCCCCGCGATCCCGTGCCCGCCGTTGCCGACCGGCCGCGCCGGCGCCGCGCCCGGCCCGTTGACCACCCGCAGGTGCAATTCCAACCCGCAGACGATCGCCACCCGCACCGGCGCACCCGGCGCGTGCCGTGACGCGTTCGACAGCGACTCCTGGGCGATCCGGTAGAGCGCGAGCCCGGTCGTCTCCGGAATCGACCGCAGGTCGCCCTCGATGGTCCAGTCGATCGTGACGCCCGCGCGCCGGGCGCCGTCGAACAGCGCGAGCACGTCCTCGGCCTTCGGCTGGGGCGCGTGTTCGGGCAGCTGGCCGTCGCTGCGCAGCACGCCGAGCATGCCGCGGATCTCGTTGAGCGCCTCGCGGGCGGTGGCGCCGATCGATTCGAACTCGGCGCGGGCGGCCGGGGTCACGCCCTCGACCCGGTAGGGCGCGGTCTGTGCCTGCACCACCACCAGGGACATGTGGTGGGCCACCACGTCGTGCAGGTCGCGGGCGATGCGCGCCTTCTCCTCGAGGATCGCGCGGCGGGCCCGTTCGAGCTCGTTCTCCTCCTCCTGGCGCACCAGTTCCCGGCGCGAGAGCACCAGCCACCGGACGAGCAGGGCGAACAGCACCACCGCCGCCAGCGCGATGGGCCAGCCCCATACCGCGTTGGCGAACGCGTCGCCCTCACCGGGCATGGTCGTGCCGAACAGCAGCGAGGTCGCGCCCCACGCGATGGCGACGGTCTGCACGGGCGCGCGCAACCCGACCGCGAACAGCAGCGCGATCAGCGCGATGACCTGCACCACCTGGAACGGCAGATCGTTGTTCGGCTGGTGCGGGATGGCCAGCGCGATGAGCAGCGCCGAGCCCGCGGAGATGGACCAGCCCAGCGCCGGGTTGATCCGCACGAGCAGGATCGGGAACGCGGCGAACGCGGCGATGAACGGCTGCGCCCCCGGCGACACGGCGTGCGTCAGGTGCAGTGTCGGCCACGCGACCGCGTAGAGGATGAGCGCGGTCAGCACGACGGACGCGTCGAACCAGCTGCGCGCGTCCATCCGCTTCGCCAGGTCACGGGTCTTCTCCTTCATGGCTACGACCCTAGAAACCCCGGCCCGGCCCGTGCCTCATACCCACGGGTGAATTCCCACCTCATACCACGGGATGAGCAGACTCGCCCGCTCCCCCGACGGCACGGCGGCGCAAACCCCACCACGGCGGGAGGCCGGTGAGCGTGCGCCGTTCATAGCGTCGAGGCCCATGAGGACCGAGACCATCGCCGCCACCGAACGCCACCCGACCGCACCCCTCGGGCTGCGCCGGGTCGCGGCGCTGACGGCCGCGGCGCTGACCACGATGTCGGCCACCGTCGCCATGGCCCCCGCCGCGCAGGCGGCCACTGTCGCACCGCCCGTCGTCGAGAATGTCGCGGCCGCCACCGCGATCGCCGCGCTGATCGCGAACGAAACCGGCTCGGCCGCAGCGCTTCCCGGCGATTTCACCACCGTGCTCGGTTATCGACCGGTTGCGGTGCACGGCATGCTGACCAACCCGGGCGGCGACTGCTCCTCCCCCGTCCCGCTGCCGGCCGAGTTCGACACCGCATGCAAGGCACACGATCTCGGCTACGACCTGCTGCGCTACGCGGATCGGCGCGGCGAACCGCTCGGCCCGTGGGCACGCCAGGCCGTGGACGCGGCCCTGGACCGCCGGATGCGGGAGGCGTGCGACGCACGCACCGAGCCGTGGGGCCGGGCCAAGTGCTACGCGATGGCCGATATCGCCGATACCGTGGTGGATCTGAACTCGCGCCGCCAGCACTACGGCGCTCCGGTCGTGGAGACGATGCTCGGCGCGGGCGTCGCGGCGTCCGGATGGAGCGGCTGGCTGGTCGGTCTCGCCGGACTCGGCGCGCTCGGACTCGGTACGCTGCTCGCCCTCGTTCTCGGCGCGCTGCGTCGAGCGTCCGACGGTCGATTCGAGAATGCCGGCGACATCTCGAACAACGCTGTCGCCGCGGGAGTTTCGGCATGACCACGACGACGCGGCCAATCGCCGAAAGCCCTCGACTCGATCCCCCGGCACCGCTCCCGAAGCGCCGGGGCTCGGCAGCCATCGCCGCCGCCCGCACGGCACCGCGCATCGGAACGACACTGGCGGTCGGTGTGGGAACACTCCTCTCGCTCGCGCCGGGTCTCCTGCCCCGTACGCCCGGCGCGCAAGCCGTGCTCACCGCCCTGCTGATCTGCTGCGCGCTGGGACTCGCCGGTGCGCTGCGTTTCTTGCTCGGCCGCTGGGACTTCGACGTCGATCGGCGCTTCTCTCGCTACCGCCTGCCGCTGCCGGCGGTGCTCGGCTTGGCCGTGACGATCGCCGCGTGGCGCGCCGGGCACTGGCAGAACGATCTGCGCGCCGCCATGGGGACACCGCCGATCGGCCCCGGCTACTGGCTGCACTGCGCGCTCGCCACCGCACTGCTCACCGGCGTCGTCGTCGGGATCGCCAAGGCGCTCGGCTGGGCGCTGCGCAAACTCGGCATGCTCCGCGGACTCGTCCTGGGACTGGTCACCGCGGCGGTGGGCTACCTCGTGCTGACGCCCGCGGTGGTGGGGTGGCGCCAGCAGGTGTACGCGGCGGCCAACGTCGCGATGGATCCGGCTCTGACGCAACCGGTTTCGCACACCAGATCGGGCAGCGCCGGGTCGGCGGTCAGCTGGCCGTCGCTCGGCGCTCAAGGCCGCAAGTTCGTCAGCGGAACCCCCGAGGGACCGGTGCGGGTCTACGTCGGGGTGGATTCCGCGCCGGATCTGGATTCCCGTGTGGCGCTGGCCGTCCGGGAGCTGGAGCGCTCGGGCGGGCTGTACCGGTCCAATATCGTGGTCGCCCTGCCGACAGGGTCCGGCTGGATCGACGCCAACGCCGTGACCGGGTTCGCCGAACGCTTCGGCGGTGACGTCGCCGTGGTCGGTCTCCAGTACTCCTACGCACCGAGTTGGGTGACGTTCGTCTTCGGCCGGGCCGACGCGGTGCGGGCCGCCCGCGCCCTCTTCGACGCCGTCGAGCGACGCCTGGGCGCCATGGCCGAGCCGCCCCGGCTGTTCGTCTACGGCCAGAGCCTCGGCGCCCTCGGCGGCAGCGCGATCTTCGCCGACGGCGCCGAGCAGGACCGCCGTACCTGCGCCGCGCTCTGGGCCGGTCCGCCCGCGGGCGGCGTGCACCGCAAGGGCGCGACAGTGCTGGCGAACAGCTCGGATCCGGTCGTGCACTGGTCGCCCGCCCTGCTGTGGCGCGCGCCCGACCTGACCGGCGTGCGGGTGGACGCCCCCGTCCCGCGCTGGCTGCCGGTGGTGAGCTTCTTACAAACCACCGCGGACCTGCTCGCCGCACTCGACGCGCCGCCCGGTCACGGCCACCGCTACGGCACCGACCAGGGCACGGCGCTGGGTTCCTGCTGAGCGTGCGGCTCAGCGCCACAGCTCACCGTCCGGGGATGGTTCCGCCGAGCGGGCCCGTTCATTGACGCGACAGTAGAACTTGTTCTAATTTGCTCCCATGGGCTTTGTCATCGACGTGGCCGTGTACATCGACGCACCGGCCGACCTGGTGTGGCAAGTGATCACGGACCTCCCCCGCTACGGCGAGTGGAATCCCTTCGTCACCGAATGCGAGAGCACGCTCACCCCCGGCGACCCGATCGACATGCTCGTGCAGGTCTACGGCTCCACCCCGCGGCGGCAGCGCGAATGGATTCGCAGCCACACCCCGGGCCGTGAGCTCAGCTACTCGATGAAGCCGGTGCCGCTCGGCGCGCTGCACAGCCTGCGCTCGCACACCGTCACAGCGGTGAGTCCCGAACGCACGCGCTACGAATCGCATTTCGAACTCGGCGGCTGGTTCCACCCCGTGGTCGCGGCGGCGCTCGGCGCGAACCTGCGCCGCGGCTTCGAGGGCATGACCGCGGGCGTTCAGCGCCGCGCCGAACTGTTGCGCACCAGCTGAATCCGGGCCGGGAATCGACCCGGATCTTTCGTGGTTGTGCCGTCCTGTTCGGCGCTTCGCCGAGTTCGACCACGAGAGAACGGATTCCGTCGTGCGCATCGTCCGCGCCCTGCTGGCGCTCCTGCTGATCCTGCTACCGTTCACCGCCGCGGGCGCGGCGGCCCGTCCAGCGGACCCGCCGGGGTGGACCACGGCGTGGGCGACATCACCGCATCCGCCGAGTCGCGCGTTCGTGACCAACTGGGCTCAGCAGGGCTTCGCGAATCAGACTCTGCGCCAGGTGGTTCGGGTCAGCGAGGGCGGGCTCACCACCCGGGTGCGGCTGACCAACCGCTACGGCACCGCGCCGCTGACGATCACCGGCGCGACCATCGCGCGCACCGCGGGCGCGGGCGCGATCCGGCCCGAGACCCTGTCGCCGCTGACCGCCGGGCTGTCACCGACCTTCGAGATCGCGCCCGGCGCCGACCTCGTCACCGATCCGGTCGCGTTGCCGCTCAACGCCTTCGACTCGATCACCATCACGCTGTACTTCGCCGGGCCCACCGGCCCCGCCACCCAGCACGCGCAGGCCATCGCCACCACTTACCGCGCCGCGGGTGATCACCGCGCCGACCCGACCGCCGCCGCGTTCACCGAGAGCACCCCGACCTGGTACTACCTGGCGGGCGTCGAGGTGGCCGATCTCCTGCCGAACCCGCCCGCCATCGTGGCCTTCGGCGACTCCATCACCGACGGCGTCGGCTCGACCACCGACGCGGACAACCGCTTCCCCGACGAACTCGCCGAACGCCTCGCCGCGGCGGGCGCTCCGCGCGCGGTGCTGAACCAGGGCATCGGCGGCAACCGGGTGACCGTCGACTCCGACTGGCTCGGCGAGAGCGCGCTGCGCCGCTTCCAGCGCGACGTCCTCGACCAGCCGGGCGTCGGCACGGTGATCATCCTGGAGGGCGCCAACGACATCGGCCTCAGCGCGGGCGCGCCCGATCTCGGCGAACCGCCGGTGCCGGTCTCCGCGGACCAGCTGATCGCCGCGCACCGCGAGCTGATCGGCCGGGCCAGGGCCGCGGGGCTGCGCGTCATCGGCGCGACCATCCTGCCGTTCGGCGATTCACCGTACGACTCGCCGGAGGCCGAGGCCAAGCGTTCGGCCGTCAACGAGTGGATCCGCACCTCCGGCGAATACGACGCGGTCGTCGACACCGCCGCCGCGCTCGCCGATCCGGCGGACCCGAGCCGGTTGAACCCGGCCTTCGACAGCGGAGATCGCTTGCACCCCAACGACGCGGGCTTCCGCGCGATGGCGCAGGCCGTGAATCTCGCCGATCTGCGCTGAGCGCGGAGGAACCCGAGCACGGAAACGGCGAGCGGGCCGGGGCGCGATGCCCCGGCCCGCTCGCCGTTGTCTGTCCGTAGCTCCGTCAGGCGACGGGTCCGCGGGCGGCCTCGTAAGCCGCGCCCACCCGGTACAGGCGGTCGTCGGCCAGCGCGGGCGCCATGATCTGCAAGCCGACCGGCATGCCGTCGTCCTTGCTCAGCCCCGACGGCACCGACATGGCCGGGTGGCCCGCCAGGTTGGTCGGCAGCGTGCACAGGTCGGACAGGTACATCGCCAGCGGATCGTCGACCTTCTCGCCCAGCTTCCACGGGGTGAAGGGGCTGGTCGGCGAGACGAGCACGTCGACCTTCTCGTAGGCGGCGTCGAAATCGCGCGCGATCAGGGTGCGGACCTTGAGCGCCTGACCGTAGTACTCGTCGTAGTAACCCGCCGAGAGCGCGTAGGTGCCGATCATGATGCGGCGCTTGACCTCGGGACCGAAGCCCGCCGCACGGGTCAGCGCCATGACCTGCTCGGCGCTGTGCGTGCCGTCGTCGCCGACGCGCAGGCCGTAGCGCATGGCGTCGAAGCGCGCCAGGTTCGACGACACCTCCGACGGCATCACCAGGTAGTAGGACGGCAGGCCGTACTCGAAGTGCGGGCAGGACACCTCGACGACCTCCGCGCCGAGCTCCTTCAGCACGCCGACCGCGGCATCGAAGGAGGCGAGCACGCCCGGCTGGTAGCTGTCGGAGTGCAGCTCCTTGACCACGCCGATCTTCACGCCGCGCAGATCGCCCTCGGCGCCCGCGCGCGCGGCGGCGACCACCGGCGGCACCGGCACGTCGCGGGAGGTGGAGTCGCGCGGGTCGTACCCGGCGATCACCTCGTGCAGCAGCGCGGTGTCGAGCACCGTGCGGCCGCAGGGGCCGCCCTGATCCAGCGAGGACGCGCAGGCGACCAGGCCGAAGCGGGAGACGGTGCCGTAGGTCGGCTTGGTGCCGACGGTCGCGGTCACCGCCGCGGGCTGCCGGATCGAGCCGCCGGTGTCGGTGCCGATGGCCAGCGGCGCCTGGTACGAGGCCAGCGCGGCCGCCGAACCGCCGCCGGAGCCGCCCGGGATCCGGCTGGTGTCCCACGGGTTGCGGGTCGGGCCATAGGCGGAGTTCTCGGTGGACGAGCCCATGGCGAACTCGTCCATGTTGGTCTTGCCGAGGATCGGGATGCCCGCCGCGCGCAGCTTGGTGGTCAGCGTCGCGTCGTACGGCGACATCCAGCCCTCGAGGATCTTCGAGGCGCAGGTGGTCGGCATGTCCGTCGTGGTGAAGACGTCCTTGAGCGCCAACGGAACTCCGGCCAGCGGCGAGGCGGGCGCCTGCCCGTCGGCCAGCGCCGCGTCCACCGCGTTCGCGGCCGCGAGCGCCTGCTCGCCCGCGACGTGCAGGAACGCGTTGAGCTCGCCGTCCACCTCGGCGATCCGGTCCAGATGCGCCTGGGTGACCTCGGCCGAGGACACTTCCCGGGCGTGGATCTTCGTGGCCAGCTCGGCCGCGCTGAGGGTCGTCAGGTCGCTCATTCGCCCTCTCCCAGAATCTGCGGCACCATGAACCGCTGCTCCTCGACCGCCGGTGCGGCCGCCAGCGCCTCGTGCGGCGTCAGGCCGGGCACGAGCTCGTCGGGGCGCGTCACGTTGGTCGCCGGATTCGGCGAGGCCGTCGCCGGGACGTCGGCGGCGGCGACCTCGGAGATGGTCCGCACGTGGCTCAGGATCGAATCCAGCTGACCGGCGAACTGGTCCAGTTCGGCGTCGGTCAGCGCGAGCCGGGACAGCCGGGCGAGGTGTGCGACCTCGTCGCGGGAGATGGCGGGCACCGCGGGACCCCTTTCGGCATGGTTGTGCATGGGTGGCCGTGCACGACGACCGCGCTCGCGCTCGGCTCACATCGTGCACGGCAGATGTTAGTCCGCGACCGGGATCGCTCCGCCCACCCGGTCGCTGCCGGGGCTGCGGTGGACAGATAGACACTACGCCCCGCGGCCCACCACACCTCCGACAGCAAGAACCACGACGACACACCACCAGATCTAGAGCGACACGCCGCAGTGGCGCGAATTTGCCGCGTGGCGTTCGTCACTGGCAGCGCTTCGAGTCGATAACCGGCCGCAAGGGGTGTAAGTATTGCCAGACCCGGGTATCCGACCACCAGGCTCGGCCGGCCAGAGGAAAGGAACGCGCGTGTCATATCTGCTCCGCGTGCAACTTCCGGATCGCCCGGGAAGCCTCGGCGCACTCGCGCTCGCATTGGGTTCCGTCGGCGCCGACATCCTCTCGCTGGATGTGGTCGAACGAGGGGCAGGCTTCGCCGTGGACGATCTCGTCGTGGAAGTTCCACCCAACGCACTCCCGGACACGCTGATCACCGCGGCGGAGTCGATCGGCGACGTGCACGTGGACTCGATCCGCCCCTATTCGGGCGTGCTGGACACGCACCGCGAGCTCGAGCTCATCGACCAGGTGGCCAGTGCCCGCGACGACCGGCTGCAAGTGCTCGTCGACGGCGTCCCCCGGGTGCTGCGCGTCGGCTGGAGCACCGTGATCGATCTGGGCCCGCACGGCGCCTACCGGCTCGTCGGCAGCCAGAGCGCGCCGCAGACACAGGCCGGTTCGGCGCCGTGGATGCCGCTGGAGAAGCCCTCGGTGCTCGATTCGGAGGCCGAGTGGGTGCCGCAGATCTGGCGCGACATGGATACCAAGCTGGCGGCGGCGCCGCTGGGCAACACCGGCAAGGTGCTGCTGCTCGGCAGGCCGGGCGGCCCGGACTTCCGGCCGTCGGAGGTGGCGCGGCTCGGCTACCTGGCCGGGATCGTCGCGACCGTGCTCGGCTGAGCGTCGAACCGCGCCTGCGGGTTCGCGTACTGCGCAGACGAGTGCTTCCTTGGCGCGCTGGCGGATTCGCGCGATCGGGTCAGCGTGCGGGTAGCGGTAGCCGCAGCACGGTGAGCAGCTCGCCCGCCTGCGTCGTCCAATCCCGTTCCGGCACAGCGACGAAACCGAAGCGGTCGTAGATGCGGCGGGCGTCGGCCATCGCGGACATGGTGGTCAGCGCGACCGCCTCGCACCCTCGCTCGCTCGCCATCTCGATCACGGTGCGCACCAACGCCGTTCCCGCGCCGAGCCCGCGGGCCCGCTTGGCGACCGCTAGCATGCGGAACTCCAGTTCGCCGGGACGCGCGATCTCCGCGTATGGCGTGCCGTAGCTCGCGACGGTGAGCGAGCCGATCACGCGGTCGTCGTACACGGCGACCAACACCTCCGCCGCGGCGGCGGCCCTGCGTTCCGCGTCGGCCAGTTCGGCGACGTACGGACTGCCCGGCCGGACATAGCCCTCGCCCACGTACACGTCGACGGTCAGCTCACCGACCGCGGCGTATTCCTCCGGGGTCGCCGCCCGGATGATCAGTTCGCTCGCGCCCATACCGGCATCCTGCCACCGCCGAGCGCGACCTTGACATTTGACCAGTTCAGGAACCGAGGCCGGGACGGCTCCCCGGATGAGCGATCTGCCACCGCTCCGGCTTGCCGGGTGGGTAGACCACCGAGATGTAGTCGCCGATCGAGGGCCACTGGTTCACGTCCCAGGCGAAGCGGCCGTAGACCACGGTGCCCGGCACCGAGGGACCGGTCAGGTTGCCGGTGATCGTGACGTACTGCTCACCCTCGGCGTCCGGACGCGGGCTCACGCCCGTGACGTACAGCGAGCCGGACTCGGGTTCGGCAAGCTGGAAGCCCTGCCGACCCCGGCGGTACGACACCAGCAGCGCGACGAGCACGGTGACCATGATCACCAGCATTGCGAGTTCCAGCATGGGTCCATCGTATGGCGGGGTCCGCGGTCGCCGTCCCGGCGCGGTCGCACAACGCCGGGCCTACACGTCGGCGCGGGGTAGCCGATCGTGGGCACGGCACAGCCATCTATCGCGGTCCCACGACCCGCTTCACCGGTCCGGCGCGCGGGCCTATCCGCCCGGCGCAGTGCAGGCCCGTCACGGCGCGGTGCCATATCGTCGGACCGCGGCCCGCCCACCGTCGCGGTGCGGCCTGCCCACCGTCGCAGCGCGGCATGGCTCGCGATCGTCAGAGCGCGGCGAGTTCGCTCGTCCCGCGCTCCGTGCGGCGGACCTGCCAGACCGCGGTGCGGGTGCGTTGCGAGCGCCCGTTGCCCCGATCGATCAGCGAGCGGTTGTCGGTGGTGAAAACGAGTTGGGCGCCGAGAGCATTGGTCTCCGGGTTCTGGAACAGCTGGATCAGCCGGTCGGCCTGTTCGGCGGGCAGGTGCGCGCCGATGTCGTCGACCGCGAGCACCCGGCCGTTGTCGAGCGCGTCGAGCATGGTGGGCAGTAGGCGCAACAGCGAGAGGGTCGCGGCGGATTCGTCCGTGATGTCGAACGGGGCGTCGATACCCGCGTGCACGAGACTCAGGCCGACCCCGCGCCGGGCCACCATGCGGGTGTAGAGCGCGTCGCGGGCCGAGCGCAGGTTGGTCAGCTCCCTTTCCAGCAGCAGCGGTGTGAGTCCGGTGTCCTGTAGTAGCCGGTCGGCGTGCGCGGGCGAGGTGGCGCACAGCTCGACCTGTTTGGCGGCGCCCTCGATATCGGCGTCGAGTTCGCGCAGGTAGTCGGCGTAGAGCGGGTCGTCGTCGGCGATCAGCAGATCCGTGATGCCCAGTTCGGCGGCGCGCAGCAACAGCAGCAGCCGGGCCGCGTTGTCCGGGGAACGCGAGATGTGGCCGCCGAGCCGGTGCGCGATCTCGTTCGGCTCGGCGGCGCCGCGCTGCACCTCCAGCATCGAGGAGAACCAGCGGTAGGCGGGCACCAGCGCCTCGGCGTACATCTGCCCGGCGAGGCTGAGCAGCAACGCGTTCGGGCGCACCAGCGGCACCAGCGCGGCGATGCCGTAGCGGGCGGCCTCGAACATGGGCCCGATCTTGATCTGTTCGCCGTTGCGCTCGAACACGATTCGCTTGCGCGAGCGCGGATGACTGTACAGCCATTCGGCCGTCACCTCGGCGTTGTCCAATCGGAAGCCGTAGGTGAACGGGCAGCCCTCCGCGACGAACCCCGCGACGAACTCCGACGGCCGATCAGGAAAACCCAAGTGCGGCGAGCGAACCGGACCCGCGTACGGATCCCACCCCGTGACCGAGTGCAGCACCGCGTCGCGCATGTGTCCGAGCGCGTCCATCAGGCTCGTCTTCCCCGCCGCCGTCCCGCCGTGCACCGCGGTCACCGGCACCGCCACCGGCCCGCTCCCCTTGGTCAGCCGCAACTCCTGCCGTTCGGCCAGCGATCTGTGGTTGGTCACCTGAAAACTCCGCAGCATGCCGCCATACTTCCGTCCCGCCCACCCCTGCGCGACACCAACCCTCACCCCACCGATCCACGAACACACGGAACCGACGCCGAAGGGCTACGCGAACGTTCGTAATTCGGCCCTGGTCAACCCATTTCCCGCACTTCGCCGATACCGCGGTCGTGGTGGACGACATTCTGTTCCCGGGCATCGGCGGTCGGACGTGCGGACAGCGCGGGCGATCGGGGTTAGCATGCTGGCGCTAGCTCCTGTGCGGGGCGTGGCTGTCGGAACGTCTCCCAGGGATGAGGTCCAGCGATGACACGTATGCTTCGTCGGCTCGCGATCCGCAGTGCGGTGATCGGGGCGATCGCCGCGGGAGCGGTGGTCGCGGTGCCACAGACGGCGATCGCCGAGGCGCCGTGCCAGGACGGTACCGCGCGGGTGTTCCTGAACAACGCCACCAATCTGTGCCAGAGCGGCAGCGCGACGTACACCGCGCGCCCCGCGATCACCAAGGTGTGTTCGACCGGCGGCACCAAGGTCGTCATCGACACCGACGGCCCGCGCCGGGTCAACCGTCGCCACGTCGAACTCGATCCGGGCGGGCACTGCGCGCGCTTCGAGGTCGAGGGCCAGGAGAGCGCGACCGTACAGGTCACGGCGGCCTGATCGGCCTGAGAAGACGTTCGCGTTCGGCGGTTTCGCGACGCGGTGCGTGTCACCCCTGCCCATGGGCACAGCCGGACAGAGTCCCGCTGTAAGCCGTGCACGGCCGGAACGAAGGCGGACGTACCCCCAGCCGGACCGAGTCCCTCCGAGACGGCGCATAGCCGAAGGCGCGGCCGGACAGGGTTCTCCGTGTGCCGCGCAGGGCTGGGGCGAAGGCGGAGCGGCCTAGTCGCGGCCGTCGCCTCGGAAAAGCAGTGCGCTGTCGCCGAATTCGTGCCACAGGTACCCGGTGTCGAGCGCCTCGGTGTAGGCGCGGCGCACGGTGGTCTCCCCCGCGACCGCGACGAGCAGGTCCAGGTGGGAGGCGCCGGGGGCGTGCCAGCCGGTGATCAGGCCGTCGACCACGCGGGCGGGACGGTTCGCGGCGAGGACCAATTCGGTCCACCCGCCGGCCGGCCGGACCCGACCATCCGCGTCGGCGGCCGATTCGAGTGCCCTGGTGACCGTGGTGCCCACCGCGACGATCCGCCCGCCCGCGCTCTTGGTGTCGTTCACCAGTCGGGCCGTCGCGGCGGGCACCGCGAAACGCTCGGGGCTCGGCGGCTCCCCGGCTTCCGGTGACGAGACGCCGGTGTGCAGCGTGACGGGCGCGAGGGACACACCCGAGGTCACCAGATCGAGCACCACGTCGTGCGTGAACGGCCGTGCGGCGCTGGGCATTTCCGCGCTGCCCGGAATCCGCCCGAACACCGTCGTGTAGTACGACGGCGACCACCGCCGCGGCACGTACGAGTAGGTGATCGGTCGTCCGTGCTCGCCCATCAGAATCCGCGGATCGACGGTGACGTCGGCGATCCACAACCTGCGCGCCCCGGGCAGCCAGGGCTCACGCAGCGTCGCACGCGCTTCGCCCGCCAGCTCGAGCACGGCACCCGCGCGCAGTTCTCGGTCGGTCAGCGGGGTGCGCTCGCGGGTGCGCACCTCGACCACCCAACCGCCGTCGTCCAACCAGGTGGCGAAGTGCAGGGTGATCGGCAGATCGGCGAGGGTGGCGTCGACCGCCGCCGAGGTCGTCGCCGAATTGTTCACAACCACCAAGTCGCCCGAGCGCAGATATCGCGGCAGTTCGCGAAAACGCGCGTGCGTCGACCGGTCTCCCGCGACCAGCAGCCGCACATCGTCCCGTGCCAACCCGCGCGCCTCCGGCGGCGAATCGGCACTGTGTCGATCCGGCAGCTCGAAGGTCCGCGCCCACGCGGCGGAGGGCGTTGCCGCCCCGCCACTCATCGCACCACCGCGAAATCCGCCGCGGTGTAACGGCCGTTCTTCGGACGTTCGTCGAGGAGCCGCAGCAACGCGGGCACGACGCTCTCGGGTTCCGGCCGATCGGAGATGTCCTCGCCGGGGAACGCGGCCTGGTGCATCTCGGTGCGCATATCGCCCGGATCGAAGGAGTAGACGGCCAACTCCGGATGCTCGGCGGCGAGGATCGCGGTGAGCTGGTCCAGCGCCGCCTTGGCCGAACCGTACCCACCCCATCCCGGATAAGGTTCCACGGCGGCGTCGGAACTGATGTCGACCACGACGCCCCCGAGGTCGAGCATCGGCAGCACCGCTTGCAGGATCGCCAGGGGCGCAATGACATTCGTGCGATAGACGGCCTCGAGTTCGTCGAGCGGATAGTCCGCCAACCGGGGCTGCGGACTGGGTCCGAGTCTGCTGGCGTTGTTCACCACGAGGTCGATCGGCGCCGCGCCCGCGGCGATTTCGGCCAGCCGGGCCCGGTGCGCGGGATCCGTGACATCGCCGGGGACGGCGACGAACGCGGCGCCCAGCTCGGCGCGGACCTCGTCGAGCCGGTCACCACGGCGGGCGGTGCCGATCACCCGCCAGCCGCGCCCGGCCAGCACGCGGGAGAGCGCGCGGCCGAGCCCGGCCGAGGCGCCGGTGACGAGGGCGGTGGGACGGTGAGTCATGACGATCTCCTGCTAGTTGCCTAGTAGGCGCGCTGTCGGACTCGGTCCGTCCGAAGACCGACGGAGCGAATCCGGTACGCCTACGCAACCGATCGTCATACCTCGAGCAAGGTTCAGGTCAAGTGCCGTTCGCCATCACGCGAAATCACCGCCCGGTGCTATTCCTCGACGTCTCCTTCGGCGTTGGACGCCGCCGCGGTCACCGCCTCCGGCCCGCCCTCCAGCAACAACCGGAATCCGTCCTCGTCCAGAATCGGCACGCCCAGCTCCTCCGCCTTGGCCGCCTTGGAACCGGGCGACTCGCCGATCACCACGAACGCCGTCTTCTTGGAGACCGAGCCCGCTGCCTTGCCGCCGCGCATCAGGATGGCCTCTTTGGCGCCGTCGCGCGAGAAGCCTTGCAGCGAACCGGTGACGACGATCGACAGGCCCTCCAGCGTGCGCTCGATCGACTCGTCGCGCTCGTCCGCCATCCGCACACCGGCCGCGCGCCACTTGTCGACGATCGCACGGTGCCAGTCGACGGTGAACCACTCGGCCGCCGCCGCGGCGATGGTCGGGCCGACGCCGTCGGCGGCGCCGAGTTCCTCGGCGGTGGCCGACTCGATCCGCTCCATGCTGCCGAATTCGGCGGCCAGCGCCCTGGCCGCCGTGGGACCGACGTGCCGGATCGACAAGCCGACCAGCACCCGCCACAGCGGACGGTCCTTGGCGGAATCCAGGTTGTCCAGCAGCCGTTTGCCGTTCGCCGAGAGGGTTCCGCTCTTGTTGGCGAACAGCGAGGTGGTGAGCAGGCGCGACTCGTCGAGGTCGAACAGATCGCCCTCGTCGGCGATGGCGCCGGACTTCAGCAGGTCGATGGCGGCCTCGTAGCCGAGCGCCTCGATGTCGAAGGCGTTGCGGCTCGCGACGTGAAACACCCGTTCCCGCAGCTGCGCGGGGCAGGAACGCTGGTTCGGGCAGCGGATGTCGGCGTCGCCCTCCTTCTCCGGCGCCAGCTCGGTGCCGCATTCCGGACAGTGCGTCGGCATGACGAACTCGCGTTCCTCGCCGGTCCGCGCGTCCACCACCGGTCCGAGCACCTCGGGGATCACGTCGCCCGCCTTGCGGATGGTGACGGTGTCGCCGATGAGCACGCCCTTGCGCTTGACCTCCGAAGCGTTGTGCAACGTAGCCATCGAGACGGTCGAGCCCGCGACCGACACCGGCTCCATCACCGCGAACGGCGTGACCCGCCCGGTGCGGCCCACGTTGACCTGGATGTCGCGCAGCTTGGTCGTAGCCTCCTCGGGCGGGTACTTGTAGGCGATCGCCCAGCGCGGCGCGCGCGAGGTGGAACCGAGGCGACGCTGCAACGACATCTCGTCGATCTTGATGACCTGGCCGTCGATCTCGTGCTCGATGTCGTGGCGGTGCTCGCCCCAGTAGGCCACCCGCTCGATCACCGCCTCGATGCCCTGCACCCGCCTGGTGTGCTCGGAGACCGGCAGGCCCCAGGCGGCCAGCGCGCGGTACGCCTCGTACTGCGACGTGGGCGTGTAGCCGTCGATGCGGCCGAAACCGTGGCAGATCATCCGCAGCCGCCTGCGCGCGGTGACCGACGGGTCCTTCTGCCGCAGCGAACCGGCTGCGGTGTTGCGCGGATTGGCGTACGGCGGCTTGCCCTCGGCGACGATGGACGCGTTGAGGGTCTCGAAGTCCGCCAACCGCATGTACACCTCGCCGCGCACCTCGAGCAGGTCCGGGATCGGGAACTCGTCGGTGGCGGCCAGCTCGGCGGGGACGTCGTCGATGGTGCGCGCGTTGAGCGTGACGTCCTCGCCGGTGCGGCCGTCGCCGCGAGTCGCCGCGCGCACCAGCCTGCCCTTCTCGTAGACCAGGTTGAGCGCGACGCCGTCGATCTTCACCTCGCACAGGTAGTGCAGGTTCGGGCCGGTCTCGGCCGCGACCCGCGCGGCCCAAGCGCGTAGTTCGTCGTAGCTGAACACGTTGTCCAGCGAGAGCATGCGCTCCAGGTGGTCGACCGCGGTGAAGTCGGTCGCGAAGCCGCCGCCGACGAGCTGAGTCGGGGAATCGGGCGTCCGCAGATCCGGATGCTCGTCCTCCATGGCTTGCAGCCGCCGCAGCAGCTCGTCGAACTCCCCGTCGGAGATGATCGGCGCGTCGCGCACGTAATAGCGGAACTGGTGTTCGCGAACCTCGTCCGCGAGCCGCTGCCACTCCACCCGCTGCTCTGCCGTCGCCGGAACCGCCGCACTCTCGCTCTCGCTCACGAAAGGCACAGTAGTCGAGGACACCGACACATTCCCGCACGTCGGGGCCCTGTCGCGGGGCCCGGACCGGTCAGGAGAAGGTCAGCGACTCCGGGTCCTCGGCGAAGGCGCGGGCCACCTCGTTCGCCAGATTCAGCGCGCGCCGGGCCCAGGAGAGCGGCGCGCCCGCGAGCCCGCACGCCGGTGCGACGAGCACGCTGTCGGCGAGCGCGGCGCGCGGGAAGCCGAGGCGGTCGACGAGACGCACGCCCGGTTCCGCGATCTCGCGCCAGGTGACCGGCGCCTGCGGCATGGTCGCCTGCGCCGCGGTTCTGCTCGCCGGGTCGGTGGTCGGCACCAATCCGAGCACCAGCCGCTTCCCGGCGTCGAGCGTCTCGCCGATGCTGTCGAGATCGCGGGTGCGGATCGTCGCGACGTCGAAGCCGAGCGCGGCGGCCGCGCTGCGACGCAGAAAGTCCAGCGCGGGCGGCTCGGCGCAGCTGTGCACCAGCACCGGCGCGGCTTGCGCCTCGATGACGGCGTCGAGCACCGCGAGCGCCTCCGGGTCCGGCATCGCGCGCACGGTGTCCAGCACGCTGACCCCGCGCAGCGAACCGTTCAGCACGTCGGTCAGCGACGGCTCGTCGAGTTGCAGCACGACCCGCGCGCCGAGCCGTTTGCCCACTTCGGCGACGTGCTGGGCGAGGCCCTCCGCCAAAGACTCCGAAAGATCGCGCAGCGCACCGGAATCGGTGAGCGCGCGGTGCCCGCCGGGCAGCTCGACCTCGGCGGCCAGCGTGAGCGGACCGGCGGCCTGCACCTTGACGACCCGTCCGGTGCCCGCCGAACCCGATGTCTCCCATGCCTCTTCGAGCGCGTCCAGGTCGGCGCGCAGCAGATCGCGGGCGCGGCGGGAGACCGCGCCGGGCCGCGCGGCGAGCCGGTAGCCACGGGTGCTCGTGTCGAAGCGCATGTCCACCAGCAGGGCCGAGACGCGGCCGATCATGTCGGCACCGAGGCCGCGGCCCGGCAACTCGGGCAGGTGGGTCAGCTCGGCCAGCTCGCCGAGCACGGTGTTCGCCGCTTCGCGCGGATCGGCGCCCGGCCAGGAGCCGACGGCCGTCGCGATACCGCCGGGCAGCGGCTCGGACGCGCCGGGTTCGACGGAATCCGCAGCGTCAGTACCGGTTTCGCTCACCACGTCCTACCCATGTCGATGTGTGATGGATGCCGCCGCGTGCACCGGTGGCTCGACGCCTGATGCCGAGATCCGTGCTGTCCCGCCCGGCCGCGGCATCGTGACATTACCCCGCACCGAAGCCGGGGCGATCACGGCGTATGGCCACTCGGGACGGGCGATCGGCTTCGCTACCGCGCCTCGACCCGCGCCGCGTCGTCGGCCGCGTGCGGCTCGCGCGAGGTGTCGCTGATGGTGCCGCTGCCGATCACCTCGTCGCCCTGGGCGTCGGGCCGGTACAGCACGACGGCCTGTCCGCGGGCGACGCCGGTCAGCGGTTCGCGCAACCGCACCTCGAGACCGTCCCCGACCGCCTCGGCGACCGCGGGCGCGGTGCCGCCGTGCGCGCGAACCTGCGCGACGCACTCGATCGGTCCTTCCGGCGTCGTGCCGGAGGTCCAGATCGCGCGCTCGGCGCGCACCGTCCAGACCCGCAGGTCCTCGGCCGAGCCGACGCGCACGGTGCCGGAGTCGGGATCGATGTCGGTGACGTAGCGCGGCTTGCCGTCGGCCGCGGGACCCGCGAGTCCGAGGCCCTTGCGCTGGCCGATGGTGAAGCCGTGCACGCCCTCGTGCTTCGCGAGCACCTGGCCGTCGGCGTCCACGACCGCGCCCGGCCGGACGCCGATCTTCGCGCCGAGGAAGGCGCGGGTGTCGCCGGAGGGGATGAAGCAGATGTCGTGGCTGTCGGGCTTGTTCGCCACCGCGAGTCCACGCTCGGCGGCCTCGGCCCTGATCTGCGGCTTCGGGGTGTCGCCGACCGGGAACATGGCGCGCGAGAGCTGCTCGGCGGTGAGCACCGCGAGGACGTAGGACTGGTCCTTGTCCGCGTCCACCGCGCGGCGCAGCACGCCGTCCTCGAGCCGGGCGTAGTGGCCGGTGACGACGGCGTCGAAGCCGAGCGCCACCGCGCGGTCGGCCAGCGCCGAGAACTTGATCTTCTCGTTGCAGCGCAGGCACGGGTTGGGCGTCTCGCCCGCCGCGTAGGCCGCGACGAAGTCGTCGATCACGTCTTCCTTGAAGCGGTCCGCGAAATCCCAGACGTAGAAGGGGATTCCGAGTACGTCCGCCGCGCGGCGGGCATCACCCGCGTCCTCCTTCGAGCAGCAGCCGCGCGAACCGGTGCGCAGCGTGCCGGGTGTGGCCGAGAGCGCGAGGTGCACGCCGACCACCTCGTGCCCGGCGTCGACGGCGCGCGCCGCCGCCACGGCGGAGTCGACACCACCGCTCATCGCCGCGAGTACCCGCATCACACACCACCTTTCGCACCGGCAAGACCAGCGGCCCTGGCCCGCTCCACCACTTGGGGCAAGACATCGAGGAGGGCGTCCACGTCGGCGCGGGTCGACGTGTGCCCGAGGGAGAATCGCAGCGAGCCGCGCGCCACCCATGGCTCGACGCCCATGGCGATCAGCACGTGGCTCGGAGTGGCCACGCCCGCGTTGCAGGCGGAGCCGGTCGAGCATTCGATCCCCGCGGCGTCCAGCAGCATCAGCAGCGAATCACCTTCGCAGCCGGGGAACGTGAAGTGCGCGTTGCCCGGCAAGCGCTGCGCGCCGACCGGGCCGTTCAGCACGGCCTCCGGCACCGCCGCCGTCACGCCCGCGATGAGCGCGTCCCGCAGCGCGACCAATTCGGCCGTGCGCGTGGGCAATTCGGCGACCGTCGCGTCGAGCGCGGTGGCGAGGCCGACCGCGGCCGCGGTGTCCGACGTGCCGGAGCGCAGGTCGCGCTCGTGTCCGCCGCCGTGCAGCAGCGGCACGCACCCGACCTGCCTGCCGAGCAGCAGCACACCGACGCCGTGCGGTCCGCCGACCTTGTGACCTGCGAAACTCGCCGCGGACAGGCCGCTCGCCGCGAAATCGATGGGGAGCTGGGCCGCGGCCTGGATCGCGTCGCTGTGCATGGGCACACCGAATTCCTGTGCCACCGCGGCCAATTCGGCGATCGGCTGGATCGCGCCGACCTCGTTGTTCGCCCACATGACGGTGACGAGAGCGACCTCGTCGGGGTTCTCGGCCAGCGCCGCCCGCAGCGAGCGCGGCGACACCACGCCGTCGGCGTCCACTGGCAGCCAGGTGGCCTGCGCGCCCTCGTGCTGCTCGAGCCACTCCACCGTGTCGATGACCGCGTGGTGCTCGATCGAGCTGGCGATGATCCTGGTCCGGCGCGGCTCGGCGTCCCTGCGCGCCCAGTAGATGCCCTTGACCGCGAGATTGTCGCTCTCGGTTCCGCCGGAGGTGAAGATCACCTCGGACGGCCGGGCGCCCAGATTCGCGGCGATCGACTCGCGCGCCTCCTCGAGCAACCGGCGCGCGGCCCGCCCCGATCCGTGCACCGACGAGGCGTTCCCCGGCCGCGCCATGGCAGCCGTCATCGCCTCGATCGCGGCGGGCAGCATCGGTGTGGTCGCCGCATGATCGAGGTAGACCGTCTGGGGCGCAGCACCGGTGACCGGACCCGAAAAAGCCGACTTCATGACCAGTAAAGGATAGCCGCAGCGGGTCGGCACTTATTCCCGGCCGAGACGGGGCCGACAACACCCACTTTGAACTGCGTGGACCGGAGTCGTTGACGCCTATCGACCGGCGACCGACGTGGACGATTCGGACCGGGTGCCGAGCCGGGCGACGAAAACCTGTTCCAGCAGTGCGCACAGACGGTCCCGGTCCTGGTCGCTGAGCCTGTCAAGGCCGTCTCGGGTGGCGCACATTTTCGCCCGGATCGTGTTGGTTACCTGTTCACCCTCGGGCGTGATGACGAGATTGGTGACGCGCCGGTCGGATGCGCTGGCCTCCCGGCGCACGAGGCCACGCTTCTCCAGCCGGTTGATGATCCCGGTCACGTTGGAGGCGTCGCAGGCCAAGGTGTCGGCCAAGGCGCGCATCGCGACGGGCCCCCGGCGCAGCACGCTCAGCGTCCTGGCCTGGCTCGCGGTGAGGTTCTCACTCGCCGCCGCGGCTGTGAAGTCGCTGTAGTAGGTGCCGAGCGACAGCGACAGCAGCTCCATGAGCTGGGCCGTGTCGACGCGGGGAGCTTCTGCCATGACAACCACATTATCCGCGGAAACTTGACCATCTCAAATACTTACCTCTACCGTGTGCGCATTATTTGAAGTTCTCAACCATCGACAATGTCAAGTAACTACTAGGAGCAGCAGTGACCATCACCGCGTCCGAGACGTCCCGCACGGCCGAGATCCTGTCCCGGCCCGTCACGCTGAACGGCCTGACCGTCCCGAACCGCATCGTGATGGCGCCGATGACGCGCATGTTCTCCCCCGGCGGCATTCCGGGTGACGACGTGCGGTCGTACTACGCCCGGCGCGCCGCCGCCGGCGTTGGCCTGATCGTCACCGAGGGGACCTACATCGGCCACGAGTCGGCGGGGCAGAGCGATCGCGTGCCGCGGTTCCACGGCGAGGAGCAGTTGGCGGGGTGGGCGCAGGTCGCCGCGGACGTACACGCGGCGGGCGGCACGATCGTGCCGCAGCTGTGGCACATCGGCATGGTCCGCAACCAGGGCGACGCGCCCTACCCCGATGCGCCCGCCATCGGGCCCTCCGGTATTCGTGTCGACGGCACCGAGGGCATCGGTAAGGCGATGACCCAGAGCGACCTGGACGAGGTCATCGGCGCCTTCGCCGAGGCCGCAGCCGACGCCGAGCGCATCGGCTTCGACGGCGTCGAACTGCACGGTGCGCACGGCTATCTCCTCGACCAGTTCCTGTGGGGCCGGACGAACCGCCGTGACGACGTCTACGGCGGTGACCCCGTGGCCCGGACGAGGTTCGCGGCCGAGGTCGTCGCCGCGGTTCGTGCCGCCGTCTCGCCCGGCTTCCCGGTGATCTTCCGTTACTCGCAGTGGAAGCAGGAGGCCTACGACGCGCGACTCGCCGAGACCCCGCAGGAACTGGAGGCGATCCTGGCTCCGCTCGCCGCGGCGGGCGTGGACGCCTTCCACGCATCCACCCGTCGCTACTGGCTCCCGGAATTCGACGACTCGGACCTGAACCTCGCAGGCTGGACCAAGAAGCTCACCGGCAAGCCCACCATCACCGTCGGCTCGGTCGGCCTCGACGGCGACTTCCTCCGTGCGTTCACGGGCCAGGGCGCCGAGCTCGGCAGCCTCGACAATCTCCTCGATCGCTTGGAGCGCGACGAATTCGACTTGGTCGCCGTCGGTCGCGCCCTGCTTCAGGACCCGGAGTGGGCGTCGAAGGTCCTGGCGGGGCGGGTCGACGAGCTGAAGCCGTACGACGCGGCGGCACTGCGGACGCTCAGCTAGGCGGGGTGGGCGCTCGCCCCTCTCGACACCACCGGAAGCCCTCGAGGGGAGTGTCGGTGGGTATCGGTAGCGTCGGGTGCTGTGGAAACTGGGGAACGTATCCAAGAGCTCGCGGACCGCATCGTGGCGCTGCGCGACGCCTACTATCAGGGTTCGCCGCTGGTCGCGGACGCCGAGTACGACGCGCTCGAGGACGAGCTCCGTGACCTGATCGCGGCGCACCCCGACCTCGCGCCCGACCCGAATCCGCTGGAGCAGGTCGGCGCGCCCGCGGTGCTGCACGCGCCGGTCCGGCACTCGCGTCCGATGCTGTCACTCGAGAAGGCGACCAAGCCGGAGCAGGTCGCGGCGTTCTTCGACCGTTTCCCCGGCCAGCCGGTGGTGGTGATGCCGAAGCTCGACGGCTTGTCCCTGGCCCTGATCTTCGACGACGGGCGGTTGGTGCGTGCCGTGACCCGGGGTGATGGCACCACCGGCGACGACGTCACCGTCCTGGTCCGCGCGTTGGTCGATGGCGTCCCCGAACAGATCGGCCTCTCGGGACGGGTGGAGGTCCGCGGCGAGGCGGTGATGCTGCGTTCGACCTTCCTCGCCTACAACACCGCGCATCCGGACAAGCCGCTGATCAATCCGCGCAACGCCGCCGCGGGCACATTGCGCGCGAAGGACCCGGCCACGGTCGCCGAGCGGCGCTTGCAGTTCTTCGGCTTCGACCTGGACACCCCGGCCGACGCCGCCGCGGTCGACTTGGAGGAGGCGCTGGCGGCACTGGGGATCACGGGCGCGCAGATGCGGCACTGCGCCGACGCCGAGCAGGCGCAAGCCGCGATCACCGCGATCGAGCGAACCCGCAACGAACTCGACTACGACCTCGACGGCGCGGTGCTGCGACTGGCCGACCGTGATGCTTACGCGGCGGCCGGAACACGATCGAACTCCCCGCGCGGCGCGTTGGCGTTCAAGTTCGCCGCCGAGGAGAAGACCACCGTGCTGGCCGACGTGGTCTGGGACGTCGGCAAGACCGGCAAGATCGTCCCGGTCGCGTGGCTGGAGCCGGTGTTCGTGGGCGGCACGACAGTGACCAAAGCGACGCTGGCCAACCAAGAGGTGATCCGCGCCCGCGACATCAAAATCGGTGACACGGTCCTGGTGCGCCGCGCGGGCGACGTGATCCCGTTCGTGGCCGGCGTGCTCGACGCCTCCAAACGCACGGGCGAGGAACGGGAGATCGTGCCGCCCACCACCTGCCCCTCGTGCGCGCAGCCGGTGACCGAGCAGGGCAACAGCCGAGAACTGTTCTGCACCAACGCCTCCTGCCCCGCACAGACGGTGCGCAGGCTGATCCACTGGGCCTCGCGGGCGGCGGCCGACATCGACGCCATCGGACCGGTGTGGATCGAACGCCTGGCCGAGGCGGGCATCCTGGAGAGTCCCGCGGACTTCTACACGCTGACGAAGGAGCGCCTGCTCGAGTTCGACCGCATCGGCGAGGTCTCGGCCGGGCGCATGATCGACTCGATCGATGCCAGCCGCCGGGTCGGCCTGCGCCGCGCGCTGATCGGCCTGGCGATCCCGATGGCCTCCGACGGCACCGCCGCTCGCCTGGCCCGAGCGGGATTCGGCTCCCTGGAGGAGGTCGCCGACGCGGGCGAGGAACGGCTCGTGGCGGTGGAGGACATCGGACCGAAGGTCGCCGCCTCCTTGGTCGAGCATCTCACCCGCCTACGTCCGGAATTGGAGCGGCTGCGCGCCGCGGGTGTCAGTCTGGACGTGCGTGAGGAGGACCTGCCTCCGGTCGTCGCGGCGGGCGCACCCCTGGAAGGCAAGGCGGTGGTGATCACCGGCGCCATCAGCGACCCGCGCTCCGGCGAAAAGGTCGCCCGCCCGACATTCCAACGCCTGTGTGAAAAAGCGGGCGCTACTGTGGCGTCCTCTGTCTCGGCGAACACCGACCTGCTCGTCACCGGTGCGGGAGTCGGTGAGAGCAAGCTGGCCAAGGCGGAGAAGCTCGGCGTCGAAGTCGTCGGCCAGGGCGAGATCTGGAACTTACTGATCGCCGCCAACGTCGTCTAGACCTCGGTGAGCCCCGGCTGGGCTCCGAAGCGGCCAACCGGTTTCCAACTGGCCTGCTCCCGCTGCATACGGGGGCGCTGGCCGCTGGCAACTCTTGCGCAGCCCGCCGAACGTCCCGGTGCCGAAGTTGGGCCAGGTACTGGTGAAGTGGGATCGGTTCGCCGACAACGTATCAGTGCAGGTGGTCGCGTCCGCCCGCCCCGGATCACCTCCTGCGGCACCGGCGCAATGCGCGTACGCTTATGTGTCTACACCGATCAGTAGGGTGTGCCACCGGTTTGCCGGGAGGCGGAGATGCTTAGCACCACCGAGCAGTTCAGCACCGAACGCGCCCCGTGCGGGAAACAGCGGGGCGGGGCTCGCCACCGGGAAGACGACGAAGCGGGCCTGGTCATCGACGATCTGCGTTACGACTGCGGCTGCCGCAAGATTCGACACGAATTCCACGACGGCAGCGTCCGGATCAAAATCGTCCGCCACGACGGCAAGGTCCTGATGGACGAGCACAGCGCCGACTTCGAGGCCTGACCGACGACGCCCGGGTGGTGCCATCATGACCGCTTCGCACGATGTAGTGATCATTGGCGGTGGCGGCGCGGGCCTGCGTGCGGCCATCGCAATCGCGGAACACAACCCGCAGTTGAGTATCGCGATCGTTTCCAAGGTCTATCCGATGCGCAGCCACACCGTCTCCGCCGAGGGTGGCGCCGCCGCCGTCGCCGGTCCCGGCGACAGCCTCGACGAGCACGCGCACGACACGGTCTCCGGCAGCGATTGGCTCTGTGATCAGGACGCTGTCGAGGCCTTCGTCGAGGAAGCGCCGCGCGAGTTGCTCCAGCTCGAGCATTGGGGATGCCCATGGAGCCGCAGGCCGGACGGGCGCATCGCGGTGCGAGCGTTCGGAGGCATGACGAACAACCGCACCTGGTTCGCGGCCGACAAGACCGGTTTCCACATGCTGCACACGCTGTTCCAGACCGCGCTGTCGTATCGCGACATCGTCAGGTACGACGAGTGGTTCGCCACCACGCTGCTGGTCGACGACGGCAAGGTGGGCGGCATCGTAGCCATCGAACTGGCCACCGGACGCGTCGAAACCATCCTCGCCAGCGCTGTCATCGTGTGCACCGGCGGCTGCGGGCGGGTGTATCCGTTCACCACCAACGCCAATATCAACACCGGCGACGGTATGGCGTTGGCCTACCGGGCGGGCGCGCCGCTCAAGGACATGGAGTTCGTCCAGTACCACCCGACCGGCCTTCCGTTCACGGGCATCTTGATCACCGAGGCGGCGCGCGCGGAGGGCGGCTGGCTGCTCAACAAGGACGGTTATCGCTACCTGCAGGACTACGACCTCGGGACGCCATCACCGAAGCCGGTGATGCGCAGCATGGAACTCGGACCACGTGACCGGCTGTCGCAGGCCTTCGTGCACGAACTCGACAAAGGCCGGACCATCGCCACGCCGTACGGACACGTCGTCCACCTCGACCTACGCCACCTCGGTGCGGACCTCATCGACACGAAGCTGCCGTTCGTGCGCGAGCTGTGCTCGAAGTACCAGAACATCGACCCGGTCCGGGAGCTGATTCCGGTTCGCCCTGTCGTCCACTACATGATGGGCGGCATCCATACCGACATCCACGGCGCGACACCGCTCGGCGGCTTGTACGCGGTGGGTGAGGTCGCCTGCGTCAGCATCAACGGCGCCAACCGGCTCGGGTCGAACTCCCTGCCCGAGCTGCTGGTCTTCGGTGCGCGAGCCGGTCGTGCCGCCGCCGAGTACGCGAGCTCCGCCACAGTCCGCCAGACACCGGCGGTCTTGGCGCGCGGGCGCGCCGAACAGGACCGGCTGGAACGGGAATTGACCCGCCACGCCGAGGGCTCCGAACGCATCGCCTCCATCCGCACCGAGATGCAAGAGACGCTGGAGACCGGTGCCGGGATCTACCGGGACGGCGACTCCCTCACCGCGGCGGCCGAGAAGGTGCGCGAGCTTCGCGATCGGTTCGACAGCGCGCACCTCGATGATCGCAGCCGGGCGTTCAACACCGAACTGGTGGCCTTTCTGGAGCTGTCGTGCATGCTCGATGTGGCGGAATGCATCGTCGCCTGCGCGCTGGCACGAGAGGAATCCCGGGGCGCGCACCAACGGACCGATTTTCCCGCCAGGGACGACCAGCGGTTCCTGGCCCATTCGCTGATCCAACGGCAGCCGGACGGTTCGGGCCGCGTCTCGTACCTCCCGGTGACGATTACTCGGTGGCCTCCGGCCGAACGCGTATACGGGAGGTGATGGCGATGGCGGACCGGATAACCCTGCAGGTCGCGCGCTACCGACCTGATCGAGACGACGAACCTGTGGTGCAGTCGTACGAGGTGCCGCTGCGCAAGGAATGGACGGTGCTCGACGGTCTCAACTACATCAAGGACTACCTCGACGGAACGGTGTCCTATCGGTGGTCGTGCCGGATGGGTATCTGCGGTAGTTGCGGCATGACCGTCGACGGCGAGCCACAGCTGAGCTGCGCCACTTTCCTCACCGACTACGCGCCGGGGCCGGTGCGGGTCGAGCCCTTGCGCAACTTCCCCGTGATCCGGGATCTCGTCATCGAGATCAGCGACTTCATGCAGAAGCTGACCGCGGTCAAGCCTTGGCTGATCAGGGAGGAGCACCGGCCACCCGAGGACGGCGAGTACCTGCAAACACCGTCCGAGATGGACGACTACTCGAAATACAGCATGTGCATCAACTGCATGCTCTGCTACTCGGCCTGTCCCGTCTTCGCGCTCGAGCCCGAGTTCATCGGTCCGGCGGCGATCGCGCTGGCCCAGCGCTACAACCTCGACTCGCGTGACGAGGGAGCCGCGGATCGGCGGGACGTGCTCTCGTCCGCCGAGGGAGTATGGTCCTGCACCTTGGTCGGCGAGTGCTCCACCGCCTGCCCCAAGGGGGTCGACCCGGCCGGCGCGATCCAACGCTACAAACTGACCGCGGCCACACAATCGGTGCGCGATTTCCTCATGCCTTGGCGGGCACGATGACCACGACGACACCCCGGTTGTACCGGAAGCCGGTCCCCACGTTCTGGTGGCTCCAGCGCCGCTCGTACCTGCTCTTCGTGCTGCGCGAACTCAGCAGCGTGTTCGTCGCCTGGTTCGTGGTGTATCTGTTGCTTCTGGTCGACGCGGTCGGTTCGGGAAGCGCGGAGTACCAACGGTTTCTGAGCTGGAGCTCCGGCGGGTGGGTGGTCGCGCTCAACACGATCGCCCTGCTGTTCGTGCTGCTGCACACGGTCACCTGGTTCGGTCTCGCGCCGAAGGCGATGGTCGTGCGCGTACGGAACCGGCGCGTCGCACCGGCCGTGATCGTCGGGGCGCACTATCTGCTGTGGGGTCTGCTGACGGCGCTCGTGCTGTGGGTGGTGCTGCGATGACGAACAAGAGATCCCCGGAACCGTTGGCGTGGTTGCTGTTCAGCGCGGGCGGGATGGCCGCCGCGCTGCTCGTACCGGTGCTGCTGTTCCTGTTCGGCCTCGCCTTTCCCCTGGGCTGGCTGCCCGCGCCGGACCACGCGTATCTGCTCTCGGTGTTGCGTCACCCTCTCACCCGGCTGATCCTTTTCGGCCTCTGCGTCCTGGCCTTGTTTCATTGGGCGCACCGCTTCCGGTACACGCTGGCGCACGGCTTGCGGCTCGAGCGGTTCAGCGCGTTGATCGTCGCGATCTGCTACGGCGCCGCCGTCCTCGGCTCGGGAATCGCCGCGTACTTGCTGCTGCGCGTCTGAGGGACTACCGACCTTGGTGCGGATCGAGGGCTACGCGCACTACGCCTGAGGGCCAGGGGTGCCGGTGCCGAGCAAGGTGAAGCCGGTGCCGGTGAGCAGTCGCTCGTCGAGCAGGTTTCGGGTGTCCACGATGACGGCTCGGTCGACGTCGGCCGCGAGGCGGGTCCAGTCGAGCGAACGGAACTCGGGCCACTCGGTGAGGATGACGATCGCGCCCGCGCGCTTCGCCACCAGATAGGGGTCGTCCACGACGCGGATGCCGTCGAGGGCGGGTGCGCCCGCCTCCCGGACACACGGGTCGTACGCGGTGACCTCGGCGTCGTGATGGGACAGTTGCCGCGCGATCGCGACGGCGGGGGAATCGCGCAGGTCTCCCGTCCCGGCCTTGAACGCGAGGCCCAGCACGCCGATCCTGGTCCCCGACAGCGAGCCGTCGACGGTGCCGGTGACCGCGCGGCGGATCTTGCGCATCACCATCGCGTGCTGATGGTCGTTGGCGCGCAACGCGTCTCGGACCATGGCGAAGTCCACGCCCGAGGCCTCCGCGGCCCGCAGCAGCGCGCGCGTGTCCTTGGGCAGGCAGGAGCCGCCCCAGCCTGGGCCGGGCGCGAGGAAGGCCGGGCCGATCCGATCGTCCATGCCCATCGCGTCGGTGACCTTGGTGATGTCGGCGCCGACCTGCTCGCACAGTTCGGCGAGCGTGTTCACGAACGAGAGCTTGACCGCGAGGAACGCGTTGCTCGCGTACTTGGCGAGTTCCGCGCTGGCGGTATCCGATCGCAGCACCGGCGCGCCGGTTCCGGCGTACAACGCCGCGACGCGATCGGCCGCTTCGTGGTCCCGCTCATCCGCACCGATCAGGACGCGGTCTGGATGCAGGAAGTCGTGCACCGCGTGGCCCTCACGGAGGAATTCGGGATTGCTGACGACCGCCGGGAGACCGAACAGCGCCGGAATCCGCGCCGCCGTCCCCACCGGAACGGTGGACTTGGTGACGAGCACGCACTCCGGCGGCAGGACCCCGGTCAGGGTCTCGAGCGCGTCCTCGACGACACCGAGGTCGGCCGTACCGGCGGCGCCCATCGGAGTCGGCAGACACAGCAGAACCACTTCGCATTCGTGCAGCGCCCCCGGATCCGAGGTGAAGAAGAGCCGGTTCTCCGCGAGCCCTTCGCGAACCAGTTCGGGCAGATCGGGCTCGACGATCGGGACCGTCCCCGCGCGCAGCGCCGCGATCTTGGCCTCGTCGTTGTCGACGCAGACCACATGGTGTCCGAGGTGCGCCAGGCAAGCGGCACTGGTGAGTCCCACGTAACCGGCACCGACGACACCGACGCGATTACCCATGGCGCACCTTCTCTCCCAGCAGTCCGGCCGCGGCCGTCAGCACCTGTTCGGGTCGCAGCGTGAGCAGCCCGGGATCCGGCCGGTCGGCGTGCGGATCGCCGACGTCCCCGGCCCACAGCGCGACATGCTCTTTCGCGGCGGGCGGCGGCCCCCACCGGTGCGGCGGCGTCGGGCCGAACAGCAGGACCGACGGTGTGCCGAAGGCGGTGGCGAGATGACCGACTCCGGTGTCGCCGCACACGACGAGCGCCGCCTCGGCCACCAGTGCGGCGAGCTGCGCCAGATCGGTGCGTCCCGCGTACACCGCCGAGGGCGGCAGGCCCGCCTGCCGGGCGACCGAGTTCGCCAACGGTATTTCGTCCCGAGTCCCCGTGATCACCACGCGGTGGCCGTCGGCGGCGAGTTCCCGCGCGACGTGCGCGAAACGTTCGGCGGGCCAGCGGCGCGCCGGAAAGGCCGCGCCGGGATGGATCACGACGACGTTCGACTCGGGGGCGGGCTGTCGTGGTGCGGGCAGCCGCAGCGCGGCGGGATCGGCGTCTATCCGCGCGGACTCCAGCAGCCGGCACCAGCGATCCACCTCGTGCATGTCGTCGTGCCACTCGGGGCCGGGCAGGTCGGGAAACTCCGGATGACGATGGCTCAGCAGGATGTCCGGCCTCGTCGCGAGCAGATCGCGGATGCTTTCCGGCCCGCTGCCGTGCAGGTTGACCGCCAGCCTCGGCGGCGCACCCGGCCAGCGGAGCGCACCGAGTCCCTCGGTGGGCAGCAGTTCGTCGACCGCGTCGACGAGTTCGACCAGATCGCGCAGGGACTCCGGCGCGGCGAGCACCACGCGGTCGTCCGGGTACGCGTCGCGCAATCCACGCAGCGCGGGCACGACGGTCAACAGATCGCCGAGGCCCAGTGCGCGAAGCACGAGGATCGAGCCGGTCAAGGCCACGATCCCTCGGACAGCGCGCGGCCTGTCACGGCACACCCGCCAGTGCCAGCCGAACAGCCTCGGCCAGGTCTTGCGCCACGGTCGCTTCCTGCCGCGCGCGGTGCACTTCTTCGGGAAGGGTGCGCGCCGTCGGCACCAGGATCGCGCGCGCGCCCGCGGTCGTCGCGGCGGCGACATCCGCGCCGGTGTCGCCGATGACGACGCACCTGCCGATATCGACGCCGAGCTCCGCCGCGGCCCGCCGGATCAGGCCGGGCTCGGGTTTGCGGCACGCGCAGCCGTCGCCTTCGCCGTGCACACAGACCTGCCAGGTCGCGAACGGTCCGAGCAATTCCTCGACACGGGAGTTCACCGCGGCCAGCTGTTCGTGGCTGATCAATCCCCGCGCGACGCCGGACTGGTTGCTGACGATGCCGAGCGGGATGCCCGCCGCCCGCACCATCCGCAGCGCGTCGACGGCGCCGGGCACCGGGCGGACCTTGGTGGGGTCGCCGAGGTAGGGGACGTCGACGATGAGGGTGTCGTCCCTGTCGAACAGCAGCGCGAGCGGCGAGGCGTGGGTCACGTGCCGGTGGCGCAGCTCGCCGCGCAGCCGGTGCCAGCACGCGGCGGGTGGAATCAGCGCGCTGCTCAACAGCATTCGGCCGATCTCGTCGGGCGTGCGCGGCCCCGGTGCGATCCGGCGCGCGGCGAATTCGCCGGTCAGCGTCGCCCAGAGCGCCGCCGACGCCAGGGCGGCCCGTTTGCGTCCGGCGATGCCGAGCGCGACGGCGGCCACACCCGCGGCCGTGGTGAGCGCGTGGCGAGGCAGCAGACCCTTGTCCTCGCCGACGCGCTGCCGCCATCGGGGGCCGTACTTTCGCCGCATCAACGCGTTGTCGGCGTTGCCGCGTTGCGCTCGCACACTGGCCATGGGCCCCGACTGGCGGACCGGGTGGCGAGTGACCCGCTGTCCGTGCGCGACGACGTACCCGGCGAGGCAGACCCGCAGCGCCAGATCGGCGTCCTCCCGGAACGCCCTCGGGAACCGTTCGTCGAAGCCGCCGACCGCGACCAGCGCGGACCGGCGATAGGCCATGTCCGCCGTGATCCACCGCGCGGTGGCCAGACGGGCGACTCCCCGTTCCTCGTCGGTCGGTCGGCGGTGCTTCGGCAGCGGAACCTCGATGCGGGCCGTGGAAGCCGCCGTTCGCTCGTCGAGGTCGCGCAGGTCGTCGGCCAAGCGGGCTGGCCAGTCCGCCGCGGTGAGCACGTCGTCGTCCAGGAAGGCGATCCATTCACCCGTGGCGTGTTGCCATCCCGCGTTCCGCGCCGCGGCGGGTCCGTGGCCACCCGAGCGGATCACCCGCACCGGAGACAGGGTCTCGGGCAGCGGTAGTTCCCCGCCGTCGGGCCGATCGTCGACGACGACGATCTCCCGCGGCTTCGGGCCGGTCGCGGCGTCGAGCGACGCGAGAAGCGACCGAAGATTCGCCCGGCCCATGGTCGGAATCACGACGCTGTAGTCCACGGCGTTCATGCGCGCCGGACCAGGAACGAGCCGATGGCGAGCAGATCGATCGGCGCGGAACCGAAGCACTCGAGCGCGTCGCGTGGCGAATCGACCATCGGCCTGCCCGCGGTGTTCAGGCTCGTGTTGACCACCACGGGCAGACCCGTGAACCTGTCGAACTCCGCCAACATCCGCGCCACGACGGGGCTGTCCGCGGGATCGACGGTCTGCACCCGCGCGGTGCCGTCCACGTGCGTGACGGCGGGGATCCTGGCCCGCCACTCCGGCGCGACATCGTGGATGAACAGCATGTACGGGCTCGGCAACGGTCCGCGTCCGAAGATCTCAGCCGCCCGGTCGGCGAGGACCATCGGCGCGAGCGGGCGGAACTGCTCGCGCCCCTTCACATCGTTGAGGCGTTCGAGATTCTCGGCCCGGCCGGGATGCGCGAGCAGCGAACGATGCCCGAGGGCGCGCGGGCCGAATTCGGCGCGGCCCTGGAACCAGGCCACGACTTGGTCCGCCGCGAGTGCTCGGGCCACATCGGCCGCCACGTCGTCGGACCTCGTGTACGCGACCTTCGCCGTGCGGAGAATCGTCTCCAGCTCCTGGTCGGTCCACTCACGACCCAGTCCGGCCGCCCGCATCGGGGTGGCGCGCTCACCGAACTCGGCGGCCAATTGCAGCGCGGCGCCGAGCGCGGTGCCCGCGTCACCGGCCGCCGGCTGCACCCAGATCCGTTCGAAGGGGCCTTCGGCGTGCAGCCGGGTGTTGGCGACGCAGTTCAGCGCGATGCCACCGGCCAGCGTGAGGTCGCGCTTGCCGGTCTGACCGTGCAGCCAGGAGATCGACTCCAGCAACACGTCCTCGAGTCGCCGTTGGACGGTCGCGGCGAGGTCGGCGTGGTCGCGGCGGAACTCACCGCCGACCACGGCCGGTGCGAAGGAATCCCAGTCCACGGGTTCGGTCCGGAAACCGCCGTCACCGGTGGAATACACGAGTTCGCGGAACCGGTCGAGAAACCGGGGCGTGCCGTAGGACGCCAGGGCCATCACCTTGTATTCGTCACTGGAACGGGCGAATCCGAGGTGCTCGGTGAGGTCCTCGTACATCAGACCGAGCGAGTGCGGCAGCCGCTGCGAGGCCAGCTCGACGAACTTGCCGTCTCGGTACTCTCCGGCCAGATACGAATGGCTCTCGCCGCGGCCATCGGCCACCAGAACGGCCGAATCGCCGAACGGCGCGGCGAGCGCGGCGGACGCGGCGTGCGCCAGGTGATGTCGCACGAAACGCACTTTCGTGGGATCGAGGCCGGGCAACGCCGCCGCGAGGAACGCGGGCGCTCGGAAGGCGTAGTCCGTTCGGGTCTCTTCGCTTCCGGGGTCCAGGCCGTCGAGCGAGTGATCGACCAGCTTCGGGTCGTAGGAGTAGCCGACCGCGTCCAGCTCTTCGGGACGTATTCCCGCTCTGTCCAGACACCATCGGGCCGATTGCTCGGGCAGCTCCCACGCGGAGAACGGCACCGGCCGCTTACCGTGCTTGCGCCGGCTGAACCGCTCTTCCTCGGCGGCCGCGACGATTTCGCCGTCCACGATCACGGCGGCGGCGGGATCGTGGAAAATCGCGTTGATTCCAAGGATGCGCACGTGCCGCCTTTCTGTTCGAGACGGATGCGGGACCTGTCGGCCGACCGCTGGCGTTTATGGGGCGCTACCCTGCGCGGTCGCCACTAAACCGACGCGCCGCTCAGCGCACCGGCTCCTCGGCGGGCGCGGCGGCGCGCCCCGCGAACCACTCGATCGTGCGGCGCAGCCCATCGTCCCTGGTCACCGACGGCCACCAGCCCAGTTCGCGCCGGGCTAGCGAGATGTCCGGGCAGCGCCGCCGCGGATCATCGATGGCGCCGTCGACGTACCGCACGGCGGACCTGCTGCCGCTCAACGAGCGGATCTCCTCGGCAAGGTCGCGCACCGAGACTTCATCGGCGTTACCGATGTTCACCGGTCCCGGGTAATCGCTGGACGCCAACGCGAGCAGGCCGCGCACCGTGTCCTCGACATAGCACAGCGAGCGGGTCTGCTCGCCGGTTCCCGCGATGGTGAGCGGCGCGTCGGCCAACGCCTCGGCGATGAACGTGGGCACCATGCGGCCGTCGTCGGTGCGCATCCAGGGACCGTAAGTGTTGAAAATTCGGGCGATTCCGGTGTTCACGCGCCGTTCCCGGCGAAACGCCATGGTCAACGCCTCGGCGTAGCGTTTCGCCTCGTCGTAGACGCTGCGCGGACCGACCGGATTGACGTGGCCCCAGTAATCCTCGCGTTGCGGGTGCACCGCCGGGTCGCCGTAGACCTCGCTGGTCGACGCGAGGACGAAGCGAGCGCGATTCCGCTCGGCCAGCCCGAGTGCGTTGGCGGTCCCGGCCGAACCGGCGCGCAGCGTCTCGATCGGCAGCCGCAGATAGTCCGGGGGCGACGCGGCCGACGCGAGGTGGAAGACGACGTCGAAGGAGCCCACCGCGGGGAACGGCTCGGTGACGTCGTGCTGGACGAGGTCGAACCCGGGTCGGTCAAGCAGCCGGGCGGCATTCTCCGGTGTGGATGTGGCGAAGTTGTCCAGTGCGACCACCGCGGCGCCCGCGTCGAGCAACCGCTCGCACAGGTGCGATCCTACGAATCCGCAACCGCCGGTGACCAATACGCGTTCCGCCTTCATCCGGTGACCTCCGCGAGTAGGGAATTCCACCGACGCAGGAAGGCGTCGAGGCCGTAATGCTCCAGCGCGAACTGCCGTCCGGCCTTGCCCGCGAGTACCGCGAGATCGGGTTCGTGCAGGAATTCGTGGAATTTCGCGGTGAGCGACGCGATATCGCACGAGAGCGCGCCGGCTTCCGGCGGCACCGCGCACACGGCCTCGGTGGTGGCCAGTGCGACCACCGGCATCGCCAGGTGCATCGCCTCGAGCAGCGACAGGCCGAGCGAGGTCCACCGCGCGGTGTGCAGGTATATCCGTCGCCGCGCCATTTCCCGGTGCAATGCCGACTGTGCGAAATCGCCGATTCCGCGAATCGGATGCCGGGTGGGTCTGTCCGTCGTGAAGCCGTCCGCGCCGATGCCGTACAGATCGATGGGTCCCGCCATCGCCAGGTCGGGCAACAGATCGCTGCCCGTGATCCGGCCGCGCCGCATCGGTTCGTTGATCAGCGCTACGCCGTGCGGCAGCTCGCCGGTGTAGAGCGCGCCGGGGTCCACGATGCCGTGCGGCACGACCCGGGTCGGCGCGATTCCGTTGTCCCACATGAGCTCGTTGAAATGCGTGACGTGCACCAGCGGGATGTCGGCGCGATCCGCCAGCGGATGCCTGGTCGTGGCCGCGCTGGGGCGCGGAGTGTTGTGCTCGACGTAAACCGCGGGAATATCGGCGCCGGGACGGCGGCCCAGCCAGCGCTCGGTGAGCTCGATCTCCTCCGGGCGTTGCAGAACGACCACGTCCGGCTCGGTCTCGCGCAGTTCTCGCGCGAGCACCTCTTCGACGGACGGCCAGTCCCTGCCGCAGAGCCCACGCCCCCATGGCCCACCGCCTTGCACCACGGGGACCAGATAACGGTGCGGCCCTTGGACGAACGACGTCGTCCACGAGCCGTGCACATGCCACAGCAGCACGGTGCGCCGTTCGACAGTGTCGGCCACGTCGATAGCTGTTGCCTGTCGTGATCGGATCAAACCTGGCCCTCGCACCACCGGCACGGCTGTGGCCGCACGGGTTTGAATCGCGGGCCGCAGGCAACGCCCGCGGTATGAGCGGACCGAGAGCTGTCACGTTTCCCACCGAAGACGGGGCGACGATCGAGATCCTCGATCCCGCCACCGGCGCCACCGTCGGCACGGTGCCCATGACCGGGCTCGCCGAGATCGATCAGCGGGTGGAGCTGGCCAACCGTGTCCAGCCCGCGTGGGCGCGCACCCCGGCGGCCGAGCGGGCGGCGGCGCTTCGCACCTGCGCCGCCTCGCTCCGCGAGCGCGCCGACGATCTCGCCGAGCTCAACCACCGCGAAACCGGACGCCCTCGGCCGGAGGGCAAGGAGGGGGTGTCGGCCGCGGCCGCGACGTTGGAGCAATACGCCGAACTGGGACCGGTGCACCGGGGCAAGAGCCTGCAGGGCGATTTCGACGCGACCGACTTCATGGTGTGGGAACCGCGCGGCGTCGTCGTCGCGCTGACGCCGTGGAACGATCCCGTCGCGGTGTCCTGCGGTCTGCTCAGCGCGGCGCTGGTCACGGGAAACACGGTCGTGTACAAGCCGAGCGAACGCGCGCCGCATACCGGCGCTCTGCTCGGCGAGCTCTTCGCCGGTGCCCTGCCCGAGGGTGTTCTGCAGACGGTGCAGGGCGATGGGAGGGTCGGCGCGCTGCTCGCCGCACGCACCGACGTGGACGTCGTCGCGCACGTCGGCAGCACCGTCACGGGACGGTCGATCGCGAAAAGCGTTGCGGCCACGGGCGCCAAGGCCCTGCTGGAGAACGGCGGCAACGACGCGCTCGTCGTCGACACCGGTGTGGATCCCGTGTGGGCCGCCGGGCAGGCGGCGCTCGGCGCGTTCGCCAACGCCGGTCAGATCTGCGTGTCCGTCGAGCGGATCTTCGTGCACCAAGACGTCGCGGAGGCCTTTCTCGCGGCGCTGGTCGCCGAGGCCGAGTCCTGGCGTGCGGCGCCGTTGGTCGACCGGCGCCATCGTGATCAGGTGCACGCCCAGGTGCGCGAGGCGGTCGACGACGGCGCCGAACTGCTGACCGGCGGAACCATGCCGGACGGCGCGGGCGCGTGGTATCCGGCCACCGTGCTGGCACACTGCGATCCCGGCATGCGGATCATGCGCGAGGAAACGTTCGGTCCGGTCGCGCCGGTGCGCGTGGTGAACACCTTCGAACAGGGTCTCGGGGAGGCCGCGAACGACGATTACGGTCTCGCGGCGACCGTGCTCACCCCGTCGATGGCCAACGCGCAACGCGCCTGGCGGGAACTGCCGGTCGGCACGGTGAAGATCAACGCGGTGTTCGGCGGAGCGCCCGGCGGTGCGGCGCATCCCCGTCGGGCCAGCGGAACCGGCTTCGGTTACGGGCCCGAACTGCTGGACGAGATGACCCAGACGAAGGTGGTGCACCTGTGCCCGGCCCCGATGTAGGCCCCAGTACGCCGGTGTTGCCGGAGAGCGACTACCGAGACGCGTCGCGAGCTCCGAGCACGGCACGCACCACCGTCGTCATCGCCACCCGCAATCGCGCCGCCGAGCTGGCCCGCACCTTGACCGAGTTGCGGGCACTGCGCCCGAGTCCCGCGATCGTGGTGCTGGACAACGCATCCGACGACGACACCGCGGGCACGGCGGAGGCCTTTCCGGATGTGGAAGTCGTCCGGCTGCCCCGCAATCTCGCGGCGGCGGCGCGCAACCTCGGCGTCGCGATGGCACGGACCCCCTACGTCGCCTTCAGCGACGACGACTCCTGGTGGGCCGCCGACGCCATCCCGGAAGCCGAGCGGCTGCTGGACGAACATCCCCGGCTGGGCCTCGTCGCGGGACGCACGCTCGTCGGCGCGGACCAGCGCGAGGATCCCGTCAACGAACTGATGGCGCGCAGCCCGCTCGGTCACCTCCCCGGCCTGCCCGGCCCGTCGGTTCTCGGCTTCATCGCCTGCGCGGCGATCGTCCGCAAGGAGGCGTACCTGCAAGCGGGCGGATTCAATCCGCTGTTCGGCGTCGGTGGCGAGGAAACGTTGCTCTCGCTCGACATGGCCGCCCGCGGCTGGCACCTCTGCTATGTGCCGGACGTCCGCGCCCACCACCACCCCTCGGCGCAACGCCCACCCAACAGCCGGCGCAAGCGGACCGAACGGCGCAACAGCGCGTTGGTGGTCTGGATGCGGCGGCCGCTGCGGCGGTGTGCGGCCGAGACCGCAGACCTGCTGCGTCGAGCGACGCGCGAACCGGAGACGCTGCTGACGATCGCGGCGATCGTTCGCCGCCTGCCTCGGGCTCTGGCACAGCGGCGAACGCTGCCGCCGGACGTGGAACGTAGCGTCAGGACGCTAGAACTCGCCGAGGCGAGTTAGCGACGGGTCGCTCGCCGCGCGGCGGGCTCAGGCGGGTGCGCTGTCGGATGCGGTCTCGGCACGCGGCGCATGCTCCGGCACGCGCCCGCGACCGCGGAAGACCGCGACCGCGCGGCTGCGCAGTCCACGCCGATCCACGCCGCTGTGGGTGACCGCGGCAGGCGCCGTCGGTTCGGCGGCGGGCGCCGGGTCCTCCACCCGGGTCGCGGTGGCCTCGATCCACCGGGTGTCGTTCAGTCCGTGCCGAGAGCGTTCGTCGCCGCGCACGGCCAGCTCACAGCGGCGGGCCAGATCCTTGCGGTCCAGGCCCGGGTACTCCGGCGGCTCGAGGACGATCTCGGCGATCATGCCGCGGGAACGCAACACGCGCAGGGCCGAGTCACCGAAGGAATCCTCGCCGACGAAGCCGGGGACGGTGCAGCGGTCGCCGTGCCCGTCCAGGTAGCGCAGCCGCACGGGCTGTACGAAGGTTCCGGTGTCGATCGCGGCCTGGAACAGTGCGGGCCGCATGGTGCCGTACGCGCGGCCGCACCAGGTGGTGCCCTCCGGGAAGACGGCGACACGCTCGCCCGCGGCGAGGCGCGCGCCCAGCTGGCCGACGATGTCCGGCAGCTGGCGCAGCCGCTCGCGTTCGATCGGGATGACGCGCATCAGCTTCGCCAGCCCGCCGAGCAGCGGCCAGTCGATCAGATCGGCGCGCGCGACGAATCCGAGCGGCTGCACCGCGGCCAGCGCGACGACGTCGGTCCAACCGATGTGCCCGGTCACCACGAGCACGCCGGTGCCGCGATCGGCGTAACGGACGTCGGCGGTGGCGGCCGCGGACGCGGCGCGTTCGGCGCCGACGCGGGAGGCGATCGCGCGCTCGGCGGGCACCGGATCGGTGGGAATGCGCTTGTCCACCACGCGCAGTCGCATCCCGAGACAGCGCAGCAGCATCCGCGCGTATTCGCGCTGTAGGTTTTCGCGCCGTCCCGCAGGTGTCGCGAGGTGGCACATCGGATAGGTCAGCAGCAGCCCGGCGACGCCGAGCGCGCGGGCGACCACCCGCGCCGTGCCGATCTCACCGATCGGCTCGATGCAACCGGGCCCGCAGGGGCTCGACGGCATCCACGCGTGCACGGCCTGTGCGGGCGGCGCCTCGAAGACCACGGTCCTCACCGCCCCCCGTCGAGGGCCGCGGCAGCGCCCTGTAGTCGGTCCAGGTACCTCGTGTTGATGGTGTCCAGGCCGAGCAGAGCGACGAAGTCGGCGACCGCGAAGTCGGGATCGTGCGCGGGCTCGCCGCAGATCTCCGCGCCGAGGCGCAGGTAGCCGCGCAGCAGCGGCGGCAGCTTGGGCCGCGCGGGCGGGGTCAGCTCGTCGAGCGTCTTGCCGTCGACGACCACCGGACGGTGCGGGTGCACCCGCCGCTCCGGATCGGAGGCGTGTCGCCCGAGCAGCATGTCCCGCACACCGCGCACGTTGACGCCCGCCGGATCCGCCGGAGAGTCCTGCATCGGCACCGACACGCAGCCCATCACCCACTCGTATCCGGTGAGCTGGATGTAGTGCAGGATGCCCGCCCACATGAGAGTGAGCACCGAGCCGTTGCGGTGGTCCGGCACCACGCAGGCCCTGCCCATCTCGACGATCCGCTGACCCTCGGGATCCAGCTGGGCGAGGTCGAATTCGGTGGCCGTGTAGTACCCGCCCGCCGCGGCGACCTTGTCCGGCGGCAGCATCCGGTAGCAGCCGACGAACTGCTCGGTGGCGTCGTCGCGAACCAGCAGGTGGTCGCAGTGCTCGTCGAAGCGGTCGGCGTCCAGCCCGGTGCCGTTGTCGGGGATGCGGAAGCCCGGCTCGTTGGCGAACACGCCGTAGCGCAGCCGCTGCGCCGCCTCCCTGTGCTCGGCGTCGGACGAGACGACCAGCGAATAGCGCGACCGTTCCACCCCCGAGTCCGTCGGTCGAGCCGGGGCTGTCAGCACGGACGAAATAGTCATATCCGTGATGAAGCCAGTCCGACACTGCGCCGGGGCAACCTCGAAGTTGCGTGCCGATGCAGGCTAGGTTAACGAGACGCCGGTCACACCCAAGGTTCACCGACCCGACGCGCACCGTTAGCATCGACGCGTCGTGGAGTCGCCTTTCCCCTGCTTAGGCAACCTTTCAGCGCCCGGAAACGGCAATCGCACCGATGCGCGGGCATCGGTGCGATTCGTTCGGGTGCGCTCAGGCGGCGACGCGTTCGGGTGCGCGCGCCTGTGTCGGTGTCGATTCCACCTCGTCGAAACCGGGGCGGCCGCTGCCGATGAAGGCGACCAGCCACGAGGCCACCGCCGCGAAGCGGTTGCGGAAGCCCACCAGGTACAGCAGGTGCACCGCGAGCCACATGACCCAGGCGATCACGCCGCGGAAGGTGATCTTCTCGTTGAGCTTCACCACCGCGCTGAACCGGCTGATCACCGCCATGCTGCCCTTGTCCCAGTACTTGAACGGGGTACCGGGCTGCTTCTTGCGGCGGATGATGTCGGCGGCGTGCCTGCCCTCCTGCATGGCCACCGGCGACTGACCGGGGTAGCCGTTGAGCGAGGTCATGTCGCCGATCGCGTAGATGTCGGCGTAGCCGGCGACGGTGAGGTCGGGGTTGACCAGCAGCCGTCCGGCGCGGTCGGTCTCGACGCCGGTGGCCTCGGCCAGGATCTTCGCGAACCCGCCCGCCTGCACACCCGCCGACCAGACCACGGTCTCGGCGCCGATCTTGCGCTCCACGCCCGCCTTGTCCTTGACGGTCACCTTGCCCGGTTCGATGTCGGTGACGAACGTGTCGACGAGCACCTCGACGCCGCTTCCGGTCAACGACTTCTTCGCGTACTCCGAGAGCCCACCGCCGAAGGGCGGCAACACCTCTCCGGCGCCCTCCACCAGGCTGACCGAGACCTCTTGGTGGTAGTACCTTTTCGCGAGCTCTTTGAGCTGACCGGCGACTTCCACGCCGGTCGCGCCCGCGCCGACCACCACGAAGCTGAGCAGCCTGCTCTTGGTCTCGGGGTCCGCGGTCGCGGCCTCGGCGAAGACCCGTTCGATCTGGGCGCGAAGCAGTTTCGCGTCGTCGATGGTCTTGAGGGCGAAAGTCTTCTCGGCGAAATCGTCACGGCCGAAATAGGACTGCGACGCGCCGGTGGCCGCGATCAGCGAGCCGTACCGAATCTCGTGGCGCACACCGTCGGTGACGTAGGTCACGATCGCTTTGTCGGGATCGATGGCGACAACCTCGCCGAGGCGCACATCGGCTTCCTTGTGCCTGCGCAGCACCGACTTGATGGGCGGCGCGATCTCGTGCGACGCCAGCACACCCGTCGCGACCTGGTAGAGCAACGGCTGGAACAGGTGCTCCGGCGTGCTCGAAATGAGTACGAAGTCGATACCCGACTTGGCGAGTTGTTTGGCGGCGGCCAGCCCCCCGAATCCCGATCCGACGACGACCACATCTGCGTGTTCCATGACAGCCTCCTTCTCTCATTACCAACCGTCATCGGGAACGCAGATATTTCACCGGTTACGGCGCATAATGAAGATGACTCTTATCTGGATTGCTCATGAATAGGAGCTTGTCGTGGAGCTTCGGCAGCTGGCGTACTTCGTCGCGGTCTGCGAAGAACTGAGCTTCAGCAGGGCCGCGGCCCGATGTTTCATCTCGCAGTCGGCGATCAGTCATCAGATCGCGCGGCTCGAGCGCGACCTCGGCGTGCCGCTGTTCGAGCGTTCTACCAGGGCTGTCGTCCCTACCGACGCGACCACAAGGCTACTTCCCCTGGCTAAACAGATGTTGAGCTTGGAATCCGCCATCCGCGCGGCGGTTCGCGCCTCCGGGCCGCGAATCCGGTTGGCGGCCAACATGTCCTTCGCGAGCCGCTCGCTGTCCGCCATCGCGGCCGCGCGCGCCGCGCACCCGGACGCGGAGATCGAATTCGTGATCAAGCCCTTCCGCCAACGCATCACGGCCGTCGCGGACGGCGACTGCGATCTCGCGCTGATCCGCGGGCGTGTCGACCAGCCGGGCCTGATGGTGGAACAGCTCTGGGTCGAGGACCTCGTGATCGCCACCACGAGCGGTCATCCGCTGGCCACCCGCGACACCGTCACCCTCAACGACCTCAGCTCCTACCCCCTGCTGCTGCCGCCCGAACAGGAACAGGTGCTGCTGCACAACATCATTCGCAGCGCCTTCGCCGACCTGCCCGTCGGCCCCACCTTCGGCCCGCCCATCCCGCCCGACCACACCGCCACCATGGAGCTGATCAACCGCCCCGAAGCGTGGACCGTCCTCTACGCCCAGAGCCCCACCGAAGGACTCGTCGTCCTGCAACTCGCCGAACACCGCCTGCGCATCCCCGTCTGCGCCGTCCTCCGCGACGACGCCCGCCGCTCCCCCATCCTCACGACCCTCCTGACCACCCTCCACCGCACCTGAGCCACACGGACGCCGTCGGTGTCACGTCGATCGATCCTAGAGTCTCCGGTCGACGGTTATTTCGCCGGTCAGCCGCCAAGCTCCGCGTTCGAACGCCAAGTCCCCCGCCACGACGATCGGTCGCTTGGACTGGTGCGCAGCGATCGCCCATTCGTAGTCTGTCCCAGCCAGCGGGACGTGCACGTTCCGCAGGCGACCGTCCACATGCGTGGACAAGACGATGCTTGTGGCCTCCTCGTCCCCGTCGGCGAAATCGTCGCGGTTGAGCGTCCGCACGACACCGAGCAATGCTTCGTGCCGCGGTGGCTCCTCATTCCGAACCAAGCGCTCACGCACGCGCGACAACCCCGCCATCGCATCGCGATCTATGACGATTCGAGAACTTTCCAGCACCGGCGCCGGCTCGCCGGCTGCCCAATCGAACGACAGGTCCAATGCACGTAAGTCCTGCGGCTGCGTGAGCTCCAAGACCGATTCCACCAAATTGGCACTCAATCCCAGCTCACCGGCGCGCTCCAAGGCGCGATCGTCCCAGCGCAAGGCCAGGGTGCGCGTCGATTGCAAGCCCTTGGCGAGCGTCGCCATCGCCGCACGCGGAAACGGAACTTGCGGCAGTCCAGTTGTCTCGGTAGGCATTACATCGCCGAGGCGCGATACGACGGTGAACACGAAACTGCCCCGTTTGGTATGTCCCAGCCGGATATTCTCCTCGAGGAATTCCGTCACGGTGGCCGATCTACGACCTCGGTGGGAATGGGTCGGATCGTCCGCGGTCGTGGCGGCGGCCTTCATCATCCGGAACAGGGCTTCCAAAGTCGTTTCCGCCTGCCGGAACGGGATCGTGCCGTCGATCATTTCCTGGTCGAGTCGCACGAAGAACAGGTCGGCACGTGCGGCGGCGATGCGTTCGACAAGTTGCGCCGGATCCCAGTCGTAGATGGTCGCGAGCGCTTGCATCGTTTCCCGGAAGCGCCGAGGAAAGTCGACGTAGTCGGTTGCCAAGGGCAACATTATTCGGCCCAGCAGGCCGTCCTCACCCGGAAGCCGCCAGATCTCTTTCACGTCTTGGACCCGCGCCTCGAGTTCCCAATCGTGCGCGGCAAGGTACTGCGACACAGCCGGTGGCGACAAGGCGAGTGCTATGTCGTGAAGGTCGCCGACAGGGATGTCCTTCACCACTGGCCTCCTTCGCCGATTCTGTGCATGATCTCTTGGAGCCCGACTACATCGAACAGGTTACTTCTGGGTAGGTGAACTGTCGTGCTGGACTTGCCGTCCGCTATTCCGCCGAGCTTCGCGGCGTATTCCCAGTACATGCGGCTGGAGCTGGTCAGACCGTCCTCCGACAGATCGAGCAGCTGATCAGGCTCCTCCGGTATGAGCAGGACGCCGAGCAGGGCCGGAACGAACCGCTTCGGGCTCACCAGTTTCAGGAACGGCCCCTTGTCCAGAGGCCAAGCCAAATGATCCGCTTTGAGCCGACTGTGTTGCGTAGTGCACTTGAGCTGCAGCTCGAACTCGGGGCAATAGAATCTCGCGTACTCGCGCGAGGCCACGATCGTGATATCGACGCCGTCGTAGTCGGTTTCGTGACTCTTGATGGAACAACCCGCGGCAGCGGCGACCATACGCACGAATGCGAGACTGAACTGTTCCTGCCGAGCGGTGATCGGAAGTCCACCATCGTCGGGCATTTCGGACATGAATCCTGTTGGCAGACCACCATTGTCGTTGATTTCCATGCACCCCCTGCACCCGCCGAGCCGGACCGGCACACGGTAGCGCATCGCGGAACCCGGGCACCAGCACCGCACCTGAAACGCGAACGGCCCCGGCTGTTTCCAGCCGGGGCCGTTCGTAACGGCTACGCGCCGAGGGTTTCTCAGCCCTTGTGGGCCTTGACCGCCTCGGTGAGCTGCGGGGCGACGTTGAACAGGTCGCCGACGATGCCGTAGTCCGCGATCTCGAAGATCGGGGCCTCTTCGTCCTTGTTGACCGCGACGATGGTCTTCGAGGTCTGCATGCCGGCGCGGTGCTGGATGGCGCCGGAGATGCCGAGGGCGATGTACAGCTGCGGCGAGACCGTCTTACCGGTCTGACCGACCTGGAACTGGCCCGGGTAGTAGCCCGAGTCGACGGCGGCGCGCGAGGCGCCGACGGCCGCGCCGAGCGAGTCGGCCAGCGCCTCGACGACCGCGAAGTTGTCGGCCGAGCCGACACCGCGACCACCGGAGACGACGATGTTCGCCTCGGTGAGCTCCGGACGGTCACCGGCGACGACCGGCTCGCGCGAGGTCACCTTGACGACGCCCTCTTCCTGCGCGGGGACCTCGACGGTCACCTTCTCGCCCGCGCCGGCCTGCGCCACGGCCTCGACCGCACCCGGGCGGACCGAGATGACCGGCACGTCGCCGTTGGCCTTGGCGTCGACGGTGAAGGCGCCACCGAAGATGGAGTGCACGGCGGAGCCGTCGGCGTTCACGCCGATGACGTCCACCAGCAGGCCGGAGCCGATGCGGGCGGCGAGGCGGCCCGACACCTCCTTGCCTTCGGCGGAGGCGGCGACGATCACGGCGGCCGGGGACACCGACTCGACCAGACCGGCCAGCACGTCGACCTTCGGGGTCACCAGGAAGTTGTCCACATCGTCGGACTCGGCGATGTAGATCTTCTCGGCGCCCGCGGCGGCCAGCGCGTCGGCCAGCTTCTCGCCGGTGCCCGCGGCGCCGAGCACGACGGCGGCCGGGGTGCCCAGGGTGCGGGCGGCGGTGAGCAGTTCGGTGCTGACCTTCTTGATCGCACCGTCGGCGTGCTCGACGAGCACAAGTACTTCAGCCATTTGTGTTCTCTCCTAGGAAGTCTCGTCAGCCGGGCGGATCAGATGATCTTCTGACCGATGAGGTACTGGGCGATCTTGGTGCCGCCGTCGCCCTCGTCCGCGATCTTCTCGCCCGCGGTGCGCGGGGGCTTCGGGGTGGACGCGGTGACGGTGGTGCCCGCGTTGGCGACACCCACGGTCGACGGGTCGACGCCCAGATCGGCCAGCGTGAAGACCTGAACTTCCTTCTTCTTGGCCGCCATGATGCCCTTGAAGGACGGGAAGCGCGGCTCGTTGATCTTCTCGGTGACCGAGACGATGGCGGGGAGGGTCGCCTCCAGCTTGAAGACGCCTTCGTCGGTCTCGCGCTCGCCGGTGATCTTGTCGCCGTCGACGGACAGCTTGCGCAGGTGGGTCAGCTGCGGCAGACCCAGGTACTCGGCGATGATCGCCGGCACCGCACCGGCGCGGCCGTCGGTCGCCTCGTTACCGGCGATGACGAGCTCGACACCCTCGACCTGGCCGAGCGCGCTGGCCAGCACCCACGCGGTCTGCACGGCGTCGGAGCCGTGGATCGCCGGGTCGTTGATGTGGATGGCCTTGTCGGCGCCCATCGACAGCGCCTTGCGGATGGCCTCGGTGGCGCGGTCCGGACCGGCGGCCAGCACGGTGACCTCACCGCCCTGGGCTTCCTTGATCAGCAGCGCCTCTTCGACGGCGCGCTCGTTGATCTCGTCGAGGACGGCGTCCGCGGCCTCGCGGTCCAGGGTGTAGTCACCATCGGACAGCTTGCGCTCGGACCAGGTGTCGGGAACCTGCTTGATGAGTACGACGATGTTCGGCATCGGTCTTCGTCGACCTCCTGTTCTGGGGGCGTGTATCTGGCGGTCGCACGAGCTGGGCCGTACGTCCTGTTGAGGTAGCTCAGGGCGTGACACTACCCTACGTTAAGTTACTCATGGGTAACTTAGTGGCTTCTCTCTCAATACACCGGTCCGGGCGATATCGTGCGCGACCCTTACCAGTAACGTCGGTGTGATGAGCGAGGCTGTGATCCCTGCCGCAGTGGGCGACCCGAGGGTCATAACTGCGGAAAACGCCGGTGCCGTCGAACCATTGCCGCTGACCGGCGAGCGCACCGTCCCCGGCATCGCCGAGGAGAACTACTGGTTCCGCAGGCACGAGATCGTCTACGCCCGGCTGCTCGACCGGTGCGCCGGAAAGACCGTGCTGGAAGCGGGTTCCGGCGAAGGCTACGGCGCCGACATGATCGCCGGAGTGGCCACCAAGGTGATCGGTCTCGACTACGACGCGAGCGCGGTCGCGCACGTGCGCGCGCGCTACCCGCGCGTGGAGATGATCCAGGGCAACCTCGCCGCCCTGCCGCTCGACGACGCCTCCGTCGATGTCGTGGTGAATTTCCAAGTCATCGAACACCTTTGGGACCAGAGCCAGTTCCTGCGGGAATGCCTTCGGGTGCTGCGGCCCGGCGGCGAGCTGCTGATCAGCACGCCCAACCGGATCACCTTCTCGCCCGGCCGCGACACCCCGCTCAACCCGTTCCACACCCGCGAGCTGAACGCGGACGAACTCACCGAACTGCTCGTCGAGGCCGGTTTCGAGGTCGCGCTGATGACCGGCGTGCACCACGGCGCGACGCTGAAAGCGTTGGACGCCAAGCACGGTGGCTCGTTCATCGACGCGCAGATCGAGCGGGCGCTCGCGGGCGAGCCGTGGCCCGCCGAGCTGACCGCCGACGTCGCCGCGGTCTCCATCGACGACTTCGACCTGATCACCGAGGACATCGACGCCAGCCTCGACCTCGTGGCCATCGCGGTGAAACGTTGACCGACAACGCGGTACCCGGCCAGTTCACCCTGGTCCTGCACTCCCATCTGCCGTGGCTGGCCCATCACGGCCGCTGGCCGGTCGGCGAGGAATGGCTCTACCAGTCCTGGGCAGCGTCCTATCTTCCGGTCGTCGAGGTGCTGAGAACCCTTGCGGCGGAAGGGCGTTCACATCTGCTCAGCCTCGGCATCACGCCGGTGCTCGCGGCCCAGCTGGACGACCCGCACTGCCTGGCGGGCATGCACCACTGGCTCGGCAACTGGCAACTGCGCGCGGACGAGGCCGCCATGGCGGGCAATGTCGCACTCGGCAGGCACGAGCACCGGCTCGCCGCCGCGGCGCTCGCCGAGTTCGAGTTGCGCTGGCGACACGGCGCGGCGCCGGTCTGGCGCGAACTCGTCGACGCGCAGACGATCGAACTGCTCGGCGGGCCCCTGGCCCATCCGTTCCAGCCGCTGCTCGACCCGCGGCTGCGCGCCTTCCAGTTGCGCGAGGGCCTCGCCGACGCCCGCCAGCGCTGGGGCCACACCCCCACCGGCATCTGGGCGCCGGAGTGCGGATACTCGCCGGGCATGGAGGTCGGCTACGCCGCCGCCGGTGTGACGCATTTCATGGTCGACGGACCCGCGCTCCGCGGCGACAGCAGCCTCGGCCGCCCGGTGCGCGACTCCGACGTGGTGGCGTTCGGGCGCGATCTGCAGGTGAGCTACCGGGTGTGGTCACCGAAGTCCGGCTATCCCGGCCAGGCGGCCTACCGTGACTTTCATCACTACGACCACGCGACAGGTCTCAAACCCGCCCGCGTCACCGGCAAGACGGTCGCCGGGCCCGACAAGGCCCCGTACGACCCGGAGCTGGCGGCCGCGGCGGTGGTCCGCGACGTCGACGACTTCGTGCGCACCGTGCGCGATCGACTGGTCGCCGAATCCGAACGCATCGGTCGTCCCGCGCTCGTCGTCGCCGCCTTCGACACCGAGCTGTTCGGGCACTGGTGGCACGAGGGCCCGCAGTGGCTGGCCCAGGTCCTGCGCGCGCTGCCCGAGGCGGGCGTCACCGTCGGCACCCTGGCCGACGCGCGCGAACGCGGCTTCGTGGGTGAGCCCGTCCAGCTGACCGATTCGTCCTGGGGTTCCGGCAAGGACTGGCGGGTCTGGGCCGGTGATCAGGTGCGGGATCTGGTCGAGCTCAACGACGAGGTAGTGCGGCTGGCGCTGGACACCCTGGACAAGATGCGCGCGGGAACCACCTCCGCGCTGCGCGATCCGGTCGCGGATCAGTTGCTGCGCGAGGCGATCCTGACGGTGTCCAGCGACTGGGCGTTCATGGTCAGCAAGGACTCCGCGGCGGGCTACGCGCGGGAGCGGGCCCACCAGCACGCGCATGCCGTGCGGGAGATCGCGGCGGCGGTCGGCGCGGGTCAAGTCGCCAAAGCGCGGCAGTTGGCGGCAGGATGGTACGCGGCCGACGGATTCTTCCCCGGATTGGATGCGCGACGGCTCCCCAGTGCCGAGCCCGCCGGGAACCTGGGCCAGGCCCCGCAAGGCCCGACCGCAGACGGCCCTGCCTATGAAGGACATGCATGAAGATCTTGATGGTGTCGTGGGAATACCCACCGGTTGTGGTCGGTGGGTTGGGTCGGCACGTGCATCACCTCGCGACCGAGCTCGCCGCGGCGGGCCACGAAGTGGTCGTTCTGTCCCGCCGCCCGTCCGGCACCGATTCCGCCACCCACCCGACGCATTCGTTCATCGAGGACGGCGTGCTGGTGGTCGCGGTCGCCGAGGATCCGCCCTGCTTCGACTTCGGCGAGGACATGCTGGCCTGGACGCTGGCCATGGGCCACGCGATGGTGCGCGCGGGCGTCGCGCTCGGTAAGCCGGGCATCGGCGACGGCTGGACACCGGATGTCGTGCACGCGCACGACTGGCTGGTCGCCCATCCCGGCATCGCACTCGCCGAGTACTACGACGTGCCGCTGGTCTCGACCATCCATGCCACCGAGGCGGGTCGCCACAGCGGCTGGGTCGCGGGCAAGGTCAACAAGCAGGTCCACTCGGTCGAATGGTGGCTCGCCAACGAATCCGACGCGCTGATCACCTGCTCGACCTCGATGCAGGACGAGGTGCAGCGCCTCTACGGTCCCGAGCGCATCCCGATGACGGTCATTCGCAACGGCATCGACGTGGGCGCCTGGACCTTCCGGCCGCGCGCACCGCGTTCCGGCCCGCCGCGGCTGCTGTACGTCGGCAGACTGGAATACGAGAAGGGCGTGCAGGACGCCATCGCCGCCCTGCCGCGCATCCGCCGCGCCCACCCCGGCACCACGCTGACCGTCGCGGGCGTCGGAACCCAGTTCGAATGGCTGCGGGAACGGGCTCGGGTGCATCGCGTCGCGCGCGCGGTGACCTTCGCCGGTCAGCTCGGTCACCAGGAACTGCTCGGCTGGCTGCACGGCGCCGACGCCATCGTGCTGCCGAGCCGCTACGAGCCGTTCGGCATCGTCGCGCTGGAGGCGGCCGCGGCGGGCACCCCGCTGATCACCTCCACGGCGGGCGGGCTCGGCGAAGCGGTCATCGACGGCGTCACCGGCGCCTCGTTCGAACCCGCCGACGTGGACGGTCTGGTGGAGGCGGTGCGCGCCACGCTGGACGACCCCGCCGCCGCGCAGGACCGCGCCTACGCCGCGCGCGAGCGACTGACCGAGGACTTCGCGTGGGACGTGGTCGCCGCGGAGACCGCGCAGGTGTACTCGGAAGCCAAACGCCGGGTGCGCAATCCGCTCGGCAGGCCGGTCATCGTGGAACGTCCGCTGCCGGAACGGGATCCGAACAACCCGATCTGACGGGCGCAGTACGTCCGAAGACCGGCGGATCGCTCCGTGAAAGCGGCGCTTACTCCGGCTTGAAGACGAAGACCTCGCCGATCCGCGTGGCCAGCACCACCTCGCCCTCGGCGCCGACCGAGGTGCCGGTGGTGCTGCCCTTCGCGCCGGGCAGCACATCGGAGTCGATGGTGTCGCCGCTGGCGGTGTCGAAAGTGATCAGGCTCAGGCCCTCGCCGATCGCCGCTGCGGTGTAGCCGGTGCCGCCCGCGGTCTGCACCGGCACGCCGCGCAGCGCCAGATCCTTGCGCTCCCAGACGGTTTCGGCGGTCTCGCCGGTGTCGCGCAGGGCGAGCAGGTAACCCTCGTCGCCCGCCGGGATGATCAGACCCTCGGCGGAGACCGAGATCCCGCCGCTCGGGGTGAATCCCAGCGGCCGCACCCACTTGACGCGCCCGTCGGCGGTGTCGACGGCGATCAGCCGCTCGGTGTTGTCGCCGACGTAGACGGTGCCGCCGTCCGCGGACAGCGCGGGACCGGTGGCGCTGCCCTCGGTCAGTACCTCCGCGCGCCACTCCTGCTGAATCTTGTTGTCGGCGTAGCGCAGAGCGACCAGCGCCGCGTTCGCCGAACCGGGCTGCCACACGGTGACGTAGAAGCGGCCGGTGGACTGCTCGATCGCCGAGATGTTCGCGACCGGGCACTGCGGGCCGCCGGTGCCGCAGTCGTCGAGACCCTGGCCAGAGGCGGGGCGGATCAGGTCGGGGTGCTCCAGGAAGTCGGGCTCGCCGAGCAGCTGGACGGTCGGCACGGTCCGCAGGCCGGTCTGCCGGTCGAGCACGTCCACCTGGCCGGACTGGGTGATGGTGAGCAGTCGGCTGTCACCGGTGAACTGCACCGAAACCGGCACGCCGGCAACGGGAGTGCGCCAGCGCGGCTGACCGAGGTAGTTGTAGGAGTTCACCGCGCCGTCGTCGCCGACGTAGACGTTGCTCGCGCCGTCCACCGCGGCGGGCGAGGAGATCGCGTTGGGGCCGAGCACATCACAGAACCGCTTGCGGCCGGTCGGCATCTGCAACGACAGGATGGCGCAACCGTTGGGCGTGCGGGTGGTCAGGAACAGCTGGCCCTCGGCGCCGATGACGACCGGCTGCTCGATGGGACCTGCGGCGGGCCTGGACCAGCTCAACGTCAGCGAGCGGGCGCCGGTCACGGGGCTGACGCCGCTGTTGCGACCGTCGTGGTGCGCGGCGGGCCAACCCTTCCCGGGACCCACGGTGATGTCGTCGACGTCGGTGCCGCAGGCGGTCAGGGCGAGCGCGCCCATGGCGGCCAGCGCGGCCACCGCACGCACCCGGGATCGCGGCTGTGTGGCGACAGCCCGCACGCTACCGGTTCGCACCTGCTGTTCTCCCCTCTGGTCGGTGGCCGCTCGCAAGACTAGCCTGCGCCCGATCGGCCGCGCCTCCGGCACGGCAAGTTCGCCGGGCGAACCCCTCGCCGGGCGAACGTGAGGGTAGAGCCGGGGGCGTGAGCGCGCGAAAGTACGCTGTGTAGCCAAAGACAGCCCCTCGGGTCGCCGGTCCCGAGGAACACGACGGGAGAACGGTTCGTGACGAGCATGTGGGGCGCACCGTTGCGCTCGCGGTGGCGGGGTTCGCGCCGCCGGGATCCGCAGCAGGCGCGATTTCTGACCATGGCGTCGCTGCGCTGGGTGCTCGCCAACCGCGCCTACACGCCCTGGTATCTGGTCCGTTACTACCGGCTGTTCAAGTTCAAGCTGGCGAACCCGCACATCGTGCTGCGCGGCATGGTGTTCCTCGGCCGCCGTGTCGAGATCCACGCGACCCCCGAGCTGAGCCGGATGGAGATCGGTCGCTGGGTGCACATCGGCGACGGCAACGCCATCCGCTGCCACGAGGGCTCGCTGCGCATCGGCGACAAGGTGGTGTTCGGCAAGGACAACGTCGTCAACACCTACCTCGACATCGAGATCGGCGAATCGACCCTGGTCGCCGACTGGTGCTACATCTGCGACTTCGACCACAAGATGGACGACATCACGCTGCCCATCAAGGACCAGGGCATCGTGAAGAGCCCCGTCCGCATCGGCCCCGACACGTGGATCGCCGCCAAGGTGACCGTGCTGCGCGAGACCCGGGTCGGCCGCGGCTGCGTGCTCGGCGCGCACGCGGTGGTCAAGGGCGAGATCCCGGACTACAGCATCGCCGTCGGCGCGCCGGCCAAGGTGGTCAAGAACCGCAAGGCCACCTGGGAGGCGGGCGCCGAGGAGCGGGCGAAGTACATCGCCGCGCTGGAGGACATCGAACGCAAGAAGAACGGCGTCACCCAGCAGGCGTAGTTCGACGGAAGTCGTCGGTCCGCTCGAGTACGGTCGTCGGCATGAACAGGTACGCGGCGCTGCTGCGCGGGATCATGCCGTCCAACCCGAACATGCGCAACGAGAAGTTGCGCGCGGTGTTCGAAGGGCTCGGCTTCGAGAAGGTCGCGACCATCCTGTCCAGCGGCAACGTGGTGTTCCGCTGCGCCGACGACGACGCGGCGGCGCTGGAGGATCGAATCCAGGAGGCGCTGAACCGCGAACTGGGGATTCCGGGCGGGACCATCGTGCGCAGTTATGAGGAACTGCGCGAACTGCTCGATCGCGACCCGTTCGAGGGCCTCACCCACGAGCGGGGCTCGTACCTCACGGTCACCTTCTTCAAAGACCAGCGTCCGAAGGTCGAGCATCCGGACGCCGGTGACGAGCTGACCCGGATCATCGGCTACGACGCCGAGGCGCGCGCGTTTCTCACCGTCATCGACAACAGCACCCCGAAGACCCCGGACTTCATGGCCTGGCTGGACAAGACCTACGGCAAGGACATCACCACCCGCACCTGGCTGACGGTGCAGCGGATCGTGAAGAAGCTGGAGTCCTAGACGTGCGCCGTACACAGGAACACCGCGGCGGCGCGGCCGATTCGGGTGATCACCAATGTATAGGGGACGCTGCCCCTGAGCTTGAGGCGTTTGCGCAGCGCGTCCGGGTCGACGTCGACGCCGCGCACCAGGATCTCCAGCGCCCCGCAGTCGCGGCGGGCCAGCTCCTGGCGCAACGTCTTCTCGCGTAGCTCGAGCCGGTCCTCTATGCGGAAGCCGCGGACACCCTCGGGGACGGCGTCACCGGTGAGGTAGGCGATATGCGGATCCAGTTGCCACAGGCCGTGTCTCGCGGCGTAGTGCCGGACCAGACCGGCGCGGACGATCGCGCCGTCGGGATCGATGATCCAGTCGCCGGGCGGCCGCTCGAGCAGTTCGTCCGGCTCGGCGTCGGTGAGGACTTCCGGCGCGCCACGTGCGCTCAGCACCGTGGCGCGACGGGTCACGCCGGATTCGGCCAGGCCCGCCGACCACAGGCACGCCTCGCGCACCGCGCCGTCCAGCGAGACCACCTCGATCTCGCCGGACCAGCCGAGCCGGTCGAAATCCAGTCCGGGCGCGCACTTCACGGCGATGTCGCGACCCGCGTAGGCGTCGAGCAGGTCGGGCAGCGGAGGCTGCAACTTGGCCGGGTCGTGGGTGCGGCGACCGTCCGAGCGGCGTGCCGGATCGGCGATGATCACCGTGCCGGTACTGCTCGGCACGAGAGCATCGGCCTTGGCCAGCAAGACATTCCCGGTCGCGGTACCGGACAGCGGCCACCACCGCGCACCGAGGTTGTGCGCGGCGATCGCCAGCCGCACCTCGTCCAGGTCGCTGCCGACGACGGCCGGGCACACCTCGGCCAGCTCGGCGAGTTCGGCGCCGATGGAACAGGTGACGTCGTGCACGGCCCGTCCGGCGAGCCGGGCCGCCCGGTGCCGGGCGACCGTGGTCGGCGTCGCCTGCTGTAGCGCGTCGTCGGTGAACAGCCACTCCCCCGCGCCGTGCAGTTTGGCGGCGGCCTTCCTGCGCAGCCGCACGGTCTCCACGAGGGCGGCGGCGTGCTCCCCGTTGTCGCGACGCACCCGCTCCAAGTCGCGCAGGTGCGTCGCGGGGGACAGTTCCAGCCGGTCCACCTCGGCCAGCGCGGCACGCCCTGTCGCGGAGGCGAGGAAGGCGATGTCCGCGCGACCGAAGCGGTAGCCCACCTACTTGGCGGACGCGCCCGGCTTCACGCCGGTGATCATGGCGTTATAGAAGAACTGGCGCGGCACCACGCGGCGCATGATGTTCTCGTCCACCCAGCTCAGTCCGAGCCAGGCGCGGTACATCGCCATCCGGTAGCCCATGCCGAGCTTCTCGGCGGGCACGGCCGCCTCGAAGGTGCGCACCGGCCAGCCCCACAGCGCGGCGGCGAATTCCTCGGTGCTCGCCTTGACCTCGACCGCGCCCGCGGACCGCGCCATCGATTCGAGGTCGCGGGGATCGAAGGTGTGCAGGTCGACGACCGCCTCCAGCGCCGCGGCGCGCGAGGACTCGTCGAGCTCCTCCTGCGGGCGACGCCAGCCCGCCAGCGCGGGCAGCTTGGTGACCGAGGTGGTGGCCTTCCAGGTGATGCGGCCGAGCCAGCGGGCGTAGAAGTTGCCCACGGTGGTCGGCTCACCGGCGAAGACGAAGCGACCGCCGGGCTTGAGCACCCGCAGGCACTCCTTCAGCGCCAGCTCCACATCCGGGATGTGGTGCAGCACGGCGTGACCGACGACCAGATCGAAGGTGTCGTCGTCGTAGGGGATGGTCTCGGCGTCGGCGACTCGGCCGTCCACGTCCAGGCCCAGGTTCTCCGCGTTGCGCAGCGCCACCTTCACCATGCCAGGCGAGAGGTCGGTGACCGAGCCGGACTTGGCGACGCCGCCCTGCATCAGGTTCAGCAGGAAGAAGCCCGTGCCGCAGCCGAGCTCGAGCGCCTTCTCGTAGGGCAGCGGCGCGGGGCCCACCGCGGCGTCGAAGCGGCCGCGGGCGTATTCGATACAGCGCTCGTCATAGGAGATGGACCATTTGTCGTCATAGGTCTCCGCTTCCCAGTCGTGGTAGAGCACCTGGGCGAGCTTCGTATCCTTCAGCGCTGCTTCGACCTCGGCCTCGGTGGCATGCGGGTTCGGCGCGGGGTCGTCGGGACGTACCGTCATGGTCGCCTAGCCTACATAAATCCCCAGATGAAGCCCGCTGTCGGCCCGGGCTTCTCGCGGAGTGCTGGACCGACGGCCAAATGAGAACATGTTCCTATCAGGGCAATCTCCTGGCACACCCCTATCGAACCGATCGGTCTGTGTGCGGGCGGCCGCCTTCAGCCCTGTGCTACGACGCGTTCGGCACGGGTCGCGAAAGGGGTCAGCGACCGACGAAGGCCGCGGAACCCGGGCCGTCGGCTACATAGGATTCGGTGCCGATCCGGCGGTCCTCGGTGGCGAACAACCCTGCCCATTCGGTGCGGGCGCGGTCCAGACCGTGCGGGCCCGCCTCGAATACCGCCTTGGCCGCGGCCAGCGCGCGGGCGGGGCCGTCGGTGAAGCGTTCGGCCCAGCGCAGCGCGGCGGCGAAGACGTCGTCGGGGGCTACTACCTCGTCGACCAGGCCGAGTGCGCGCGCCTCGTCCGGCTCCACGAAACGTCCGGTGTAGACGAGATCCTTGGCGGGGCCGGGACCGATCAGCAGCGAGAGCCGCCGGATACCCGCGAGCGGGATGAGGCCGGCGTGGATCTGCGGCAGGCCGAGCTTGACGTTGTCGCCGATGACGCGGCGGTCGGCGCCGAGTGCGAGCTCCAGCCCGGCGCCGAGGCAGTACCCGCTGATCGCGGCGACGGTCGGCTGCGGAACCTTGGCCAGGCACCCCAGCGCGGACTGCACGTCGGCGGCCATGGCCTGGGCCTGGTCGGCGTTCAGGGCGGCCAGCTCGGCCACGTCGTCACCCGCGGAGAACACGCGCTCGTCGCCGTACACGACGAGGGCCGCGACCCGCGGATCCGCCGCCACCGCCGCCGCGGCTTCGGCCACCTCCCGCACCACCTGAACGTTGAGCGGGTTCATCGGCGGACGAGCGATCCGCAGGACGGCGACGCCCCGCGCGCCCTCACCTTCCGGCAGCTCCAAGGTCACGAATTCGGCCATGGCACGCACGCTACCTTCCGCCGCCGCGGCACCCCGCATTCCCGTGCGCGCCGCAGGGGTTGGATAAGCGCCCAGCTCTGCCGCCTCGCGCCCCGCAGCCCGGCGACGCTCGCAGAGGTTGGGGACGGCCCGCATGCCTGCGATCTCGCGAAGGTGTTGGGACGGCCCCGCAGCGCTGGTAGCCCACTGCTAGGTATCTGCAGAGCCACTACCGACGGGCGGAACCCTTGAGCTTGCCCGCTTCGGGCAGGTCCGCGAAGTAGCGGTCGTTGTCGGGGAAGCTCAGCATCTTGGTGCCGTCGACATCGGTGAACTCCGGCATGATCGCGTCGATGACCGGCTCGGCCGCGAAGATCTCCGCCGTGGAGGCGAAGCGGCCCAGCGCGTCCAGCTGGGACCAGGTCGGCGGGAGCAGGATGTCGGTGCCCGCGCGCCAGCGGTCCAGTGCCTCGGCCGGGGTGCGCCAGTGGACCTCGGCGGCCTCGGTGGTCGCGCCGTCGGCCAGCTGGCCCTGCGGCAGGACGGCGACGAAGAAGTGGGTGTCGTAGCGGCGCGGCTCGATGACCGGGGTGATCCAATTCGCCCACGGCCGCAACAGATCCGCGCGCAGCACCAGCTTCTCCTCGGCCAGGAAGGTGGCGAGGGAGAGTTCGCGGCGCTCGAGCTTGCCGCGCGCCTCGCGGTACGGGGCCGTGTCGCCGACAACGGTGTCGGCCGTCGGGCCCGCGAGCAGCACGCCGCATTCCTCGAAGGTCTCCCGGACCGCCGCGCACACCAACGCCTTCGCGCGCGGTTCGGTGGTCGCGAACCGCTCGGCCCACCAGGCCGGATCCGGACCCGCCCAGTCGATCTCGACGGTGCTGTCGGCGGGATCGACGCCACCGCCCGGGAACACCGTCATGCCCGCGGCGAAGGCCATCGCCCCGACTCGTCGCTGCAGGAACACCTCGGGACCGTCCGCCCCGTCGCGCACCAGCATCACCGTGGACGCGTCCTTCGGGGGCGAGGGTTCCTGCGGCTGAGCGTCAGCCGACGTCGTTGTCTCACTCACACCTGCACCATAACGGGCGCTTGGTTCGCGGCGTCCCCAGCCCGCGTCTCGCCCGCAGCGCAGGCAGACGAGCGACCTGACACGCCCGCTCGGTTCGCGCCTCTCGAACGCGATCACCGCGATCGGGCGCAGACGCCGAACGTGCGCTCGGTTCGCGTCTGTCGGCCGGCCCACGGCCAGGCCGGCTGCGGCGCGCGTGCTGTCCGAACTAGCGCGAGCGATGCTTCCCCGCGCGGCGGGCGCGGCGGGCGAAGTAGCGGCCGTCGACGCGGTCGAGGGCGATGGATTGGCGGAAGGCGTCGCTGAGGTTCTCCGAGGTGAGCACGTCGGTGAGCAGGCCCTGCGCGACGACCTCGCCCTCGTTGAGCAGCAGGCCGTGGGTGAAGCCGGGCGGGATCTCCTCCACGTGGTGGGTGACCAGTACCATGGCGGGCGCCTCGGGGTCCGCGGCGAGATCGCCGAGGCGCTCGACCAGTTCCTCGCGACCGCCCAGGTCGAGACCGGCCGCCGGTTCGTCGAGCAGCAGCAGTTCCGGGTCGGGCATCAGGGCGCGGGCGATGAGCACCCGCTTGCGCTCCCCTTCGGACAGGGTGCCGTAGGTGCGGTCGGAAAGATGTTCGGCGCCTAGGCTTTCCAGCATGTCGATGGCGCGGTCGGTGTCGACGTCGTCGTAGCGCTCGCGCCAGCGGCCGAGGACGGCGTACCCCGCGGACACCACGAGGTCGCTGACCTTCTCGTCCAGCGGCACGCGATTGGCCAGCGCCGCGGAGGAGAGGCCGATGCGCGGCTTCAGCTCGTTGACGTCGACCTTGCCGATCACCTCGCCGAGCAGGTGGGCGGTGCCCGAGGTCGGGTGCATCTCGGCGGCGGCCATGCGCAGCAGGGAGGTCTTGCCCGCGCCGTTCGGGCCGAGCACGACCCAGCGTTCGTCGAGCTCGACCTGCCAGGTGACCGGACCGACGAGGGTGTGCCCCGAGCGTCGGACGGTCACGTCGGTGAAATCGATGAGCAGATCGGGATCCGGTTGCGGCACGCGCTCCATCTTGGCCCACATGCGCCGGGTTTGTCCGACCGACCCACATCGCCCGCACGGAACCGGACATCGGATCGGTCACGCGGGCCGCGAAGGCGCGCCGCCTGGCTTGTGGGGACGCGGCCGATCCGAGTGGGGCCCACCGATCGGCCGGAATTCTGGCGACGATCGGCCGGAAAGGTCTGGCGATGATGAGGGTGGGCGGTGCGCAGAGCCGCGCCCATCCGGCGAGAATCCACCGCGGCCTCGTCACCGGTCCGGCGAGCGGATCACCAGGCCTCGGGCGGCACCGCGATCACCGTCAGCGAACCCGGAGCGATCTCGGTGAAGCCCGCGTCCCGTACGGCCACCGCGCCGCCCGCCCGCACCCGGTCGCTCAGCGCCTGCCACTGCGCGGGGTCGGCTTCGCGCACCGCGCAATGGAATTCGCGCCGAGACCACCGGTAGGCGTCCTCGGGACGCAGCGCGGCCGCGAGCAGCATACTGGCGTGGCCGACCTGCGCCGCGCTCTTGCCCAGCGTCATGCCGAGCGCCGAGCTCACCCACAACACAGGAAGATTCGGGTCCGCGGGCCCCGGGTCGTCGTGCTGGAGATCGGTGCCGCCGATCTGGAGCTTCTTGATCCGCGGGTCCACCTCGCCGACCGCGCTCGGCACGAAGGCCCGCGCCTGCGCGCCATCGATCTCCACGGTGACGCCGTCGACCTCGTTCGCCGCCAGCCACTGCGCACCCCGGGCGCGCCGCGCCACCTTGCGGATGCGGGAGTGCTTCCACGCGAGATACCGCTGCGCCCAAGGGCCGTCCGGCCCGACCCGTTCGTCCAGGCACAGCGCGACCGCCGAGGCCGCGGCGGCGGCGAGCAACGCGCTGCGCGCGGGCGGATCGGCCTTGGGCAGGTGCAGCACCATCTGCATCGCCTGCACCTGATCGGGGTCGTCGGGATCGCCCGCGCCGCCGTAGCCGAGCGCGAGTTCCGCGTGCCGGATGCGGAATCCCTCTTCCCCCGTGGACAACTCGTCCACGATGCCGCTCTCCGGACTGCTCATTCACTTCACCTCGACCCTCAACGTGAACTTCTGCGCGGGCTCGACACCGTGCTCCCACGGGCGCGCGTACTCCAGTGCAAGCTCGGTGACGCCCGCGGCATTCCCGACGAACGTCCACACCGCGCTGCCGCCGGAGCCCGGCGCGATCGGCCGGTCGGCATCCGGTCGGTAATCCGGCTCGCCTTCGGGCCGCAGCACGTTCTGGTCCAGCGCGGCGAGCCGCCAGCCGTACCCGGTCGACGGGTTGGCGGGCAATGTCACGATCAACTGCTGCCCGGTGCGCAGCGCGCGATTCTGCCCGCTGTCGGCCTCGGTCACGTCCATGGCATCTCCCGGAGGCTGGGTGGTCGCGGACACGGTGGACGTCGCGGGCGTGTGCCCTTCGTGATCGTCGGTGCCGCACGCGGCGAGCACGACGCCGAACAGCAGCACAACCAGGGACTTCCGCACCGCGTTCTCCGATCGCCGAATGATCACCGTCCGCGATCAGCGTAGTAGGCGCGGAGCTTCGCGGCCCCGGCCGCGCACGACCGGAGCGACAGCGGAGGTTCGCTTATCGAACCAGCGGCACCCGGCGCATCAACCCGTCGCGCGCGTCCGCGGCCTCCACCTCGTGGCGGGTGACGCCGAGGATGAACAGCACCGCGTCCAGGTACGGATGCGACAGCGCCGTATCGGCGACCTCGCGCAGCGCGGGCTTGGCGTTGAACGCGACACCGAGCCCGGCGGCGTTGAGCATGTCGATGTCGTTGGCGCCGTCGCCGACCGCGACAGTCTGTTCCATCGGCACCCCGGCCTCGGCGGCGAATTTGCGCAGCGCCGTCGCCTTCGCGGCGCGGTCGACGATGTCGCCGACGACCCGGCCGGTCAGCTTGCCGTCCTTGATCTCCAGCGTGTTCGCCTGCACGAAGTCGAGTTCGAGTTCGTGCGCGAGCGGCTCGATGACCTGGCGGAAGCCGCCCGATACCACGCCGCAGCGGAAGCCGATGCGGCGCAGGGTGCGGATGGTGGTGCGCGCGCCGGGGGTCAGCTCGATCCGGTCGGCGACCTCCTCGATGACCGATTCGTCCAGACCCTCCAGGGTCGCGACGCGCTGGCGCAGCGATTCGGCGAAGTCGATCTCGCCGCGCATGGCGGCCTCGGTGACCTGGCGGACCTGCTCCTCGACACCGGCGTGCGCGGCGAGCATCTCGATGACCTCGCCTTGGATCAGGGTCGAGTCGACATCGAACACGATGAGCCGCTTGGCCCGCCGCGCCAGCCCGGCCCGCTCCACCGCGACATCGACCTGTTCCGCGACCGCGACCTCGGCCAGCGCCGTGCGCAGCCTGGAGTCGGTGTCCGCGCCGGTATCGGTCGCGGTGACCAGCAGCTCCATCCCGGTGACGGGGTAGTCGGCGATGCCGCGGATGGTGTCGATGTTCGCGCCGAGCACGGCGAGCTGACGCGAGACCGCGCTGAACGCCCGCGCGGTGACCGGCGCGCCGAGGATGACCACCGCGTGCGTGGACATCGGCGCCCGCCCGATGGCGGCGCCCACCTCCACGTCGACGGTCATGCCGACGGTGTTCATCGCCTCCTCGAGCTCGTCCTGGAGCTCTTCCGGGTCGTTCGGGCAGGTGACCAGCACACCGAGGGTGAGCCGGCCGCGAATGACGACCTGCTCCACATCCAGCAGGCTCACCTGGTGCCGCGACATCGCCGCGAGCAGCACGGACGTCACACCGGGCCGGTCGGGTCCGGTGACGGTGACGAGAACGGTGGTGTCGGCCAAGTCGATGTGCTCCAAGTCTGTATGCCCGTCGGGGCGTTACTTCCTCATCAAACGAGTGTGCACCCGCTGAGACCAACGGGTGCACATTCGTTGTGTTGCATGCTAGTGCTTTGCCAGCTCGCCCTCGTGGACGGCGGTGGCGTGCTTGCCCGAGCCCCAGCCCACGTGCGCCTCGGCCCGCATGCGCTCCACCATGTGCGGGTAGTGCAGCTCGAACGCGGGACGCTCGGAGCGGATGCGCGGCAGCTCGTAGAAGTTGTGCCGCGGCGGCGGGCAGGTGGTGGCCCACTCCAGCGAGTTGCCGTAGCCCCACGGATCGTCCACCGTCACGACCTCGCCGTAGCGGTAGCTCTTGAAGACGTTCCAGATGAACGGCAGCATCGAGGCGCCGAGGACGAACGCGCCGATGGTCGAGATGGTGTTCAGCGTGGTGAAACCGTCCGTCGGCAGGTAGTCGGCGTAGCGACGCGGCATGCCCTCGTTACCGAGCCAGTGCTGCACCAGGAAGGTGGTGTGGAAGCCGACGAAGGTCGCCCAGAAGTGCCACTTGGCCAGGCGCTCGTCCACCATGCGGCCGGTCATCTTCGGGAACCAGAAGTAGATGCCCGCGAAGGTGGCGAACACGATGGTGCCGAAGAGCACGTAGTGGAAGTGCGCGACCACGAAGTAGGTGTCGGACACGTGGAAGTCCATGGGCGGCGAGGCCAGGATGACGCCCGACAGACCACCGAAGAGGAAGGTCACGAGGAAGCCGAGCGACCACAGCATCGGCGACTCGAAGGTCAGCTGACCGCGCCACATCGTGCCGATCCAGTTGAAGAACTTCACGCCGGTGGGCACCGCGATGAGGAAGGTCATGAACGAGAAGTACGGCAGCAGCACGGCGCCGGTCGCGTACATGTGGTGCGCCCACACCGCGATGGACAGCGCGGCGATGCCGAGGGTCGCGTAGACCAGCGTGGTGTAACCGAAGATCGGCTTGCGGGAGAAGACCGGGAAGATCTCCGAGACGATGCCGAAGAACGGCAGCGCGATGATGTACACCTCGGGGTGGCCGAAGAACCAGAACAGGTGCTGGTAGAGCAGGATGCCGCCGGTGGCCGGGTCGTAGATGTGGCCACCCAGGTGGCGGTCGTAGGCCAGGCCGAACAGCGCCGCGGTGAGCAGCGGGAAGGCGAGCAGCACCAGGACGCTGGTGACGGCGATGTTCCAGGTGAAGATCGGCATCCGGAACATGGTCATGCCGGGCGCGCGCAAGCAGACCACGGTGGTCAGCATGTTCACGCCGCCGAGGATGGTGCCGAGACCGGAGACGGCCAGGCCCAGGATCCACAGGTCGGTGCCGACGCCGGGCGAGTGCAGGATGTCGGTCAGCGGGACGTACGCGGTCCAGCCGAAGTCGGCGGCGCCGCCCGGGGTGACGAAGCCCGCGGTCGCCATCGAGCCGCCGAACAGGTACAGCCAGTAGCTGAACGCGTTCAGACGCGGGAAGGCGACGTCAGGGGCGCCGATCTGCAGCGGCAGGATGATGTTGGCGAAGCCGAACACGATCGCGGTCGCGTAGAACAGCAGCATGATCGTGCCGTGCATGGTGAACAGCTGGTTGAACTGTTCCGGCGAGAGGAACTGCAGGCCGGGACGCGCCAGCTCGGCACGCATCAGCAGGGCCATCAGACCGCCGACCATGAAGAAGCTGATCGCCGTCACCAGGTACATGGTGCCGAGCACCTTGGGGTCCGTGGTGGTGACCATCTTGTAGAGGAAAGAACCCTTGGGTCCGGTCCGAGCCGGATACGGTCGAGTCGCTTCCAACTGAGGGACTGGTCTGGGCTCTACCGCAGTCACTGATCCTCCTGAAGATGCCTTTAGGTCGCTCCGCGAGCTCCGCTGCTCGCCTTCATCCCGTTCCCGAGACAGCGGACAGTTCGCTTGCGCTCCTGAGATCGTAAACGGTGCCGTCACGGCCGCCAGGCACGGGTCCTACTCTGCGTCGTATTTCGTTGGCCCCGGTCATCCGCGGGATGTCCGACGACCTACTCCGATGAGTTCGCGACGCCGCGGTCGTCTCTATCCATGACAACCCTTCGTCACCTGCGAGGAGACCGCTCATGACCACCCCGAAGCCGGGCGACCCCGTCTGGGTCGACCTCTACACCGCCGATCCCGAGCGCAGCATCGCCTTCTACAGCGACTTGTTCGGCTGGACCGTCGACCGCGCGGGCGCGGAATTCGGCGGCTACCTCACCTTCCGCAAGGACGGCAAGGCCGTCGCGGGCGGGATGGGGAGGACGGACGACGACGGCGACACCGGACCGGATCGGTGGACCGTCTACCTGTCGGCGCCGGACGCCAGGGCCGTCGCCGAGGCCGCGACCGCGCACGGCGGGTCCGTGATCGTGGAGCCGATGGACGTCGGCGATCTCGGCACGATGGCGGTGATCGCCGATTCGGGCGGCGCGGGCGTCGGCGTCTGGCAGGCGGGTTCGTTCGGCGGGTTCGAGACCGCGGCCATCGTCGAGGGCGGCAAGTGGCGCGATCACGCGGGCGCGCCGTCCTGGTTCGAGCTGCATACCCGCTCGTACGAGAGCTCGCTGGCGTTCTACCGCGAGGTGTTCGGCTGGTCCGACACCTTCGAGATCCCCGGCGCGCCGGAGTTCCGCTACACGACCATCCACTCGACCAGTCCGATGCTCGGCGGCGTGATGGACGCTTCGGACATCCTGCCGCCCGGCGCGCCCGCGGGCTGGACCGTGTATTTCGGCGCCGACGATGTGGACAAGGCGGTCGCCCAGGTCGTCGCGCTCGGCGGCAAGGTCGTCTCGGCCGCGCAGGACTCCGCGTACGGGCGGATGGCGACCGTCGCGGATCCGACCGGCGCGATCTTCAATCTCGGCGGCGACGTCGCCTGAGAGTCCGCTCGCCGAGGCGCGGGCCCGCCCCGCGCCTCGGCGGCGCCGCCGGACGCCTGTACCCTCTCCGGCATGCCGGTGAGCGCACTCGTACGCACCCGAAACCGCACTGTCGCCACCCGTTACGGCACGGCCGCCGTCGCGGCCGTCTGTGCCGCCGTGCTGGTCGGCTGCGGTAGCCAGACCGACAACGCGAGTTCGATCATCCGCACCACCACGAACATCGCGGGCGCGGGCGTCATCGGACTGGAGCGCGACACGACGAGGGCGTGCGCTCTGCCGAGCGCGCCCGATCAGGCCTCGGGCACCCGCAGCGTCACGCATGCCGCCGGTGTGTCCGAGGTGCCCGCCGATCCGCAGCGCATCGTCGTGCTGACCACTGCCGCGCTGGACGCGACCTGCGCACTGGGCCTGTGGGAGCGCGTGGTCGGCGCGGTGACCGTGGACGGGGAACGTCCGCAGCCCGCATTCCTCGGCACCGGCGTGCTGAAGATCCCGAGCGTCGGCACCGCCGCGGAGCCCGACCTGGCCAAGATCGCGGAGCTGCGTCCCGACGTCATCATCGGCGAACAGCCCTCCGGCGCGGCCACTTTCGACGCGTTGCGGTCCATCGCCCCGACCGTGCTGGTCGGGGCGTCGAACAGCTGGCAGGCCGAATTCAGCGCCTTCGCAGCGGGTTTGGACCGGCGCGGCGCGGCCGAGACGGCGCTGGAGAACTACCGCACCGAAGCCGCCGAGGCCGGAAAGGTCATCGCCGCCAATCAGAGTCAGGCCTCGGTCGTCCGGTTCACCGGCGACGCCATCCAGGTTCAGGGCAGCGATAGTTTCGCGGGCCGGGTCTTGGCCGACGTGGGCGTCCAGCGCCCCACCGCCCAGCGCGGCGCGTCCTTCGACGTCGCCGCGGGCGATCTCGACACCAAGGTCGAAGGCGACATCATCTATGTCGTCCTGGCCGGTGAATCCGGTAAGCGACAGGGCGAGAAGGTCATGCGCGGCGACGAATGGAAGGAACTCGGCGCCGCCGGCGACCGCCGCGTCTTCGCCGTCGAGGACAGCGTCTGGCACGGCGACGGACTCACCGCCGCCCGTGCGCTGGTGACCGATCTGCAGAAGACGTTGAACGGATACGTCACCGACTGAGCGCTCAGCCGATTCCCGAAGTGGACGGCGAACGACGGTGAATCCACCCTCGCGCTGACTTTCCGCGTGTACCCGGGAGATCCACTCACCGCTCACAGCGAACTCCCAGCGATGTCCCAGTCCGGTCCGAGCGCGGCTCCATACCGTCACTGTCGACGCGGAACGAGCAGAGGAGGAACGCGGTGGGCAGGAATGGCGGGGCGCACGAGCACGATCTCGGTCTGGCGCACGACCTGCGGGTCATGTCGCGACGGCGAGCGCTGACCTTTCTCGGGATCGCCGGAGCGGCGACGGCCGCGACCGCCTGCGCGACGGCCACGCGGACGGGTACGTCGAGCGCGAGCACAGCCACCAGCACGGCGAGCGAGTCGAGTGCGGTGAGCGCTGCACCGCAGGAGACGGCGGGGCCCTACCCGGGCGACGGCTCCAACGGGCCCAACGTGCTCATCGAATCCGGCGTGGTCCGCTCCGACATCACCACCAGCTTCGGCTCGTATTCCGGTATCGCGGAGGGCGTTCCGATGACGCTGAAGCTCTCGCTACGCGATCTCGCGAAAAGCGGCGCCGCGGGAGCGGGCATGGCCGTCTACGTCTGGCACTGCGACCGGTCCGGCGCGTACTCGCTCTACAGCCCGGGCGTCACCGACCAGAACTATCTGCGCGGCGTGCAGGTCGCCGACGAGACCGGCGCGGTGACGTTCACCTCGATCTTCCCGGCCTGCTATTCGGGCCGCTGGCCGCACATCCACTTCGAGGTCTACGACTCGCTGGAGACCGCGGTCGCGGGCAGCAACGCCCGCCTCACCTCGCAGATCGCCCTCCCCCATGACGTGTGCGAGGCCGTCTTCGCGCACGACTCCGGGTACGCGCAGAGCATTCGCAACATGTCCGGCGTCTCGCTCGCCTCGGACAACGTGTTCGGCGACGGCTGGGATGCCGAGCTGGCCACCGTCACAGGAACACCCGCATCCGGCGTCACGGTCGCCCTCACCATCGGCGTCGCCGCGAAATCCGAGAACTCTTCCCCGGGAGGCGATTTCGGTCCGCCGCCGGGTGGACGCCCCGGCGGTCCGCCGCCCGGCCGCTGAGCACGCGCCAGGGAAACGGCTGAGCCCTGCGAACCCGGAAACGACGCGGGGCCCCGCATCGGCGGGGCCCCGGCTCAAGAACGGTGGATCAGAACTCCCAGTCCTCGTCCTCGGTGTTGACCGCCTTGCCGATCACGTACGACGATCCGGAACCGGAGAAGAAGTCGTGGTTCTCGTCGGCGTTCGGCGAAAGCGCCGAGAGGATGGCCGGATTCACCTCGGTCTCGTCCTTCGGGAACAGCCCCTCGTAGCCGAGGTTCATCAGCGCCTTGTTGGCGTTGTAGCGCAGGAACTTCTTGACGTCCTCGGTGAGGCCGACCTCGTCGTAGAGGTCCTGGGTGTATTCGACCTCGTTGTCGTAGAGCTCGAAGAGCAGCTCGAAGGTGTAGTTCTTCAGCTCCTCGCGCTCGGCCTCGGAGACCAGCTCGAGGCCCTTCTGGTACTTGTAGCCGATGTAGTACCCGTGCACGGCCTCGTCGCGGATGATCAGGCGGATCATGTCGGCGGTGTTGGTCAGCTTGGCCCGCGAGGACCAGTGCATCGGCAGGTAGAAGCCGGAGTAGAACAGGAAGCTCTCCAGCAGCGTGGACGCCACCTTGCGCTTGAGCGGATCGTCGCCGTTGTAGTAGGCAAGCACGATCTCGGCCTTGCGCTGCAGGTTCCGGTTCTCCTCGGACCAGCGGAACGCCTCGTCGATCTCCTTGGTGGAGCACAGCGTGGAGAAGATGGAGCTGTAGCTCTTGGCGTGCACCGACTCCATGAACGCGATGTTGGTGAGCACCGCCTCCTCGTGCGGGGTCAGCGCGTCCGGGATGAGGCTCACCGCGCCGACAGTGCCCTGGATGGTGTCGAGCAGGGTCAGGCCGGTGAAGACCCGCATGGTCAGCTGCTTCTCGTCGGCGGTCAGCGTGTTCCACGAGGGGATGTCGTTGGACACCGGAACCTTCTCCGGCAGCCAGAAGTTGCCGGTCAGCCGGTCCCAGACCTCGGCATCCTTCTCATCGGGCACCCGATTCCAGTTGATGGCGCTTACCCGATCGATCAGCTTCATCCTGCCTCCACACCTTTCCCGAGCACGCTGCCGTCACAGAGTTCCTCCCACCGAACACTACTCCTAGTGGCTCAGAACTCCATGCAGCACAACACCTTGTGTCGCTGCGGCGCACGTCACGGACGATCGTTTCGCCGTGAGACCACCGCGCGCGGCACCCATTGTGCGGTACCCGTCCGCGCGCGGCCGCAGCGGTCCTCGGGCACTGGCCATCGATCGCCAGCAGTTAGCTACCGCCAGCGGTCGACCGGAGGACCTCGCCCCGCGACGGGTCCGTGGTCCCCCCATCGGCGGTCGTTTGCCGGGACTCGAACCGACCCACGCGGAGTCGACCCTGCCGGGCGACGCGGCATGCATGCCCGGGACGCTCACCCATCACCTGGCGCCACCCATCCTGGCCGGTTGCGACGCGCGCCGACGAGCGGGCAGACTGCTGCCCGAGAACGCGCGCACTCGGCGCGCCGCACAAGGGGGGTAACTGTGCTACGCAGATTCGCGATGGTCGCCGCGGCCGTTGCTGTCCTGCTGGGTCTCACGTCCTGTCAAGACGACCTACCACCCACGCCCGCCGGTTCCAACGGATACTGGTCCACCGCCCCGCAGACCGACGAGCAGCGTTGGGAACTGCTGCGCAAGCTTCGCGCGATCGACCCGTGCGCGCTCGTCCCACGCAGCGAACTGGCGAAGATCGAGACCGTGAACTCGGTGGATGTCCGCAGGCCCAACTGGTGCGAAGCGCGGATGGGCCCGACCGACCCCGGGAAGGGAACCGTGCTGAGCTGGTCGCTCGGCGTCGCACTGAAGGGCATCGCACAGCCGGAGCGTGGTCGCACAACACACATCGGCGCCGTGACGATCGGCACGGTGAGCGACCTCGACACCAACCCGGATCTCCAGGGCAAGCTGGTCCAGCGCAATTGCACCGCGAGCGCGAGCTTCCCTTCGACCGCGGCCGTGATGATGTTCGTCACGACCCCGCTGGGCACCGAACCGTGCCCGGTCGCCGAAGCGGTCCTGCCGACGGTTCTGGCCCAGCTCGACGAGGAGCCCACGCACGGCACCTCACCGGACACCCCGCGGACCGTCCTGCTCGGCAGCGACCCCTGCGCGGTCGCGAACGACCTCGGGGTCCCTCTGGTGGTGACGGATCAGCGCGAATGGAAGTGCTCGTTCCCGTACCGCGGCGATGACATCGAAGTTCAGTACACCTATGACCAGGAGCGGCTGATCGCCGAGGGCGAACCGATCTTCACCGTCAACGGACATCCCGCGTACGGCGATCCGAGCAACGACGAGTTTCGTTCGTACAACTCGATAGTCGGCCCGCCGGTGCCGTCGTCCAAGCCCGAGTCCTTTCTGGGACCGAAGCTCCCGGTCGTCAACGTGTTCGGCCGCGACGGGGCGGTGGTGGAGGAGGTCTTGCGCCGGGCGACCGCACTGTTCCCGCCCGCCTGACGCGATGCCGTTCCCCGGTCGCGAGTACCGCGAGCCGCCGGGTAAAGCTTCCTCCGCGGATAAAGAAGTCTCGCGACAAGCACTTTCGCTCTTCGACTGAATCGGCCACGGCGGATCCCGTCCTCGACGTCCACGCGGACACCGACGAGGTCGCCCCGAAGGTGACGAGTCAAGCGTGTGCCCTGTTCCGGTGACGACGGTGGTGTTTGCGCGGGGGTTGCTCGAACGGCAGACTCGAGAGGCGAGCACTCGATCGGGCACGGCCATCGCGGACGGAGGATCCGATGCACCGCATACTCGTCCTGACCGCTGCCGCGCTGCTCGTCGCGGCGGGCTGCGGCGGCGAGTCGAGCGAGGAAGCCGCTACCGTCCCGCCCGCGCACCCGCCGGAATTCTGGTCGCAGCCCCCGCACACCGAAGAGCAACGGCAGGAGGTCGCCGCGGGCGCCCGTCAGATCGACGTGTGCGCTCTGCTCCCCCGCGACGTCCTCGCCGATCTGGGCAAGGTGCGCAAGGTGACGACCGACCTGTACTCCTGCACCGCCGAGGTCGAGCGCGACGGGGCGGACGTCGTCATCGCGTACTGGTCACCGACGCTCCTGGACGAGGTGACCGGCGCGACCAAGCAGATCGGCGACGTGAGCGCGCGCGTCGTCCCCGACCGCGAGACCGGTCCGGCGAAAGCGTGCGGGATAACCTCCCGATTCCCGGCGGGCGCCGCCCTCTATTTCGGCGTCACGGCGAACGATCCCTGCGCACTCGCCGAGCAGCTCACCCCGGGGATGCTGGACCGGTGGCGTGCGGGGCCGGTCCAGGGCACGTCACCCGACACCGTGCGCACCGTCCTGCTCGGCGCCGACCCCTGCGCGGTGCGCACCCGGCTGTCCGGCACCACCGATATCGGCGAACCGCGCCTGACCGCGTGCCGGTTCCGCTATCGGGACGAGAACGTCACCGTCGGCTACGAGTACCGGATTCCCGACTATCTCGCCACGCAGGGCACCGAGGTGCGCATCGATGGCCACCCCGTCCGTCGCTCGGTCTCGGTGTACGACAACACCATTCCGATCCTCACCGCCCAAGTCGGCCCCGCGCTGCCCCCTGGCAGGACCGCCCACGGTCCTCGTGTTCCCGTCGTCGAGGTCACCTCGGCTTCCGACGGCGTGGCCGGTGAGGTCATGGCTCAGGTGCTCGCCCTGTTCCCCGAGCGGTGACGGGTCAGATCCCGAGGACCAGCTTCGCCGTCGTGAAGTAGATGATCAGACCGGTGGCGTCCACCAGCGTCGTCACCATCGGCGCCGACACCACCGCGGGGTCGATGCGCAGTTTCTTGGCCAGCAACGGCATGGTGCCCCCTATGGTGGCGGCCCACGCGCAGATCAGCACCAGGGTGATCGCTACCACCACCGCGATGCGCGGACCGACGAACAGCCCGCCGATCACCAAACCCGCACTGGCCAAAAGGGATCCGAGCACCAGCCCGACCCGGCATTCGCGCCAGATCACCTTGAACAGGTCCGAGACCCGCACCTCGCCGACGGCGAGTGCGCGCACACACGCGGTGGCCGCCTGGGCGCCCGCGTTGCCGCCCGCGCCGATCAGCAGCGGAATGAACAGCGCGAGGTGCGCGGCCTGCTCCAGGGTGCCCTCGAAGAAATCGGTGACGCTCACCGTGAGCGTCGCCGCGAAGAGCAGCAGCATCAGCCACAGCGCGCGGTAGCGGGCCAGCTGGAAGACGCCCGCCGCCATGTAGTGGCCCTCCCACGGCGCGGAACCGGCCTGGCGGGCGACGTCCTCGCTGTCGGCGGCCTCGATGACCTCCACCGCGTCGTCGATGGTGAGCAGACCGACGAGGCGGTCCTCGCTGTCCACCACCGGCAGGTTGATGTCGTTGGTCTCGCGCATCAAGCGGGCGGCCTTCTCGGCGGAGTCGGTCGCGCGGGCGAACGCGGGTTCGGTGACGACGAGTTCGGACACCATGGTGTCGGGCCGGGCCAGCACCAGTTCGCGCAGCTCGACGATGCCGGTGAGCCGACGGCCTGCGTCGACGACGGGCAGCGTGTACACCGTTTCCGCGCCCGTGCCCTTGGCACGCACCACGGCCAGCGCCTCCGCGACGGTCAGGTTGCGCGGCAACGCGACCACCTCGGGCGTCATGTACTGACCTGCGGAGCCCTCGGGATAGCCGAGCAGGGCGGCGGTCATCCGCCGCTCGCGCGGGCTCAGACCGGCGAGGACCTTCTTGGCGACCTTGGCGGGCGCCTCGCGCAGCATGCGCGCACGGTCGTCCGGGGCCATGCCCTCGACCAGCTCGCGGAAGCTCTGATCGCGCAGGCCCTGCAGGATCTGCTGCTGGTCGACCGGATCGAGCTCCTCGAAGACGGCCAGCGCCAAGTCCTTGTCCAGCAGCCGGAAGGCCATGCCCGCCTGGACGGCGTCCATCCTGGCCAGCTGGTCGGCGATGAAGTGCGGTGGGTGGTTGTCGAGCCAGTCGAGGGCGGCGTCGACACCGTGCTCGGCGACGAAGTCCGGCAGGGATTCGGTCGGAACCGGGCGTGCTTCGATGAGATCGATCTGCGACATGGGAGGTCCTCAGCACAGCGTGGGGTGAAAAGTGCACGAAGTTTCACACCGCGAGGCGCCCACCCGGGCGACGCAGACCTACCAGGTATGCGAAGGGGCGGCGCCGCGCGGCCTTCGACTGGGAGGTTCACTGCGCATGGCAACCCACCTCCTGATCGTCCCCGCGGCGACCGACCGGTCGCGCGCCGTCTACCTGGTCAACAGAATTCGAACGCGATTGCGTCCTCGTGAAGGATACATGTTTCAACCCCATGTTTCACGGCGAGCGGCGTGTCGTCACCTTTCCGCGGGTCGCGGCGTGATCGAGGCCACCACAGCGGTTTCCGTTTCCGCCCAGGTCGGCACGTGTTCGACCCAGTCCGGGATCGGCTCGGTTTGCACGCCGAAAAGGTACAGATGCGGCACCAGACCGCGCAGCGCCCGGTGCACGTCGAGGCGGTCGTCGATCATGTGCGTGATGCCGAGTTCGGCGCAGTGAATCGCCTTGTCGGCGCGTTCCCGGCAGAAGCGGAGGTTGCCGCGCGGAATTCCGGTGCGCTCGTAGAAATCGTGATGGTCGAGCCACCGCTGGGTGCGCTGCTCCACGCGCGGACCGCATTTGGAGATGATCCAGGCGCGCCCCTCGAACAGCGCGACCAAGCGCGCGAGCACCTCGAAAGCGTTGGGGCTCGGTGGAGTTCGCATGGCGTCCGCGTCGTCGCCGCCGAGGAAGACGGTGTCGGCGTCACCGGAGGGCAGCGCGGCGCCCTGGATGACCCGGCCGAAGTCCACGCCGAGTCGATACTGTCGTTCGTTGTTCATCGCACCAAGCACGACCGCGGCCGCGCGGCCCGGCCACCGAATTTCGTTACAGCGCTGGGCTTTCGCACGTTATCGGCTACCAAGAGGCGGTCTTGCGCCACGGGTCCGGCGCCTGGTCGACCTTCTCGCGGGAACGGATCATCATCCGCTCCAGCATGGCCAGCCGCTTGCGTTGCGCGATCACCTCGTGCAGTGCCGCGTTCACCGTGTCCTCGGTGTTCGTCGTGCCGAGCAGCACACCGACCACCGCCAGGGCGGCATCATCCACATCGATCGATGTCTGCGACATGCGCACCTCCCACAAATCGGCCCCTCTTCGAATCGTAGGCCGAATTTCCGCGCGGTGGACAGTGGTATTCGCCCGTCGACCGGTTGTGGTGGATGCGGGGGCACCCTATAGTCGGGCGCGGTTCTGGCGAAAAACGTTGTGCTCGTTGGGGACACGCAACAAGGGGGAGCTGTGAACGAGACGATCGATGCTGTCGCGGCGCTGCTGTGGCCGTTGCTCGCGGCGGCCGCTCTGTGTATGTTTCGCGGTCCGTTGGCGCGGGTGATCAGTTCGGCGGCGCGCAGGCAGTTCACGTTGCGCATCGGCGGGCAAGAGCTGGACATGAAGCAGGTCAGCGAGCAGCAGGAGAACATGATCGAGGACCTGCAGGTCCAGGTCCGCAGGCTGCGCGAGCAGGTCGATCAGCTGACCGCCGACCGTGCGCTCGGTCCCGGCTCGGGCCGAGCCGGCGCTTCGGGCCACGACGACATCCGATCCGGCGCCGCTGCGGACGTCGACAACTCCGCGGACCTCGGCCCGGCCTTCGGCGCGGCCCCGCCACCGGGCCCCCTTCCGGAAACACCTGTGGCAAGCGCGATCCTGTGGGTGGACGACCACCCTTCGAACAACGCCTTCCTCATCGACCGCTTGGAACGCAACGGAATTCGCGTCGACACCGCCCGCACCACCGCGGCCGCGACCGACCTGCTGTCCACCCGCCGCTATGCCGCGATCCTCACCGACATGAACCGCACCGAGAACGGAACCGCCGTCCCCGACGCGGGCCTGCGCCTCACCGAAACCGTCCGCGCCCGCGGCCTCACCACCCCCATCCTCGTCTTCACCAGCGCCCACACCGTCTGCGGCGACACCAGCGACCGAGCCCGCACCGCAGGCGCCCGCACCGTAACCTCCTCCCCCACCGACCTCACCGGCGAACTAGCCACCCTCGGCCTCCTCCCCAGGTAGCCGTGCCACTTGCACAGACTTCTGAAAAAATTCAGAATAGTGCCATGGTTACCGAGGTGCAGTGGAGCGAGCTACAACGCGACCCCAAGCAGGTGGCGCAACTCGCCGATCAGGGAGCCGTTCGCGTCCGACGCCGCGACGGCGCTCCGCTGCTGCTGATCCGCGAGGATCGCGCGCAGTCGGAGTCGGAGGGGTCGATCACGGCCGCACGCGCCCTGCGCAACGTGCTGGTTCACCTCCCCTACGATGTCGCCGCCCGCGCCCTGATCGACGAGTTCCCTTGGGTAGACGTCCTGCCCGCGGACGCCCAGGCCCGGTTCGTCGCCGATTTCGCGCGCGCCTTCCAGGCTTCGGCCGAACTCGGCGAATGGTCGGTACTCGAGCGCACCGTGCACGAATGGCGAAGCACCGCGGCGATTTACGCCGACCCCACGCTCGCCCGCGAACTCTCCGGCCCACTCGACGACGATTTCGGACCGGTATCCGAACCGGTGGGGGAATGAATGGGCGCGAAACGAGGTGACCGAGTCGCACCACCCGCGTCATCGCCGGTCGAACACTGGAGCAGTGGCAGTACGAAGTGACCGCGAGCGGCCGCATCTGGTACTGCCCTGGAACGACGAATCGTGTGGGTGGTGCTGGCCCGCTCCGGCCATCCCAAGCAGACCGACTGAGCCGTTCGGGCGCGCGCCGAGATCACGCGCGTCTCCGGCTGGCCCGGTCGGGGAGTTCGGCGCGGGGTGCGTGGAATGGTTGATGTCGGGGTGGACGGTGGGCAGGGTGGGGTGGGTTCGCGGCAGGATGGGCGGGACGGGTTTCGCTCGGATATGCGAAGGAGAAGTCTGTGCGCTTCGGATTGTTCGTCCCGCAGGGGTGGCGGTTGGATCTGGTGGGGATCGAGCCCGCCGCGCAGTGGGAGGTGATGCGGGATCTGGCGCAGCGCGCCGACGCGAACGACGCGTGGGAGTCGATCTGGGTGTACGACCACTTCCACACGGTCCCGGTCCCCACCGAAGAGGCCACGCACGAGGCGTGGACGTTGATGTCGGCGTTCGCGGCGACCACTTCGCGGGTACGGCTCGGTCAGATGTGTACCGCGATCAGCTACCGCAATCCGGCCTACCTGGCGAAGGTCGCCGCGACGGTGGACGTGATCTCGGGCGGCCGGGTGGAGATGGGCATCGGCGGCGGCTGGTACGAGCACGAGTGGCGCGCCTACGGCTACGGCTTCCCCTCCGCGGGTGTGCGCCTGGGCCGCCTCGACGAGGGCGTGCAGATTTTCCGGCAGGCGTGGACGGAGGGCAAGGCCACCCTGGACGGCAAGCACTACCAGGTCGACGGCGCGATAGTCCGTCCGCTTCCGTTGCAGGAGGGCGGGATTCCGCTGTGGATCGCGGGCGGCGGCGAGCAGAAGACGCTGCGCATCGCGGCGAAGTACGCGAACTACACCAACTTCAGCGGCAACCCCGACGAGTTCGCGCGCAAATCGGAGATCCTGCGCGGACACTGCGCCGAGGTCGGCACCGATTTCGACGCCATCGTCCGCTCCTCGAACTTCAATGTCGCGATCGGCGCCACCGAGGCCGAGGTGGAAGACCGCCTCGCCGCCCTGAGTGATCGGCTGGCGCCGTTCGTGGGCGCCGAACAGGCCGCCAAGCAAGTCGACGACTTGTTCCGCGGCACCGCCGCCGTCGGCACCCCGGAACAGATAGTCGAAAACCTCTCCAAGGTCCGCGATCTCGGCTTGGGCTACGTGATCCTGAACTTCCCCGAAGCCGCCTACGACACCTCGGGCATCGAGCTCTTCGAGCGCGAGGTCATCCCGGCGCTGTCCTGACGCTGACAGGCGCCTGAACCGAGCCGCAACTCACGCGCCCGCTCTCCCACCACGGAGCGAGCCCGACGAGCGACCGTTCGCGGCCGTCTCGCGGACGAGCGATCGAAGCGCATGCGCCGAAGGCGCGAGTCTCGATCGCTCGTCCGAGACATAAAGGCCGCGAACACGCGGTGCCGCAGGCGCCGCCAAATGTCACAGCATGCAGCTCACGCAGCCCTCGACCTCGGTTCCCTCCAGCGCCATCTGCCGCAACCGGATGTAGTACAGCGTCTTGATCCCCTTGCGCCACGCGTAGATCTGCGCCTTGTTCAGGTCACGGGTGGTGGCCGTGTCCTTGAAGAAGAGGGTCAGCGACAGGCCCTGGTCCACGTGCTGGGTGGCCGCGGCATAGGTGTCGATGATCTTCTCGTAGCCGATCTCGTAGGCGTCCTCGTAGTACTCGAGGTTGTCGTTGTCCATGTAGGGCGCCGGGTAGTAGACGCGCCCGATCTTGCCTTCCTTGCGGATCTCGATCTTCGACGCCACCGGGTGGATGGAGCTGGTGGAGTGGTTGATGTAGGAGATCGAGCCGGTCGGCGGCACCGCCTGCAGGTTCTGGTTGTAGATGCCGTGCTTCATGACCGAGGCCTTCAGCTCGCGCCAGTCGTCCTGGGTCGGGATGTGGACGCCCGCGTCGTCGAACAGCTGACGCACCCGGTCGGTCTTCGGCTCCCACGCCTGGTCGGTGTACTTGTCGAAGTACTCGCCGCTGGCGTACTTGGACTCCGGGAAACCGCCGAACCAGGCGCCGCGCTCGATCGCGATCCGGTTCGACGCCCGGATCGCGTGGTAGACCACGGTGTAGAAGTAGATGTTGGTGAAGTCGATGCCCTCTTCGGATCCGTAGTGGATCCGCTCGCGGGCCAGGAACCCGTGCAGGTTCATCTGCCCGAGCCCGATCGCGTGGGATTCGTTGTTGCCCTGCTCGATCGACGGCACCGAGTAGATGTGCGTCTGGTCCGACACCGCGGTCAGCGCGCGGATGGCCACCTCGATGGTCTGCGCGAAGTCGGGCGAGTCCATCGCCTTGGCGATGTTCAGCGAACCCAGGTTGCAGGAGATGTCCTTGCCGACCTTCTTGTAGGACAGGTCGTCGTTGAACTCCGACGGGGTGGAGACCTGCAGGATCTCCGAGCACAGGTTGGAGTGGGTGATCTTGCCCGCGATCGGGTTGGCCCTGTTCACCGTGTCCTCGAACATGATGTACGGGTAGCCCGATTCGAACTGCAGCTCGGCGATGGTCTGGAAGAACTCGCGCGCCTTGATCTTCGACTTGCGGATCCGCTTGTCGTCGACCATCTCGTAGTACTTCTCGGTGACGTCGATGTCGGCGAACGGCTTGCCGTAGATGCGCTCCACGTCGTACGGCGAGAAGAGGTACATGTCCTCGTTCTTCTTCGCCAGTTCGAAGGTGATGTCGGGGATCACCACGCCGAGCGAGAGCGTCTTGATGCGGATCTTCTCGTCCGCGTTCTCCCGCTTGGTGTCCAGGAAGCGGTAGATGTCCGGGTGGTGCGCGTGCAGGTACACCGCGCCCGCGCCCTGCCGCGCGCCGAGCTGGTTGGCGTAGGAGAACGAGTCCTCCAGCAGCTTCATGATCGGGATGACGCCCGAGCTCTGGTTCTCGATCTTCTTGATCGGCGCGCCGTGCTCGCGAATGTTGCTGAGCAGCAGGGCGACACCGCCGCCGCGCTTGGACAGCTGCAGCGCCGAGTTGATGGAGCGCCCGATGGACTCCATGTTGTCCTCGATGCGCAGCAGGAAGCAGGACACCGGCTCGCCGCGCTGCTTCTTGCCCGAGTTGAGGAAGGTCGGGGTGGCCGGCTGGAAGCGGCCGTCGATGATCTCGTCGACCAGCTGACGCGCCAGGGTCTCGTCACCGGCGGCCAGGGTCAGCGCCACCATGCACACGCGGTCCTCGAAGCGCTCCAGGTAGCGCTTGCCGTCGAAGGTCTTGAGCGTGTACGAGGTGTAGTACTTGAACGCGCCGAGGAAGGTCGGGAACCGGAACTTGTGCGCGTACGCCTGCTTGAACAGGCTCTTGATGAACGCCCTGCTGTACTGCTCGAGAACCTCGGCCTCGTAGTAGTTCTCGTCGACCAGGTAGTCCAGCTTCTCGTCCAAGTTGTGGAAGAAGACGGTGTTCTGGTTGACGTGCTGCAGGAAGTACTGGTGGGCGGCCTCGCGGTCCTTGTCGAACTGGATCTTGCCGTCCGGTCCGTACAGGTTCAGCATCGCGTTGAGGGCGTGGTAGTCGAGTACCTCGCCCGCGGCGTCGGCGCCGCGCACCGGGGGCTGTTCTAAGCGAGCTGTCTTTCCGGCAGGCGCTGTCGTTGCTGTTGCCAAAACAATCCCAATCCCTCTCGGACGCGGTCGACGTCCTCAGCGGTTCCCATGAGTTCGAAGCGATACAGGTACGGCACCCCGCACTTGCGCGAGATCACCTCTCCCGCAAAGCAATAGGTATCGCCGAAGTTCGTGTTTCCCGCCGCGATGACGCCGCGCAGCAGGGCGCGGTTGTGCGGATCGTTGAGGAACTTGGCGACCTGCCGCGGCACGAAGTCCTTGTCGGACCTGTTACCCCCCAGAACGTGCCGACCGCCCCCGTAGGTGGGGACGATCAGCACGTAGGGTTCGTCGACGCGCAGCGAATCGGCGGTGTGCAGTGGTATGCGAGCGGCCGGGAGTCCCAGCTTCTCGACGAAACGATGTGTGTTCTCCGAGGCGCTGGAGAAGTAGACCAGCGCGGTCCCCGTGGACATCGCTTCTCCTCTCGCATCGGACGAACAGGAAAGATGTGGCGCCGATCAGGCCGCCGCGACCGCCAGGGCCTTGATGCGGTCGGGACGGAAGCCGGACCAGTGGTCCTCGCCCGCGATGACGACCGGAGCCTGCAGGTAACCGAGGGCCATGACGTAGTCACGCGCCTCGTCGTTCTCGGAGATGTCGATGACCTCGTAGTCCACCCCGGCCTTGTCGAGGGCCTTGTAGGTGGCATTGCACTGGACGCAAGCGGGCTTGGTGTACACGGTGACGGTCATTGATGTCCCTCTCTCCTGTGCCTAATCCGCGATGTCCGCGGCCTGGTTACGCAGGCTTCCGCCTCCGGGCCCGAGCTCACATCGCGAGCCTGATCCACAGCCGGTGATCCGTATGCAGTGCGTGATCCGACGTACGCTGCGCAAACTCCTGGATCCGGTCTCGAAACCCCTGCTAGCGCCGCTGCGGACGATAGCTCCTCGCGGTGGGTCTCGCACCGCCTTCCAGCACCGAAGACACTACACCTAGTGGCCGACAGAAAGAAACGACACGACATGTTGCGAGTCGCATAGATGTAATTCCACCGGGAGAAGTACCAGGACGCTCGATTCGCAACCCGACACGACCGTGGTGCAGATCACAATTCCGTACCGTAGCGCTCTCTCAGCAAACTCTTCTGTCACACCTGTCACCGCCGCATCGTCTACCCCTTGTGCAGCACTTCGACACATCGGAAACACAAGTCCGCCCCCGCCTCGAAAGAGAGCGGGGGCGGCACCGAGGGGTGGCGCTGCGTCGGACGCCGGACGACTCAGGCGGACACCAGCTGACCGCGCGCGGCGTCCACCAGCTCGTGCAGCGTCGCGCCGAGCTGGGTGAGCGCTTCGGCGTCCTGGCGCGGATGCGCGGCGCCGAAACGCTCGCCGATCACGCCGAAGTGGGCGTGCGCCGCCTCGACGACCTTGCCGCCCGCGACGCCGATGGCCTTGACCGCGTCGCCGTGCGCCCAGCGCGCCGCGTTCGGGCTGATCGAGGCGCTGATGACGGCGACGGACTTGTCCTTCAGCGCGCCGGCGCCGTAGGGCCGCGAGGCCCAGTCGATGGCGTTCTTCAGCACGGCGGAGAGGGTGCCGTTGTATTCCGGGGTCACCAGGAGAACGCCGTCGGCGGCGGCGACCGCGTCGCGCAACCGCTGCGCCGCGGCGGGCACGGCGCCGGGGACGTCGATGTCCTCGTTGTAGAACGGGATGTCGGCGAGGCCCTCGTAGATGGTCACCTCGACATCGTCCGGCGCGGTCTGCACGGCCGCTTCGGCGAGCTGGCGGTTGATCGAGGCGGCGCGCAGGCTTCCGACGAGAGCGAGGATGCGGGTCTGGCTCATGACAACTCCCTGGTGTACTGAAGATGGTGTCCGACTGACACCAGACACTAACCGGACTACGGTCCGATTACTTCCCCCCAAGACCGTGAGAGGGCTGTGAACTACCCCACACCGTCCGCAGCCGAGCCGCCGCGCGAGCGACCGCTGCTGCGCATCGGCGCCTCCCTGCCGGGCATAGCCGAGCCCACCGAGCGCGCCGACGCGGCGCGCAACCGACAGCTGCTGCTGGACGCGGCGCAGGATCTGGTCCGCGAACACGGCGTCGACAGCCTGACGATGGACGAGCTCGCCAAACGGGCCGGCGTCGGCAAAGGCACCGTGTTCCGCCGCTTCGGCAACCGCTCCGGCCTGATGCACGCGCTGCTCGACCACTCCGAGCAGAAGTATCAAGGGGCCTTCATGTTCGGGCCGCCGCCGCTCGGCCCCGGCGCGCCACCGGTGGACCGGCTCGTCGCGTTCGGCCGCGTCCGGATACTCGACATCGAGGTCGAGGGCGAGCTGTACCGGGCCGCCGAGGTCAGCGAGGCCGAGAATCGCTATACGGGCAGGCCGTACAACCTGCTCAAGACGCACGTGGCGATGTTGCTGCAGCAGGCGGGCACGCCTGGCGAGATCCCGTTGCTCGCCGACGGTCTGCTCGCCACGCTCGCCGCGCCCCTGGTGATGTACCAGTTGAACGTCCTCGGATACGACGGGAAGCGGATCGGGGACAACTGGGAAGCCTTCGTTCGCCGGGTGGTCCCGGCCGCCGCGCCAGTAGAGTGAGGAGCCATGGCTAGTCTGCGCGAACAGATCATCAACGAATTGGGTGTCCAGCCGACGATCGAGCCGAAGCTCGAGGTGCGCCGCCGGGTCGATTTCCTCAAGGAGTATCTGCGCGCAACGCCCGCAAAGGGTTTCGTGCTCGGCATCAGCGGCGGCCAGGACAGCGCGCTGGCGGGACGGTTGTGCCAGCTCGCCGCGGAGGAGCTGCGGGCGGAGGGCTTCGACGCGACCTTCGTCGCGGTGCGCCTCCCCTACGGCGTGCAGTCCGACGAGGCCGACGCCAGGATCGCGATGGCCTTCGTCGCACCGGACCGTTCCGTCGTGGTCAACGTCCGGCCCGGCGCCAACGCGGTGGCCGCCGAGACCGCGTCCGGGCTGAAGGTGAGCAAGCTGTCCGATTTCGTGCGCGGCAACATCAAGGCCCGCGAGCGCATGGTGATCCAGTACGCCATCGCCGGGCAGGAGAACCTGCTCGTGGTCGGCACGGACCACGCCGCCGAGGCGGTCACCGGGTTCTTCACCAAGTACGGCGACGGCGGCGTCGACATGACTCCGCTGACCGGTCTCACCAAGCGCCAAGGCGCGGCGCTGCTCCAAGAGCTCGGCGCGCCCGCCAGCGTCTGGGCGAAGGTGCCGACCGCGGATCTCGAGGACGACCGGCCCGCGCTGCCCGACGAGGAGGCGCTCGGCCTGCGCTACAGCGAGATCGACGACTACCTCGAGGGCAAGGACGTCACGCCGGAGGTGGCCGAGCGGGTGGAGACCATCTTCCGCAACACCCGGCACAAGCGCACCGTCCCGGTGACGCCGCTCGACACCTGGTGGCGCTGAACCTATTCCTCGACTTCGGCGAGCCGCCGCGCCAAGAACCGCCGGACCTGCTCGTTGGCCGCGAGGTCCAGCGCGGCGCGATAGCTCTCGGCGGCCTCGCGTCGCCGTCCGGCGCGGCGCAACAGATCGGCGCGGGTGGCCGGGACCAGATGGGTCCCGGCCAGGCGCGGATCATCGGCGACCTCGTCCAGCGCGGCGAGCCCGGCGCCGAAGCCGCGCGAAAAACCCACGGCCACCGCTCGATTCACCCGGACAGCGGGCGAGGCGGAGTAGCGCAGCAGTTGGTCGTAGCTCGCGACGATGGCGTGCCAATCCGTCTCGGCCCAGCTGGGGGCCGTCGCGTGCGCCGCGGCGATACGTGCCTGCGCCAGATACGGTCCCGCACCGTCGGCCGCCGCGGACTCCAGACACGCCAAACCGGCCCGGATGGCCGCGTGATTCCAGGCCGGCCGGTCCTGCTCCTCCAACGGAATCAAGTCGTCTTCGGCACGCCGTTGCCCGCGCCTGCTGTCCTGCAACAGCATCAACGCCAGCAGCGCCCGCGCCTCCGGCTCCCCCGGCAGCAACCCGCACAGCAGCCGACCGAGCCGAATCGCTTCGTCGCACAGCTCGTCCCGCACGGCCGACGGACCGGACGTCGCGAAATACCCTTCGGTGAACACGAGATACACGCATGCCAGCACGACGGGCAGCCGCTCGGGCAGCAGGTGCGCCGGGGGCACCCGCAACGGAATACCGGCCTGCCGGATCTTCGCCTTGGCGCGGGAGAGACGTTGCGCCACAGTGTGTTCCGGTTGCAGGAACGCCCTGGCGATCTCCGCCGTTCGCATACCGCACACCAGCCGCAGCGTCAGCGCGACCTGTGACGGCGGCGAGAGCGCGGGATGGCAGCAGGTGAAGATCATCCGCAGCTGGTCGTCCGCCACCGGCGACACCTCGGCCTCCTCGATCGGCGCCCGCGCCACGACGGCGTCGTATTCCTTTACCGCCCTGGCCGACTCGCGCCGCAGCCGGTCCAGGGCCCGATGCCGGGCCGCGGTGGTGATCCAGGCGCCCGGGTTCGCGGGCGCGCCGCGCTCGGGCCACGTGCGCAGCGCGTCCGCGAACGCCTCCTGCACCGCGTCCTCGGCGAGGGCGATGTCGCCGACCATCCCGGCCACGGTGGCGACGGCCCGGCCGAACTCGGCGCGATAGACGGCGTCGATTCCCGCCGGGCCGGTGGTCACCGTCAGTCGCCCAGGTCGACGACTCGACGCACCTCGGTGCGCCCATGCTCGCCGAGCGGAATCGCGGCCGCTATCTCCGCCGCCTCCGCCCGGCTCGCCGCGGCGAACAGGTAGAGGCCGTCGACCACCTCCGCGAATTCCGGGAAGGGCCCGTCGGTGAGCAGCAATTCGCCGTCGCGGACCCGAAGCGTGGTCGCCGACGACGGCGGTTGCAAAGCGCCGCCGCCCCGGACGGCGGCGGCGTACTTCGCGCCGAACCGTTCGTGCTCGGCCACCGCCGCGTCCCACTCGGGCGTGCCCGGCGCGATCACCGCGTCCGGCGCCTCCCACAGCAGCGCCAGCCACCAGTCTCCGCGTGGCGTCTCGTGCGGCGACCACATGACCATCGGCCGCAGCTCGATCGTGCCGTCCTCGGCGGCGGGCAGCCGGCGCGCGAGCTCGATCGCCGCGTCCAGATCGGGCGCGTCGAACACATAGAACCCGCCGACGACCTCGGCCTGCTCGGCGAACGGGCCGTCGGTGACCAGAGTCCGCCCGCCCGCACGCCGGACGTGCATCGCGTCGGCGGAGGGGAACAACGCGGCCCCGCCCGCCACCGCGTCGGCCGCGCGCTCCTCGAACGCCGCGTACTTCGCCACCTCGGCGTCGAACTCCGGTGTTCCCGGGTCGACGCCCGTATCCTCGCGTCCCGCCAATGTCGCCAGATAGTGCATCGCGTCATCCTTCCTCGTGTCGAGGGGCCCGATACCCCTTCTCTACTCGGACGACGAACGGCGCGCCGGTTTCTCTACATCGCCGCGGCGAAATATTTCGGCGCGTTCAGCGGACGAGCCCGCCCTCCGGGACCGCCGTCGCCCGCAGCAGGTCGCGGACCAGATCGAAGTCGATCAGCTCCGGCTTGCGGAAACGCAGGCAGCCCTTGCCCATGTCGTGGCCCGCCAGCCGCTCGGCGAACGCCGCGCGCACGTCGGTGCGCAGTAGATAGAAGGAGATGTACTGCTTCTGGTTGGCGAACGCGATCTCGCCTACGCCGTCGCGTTCGTAGCAGGGCATGCCGTAGGCCATGACCTCGGTGAAGCCGGTCAGTTCCGTACGGCACAGCTCGCGCAGGCGGGTCGCCGCCGCGCGGCGGGCCTCCGGCACTTCGGCCAGGTAGCCGTCCACATCGCTCGCCTTGCTCTGCACCACGGCTCGACTGTAGCGGGACACGGCCCCGGTCGGCGCTTGTCGGACGGAGTCCGTCCGCGGACTGCGCAGGGCCGCTGCGAAGTACGCCTCAGGAGCGCTGGCGGACGAGTCCGTCGACAGCCCCGCGCATGGCCGGAGCGAATGCGGAGGTTCGCTTATCCCCCCGCGAACGGCGGAAGCACGTCGACGCGGCCACTGAGCGCCACGGACGGGTCACGAGTGAGTTCGTCGCCGATCAGGTAGGCGCAGACCGCGAGCATCTTGTCCAGATCGGGACCGTACGCGGCGGCGAGGCTCGTGCGCAGATCCGCGACCGTGGCGTCGGGGGGCAGATCGAGGCGCTCGGAGTCCTTGCCGACGGCGTCCGCGATGGCGGCGAAATACCGGACCTCAACCACCGATGGCTCCCATCGTGCGTTCCGGCGGGACGAAGTCCTCGGCGTCGATGCCGTGTCCCGCCCATTTGTTCCACATCGCCCCGCGCCAGATGGTGGCCAGTTCGGCGTCGTCGGCGCCGGACCGGATGGCCTGGCGCAGATCGAACTCCTGATCGCTGAACAGGCAGGAGCGCAACATGCCGTCGGCGGTGAGCCGGGTGCGGTCGCAGGTGTCGCAGAACTTGCGCGTCACCGTGGCGATGATGCCGACCGTGGCAGGGCCGCCGTCGACGAGCCACTTCTCGGCGGGCGCGGACGGGTCCGAGCGACCGGCCTCGGTGAGGGTGAACCGGGCGCCGAGCACATCGAGCAGTTCGGCGGCGGTCACCATGTTCGCGCGCGCCCACTCGTGGTCGGCGTCCAGCGGCATCTCCTCGATGAACCGCAGCTCGCACTCCTCGGCAAGGCACCACTCGAGCAGATCCGCCGCACCGGAGAGTGTTTCGCGCATCAGCACGGCGTTCACCTTGAGCGGCGCCAGGCCTGCGGCGCGGGCGGCGCGGATACCGGCGAGCACCGAATCGAGGCGGTCACGGCGGGTGAGCTTGGCGAAACCGTTGCGGTCCACGGTGTCCAGCGAGACGTTCACCCGGCCCAGCCCGGCGGCGGCGAGCCCGCGAGCGCGATGCTCGAGACCGACGCCGTTGGTGGTCATGGCCAGCGGAATGCCGGGCAGTCGTTCGTGGCAGCCCCCGATGATCTGTTCCAGATCTCGGCGCATCAGCGGCTCACCGCCGGTGAACCGGACCTCGCGCACGCCGAGCTGTTCGACGGCGAGCACCACCAGCCGCACGATCTCGTCGACGGTCAGCAGCTCGTCCTTCGGTATCGGCGGCAGCCCCTCCTCCGGCATGCAGTACGTGCAGCGCAGCGAACACTTCTCGGTGATCGAGACCCGCAGATCGCGGGCGACCCGCCCGAAACGGTCGACCAACAGAGGCGTGTCGGGGCGTCCGTCGAGCGAGGGGCGCCCTGATCGCACGGCGGGTATGCCCATCTCGACCAACGTCACCCTTCCAGTATGACGCGTCGCCCACCCCGCATCACGGGCAGCGCCCGGTTCGGTCGATCTCACAAACGCGCATGTCAGGCCGTGAGATCGCGCTCGACCACTATGCTTTCCGCTATGAATTCTCGGCCAGCAGGCGCTACGGCCAGGACCGTCGACGACTATCGCGACAGCATCGAACAGCTGCTGCGCCCGCTCGCGGCACGCCCGGTCGAGTCCGTCGCGGTGCCCGCCGCGCTGGGCCGCAAGCTGGCGGCCGACGTCAGCTCGCCGATCGATCTGCCGGTGTTCCGCAACTCGGCGATGGACGGCTACGCCGTGCGCGCCGACGATGTCGCGGTCGCCCCGGTAACGCTGCCGCTGGCCGGTGTGGTCGCCGCGGGCCAGCCGGGCCGGGCCCCCTTGCCCGTCGGAGCGGCGCTGAAAGTGATGACCGGCGCGCCGATCCCGCCGGGCGCGGACTGCGTCGTCCCGGTGGAGGACACGCGCGCCGACGGCGCCGCGGTCACCGTCGAACGTGGCCGTGCCGCAGGCGAATTCGTCCGCGAGCCGGGCACCGACGTGCGCGCGGGCGCGTTGCTCGTGCCGGCAGGCGTCGCGCTGACGCCGCGGCACATCGCCGCGCTCGCGGCCGTCGGGGTGCCGACGGTGCCGGTCTTCCAGCCGGTCCGGGCGGCCGTGATCACCACCGGCGACGAACTGGTTCCCGCGGGCAGGCCGCTGCGCCCCGGACAGATCTACAACTCCAACGGCATCGCCCTCGCCGCCGCGCTCGCGGCCAACGGCGCGACGGTCGTCTCGGTCGAGCACAGCACCGACGATCCCGCGATGTTCCGCCGATTGCTTTCCTCCGCAACGCGTTCGGCCGATCTGGTGTTCACCTCCGGCGGCGTGTCCAAGGGCGATTTCGAGGTGGTCAAGGACGTGCTCGCCGCGCACGGCGGGGTGTTCGGCTCGGTCGCGGTGCAGCCGGGCGGGCCGCAGGGGCTGACGGTGCTGGACGGCGTCCCGGTGCTCAGCTTCCCCGGCAACCCGGTGAGCACCATGGTGTCGTTCGAGGTGTTCGCCAGGCCGATCCTGCGCCACCTGTCCGGCCTGCCGCCGGTGCGCACCAGCGAGGCGCCGTTGCGCGAGTCGGTGCGCTCCCCCGCCGGGCGGCGGCAGTTCCTGCGCGGACGGCTCACCGAGAACGGCGTCGAACCGTTCTCCGGTGCTGGTTCGCACCTGATCGCGGGCATGGCGTGGGCCGACGTGCTGATCGACATTCCCGCCGAGACGACCGAGCTGGCCGCGGGCACGCCGGTGCTCGTCCACGAACTGTGAGCGGATGCGCGCCGCGCCGCGGCACTGTGCCAGGCTGGTTCCCATGACCGAGTTGTCCCATGTCGACCAGGAAGGTCGCGCCCGCATGGTCGATGTGAGCGCGAAGGCCGACACCACCCGCGTCGCCGTGGCGGCCGGTGCGCTGCATACCACCGCGGAGGTCGTCGCGCTGGTTCGCGCCGACGACCTGCCCAAGGCCGATGTGCTGTCCACCGCGCGGATCGCCGGGATCGCGGGCGCCAAGAAGACCTCCGAGCTGATTCCGCTGTGCCATCAGCTGGCGCTGTCCTCGGTGAAGGTCGAATTCGGCTTCACCGAGGACGCCATCACCATCGAGGCGACCGCGAAGACCAAGGGACCGACGGGTGTGGAGATGGAGGCGCTGACCGCGGTCGCCGTCGCCGGACTGACCCTGCACGACATGGTCAAGGCGGTCGATCCGGCGGCCACGCTCGACGGTGTCCGGCTGCTCACCAAGGAGGGCGGCAAACGCGGTCACTGGCAGCGGCCCGGCGAAGCGGCGCCGGACGCCGAGGCCACCGTTCCCGCGGTGGAAAAGCACGAAAACCTTGACGGCACGGATCGATCCGCGGTCGTGCTCGTCGCCTCGACGGGCGTGGCGGCGGGCACCAGGGTGGACACCACCGGTCCCGTGCTCGTCGAATGGCTGACCGGACTCGGCTTCTCGGTGCGCGGCCCGATCGTCTACGCCGACGCCGAGATCGCTGTCGGCCTGGCCGACGCCTTGCGGTTCGCGCCCGCGCTGGTGATCAGCACCGGCGGCACCGGCGCGTCGCCCACCGATGCCACGCCCGAGGCGACGCTTGCCGTGCTGGACCGTGAACTGCCCGGCGTGGCCGAGGCGATCCGGCAGCGCGGCACCGCGAAGTTCCCGCTGGCCGCGCTCAGCCGCGGCGTAGCCGGACTCGCCGGTCGGTCGGTCATCGTGAACCTGCCCGGTTCGCCGGGTGGGGTGAAAGACGGTATCGCGGTGCTCGAACCGCTCCTCGATCATCTGCTCGCGCAAGTAGCCGGAGGCGGCGCTCATGACAACACCTGAGACCACGGTGCGGGTAGCCCGCATCAGCGACCAACCGCTCGACCCCGCCGAGGTGGAGGCCGCGGTCACCGGCCCCGAACACGGCGCGGTGGTGGTGTTCACCGGCAAGGTCCGCAATCACGACGGGGGCCAGGCCGTTTCCGCGCTGGAGTACTCGGCCCATCCGGAGGCCGAACGGTTCCTGCGCGAATGCTGCGCGGCCGCGACCGCGTCAACCGGTCTTCCGGTGGCGGCGGTGCACCGCGTCGGCGCGCTGACCGTCGGCGATCTCGCCATCGTGGTCGCGGTGGCCGCACCGCACCGGGCCGAAGCCTTCACTGCCTGCGCGGAATTGGTGGACCGGATCAAACACGAGGTGCCGATCTGGAAGCGGCAACTGTTCGCCGACGGCATGTCGGAATGGGTCAACGCCTGCGGTTGACCATCTCGTGATGTGAATCGGATGACGGATCAATCACCGCGCCGTTAGCGTTCTCGCCCAGAGTGTTCATCCGGATGTGGGGCAGGGAGGACGCGTGGGTACGGACCAGGTTTTGCTGCACCGTTTCGTCATCTCGCAGCTCACCGCTGCGGGAGCCGATCGGGACGAGCTGATTCGGGAGACCGGGTTACCGGAGTGGACGATGGCGGGCGACGACATGCACCTGCCGAGCCACACCTTCTCCCGGCTCTGGGAGATCGGCGCGCACGTGCTCGGCGATCCCGCCGTCGCGTTGCAGGTGGCAAGCCGCTACGAGCTGAAGAGTCTCGGGTTGTACGACTATCTGTTCGCGACCGCGCCGACCCTCGGCGCCGGTTTGGCGACCTGCGGACCCTACGTCGCCGCGGTCACCACCAACCATCGCTTCGATCTGATCGCCGACGAGCGGGAGGCAACGCTCTACCTCGAGATCATCGACGGCGAGGGCGTCGGACGGGACCTGACCCAGCTCTGGGGATTGAGCGCGGTGCTGAGCCGGGCCCGGCGCGTGGTCAGCGAACCACTGGTGCCGATCCGGGTCACGCTGCGCCAGCAGGCGCCCACGGATCACCGCGCCTACATCGAGGTATTCGGCACGGCCGCCATCGAATTCGGCGCGGAGGCCGACTCGATAACCTTCCACGCCGCCGACATGGATATTCCGCTGACCACCGCCGACCCCGTGCTGGCGAAGATCCTGCGACCCTTGGCCGACGCGCTCCCGCCGCCACCGCCGCTGCCCTCGGCGTGGCCGCAGCGCGTCGCCGAGGCGCTGGCCGAGGCGCTCGACGCGGGCGACGCCTCGCTGGACCGCGTCGCCCGACGGTTGGCGACCAGTCCGCGCACCTTGCAGCGCAGGCTGATGGAGGCGGGCACGACGTGGCGCAAGGAGCTGGACCGGGCGCGCGATGCCCGATTGCGACAGGCCAGCTCGGCGGGTTCGCTGACCCGGGCGCGGCAGGCGCAGTTGCTCGGGTACGCCGACCCCGGTTCGATGCGCCGTGCGGCGCGGCGCTGGAGCATCGCCGAACACGCGCACCGATGTGAGCGGTTCGACTGACACCTCACACCCGCAGGAAGCTGGCCGCGATGCGCCAGAAGGTGGCGTCCTCGATGGCCCGGAAGTCCCAGCCGTCGGCGATGTCTCTGGTGGCGGCGACGATCGCGGGCACGTCGAAATCGTCGCGGGTGGCTGTCCCCTTGGCCTCCAGAGCGGCGATCACATAAGCGGTGGCGCTCTCCCACGTCTCGGACACCGAACTCTCCCATCGGTCGCACAACAACGATATGGTCGATCACGGTCATTGACCGACGCCGCGCGCGGCGCAAAGCGCCGACCCCGACACGGCGGGCGTGCTGCCAGTGTCACTACAACTCGGCCGCGTGGGAAGCGCCGAACGCGCCAGCTCGCGGTAAAACGCGCCAATCCCTGGCGCGTTCAGTGCGGGGTGTAGCGCCACACGCCGAGCATCGCTTGCTCGTCGAGGAAATCGTCGGCGTTGTGCACCGTTTCGCGCAAGCGCGAGAGCGTGGGCTCGGACGGCATGCCCGCACCGATCAACACCAGCCGGCTGGTGCGCGGTTCGCCGCGCCGCCACGCGCCGGGCTCGAAGACGATGTGCCTGCCGACCATGTGCAGCAGGAACTTCCGGCGCTCGGCCGCGACGCCGAACGCCGCAAAGCCTTTGGCGCGGAACAGGCCAGGCGGCGGGTCCTCCAGGAAGTCGATGAGCCTGCGCGGATCGAGTTCCCGTTCGCTGGTGAAGGACACGCTGGTGTAGTCGTCGTGCAGGTGGCGGTGCTCGTCGTCGCCGTCGTGCTCGTGGTCGTGCTCGGCCAGCAGTTCGTCGAAGCTCAGCTGCTCGGCGACGCGCCGGGTCGCGCGCAGCGGCTCGTCGAACAGCAGGCCGGGATCGATACGGCCGCGGGTGGTCGCGTAGACCGGGACCGTGCCGACCAGGTCGGCGATCTCGCCGCGCAGCGTCTCCAGTTCGGCCGCGCCGACCCGGTCGGCCTTGTTGACCACCACCAGATCGGCCAGACGCAGGTGGGTCAGCAGTTCGGGGTGCCGCTCGCGGCTGGACGGGAACTGTTCGGCGTCGACCACTTCCACCAGACCGCCGTAGCGGATGCGCGGGTTGTCGCTGCCGACCACCATCCGGATGAGGTTGCGCGGCTCGGCGAGTCCGCTGGCCTCGACCACGATCACGTCGATGTTCGCCCTCGGCTGCGCCAACCGGGTGAACAAATCGTCCAGCTCGGTGACATCGACCGCGCAGCAGACGCAGCCGTTGCCGAGCGAGACCATCGCGTCCACCTGCCCGGCGACCAGCATCGAATCGATGTTGATCGCCCCGAAGTCGTTGACCACGACGCCGATTCGCGTCCCCCGATTGTTGCGTAGCAGGTGGTTGAGCAGGGTGGTCTTCCCCGAGCCGAGAAAGCCGGCGACGATCAGCACAGGAATCCGGTCAGCCACCCGGACCACCATAGTCGGCGCGCGAAGGACGCCGGAACGGCCGAACGCCACCCGGCGGATCGGGTGGCGTTCGGTGGGGTATGCGATTACTTCGCGGGTCCGAACAGGGTGCTGGCCAGCGTGTAGGCCAGGTTGATCAGCTCCGCGGTGATCATCGTGTCGTCCATGCCGAGCACCCGTGCCAATGGCATGAGCATCTCGAGCACGGTGTTCGCGAGGACGCCGAGCGTGCCGGACTCCGAGCCCGAACGGTAGTCCGGCCTCGACTGGTTGCCGGGGGTCGACTGGGTGCCGGGTGTCGACGGGCTACCCGGCAGTGCGTAGGTTCCGGGTGTCGACCGGCTGGGGTTCGCCTGCGTGCCCTGGTCGTTACTCGGGATCGACTGGCTGCCGGGTGCCGTGCCGAAGCTCGTGCCCGGCCCGGTCTGGGACTGCGACGGCGCTCCGTTCGGCACGCTCTGCGGCAGGGCTCCCGGCACGCTCTGCGGCAATGTTCCGTTCGGATCGCTCTGCGCCGACCCGTTCGGATCGCTCTGCTCCGAACCGTCCTGCGTCGATCCGTTGGCTTGTGTCGAGCCGTTCGGCACGGGCGGCGCGGGAACCGCCTGCGCTGGAACAACCTCCCCAGGAATCGGCTGCGCCGGAACGTCTTGCGCAGGAATCGCCTGCGCCGGGACGGATTGCGCCGGGGCCGCCTGCGCCGGAACGTCCTGCGCGGGCGCGGCGGCCGGTCGGTCGGTGGCCGATCCGGTCGTCGCGAGCGAAGTGCCGAGCAGGTAGCTCACCACTCCGGTGGTGACGGCGATGGCGTGTTTCAGCTGGCCGTCGGGGCTCTCCAGCAGCGCGGCGTCTTCCGCGTTGGCGCCGTTGCCCATTTCGAGGAACACGTTCGGCACCGTCGTCAGTGCTGGGCCCGCGATATCGGAGCGCGTCTGCAAACCGTCCTGCACCCCGGCGTACGTGGCGGCCGGGAATCCGGCTTGCAGGTACGCGTCACGCACCGCCTTCGTGACGGCCAGGCCCGGCCCGGACTGGACCTGGCCGACCTTGGCGTCGGGCACCGGCAGCGCCGGGACGATCAGGTGGAAGCCGCGGAGATTGGGCGGCGCGCTGTCGGCGTGGATGCTCACCGCCACGTCGGCGCCGGATTCGTTGGCCGCCCGCGCCCGGTCGTCGACGCAGCCGCCCCAGCCGCTGTCGTCCTGGCGACTGAGCACGACCCGCGCGCCGATGCTCTCCAGCGAGGTCTTGATCAGCTGGGCGACGTTCCAGTTGATGGTGTGTTCGGGTACGCCGTTGACGGAGGTCATGCCGGTGGTCTGGCAGTCCTTGGTGCCGCCGCGGCCGTTGTCCACCTGTCTGCCCAGGTTCTCGGAGTGGTTCGGCCCCTGGTGGCCGGGGTCGAGGAAAACCGTTTTGCCTGCGAGCTTGCCTGCCATCTCCGGCGCGACCGGGGTGGCCGTCGCGGCGACCGGGAACAACCCGGCGAGAGTGGCGGTCACCGCGGCCGTGACGGTGGTGGAGATACCGGCCTTGATGATGCTTGGCTTCATGTTCGGTCGGCGCCCCGGGACGGAGCACCCCTCCCTTCCCACTAGTAACACCAAACCCAGTGGTTCACTCTTGCAACGCGGCGGGCAGCGAAGCAAGTCCAGTTACCGAACTGTTACCAAGGTTTCGATCGGCATCATGGCTGGTCAGAGCCACTAAAACCATGGCAAAAAGGGGCGCGGAGCGGGAGTGGCTTATCTCGGGCAGCGCCCGTCAGGCGGTCACGATGCGGTCGCCGTCGACCCGGACGGCGCGCGGCGCGAGCGGTCGTTCGGCGGGTCCGGTGGCGACCGTGCCGTCGAACCGGAACGCGCTGCCGTGGCAGCGGCAGACGACCGTCGCGCGCTCGATCTTCGACACGGTGCACCCGAGGTGCGTGCAGGCGGCCGAAAAGCCTTGGAAGACACCGGCTTGCGGCTGAGTGACCACGGTTCCACCAGCGATCACGGCCCCGCCGACCGGCACGTCGGCGACCTTCGCGACCTCGGTGCCCGGCGCGATCTCGCGCGCGGACGGTTCGGCGGACGCGCAGGCGGCCACCGTCACGGCGGCTGCCACCGCACCAGCGCCGGCCAGCGCGCTCCGTCGGTCGATTCGCAGGTCACCGCGGTCTTCGGTCGGCATCGGTCAACTCCCGCCTGGTTTCGGACAATGCCGACCACCGTAGGGGGGCCGATCGCTCGATCGCGAACCGGATCGGCGGGATCAGGCTCCGCTCGGGAGTTGCCGCAGCGATCGCAACGCGTAGTGCACGCGAGTCTTCACCGTGCCGACCGGGACGCCGAAGTCCGCGGCCACCTCGCGGTAGGCGCGGTCGCGCAGGATCACCTCGACGACCGCCTCGCGCTGGGCCGAGGGCAGCCGGGACAGCAGTTCGGCGACCAGCAGGACGTCTATCAGCCCGTCGGCGAAGTCGGGGTGGGCGACCGGACTCTCCCCCGCGTCGCCGATCTCGTCCCATGCCGTGTCGAACGGCCGCGCCGCGCGGGCGCGCGCGATATCGATGATGACGTTGCGCTCGATGGCCAACAGCCAGGTGCGCACGCTGCCGCGGCGCGCGTCGAACAGTGAACAGGAGCGCCAGGCCCGTAGCAACGTCTCTTGCACGGCGTGCTCGGCCAAACCCGCGTCTCCGAGGCCGCGCCGCGCGCGCCAGTGCAGCAACCCCCGATCGGCGGCGAGTACTCGAGCCAAACCCTCTTCCGTGCACAAGCCCGCACAATGGGCGCCGCACGTACGCCGCCGCTCCGTGAGCGCACCCATTGCCCGAATACCTCTCACACCATCGATATCGTGGCGGCTCTGGCCGATGACACCACCGCCCCGCGATAACGGCGAATTCGTGCGAACGCGGCGTGTATTTGACAGAAATCTCTCGAACAACCCCATTCCCGCGGACGACTCTGGTAGATCTGGCCGCGGAGATGGGGGATCTCCGCAGGTCAGACGTCCAGTTGTGGACGCGAATATCGAGGAGAAACAGCGCATGCGCATGCTCGTGATCGCGGGGGCGATGGCGTCCGCCGCGACCTTGTTCGGAGCCGGAACCGCGGCCGCCGAGCCCGCGAATTTCATGGCGGGCGACGGCCTCTACATGGTCGGCGTCGACATTCTCCCCGGCGTTTGGGAAGCGCCGGGAACTCCCGACCCGCTCTACGGCTGCGACTGGCGCAGGCTGTGGAAAGTGGAGGGCGACAACACGAACATGCAGTACATCATCGGCAACAACTTCACCAGGCTCGGTCCGGTCCGCGTGGAGATCAAGCCGACCGACGTCGCCTTCAAGACCGTGAATTGCGGCGCGTGGCGGATGGTGCAGTCCCCGCCGCCCACCGGTTCGTTCGGCTGATCCCACGGCCCGCCGGGCGTGCGAATCGCGGATTCCCGCCAACCGCGCGCGGATCGACGCCGATTACCTCCGGGGTAATCGACCGGCGCGCCACCGGACGGCAGCATGGTCGGCATGATCGACGAGACCGGCACCAAGCTCTTCCACCAGTCCATGCCGTTCACCGAGCGACTCGGCATCGAGGTGCTCGAGCACGGGCCCGAACTGGTGCGCAGCCGGATCGCCTGGGACGAGTCGCTGTGCACGCTCGGCGGCATGCTGCACGGCGGTGTGCTGATGTCGCTCGCCGACGCGACCGGCGCGGTGTGCGCCTTCCTCAACCTGCCCGAGGGCAAGCAGGGCACCACGACGGTCGAGTCGAAGTCCAACTTCCTGCGCGCCGTGCGCTCCGGTCACGCCGTCGCCAGCGCGCGGCCGTTGCACGCGGGACGCTCGTTCATCGTCGTCGAGACCGAGATCCGCGACGACGCGGAGAAGCTCGTCGCGAAGGTCACCCAGACGCAGGCCGTGCTCTGAGACCGGCTTCACCCGCCACACACCGCATGACGTGCCCGTCTCGGAAGCGCTCCGCGCGGCCGGGCGGGCACTTCAGGTAGCGCGGGCGGGAATATTGCTCCGGCGCGGGTCGTTGAGGGAGGCGGACGATCGTCCGCGAGATGATCCGGCCCGCGTGGGCAGAATTCGGTAGGGCCGCGCGCAGGACGCCGCGTGCCGCTCTGCCCGACCAGTTTCATCCGGGGTAAGCCCGAATCGGTACCCGCGCAAAACTCGTCCACAGGCGCTCGAAGTGGGCGAAACGCCGAAGCAGCAGGGTCGTCGAGGGCCGAGTAGCCGGGACACGACGCACGCTCGACAGGTCCGCCCTTGCGCGAATCGATTCGCGGCGGGTAGCCTCGGCGCTGTCGGTGGTTGTAGACGATGTCTCCCACGGACGAACTCGGATCTCCCCTTTTTCCGCGATATCGAATTCGCGATGAACGGGACCCGCTCACCCGCACAGGCGACGTATCGCGCCAATTCCGGGTCGTGGTTGCGAGATCTCTACCGCACTCATGGCTTTCGCCATTCCTCTCCCTTTACCTCAGTAAGGAAACTCGATGAACGACAACAATTCTCAGCATCGGTTAGCGCACGACGACGCCGAACGGCCGGTCTCCGGCATCCTCGACATCGTCGGCAACACCGCGACGCTGCGCGTCGACGGGTACCTTCCCGGCGACGACGACCTGCACGTCGCGCCCCGCTTGATCCGCGAGAACCATTTGCGCCGGGGCGATTTCGTCACCGGTGTGGCACGGTCCGAGCAGCGCGACACGCAATCGGCCCGGCGCAACGCGCAATCACCGAAAGATGGCGCGAAACTCGACCGGCTCCTCCGCGTCGAGACCGTCAACGGCCGGCCCCCTGAGCACGCGGGCAAACGCCCCGTCTTCGAGAACCTGGTCCCCCTCTATCCCAACCAGCGCCTGCGCCTGGAAACCGAGCCGCACGAGCTGACCACCCGCGTCACCGACCTCGTCATGCCGATCGGCAAGGGCCAGCGCGCACTGGTGGTCGCACCACCCAAGGCGGGCAAAACCTCTGTGCTGCAAGCCATCTCGCACGGCATCGCCAAGAATCACCCCGAATGCGAGCTGATGCTCGTGCTCGTCGGCGAGCGCCCGGAAGAGGTCACCGACCTGGCTCGCAGCGTCCCCGCCGACGTCGCCGCCGCCACCTTCGATCGCTCGCCCCGCGATCAGATCGCGCTCGCCGAACTCGCCATCGAACGCGCCAAACGCCTGGCCGAAACCGGCCGCGACGTGGTGGTCCTGCTCGACTCGCTGACCCGCCTCGCCCGCGCCTACAACAATGCCGCGCCCAGCTCGGGCCGCGTCCTCTCTGGCGGTGTCGACGCCGCGGCACTCGCCTCGCCCAAGCGATTCCTCGGCGCCGCGCGCAACTTCGAGAACGGCGGCTCGCTCACCATCATCGCCACCACCCTGGTCGAAACCGGCTCGCTGGCCGACACGGTGATCTTCGAGGAGTATAAGAGCACCGGCAACGCCGAACTGAAACTCGACCGCGCCATCGCCGCCCGCCGCGTCTTCCCCGCCGTCGACATCGCCCAATCCAGCACCCGCAAGGACGAACTCCTGCTCACCCCCGCCGAACTCGCCGCGACCCACCACCTGCGCCGCACCCTCGCCGCCGTCGACGGCCACCACGCCACCGACCTCCTTCTGGAGGGCCTACGCCAAACCGCGACCAACGCCGAATTCCTCACCCAACTCCCCCAACCCCACGCCTGATCCCCCCTTAAGCCCTCCTTAAGCCCCTGTCAAGACCCCCAAGGCATTGTTTGTTTCAGCCCGGCCGGGCCTGTCCCAGGAGGGGGGGACAGGGTCGGCCGGGCGCTTTCATCGATGGACACTCCCGAGGAGCGCATCCTCCGCCACGCGCGAGCCAGCTCACGCAGCTGCCGTAGATCGGCATCGAAGTCCCCGGCGGGGAGCCCGGACAGCCTTGCGCCCGTCGGGTTCTCGGGCTGTACGCCCGCCTTGCGCGCGGCGGTCGCCAGCGCCAGCCGATGCGCGAATCGATCGAGTTCACCTGGGCCTCCACTCGGGTCCTCGCCGTGGACTGGAGGAAGATATGGCCCGAGGTGGAGAATGGCGTCGCGGATCTCCACGGTCATCCGGAACAATCGGCCGCGGCTGCCGGTACCGACACCCGGCGGCATCACGATTTCGGGAACCGCCTCGGTCAGGTCGCGCCACAGCACGCGCAGCCTCCGGCAGGAGCGACCCGCTGCGTCCAGCCCGGCCGCCTCGCCCAACGAGGCAGCCAATGGCAGCGCTAGCAGCGCACCGTTGGCGGCGATGCAGATGGTGAAGATCCATTCGACACGGGGCAAGTGCGGCCCCAGGTCGGGTCGCCCGAACACGATCTGCGACATCATCAGCAGCTGATTCGTCCAGGCGAAAAGGTTCACGACGAAGAGCACGAGCCCAGCCAGCTTCTCGACACCTTCATGGCTTCCGATCCACAGTTCCCGAATCCCGCGAATCGCGAACAGGACCGTATTGACGGCGATCGGCACGCTGATGGAGAGGATGAGAAGGAAGCCCTGCCAACCGATTCCGAGATCCAAGGGCAAACCCTCCGCGTCGGCCGACCACCCGGCGAAGAGAACCGTTGCGGTGGACGCCAGTGCGATCGCGCAGTAGCGTCGCTCGCGCTGCCGGACCTGGCTCATGTCCTCGTTCACCCCCTCGACAAGGGCGATGCCGACGAGATAACTGGTCGACAGCACTACACAGCCGATCGCGAGCCGCTCGACCACCCCGGCGAACGGCCCCGTCTCCGGCCAGCGGTACAGCAGCAGCGCGAGCAGACCCCACAGCAGCAACCGATTCACGAGGTAGTCGATCACGGTGTCGCGGACGAGGATCAATCTCCCGGCCAGCACCAGGATCACCCAGCCGATGATCGCCCAGGCGACAGTGTCGGTAACCGTAAAGGACATCACTCCATCGTTCCCGGTCTCGCCTCGGTCGGCGCAGCTGGGCGACACCTCTCGATCCCGGCGGACCTCGGCAATCTGCCGCCCAGTGCCATAGCGCGGCAGTCGGTTTCGCGCTAGCCGGCGATCACCAGGGCGGTCGCGCCGAGGAACACCACCTGCAACACGGTGCGCAAGGGCAGCGGCATCGTCTTGACGCCCACGCCTTTTCGCGCGGCCCACACGTTGGCGGGGAACATCACCACGAGCAGTGCCGCGAGGCCCGCCGCCGCGAGATCCGCGGTGGCGGGAATCAACAGGCCGATCGCGCCCGCGATTTCGAGGACGCCGGTCAGCGTGACCATCGCGGGTGCGGCGGGCAACCGCGGCGGCACCATCTCGATCAGCGCCGAGCGTCGCGGTTGCAGGAAGTGGGCGCTCGCGGTCAGCGCGAACATGGCGGCGAGGCCGAAACGGACTGCGTCCGACCACGAATCGAGCCAGGTGACATCGACGAACCAGCCGAGCAGGCGGGCGAGCGCGGTGACGGCGGCGAGGACGACGAAGGGGGCCATGAGTATCTCCCGAGATGCGGTACGAACCAATCTTGACACTGGCAAGATTAGAGACGACCTCGCGAACTTGTCAATGACAAGATTGTCGGCCAGTATCGAAGGCATGGCGAAGAGCGGCTACCACCACGGCGATCTCCGCACCGCGATGCTGACCGCGGCGGCCGAGCAGATCGCCGCCGACGGCGTCGACGCGATCTCCCTGCGCGGGCTCGCGCGGCGCGCGGGCGTCTCACACGCGGCGCCCGCCCACCATTTCGGCGATCGCGCCGGTCTGCTCACCGCGCTGGCCACCGAGGGCTACGACCTGCTCGGCGCGGAACTCGACGGCGCCGGACCGGACTTCCGCGACGTCGCCGTCGCGTATGTGCGTTTCGCGCTGAACCATCCCGGACACTTCGACGTGATGTTCCGCCGCGATCTGCTCCGCGCCGACGATGCCGAACTACGCGCCGCGCGGTCCCGCTCGGGCGCCGCGCTGCGCACGGGCGTCGCCGACCTGCGCCCCGAACGCACCGACCGACAGGAACGCGCCACCCAGCTGGCCGCTTGGTCGCTGGTGCACGGCTTCGCGGCCCTGTGGCGAGAGGGAGCGCTGACGGATTCGACGCTGGCCGACACGACGGACCCTGAAGAACTGGCCCGCGCCATGCTCGCCACGGTCCAGTTCGACTGAGACAGTCACCACACCACGGGCGGCGTATCTTCTTGCACAGCAACGACGAAAGGAGCAGGCGGTCGATCGCCGGTCGATCCCGCCACCGCACCATGGAAGTCCACGCCTACCCCACCTCGGCGACCACGCCGGTGGATCTCGCTGCGGCGCAACAGATCGCCGCGCGATACCTGTCCGTACCGGACCAGCTCGCCAGCGGAATCGCGCACCAGCTCACCGAATTCGACGGCGGCTTCGTCGTCGTCGCGATCCGCGGACCGGTTCCGGAAAGCACTTCCCCACTACCACCGCCGGTGATCGGCGGCTCGGTCAGCGTCATCGACAAGGCCACCGGCGCGGTCTCCTACTGGCCGACCTACCCGCCCGCACTGATCGCCGAACAGTACGACGAGATGCTGCGCACCGGCCGCCTGATCGTCGCCGACGACTGGCCGACCGAGAACGACCTGGAAGAGGAATAGCTCCCCGAATACGGTCCCGCCGTCGAGCCCACGCTCCCGTGCGCCCTGCCACCGCTCAGAATCGACGGGCGCTTCGACCGGCCCCGTGTCGGGCCGTGGAAGCCGTGAGCCGCGTCAGGTCGCGGGCTGCACCACCGCCGGTAGCGGTGTGCGGTCGGCGTCAGGGACCTTGGTGCCGCGGAGCGAGGTGCCCGCGGTCTCGCGCAGGAAGGCCCAGGCGACCAAGCCGATGAGGGAGGCGGCGACCATGTAGGCGGCGGGGAACAGCGCCCATCCGGTCGATTCGATGACGGCCTCGTTGACCAGCGGGGCGGTGCCGCCGAACGCCGCGGTGGAGACGTTGTAGGCGAAGGCGAAGCCGGCGTAGCGCACGTGGGTCGGGAAGATCGCCGGGAATGTGGAGCTGATGGTGGACAGCTGCGGCACGTACAGCAGGCCGAGCACGATGAAACCGATGATCGCCCACGCGGTGCCCTGCCCCATCAGCCAGTACATCGGCACCGCGAGCACCGCGAGACCGATCAGCGAGAACAGCCACATCGGCCGCCTGCCGACCCGATCGGAGAACATGCCGAACAGCGGCAGCACCAGCATCATCGCCAGCTGACCGGTCAGCATCATGGCGGTGGTGGCCGACTCCGTCATACCGATGGTCTTCTGCAGGTAGGTCGGCTGGTAGGTGAGCAGCGTGTAGTTCACCACGTTGAGCGCGATCACCAGGCCGCCGAGGGTGAGGATCTCGCGCCGGTAGCCGGTCAGCAGCTCGCGCAGCCCGGTCGGCGGGTGCGGGTTCTCGGCGACCTCCTGGAACACCGGCGACTCGTCGAGCCGGGCGCGCAGGTACCAGCCGGTCAGGCCGAGGGGGATGGCGAGCAGGAACGGGATGCGCCAGCCCCAGTCGTGCATGGCGTCCGAACCGAGCGCCAGCTGACAGGCGAGCACCACGGCCGAACCGCCGACGAAACCGGCCAGCGTGCCGAATTCCAGGAAGCTGCCCAGGTAACCGCGCCGCCGATCGGTCGCGCATTCCGCCAAATACGTTGCCGCGCCACCGTATTCGCCGCCGGTCGAGAAGCCTTGCAGGACACGGAGGGCGATGAGCAGCACCGGAGCGAGTACGCCGACCGAGGCGTGTGTCGGCAGCAGGCCGATCGCGCCGGTCGCGGCCGACATCAGCAGGATCGTGATGGCCAGCACCGTCTTCCGGCCGAGGCGGTCGCCGAGCGGACCCCACACCATGCCGCCGAGCGGGCGAAGCACGAACGAGATGGCGAAGCCGAGCATGGTGCCGAGGGTGCCCAGCTCGCCGGGGAAGAACGCGTCGGTGAGATAGGTCGCCGTCGCCGCGTAGACGCCGTAGTCGAACCACTCGGTGGCGTTGCCCATGGCCGACGCGGCCACCGAACGCCGTAGTCGCGTCGGGTCCTGTCCACGATCGGTCACGCCCGCCTCCTCACCGGCCCGCCCCCGCGGGCCTCGATTCGTCCGTCCGGCCCACCCCGGAAACGGGGGCCGGACACGGAACAAACCGATACCCAGGTTTCACGAGGACCAAACAGCGGCGGCCCTGCGGCACCGGTCAGCGCATACGCGGCTACCTGCACAGCGATCGGCGAATGTGATTGTGGTCACACGAGTTCGAAGGTGGGGTGTTCGACGGCGCGCCCGGACGGGCTCGAACGGCCCGTCCGGGCGCGCCGGAACGCCTCAGATCGGCGTGACGTAAGCCCCGGAGATGCCGCCGTCGACGAGGAACTGCGAGGCGGTGACGAACGAGGCGTCATCGCTGGCGAGGAAGGCGACTGCGGCCGCGATCTCCTCCGGCTGGGCGAAGCGACCGAGCGGGATGTGCACCAGGCGGCGCGCGGCCCGCTCCGGGTCCTTGGCGAACAATTCCTGAAGTAGCGGGGTGTTCACCGGACCGGGACACAGCGCGTTCACCCGGATGCCCTGCCTGGCGAACTGGACACCCAGCTCCCGGCTCATGGACAGCACGCCGCCTTTCGAGGCGGTGTAGGAGATCTGCGAGGTGGCCGCGCCGAGCACCGCGACGAAGGAGGCGGTGTTGATGATCGAGCCCTTGCCGCGCACCAGCATGTGCTCGATGGCGTACTTGCTGCACAGGTAGACCGAGGTCAGATTCACCTCCTGCACCCGGCGCCACGCCTCGATGCCGGTGGTCAGGATCGAATCGTCTTCCGGCGGTGAGATTCCCGCGTTGTTGAAGGCGATGTCCAGCCCGCCGTACGCCGCGACCGCCGCCTCGAACATGTCCCGGACCTGCGTCTCGTCGGTGACGTCCACCTTCACGAACAGGCCGTCGACCTCCGCCGCGGCGGCCTCGCCCGCGGTGGCGTCGATGTCGGCGACGACGACCTTGGCGCCCTCGGCCGCGAAGCGGCGCACCGTGGCGAGCCCGATCCCGCTGCCGCCGCCGGTGACGACGGCTACTCGATCCTGTAAGCGCTGCAACGCATCTCCTTCTCGGTGCGGTGGATCATCGGGTCCGAGGGGCACTCGCCCCGAGGGATCACTGGGTGGCGATGAAGACGTTCTTGGTCTCGGTGAACGCCAGCGCGGCGTCCGGTCCGAGTTCGCGGCCGAGGCCGGACTGTTTGAACCCGCCGAACGGTGTCCAGTACCGCACCGAGGAGTGCGAGTTCACCGACAGATTCCCGGCCTCGACGCCACGGGAGACCCGCAGCGCCCTGCCGAGGTCGTTGGTCCAGATGGAACCAGACAGGCCGTATTCGGTGTCGTTGGCGATGCGCACCGCCTCGTCCTCGTCGTCGAACGGAAGCACCGCGACCACCGGACCGAACACCTCCTCGGTGAGCACCCGATCGGTCGGCGCGGTGGGCAGCACGACCGTCGGCGGGTACCAGAACCCCGGTCCCTCCGGGCGATGGCCGGTGAAGGCCACCTTCGTCGACGGCTCGACGAACGCGGCGACCCGCTCGCGGTGCGCGGCCGAGATGAGCGGGCCCATCTCGGTGTCCTCCGCGCCGGGATCGCCGACCCGCACGCCATGCACCGCGGGTTCCAGCAGTTCGAGGAATCGATCGAACACGCTGCGCTGCACCAGGATTCGCGAGCGCGCGCAACAGTCCTGCCCCGCGTTGTCGAACACGCCGTACGGCGCGGTGGCGGCCGCCCGCTCCAGGTCGGCGTCGGCGAACACGATGTTCGCGCTCTTGCCGCCGAGCTCGAGTGTCACCCGCTTCACCTGCTCCGCGCAGCCCGCCATGATCTGCTTGCCGACCTCCGTCGACCCGGTGAACACCACCTTGCGTACCGCGGGATGGGTGACGAAGCGCTGCCCGACCACCGAACCCTTGCCCGGCAGCACCTGGAACACGTGCTCGGGCAGCCCGGCCTCCCTGGCCAGCTCACCCAGCCGCAGCGCGGTCAGCGGCGTCAGCTCGGCGGGCTTGAGCACCACCGCGTTCCCCGCGGCGAGCGCGGGCGCGAATCCCCATGCCGCGATGGGCATCGGGAAGTTCCACGGCACGATGACACCGACGACGCCGAGCGGCTCCTGGAACGTGACGTCCAGGCCGCCCGCCACCGGAATCTGCTTGCCGGACAAGCGCTCCGGCATCCCGGCCGCGAAATGCAGGACATCGCGGACGTTCCCGGCCTCCCAGCGGGCGTTGCCGATGGTGTGGCCGGCGTTGTCAACCTCCAGTCGCGCCAGCCGCTCCAGATCGGCGTCGACCGCTTCGGCGAAGCGGCGCAGCAGCCGGGCCCGGTCGCCGGGCGCGACCTCGCGCCACTCCGCCGCCGCCCGCCGCGCGCGCTCGATGGCGGCGTCGGTCGCCGCCGCGTCCGTCGGTTCCACCGTCGCCACGACCTGCTCGGTCGCGGGATTCACCACCTGGGTCGCCGCCATGTCCTGCGCTCCTCTCACCCGACTCGTTCCCGCCGATAGGCCGCGGCCGCGGCCACCAGCGCCCGCATCAGACGATCATCGGCCCGATTGGCCTCGGGATGCCACTGCACGCCGATCAGGAACGGTTCGCCGGGCATTTCCGCGGCCTCGATCGACCCGTCGCCCGAACGCGCGCCCACCACGAGTCCGGGCGCGAGGTCGTCGATCGCCTGGTGGTGATGGCAGTGCGCCTCCAGCCGCGGTCCGGCCAGCGCGGCCAGCTGGGTGCCCGGCTCGGTCAGCACCTCGTTGACGTCGAACGACCCGCTCCTGCCCGAGTGCCCCTCGTGGCCGACCACGTCGGGCAGGTGCTGGATCAAGGTGCCGCCGAGCGCCACGTTGACCAGTTGCAGCCCGCGGCACACCGCCAGGATCGGCACCCCTGCCGCGCGGGCCAGCGTGAACAGGCCGAACTCGGATTCGTCGCGGTCCGGCCTCGTGTAGCCGAGTGCGGCGTCGTTGAGGCGCGCGCCGTAGCGGGCCGGCTCGATATCCGCCCCGCCGGTGAGCACGAGGCCGTCGAGCCGGTCGATCAGTTCGGGGTGCGGGGTTCCGATGGGCGGCAGCAGCACGGGGATGCCGCCCGCCCGGTCGACCATGTGAATGTAATCGTGTTGCAGCACCGCGCTTCGGGTGTCCCAGGTGCTGAATCGCGCCTGCTCCACGTAGGTCGGCAGCCCGATGACGGGGCGCGGGGCGGCGGGGTCAGAGTCGTTCGAATCCACGGGTTCGCTCCCAATCGGTGACGGCGGCGTCGAAGGCGTCCAGCTCCACCCGCGCCGCGTTCCGATAGTGTTCCACCACCTCCGCGCCGAACGCGGCGCGGGCCACGGCGCTCTCACCGAACAGCCGCGCCGCCTCCCGCAAGGTCCCCGGCACCCTCGGACGCTGCGAGCGATAAGCGTTGCCGTGGAATTCCGGCTCCAAGGGCAACCGCCGCTCGATGCCGTGCAGCCCGGCCGCGATCGAAGCCGCCACGGCGAGATAGGGATTCACGTCGCCGCCGGGAATCCGGTTCTCCACCCGCAGCGAGGCGCCCGTGCCGACCACCCGCAGCGCGCAGGTGCGATTGTCCCTGCCCCAGGCCAGCGCGGTGGGCGCGAAGCTGCCCGAGACGAAACGCTTGTAGGAGTTGATGTTCGGGGCGAGGAAGTAGGTGAACTCGCGCAGGCAATCCAGCTGACCCGCCAGGAAGTGCCGCATCAGCGCGGAGGCTCCGCCCTCGCCGTCGCCCGCGAACACCGGCTCGCCCGCCTCGTTCCGCAGGCTCAGGTGGATGTGGCACGAGTTGCCCTCGCGCTCGTTGTATTTCGCCATGAAAGTGATGCTGCGGCCGTCCTGCGCGGCGATCTCCTTGGCGCCCGTCTTGTAGATGCTGTGGTTGTCGCAAGTCACCATGGCCTCGTCGAAGCGGAAGGCGATCTCGTGCTGGCCGGGGTTGCATTCGCCTTTGGCCGACTCGACATACATTCCGGCCCCGGCCATCTCGTTGCGGATACGGCGCAGCAGCGGTTCGATCCTGGAGGTGCCGAGCATCGAGTAGTCGACGTTGTACTGGTTGGCGGGGCGCAGGTCGCGGTAACCGCGCTCCCAGGCGGATTCGTAGCTGTCGTCGAAGACCAGGAATTCGAGTTCGGTGCCGACGTAGGCGCGCAGCCCGTGCTCGGCGAGCCGGTCCAACTGTTTGCGCAGCACCTGGCGCGGCGAGGCGGGCACGGGCGCGCCCTCCGGATGCACCTGCTCGACATCGCAGAGCACCAGCGCGGTGCCCGGCAGCCACGGCACCAACCGCAGCGTGCTCAGGTCCGGGCGCAACACGAAGTCCCCGTAACCGTTGTCCCAGGACGACATCGCGTACCCGTCCACGGTCGTCATCTCGACATCGACCGCCAGCAGGTAGTTGCACGCCTCGGTCGCGTGGTCGAGCACCTCGTCGACGAAATACCTTGCCGAGCAACGTTTTCCCTGCAACCGCCCCTGCATGTCGGTCATCGCGACCAGCACCGTGTCGAGCTCACCGGACTCGACGCGCTCCCGCAACTCCGCCAGCCCCAGCATCCCCGTTCGCATCCCACGGCCCCTCTCGGCGTCGACCCGTGCTCACGCTAGATCAAAAACCGACCGCGCGTGCGGGGACACGCAAACCCGGCGGGGCCGCGCGCCCGCGGCTACTCTTCCGGCGGCCGGAAGAGAGCCAGGGCGGCCGGACGGCTGGTGAAGACGAAATGTTTTCCGCGCGAATCCACTTCGCCGTCCGTGGCGAGGGAGACCGAGTCCTCGATGACGCGGACCTCGAGGCGGGGCACTTCCTTGCGGACGTAGGTGGCCGAGTTGCCGAGGGTGCCGGTGAGGGTGGCCCAGATCAGCCGGGCTCGGGAGAGGTGGACGTCGGCGCGCAAGTAGCGGACGTCGAGGGTGCCGCGGTGCAACTCGGGTCGCGACATCGGGACCTGGTCGGCCGGGTCGTAGCGGCCGTTGCCGACGAACAACATCCAGATGGCCATCGGTGCGCCGTCGATCACGGTGTGCAGCGGCTGCGCGCCGAGCAGGACCCGGATCATCGCGATGCCCGCCGCGGGCCATTTGCCCAGCCGTTGTTCCCACCGCTCCCGCAGCTGGACGAAGTCGGGGTAGCCGCCGAGGCTTGCGGTGTTGACGAAGACGCGCGATCCGTCCTCGTCGAACCGCACGTCTGCGGCGTCGACCCGGACGACCGTGCCGTGCTCGAGCGCGGCGAAGGTCTGCTCGGCCTGGTCGACGCCCGCGTCCCTGGCGAAGTGGTTGAGGGTGCCGTCGGCGAAGACGGCCAGCGGCACCCCGCGCCGGACCGCGATCTCGGCTACCGAGGAGACCGTGCCGTCGCCGCCGGAGACGCCGAGCGCGGTGATATCGGCGCGGTCGAGCCGTTCGCCGAGTTGGGCGTCGAGGTCGCGGTCGGGGTCGATCCGCACGATGTGCGCCGCGGGCAGCCCGGCGCGCAGCTGGGCCGAGGCGAGCGCACCGTTGCCGCTACCGGCGAGGGGGTTGGTGACCAGCAGCAGGCCGCGCCCGTGCGGCACCGGGTCGACCTGTTCGGCGTGGCCGAGCAGCGCGGGTTCGTCGGCGCGCACCGCCCACCACCGATGTGTGACCAGCGCGACGCCCGTTCCGAGCAGCGCGCCCGCGACCACGTCGGAGGGCCAGTGCACGCCGATGTGGACCCGGGAGTAGGCGACGGCCGCCGCGACCGGCGCGATTGCGGCGGCCGCCTTCGGGCTCTCCAGCGCGACGCCGGTGGCGAAGGCGGCCGCCGAGGCGGCGTGGCCGGAGGGGAACGACGAGGACACCGGCGGCCGGACCAGGCGACGGACGAACGGCACCGATTCGTCGGGCGGACGGCGGCGCGGAAACAGCGGCTTGGCGATGCCGTTGGCGATGCCGCTGGCCAGTCCCACCGCGAGCAGTCCGCGCGCGCCCGCGCGACGCAGCGGCCGGTTGCCGAGCAGGACCAGACCTGCGCCAACGCCGAGCCAGAGCCGGTTGTGGTTCGCGCTCGTGCTGAGATTGCGCAGCATCCGGTCGGCGGGCGTCGGGCGTACCCGCGCGCTCCGGCCGACCAGCCAGATATCGAGACTGCTGGCCAATCCTGGCGGTGGCGTCGGTTTGCGAATCCGAGGCAGTCGCATCGTCCCAGCTTAGTGACGACCGGCTCAGTCGACGATCAATACGACCTTGCCGGGTCCGCGGCCGTGCTCCATTTCCCGCTGCGCCGCGGCGGCCTCGGCCAGCGGAAAGGCGCGCGCCGCGCCGGGCAGGCGGAATTCGCCGCGCGCGAGGCGCTGCGCCACGTCGCCGAGCAGGGCGGTGGACCGCGGGCCGGGACCGGTGGGGAACGCGATGCCGAGGTCGGCGGCCGCGCCGTCGGCGATGGTGACGATGCGATCGGTGCCGCCGCGCAGTTCGATCGCGGCGGGCAGCACGCCGTGCCCCGCGGCGTCGAACACCGCGTCGACACCGTCCGGCGCGAGTGCCCGCACCCGCTCGACCAGCCCGTCGCCGTACGGTGTCGGCGTCGCACCGAGCGCGCGCACCAGATCCTGGTTGGCGGGCGCGGCCGTGCCGATGACGGTGGCGCCCTCGGCGCGGGCCAGTTGCACGGCGATCGAGCCGACCGCCCCCGACGCGCCGTTGACCAGCAGGGTCTCGCCCGACCGTGGTCGCAGCAAAGCAAGCACCTTCGCCGCGGTGCTCACCGCGACCGGGAGCGCGGCGGCGTCGGTCCAAGTGAGGCCCGCGGGCTTGGCCGCGACGTCGGCGCTCAGCGCGTACTCGGCGTAGCCGCCGCGCGTCCAGGCGATCACCTCGTCGCCGACGGCGACTCCGGCCGCCTCCGGCCCGACGGCGTCCACCACACCGGCGACCTCGGCGCCCGGGAACTGGGGGAAGGTCGGCTCACCGAAAACCAATGCGCCGGAACGGATTTTCCAGTCGGCCGGATTGACTCCGGCGGCCCGCACCGCGATTCGCACCTGCGCGCCGGCCGGCTCGGGGACCGGTACGTCCACGACCCGCAGCACCTCCGGTTCGCCGAACTCGTAGAACGCGATGGCGCGCATCCGCCCTGCCTTCCCCGGCCACCCGGCCGCGGTCGATGGAGAACAACAGGCGACAGGATATGCCCGCACCGAATCCGCGCGGCGGGCGGCGATTCGCGACACGGGGGCCGCGACGGGTGTCGATCGGCGGGAACGGGGAAATCCTGGTGCACAGGCTTCATCGCGAGACCAGGCCGAGCGAGGTTCGGCCGCCAACGAGTCGTCCGAGTCGAATCGAGCGTGCGCGCCGCGCACGACGGGAGGTGCGATGTCGTTCTCCGCCCGGCCCTTCCGGCGAATACTGCTCGTGATCGCCTTGGTGGCGGTGCTGGCGCTGGTGACGGCGGTGGCGCTGGTGGTGGTGCGCAACGAGGCCGAGCGCTCCTACTCGGCGTGCCCGGGCGTTGCGGAGACCGCCGGCTGGGCGCCGTCGAACACCGACGTGGACGCCCCGATCGACGGTCATCCTTTCGTCGGCAACGGCTACCTCGGACTGCGCGTGCCACCGCGCGGGGCGGGCTACCTCGGCACCGCCGAACCCACCGGCTGGCCGCTGTACACCCCGGCCTACGACGGCGCGTTCGTCGCCGGTCTGTACGGGCACAGCCCCGGCGTCGCCGACGACCGCGAAGTGGCGGCGGCCATCCCGAACTGGTCGGGCCTGCTGGTCGGCGTCGGAGACGAGACGTACTCCCCCACCACGCCCGCCGCGCGGATCACCGGCTTCGAACAGACCCTGCACCTGCGCTGCGGACTGGTCCGCACCCGGGCGACGTGGACGACAGCGGACGGGCGAACCACCGATCTGGTGTACGACGTGTTCGCCGCCCGCTCCGATCAGCACGTCGGCGCGGTGCGCCTCAGCCTGCGACCGCGCTGGTCCGGCGAGCTGGTGCTGACCGATCTGCTCGACGGCGCGGGCGCCCGCCGGGTCGTGCCGACCGGCGCGGGGCAGCGCGGCGAGGCCACCGTCGGCGTCGGATTCCGCACGGCGGGAACGGAAGTAGCCGGTTCGGTCGTGTCCGTCCTGGACGTCGGGTCCGGTGCGACGATCTCGCCGTCGCCGCCGCGCGACGACCTGTCCGCGAGCCAGCGGGCCCGGATCTCGGTGCGGGAGGGCGAGTCCTACACCGCCACCAAGTTCGTCGGCGTCGACACCGCGCGCACCTCCGCCGATCCCGCCGCCTCCGCGCTGGCCGCCGCGCGGCGCGCCGCGAGAGCGGGCTGGGACGCGCTGCTGGCCGACACCACCGAAGTGTGGACGGGTCTGTGGCGCGGCGAGGTCGAGATTCCGGGCGAACCCGATGTGCGATCCTGGGCGCGCGGCGCGCTGTATTCGCTGTATTCGGCGAGCAATCCCGCGCAGGACAACAGTCTCTCGCCGGTCGGGCTGAGCAGCGACAACTACGCGGGAGCGGTGTTCTGGGACGCCGACATCTGGATGTTCCCCGCCCTCTTGCATTTCGCGCCGGACCTGGCGAAAACCGTTGTGGAGTACCGGTACAAGACGCTGCCCGCCGCGAAGGCCAACGCCGAGCGCCTCGGTTTCCCCGGCGCGTTCTACCCGTGGACCAGCGCGACGGACGGCGATCTCGACGAATGCCACAGCTGGGATCCGCCGCACTGCCTGAATCAGATCCATTTGCAGGGCGACATCGCACTGGCGGCTTGGCAGTACTACCTGGCCACCGGCGACGCCGGATATCTGCGCGACCGGGTGTGGCCGATCATGAGCGCGCTCGCCGAATTCTGGGCCGCGCGCGTGACGCCGAATCCGGACGGCAGCTTCTCGCTGCGCGACGTCGCGGGCCCCGACGAGTACAGCAACGGCGTCGACGACGGCGTCTACACCAACGCGGTCGCCGCACTCGCGCTGCGCCACGCGGTGCGCGCCGCCGAGATCCTCGGCGCACCACATCCGGCCGAGTGGACCACCATCGCCGACGGTCTGCGCATGCCGTTCGACGCGGCGAACGGCGTCTTCGCCCAATTCGACGGCTACACCGGCACTCCCATCAAACAGGCCGACACCGTGCTGCTCATCTATCCGCTGGAGTGGCCGATGCCGACCGATGTCGCCGCCCGGGTGCTCGAATACTATTCCGCGCGAACCGATCCCGACGGCCCGGCGATGACCGACTCGGTGCACGCCATCGACGCCGCGCACCTCGGCGCACCCGGCTGCGCGACCAACACCTTCCTGGACCGCGCGGCCCGTCCGTTCGTGCGGCCGCCGTTCGCGCAGTTCGCCGAGGCGCGCGGCGCCAAGGCGGGTGCGCGCGATCCGCTGGCGGGCGCGCCCGCGTTCACGTTCGCCACCGCGGCGGGCGGCTTCCTGCAATCCCTCACCAACGGCCTGCTCGGGCTGCGTCTGCGCGGTGACGCCGTCGAGGTGGATCCGACGCTGCCGCCGCAATTCGAACGCGGCCTGACCCTTCGCGGGTTGCATTGGCAGGGACGCACTTTCGACGCGGAGATCGGCGCGGAACGCACGACGCTGACGCTGACCGGCGGTGCGCCGATGCCGCTGCGGACGCCGACCGGTACGCACACCGTCGCGCCCGGCGCGCCCGTGACGATCGAGACCCGCCGTCCCGATCTCGCACCCACCGGCAACCTCGCGCGTTGCCGTCCCGTCACGAGCAGTTCCACCGAGCCGGGCCGCTATCCGGACGCCGCGGTCGACGGCAGCGCCGCGACCGGATGGGCGCCCGACGGCGCGCACGGCAGCCTCACCGTCGATCTCGGCGCGGCCGCGCGCGTCGAGCGGGTGCTGCCCCGCTGGGGTGAGCCCGCGCCCGTCGCGTCGTCGGTCGCGGTGTCCGAGAACGGCCGGGAGTGGGCCACGGTCGCCGCCGATCCCGTGAGCGGAGCGCTCACCGAACCGGTCTCCGCGCGCTACGTCCGGCTGGAGGTGACCGGCACCGATCCGGCCGTGTCGCCGGGAGTCCGGGAATTGGAGGTCTCCGGCTCCCGCGACTGAGCCGCGACTCAGGCACCCGAGACCGCGGCGGCCTCGACGGTCTCCTCGCGCCGGATCCTGCGGCTGATCGCCGAACCCGCCACGTAGGCGATGGGCAGCATGACGATGCCGTAGACGCCCGCGGGCACCGCCATCCGGATGTCACCGAGCACGCTGATGGCGATGGTCATCGCCAGCGCGCTGTTGTGGATACCGACCTCCATCGAACACGCGATGGCCTGGCTGCGCGTGACGCCGAACGCCTTCGGCACGAAGTAGCCGACGCCCAGGCTGGTCACGCACAGCAGCGCGACCACGAGGCCGACGGCGGCCAGATAGCCGAGCACGTTCCCGCGTTCGGCCACCAGCGCCGCCAGCGTGACCACCGCGAGGAACGCCACCGAAACGATCCGCACCGGCCGGTCCATGCGGTCGGCGAAACCGGGCCGCAGCCGCCTGGTCACCATGCCCGCCGCGACCGGAATCAGCACCAACGCGAAGACCTGGGCGACCTTGCCGAATTGCAGGCCGATGCCGTCGGCGCCGGGCGGCGCGAAGTAGCCGAGCGCGAAGTTGGTCACCAACGGCAGCGTGACCACGGACAGCACCGAATTCACCGCCGTGAGCGTCACATTCAGCGCGACATCGCCGCGGAACAGGTGGCTGAGCAGGTTGGCCGTCGCACCGCCCGGCGAGGCCATCAGCAGCATCACCCCCACCGCCGGGGCCGGCCCGAGTCCCACCGCGATCACCAGCCCGAACGCTATCGCGGGCAGCACGACGAGCTGGCAGGTCAGCGCGACGACCACCGCGCGCGGATACCGCACGACTCTGGTGAAATCGTCCGCCGTCAGCGCGAGCCCGAGCCCGAACATGATGAGCGCCAAGACCATCGGCAACGCGACGGTGACCGGCCAGCTGTCCACGAACACCTCGTCATGTCGATGCGGCCCAACATCCCCGCCGGCCACCGAACCTGTGTAGCACGATGCTACGTGCCGGTCTCGTCGATCCGCGCACCACTGCGACCCGGGTTGGCGGCCGCGCTGCCCCCAATACCTGGGTCACCGTTACGGAGCGAGGTGAATCCGTGTTAACTTAGTCGAGAATGCGAGTTAACTTAGTTGATCGGAGACAGCTATGAGGTCCGCCGTCATCGTGGACGTCGTCCGCACCCCCTCGGGCAAGGGCAAGCCGGGCGGAGGTCTGTCGGAGGTGCATCCCGCGACCCTGCTCGCGGGCGTGCTCGCCGAGCTCGTCTCGCGCAACGATCTGGATCCGGCCCTGGTCGACGACGTGGTGGGGGGTTGCGTCACCCAGTCCGGCGAGCAGGCGTTCAACATCTCGCGCACCGCCGTGCTCGCCGCGGGCTTCCCCGAGTCGGTACCCGCGACCACCGTGGACCGCCAGTGCGGCTCCTCGCAACAGGCCGCGCACTTCGCCGCGCAGGGCGTCATCGCGGGCGCCTACGACATCGCCATCGCCTGCGGCGTGGAGTCGATGAGCAGGGCGCCGATGTTCTCCAACGCACAGGGCAAGGACGCCAACCGCGGCCCGATCGCCCATCGATACCCGGAAGGCCTTGTCCAGCAGGGTATTTCCGCCGAGGTGATCGCGGCGCGGTGGAAGTTCGACCGGGCCGCGCTGGACGAGTTCGCCGCGCGTTCGCACCGGCTGGCCGCCGAGACCGCCGCCGCGGGCGGATTCGACAACGAGCTCGTCGCGGCGGGCACGCTGACCGCCGACGAGACCATTCGCGCCACGACCACCGCCGAGGGCCTGGCCGGACTGCGTCCCGCCTTCGTCGACGAGCAGTACAAGGCGCGCTTCCCCGAGATCGAATGGTCGATCACACCGGGCAACTCGTCGCCGCTGACCGACGGCGCATCGGCCGCCTTGATCATGAGCGAGGAGACCGCGACGAAGCTCGGCCTGCGCCCGCGCGCCCGGTTCCACTCCTTCGCCGTGCTCGGCGACGATCCGCTGCTGATGCTCACCGCCGTCGTCCCGGCCACCCGCAAGGTGCTCGATCGGGCCGGGCTCGGCATCGACGACATCGACGCCTACGAGGTGAACGAGGCGTTCGCGCCGGTGCCGCTGGTCTGGCAGCACGAACTCGGCGCCGACGCCGCCAAGCTGAACCCGCGCGGTGGCGCGATCGCGCTCGGCCACCCCCTCGGCGCGTCGGGCACCCGGCTCCTGGCCACTCTGGTCAACCACCTCGAGCAGACTCGGGGACGCTACGGCCTGATGACCATGTGCGAGGCGGGCGGGCTGGCCAACGCGACCGTCATCGAGCGCCTCGGATGACGATCTCCGTCCAGGACTCGCCCACCGTCGAGCGGAGCGTGACCTACCGGAGTGCGCTGATCACCGGTGGTTCCCGCGGTATCGGCGCCGAGATCGCCCGGCGCCTGGCCGGCGAGGGTTGGCACCTGACCCTCGCCGCCAGGAATGCCGACGCGCTCGCCGAGACCGCGCGGCGCCTGCGCGACGAGTCCGGCGTCGAGGTGAATCCCGTTGTGGCGCAGATGAACGACCTGGATCAGGTGCGAAACCTGGTGCGCGAGCACGAGGATCGGTTCGGCGGGCTGAACGCACTGGTGCTCAGCGCGGGCACCGGAACAGCGGGCCGGGTGGCGGACATGCCCGCCAAGACCTACGAGCGGATGCTGGACGTCAACTTCCGCGCGCCGATCACGCTGATCCAGGCGGCGCTGCCGTTGCTGCGCAAGAGCGCCGCCGACGACCCGGCGCGCGGGGCGAAGATCGTGGCACTCGCCTCGATCACCGGGGTCGCGGGCGAGGCAGGCCTGGCCGCCTACGGCGCGACCAAGGCCGCGCTCATCTCGCTGTGCGAGACCGTCTCGCTCGAGGAATCCGCCAACGGTGTCAGCGCGACGGCCATCTCCCCCGGCTATGTCGACACCGATATGACGGCGTGGAAGCGCGACGAACTCGACCCCTCCGCCATGCTCCGCACCGGCGACATCGCCGAGCTGGTGCTGGCCGTGACCCGGCTCTCCCGCAACGCGGTGGTCCCCAACATCGTGCTGACCCGCGCGGGCGACAGCATCTGGCGGGCCTGATGCTTCGCGATTGAGGCCGCCGAGAGCGAGAGGAGTTCGCGCAGCCGGAGCCGTAGGTGAATCCGCAGTGGTCCCACCGGGATTCGATGGAACCGATCTCGCGCTTGTAGCGTCATACCAGTGACGCGACAACTTCGGATCTGAGGACTGCGGTGTGAGATCATTCGAGCAGGAGCAGCTCCGCGCGCGCACTGACGCGCTGCAGGGCCAGGTCGACAACGTGCTTGCCACCTACGAACAACAGCTGCGGGATATCGCGAAAGCGCGAGAGGTGCTTGCCGCCTCGACTTCCCAGGGCTGGTCCGACGACAACCTGGTCCGGGTAACCACCAACGCGGCCGGTGTTCCGGTAGACGTGTGGGTAGACCCGGCTGCCTTCAAGCGCTCGGCACCGGAGAAGCTGGCGGCCTCGTTCCTCCAGGCGGCCCAGTTCGCGGCGCGCTCGGCCAAATCCGAGATGGACGCACTGCTGGCGCCGATCACCGCGGCGGCCGCGGAATTCGCTCCGCAGGAACAGCTCTACGAGGAGCTGCCCTTCGTCGGTCGGCAGATCGGCGACCTTCTGCCCGCCCCGCCCGAACCCGAAGCATCGGAGCCTGCTCCGGAGTCGGTGCCGCCCGTCGATGACGAGGACGAAGGACCGCACTGGAAGGGATTCGGGGCCAAACATGGCTGGTAACAGCGACTTCAGCATCGATCCCGACGCTGTCAAGGCACAATCGCCGAAGCTCGCCGAGCTGGCAACCGAGCTGTCCAGCGGGCTGTCAACGCTGAAGTCCGGACTCGACAGCATCGGCAATGCATGGGGTGACGACGAATTCGGCGATCGGTTCGCACAGAACTACACCGGCAAGGCCGAGGAGGCGCTGACGGCCATCGATGGCGCCGTGCAGTTGCTTCAGTTTCTCGGCCGGGGCGTCGAGGCGACAGGGACAACGTTCCAGAATCTGGATCAGGACTTCAAGGACGCCCTGACCAAGGTCACCGAATACCTGGATGGCAAGGGCTGAGCGACCGTGGGACTGGAAATACCCGATGCTCTGAAACCTGTTGCCGCCGTTGTGGTCTACAAATGGCCTGAGACCGACGAGACCGGTCTCCGGGCGGCGGCTGATCGATGGGATCAGATCGCCGACCTCCTGGACCAGGTGAACGATCTCGGCGACGACGTCGTCAAGGTCGTGCTGGCGAACACCGAAGGCGAAACCCACGACGCCATCGACGCGTTCTGGAAGAACGTCGGCGGCGACGGCGGTACGTTGCAGAGCACTGCCGAGTTCTGCAGGGAACTGGCTTTCGTCCTGCGGGTGATGGCGATGCTGGTACTCGCGGTGAAGCTGTACATCATCTCGATGCTGGTGTTCCTAGCGATCCAGCTGGCGGCGGCAGCAGCGGCGGCGGCCCCGACTTTGGGAGCAAGCCTGGCCGAGGGCGCAGCGGTCCAAGTCGCGGTCCGCACGGCGATCACACAGGCGCTGAAGAAACTGATCCAGGAAATCGGCGTCCGCACGATCGTCCAGGGCGCTGTGCTGGGCGCGGGCGTCAAAGGGGGAATTGAGGTCGGATTCCAGTCGCTCGAGATCAAGCTCGGAGTCCGCGATGGTTACGACGGCTTCTCCATCGCCTCGAACAGCATCTACGGTGCGATCTCCGGCGCCGTCGCGGCCCCGGTCAGCAAGTTGCTGAACGACAAGGGCGTCAGTCTCACCGGTAATCCCGTGAGCGACTGGACGGTGAACTACCTGATCGGCAAGAAGGTCGGCAACACAGTTGCCGATATGACTTGGGGCGAGCAGGAGAGCATTACGGAGCGGGCAGCGAACGACGCGATCGACTACACCCGGAATGAGATCGTCGAGTCGCTGACGGCACCGTCGAACGATTCGCAGCCCGGCAACGGACAGAACCCGAGTTCCACCAAACCCTCGACCGCCGATCAGGGCTCGAGCCTCGATCTGCCGGTTCAGTAGGTCGCCGAGATTGTGGCCGTTCGAGACAGGTCGGCCGCAGGCTGAGTGCAGCAGGCGGTATGCGGTCGACATTCGGCGAGCTCGGGCGGGGCAGGCGAGGGCATCTGGCGGGCCCACGATTGGGGTCCTCGAGAGCGGGTATGCGGCCAATGTCAGCCGACAACCGATATTTCGGAGGTAGACATCGTGTCGAAGCACGAAAGCGGTCCCCGCGAAGGTGTCAAGGGCGTCGTCGAGGACGTCAAGGGCAAGGTGAAGGAGGCCGCGGGCATCGTCACCGGCAAGGAGGAGCTGGAGAAGGAGGGCCGCGTCCAGCAGGACAAGGCCGAATCCCAGCGTGAGGCCGCACAGAAGGAAGCCGCCGCCGAGAAGGCTCGGGCGGAAGCCAACGTCGACGAGGCGCGCCAGCAGGCGTACCAGCGCGGCGACTGATCGCTGACGCATCGCTCGGTGGGCGGGTCGCAAGACCCGCCCACCAGCGCGTTGTGGGCCGGATTCGGCACGGCGGGCAGTGCCCGGGCGTACCGTGGCCGTAAGGTCAGGCAGCTTGTGGACGAGAGAGGACCTCGCCATGACGACCACGACAGCACCGACCACCAACGCAACCGCGAGCACGCTCGGCATCGATCTGGGCCTGCTCGTCCTGCGCCTCGCGCTCGGCCTGACGATGGCCGCGCACGGCGCGCAGAAGCTCTTCGGCTGGTTCGACGGCGGCGGCTTGGACCGCACCGCCGCGTTCTTCACCTCGCAGGGCTATCCAGCGGGCAAGGCGTCCGCGATCCTCGCCGGCGCGTCCGAGGCCTTCGGCGGCTTGGCCCTGGCCATCGGCCTGCTCACACCGCTGGGCGCGGCGGCCATCCTCGGCGTCATGGTCAACGCGATCGCCGTCAAATGGGGTGCCGGGTTCTTCGGCAACAAGGGCGGCATCGAATACGAGATATTGCTCGCCTGCGCGGCCGCCGCGATAGCGCTGACCGGCCCCGGCCGCTTCGCCGTCGACAGTGCGCTGCCGTACCTGCGCACCTATCGCGTGACGTACGGGTTCGCCGCGATCGCCCTCGGTCTGATCACGGCGGCCATCGTGCTGCTGGTGCGCAACTGATCCCGCGCCGCCGCGACGAAAACGCCCCGCGCACAAGGCCGGACGCCGAACACGACGCCCACTACTGAGATACAGCTGTACCGGAACCGGTGCGGCGACCATGCCGATCAGCCGTGACCGTAGAATCGCCGCCACCGAAGCAGGCACGACGAGGCGAGGGCACATGGTTGATCCGCGGGCGACCAACGAGGATCTGACCGCGAAGGCGCGGATCAGGAACGCCGCCATGGACCTGTACGCCCAGTACGGCTCGGAACGGGTGTCGTTGCGCGCGGTGGCGGCCGAGGCGGGCGTCACGCTCGGCCTCGTCCAGCACCACTTCAAGACCAAGGCGGGCTTGGAGGCGGCGGTCGATCAGCTGATCGTCGACTATTTCGCGCACACCGTCGCGTCCGTGCCGGTGGCGGGCGATGCCGCACAGGTCGCCGCCGCCCGCGACGAGGCGGTGCATCGGATGCTCGCGGCCAACCCCGCGGTGGTGAACTACCTGCGGCGCGCCGTACTCGAACCTTCCGGTACCCGGATCGAGCTGCTCGAGTCGCTGGTCGAGCTGACCCGCCGCGAAGTGATCGGGCTGCGCGAGGCCGGTGTCGCCTCCACCGACCGCCGCGAGTCGACGCAGGTCGTCTCGGTGTTGATCAGGCAGCTCGGCGAGTTGCTGCTCGCGCCACTGGTCGAGGCGGTGTGGGAGCGGGTCGCCGCGCCGGACGAGACCGAGCGCCCCCGGTTGAGCATCACCGTGCACACCTGAACCCCGTCCCGCATCACCTACGATGCGACCATGTCGCGCAGCACGTCGACCGACGCGGAGCTGGAGCGGTTGGCCGAGGTGCTGGCCGATCGCCGGGTCGCGGTGCTGACGGGCGCGGGCGTCTCCACCGACAGCGGCATCCCGGATTATCGCGGCCCCGACTCGCCGCCCCGCAATCCCATGACCTACCAGCAGTTCGTCGGCGATGCCGCGTTCCGCCAACGCTATTGGGCGCGCAATCACGTCGGCTGGCGGCGGATGGACGCCGCCCGGCCCAATGCGGGCCACCGCGCGCTCGCCCTACTGGAACGGATCGGCGTCGTCACCGGGCTGATCACGCAGAACGTCGACATGCTGCACACCAAGGCGGGCCATCGCGCGGTGATCGACCTGCACGGCACCTACGCCCGCGTGCGTTGCCTCGGATGTTCCGCGCTGATCTCCAGGATGACGCTGGCCGATCGGCTGGAGGCGGCCAATCCGGGCTTCGCCGAGGCTGCCACCGCCACCGGCGTCGAGGTCGCGCCGGATGCCGATGCAGTGGTCGCCGACACCGACAGTTTCCGCATGGTCGACTGCGCCCACTGCGGCGGCATGCTCAAGCCGGACATCGTCTACTTCGGCGAGAACGTGCCGAAGGAGCGGGTCGCCGCTGCCTTCGACCTCGTCGACGCCGCCGACGCGCTGCTGGTCGCGGGCTCCTCCCTCACCGTGATGTCCGGTCTGCGCTTCGTCCGCCGCGCCGCGAAGAACGGCTGTCCGGTGGTGATCGTCAACCGCGGCCGGACCCGCGGCGACGAGTTCGCCTCCCTCGCCCTCGACACCGGCTGCTCCGAGGCCCTGCAAGCCCTCGCCCGCCACTACGCGACCGCTCCCGCGCGAACGGCCGCCTTCGAATGAAAGTTGTTGTGGCCCTGCCCGTTCGGCGAGGCATCTGGAACCAGGCGCGTCTCCCTGGCGAACGACTTCGCGCACTGGATGCCGGACTCGAGAAAGCTCGCGAAGGCTAACGGGCGGTCGAAAGTGTTGCCGAACGCGTATCGGATTCCGGCCCCACGGCACGCTCGGCCAGCCAGCGAAGGACGCGGACCGGCAGGCTCCACCGGGCAGGGCGGCGGACCGAGCCGGTGACAGCGCGTTCGGCACGGTCGAAGCAGTCCTCGAGGCAGGCGTCGTGCATCCAGCGGTAGGCCAGCGGCCAGGTGAGGCGGGCGGGCCCGCGGGCGTGCATGGCGAGCAAGTGGATCAGGTCGGTTCCGCCGTCGGCGGTCGGCTGGACGGTCAATTCGTGAAAGCCGTCGAAACCGCGGGGACCGGTGAATCGGAACCGCACCCAGCGCCCGGGTTCGTAGTGCTCCACCGTGTAGCGGACGGGGCCGTGCCCGCCGGCGGCGCCGACCCCGAGCGGGCGGTCGAAAAGCATCGGCGGCCAGGCCGGTGCGGGCCAGAGGCGGTCGTCCTCGCTCGCCAGCGAGTCGAGCAGCGCCCCGACCTCCGCGGGGGCGGCAGGTAGGCGCCGCACGTGAATATTGATGACGGCCATGATCTTTCGCTCCTTATTCAGCCGTGTGTGGAGAGGCGGCACCACCATCCGATCCACCTCCGTTTTAGAGAGCTACCTCTAAAACAGAATTAGAGCATATCCTCCAATTCATGGGAAGACCCCCGAAGCACGACGCCGATCGGCTGCTGGACGCCGCCGCCGAACTTCTCGCCGCGGGCGGGCCCGCCGCCGTCACCATGTCGGCAGTGGCCAAGGCGGTCGGCGCGCCGAGCGGGTCGGTCTACCACCGGTTTCCGGATCGGCCCGCGCTGCTCGCCGCGCTGTGGAATCGCACGTTGAGCCGATTTCGCGACGAACTGCTCGCCGTGCTGACCCTCGAGCCGCCCGAGGAGGCGATCCGTCGCGGCGCACGCGCGACCCTCGACTGGGCACGACAAAGCCCCCGCGAGGCGGCCGTGCTGCTCGCGGGGGCGAGGGAACTGGGCGAACGGGACTGGAGCGAAGCGGCGCGCGCGGACACCGCGCGGGCCAATGCCGCTATACAGGACGCGCTGACCGAGCTGATAGCGCGCACCGGCGACGCGGGCGCCCGAGCGACCGACCGCGTGCTGCTCGCCGTGGTCGACCTGCCCTACGCCTTGGTCCGGCGGTATCTACGTGGCGGACAAGAGATTCCGGCCCACGCCGCCGATCTCGCCGAGCAGGCCGCGGCGGCGCTGCTCGGCGCGCCGGACTAACGGCCGAGGGCGCTCTCCAGCTGCTGCTTGGTCATCTTGGAGCGGCCCTTGATGTTGCGCTTCTTGGCCTCGTTGTACAGCTGGTCCCTGGTCGGACCCTTCGGGCCGCTGCGTCCCGAACGCTGGCCGCCGCGCTGCTGCGGCGACTTGTCCTTGACCGAGGACCGGCTCGCGGTCTTGCTCTGGCCGGACTGCGCGCGGTTCTTGTTGACGGTGCGGGCCGCGATCTGCTTGGCGCGCTTGGTGCTCGCGCCGCGATCCTGCGCCGAATCCTTGATGTGTTCGTACTGCCGTTCCTGTTTGTCGGTCCATTCCTTCGGCATGTCACACACCTCCTCATCGATCGGGTACCCGGGATACGCCGGGGAAACCGGCTCTCGCGGAGAGAAAATCGTTACTGGTAAGCGGGATAGCGCTGGTCGGCGAGCAACCGGGCGAGGTGGGCGGCGTTGCGGGCCATGGCGGCGGTGGCGCTCGCGACCGGCTCGGGCACCTCGTCGAGGTCCGAGTAATCGACGGTCTCCATCGCGCGGCCGTTCCAGTAGGTGCAGCCCTGCGCCGGGATGGTGAAGCCGATGTCGTTGAGCGCCTGGAACATATCGGCCACGATCTTGTGCGCGCCGTCCTCGTTGCCGACGACCGCGGCCAGCCCGACCTTGCCGACCATCGCCGGCCGCCCCTGCTCGTCGGTGTTGGACAGCTCGGCGTCGAGGCGCTCCAGCATCCGCTGCGCCACCGAGGACATGTGCCCGAGCCAGGTCGGGGTGGCGACGAGCAGGATGTCGGCGGCCATGATCTGTTCGCGCACCCGCGGCCACTGATCGCCCGCGCCCTCGTCGTCGGTGACGCCGGGATGGATGTCGTAGTCGACGAGCCGAAGCACCTCGCCCTTCACGTCGTGCTCGGCCAGCCGCGACAGCACCTGCCTGGCGATGAGTTCGCTGCTGGATTCGCTCGGTGACTTCTTCAACGTGCACACCAGCGCCAGCGCGGTCGGTGCTGTCATGATCGAGCCTCCTCGGTTCGCGTTCGGCCAGCTCCTACTTCGTGGCACTACCCGGAGATCCGCGCGGCAATCCGGTCCGCCGCCAGCGCGACCCGCAGGTGACCGGCCGCGCGAGCGGCCTCGTGCGAGACTGGGCCGGTGAGGCGTCAGCGAGTGGAGGGCAAGTCGTGACCGAGCCGAGCAAGCCCAGGGTGGGGAACGACACCGGCAAGAACAAGGCGCTCGAGCCGCCCGAGCGCGGAGACGTGATCGGCACCGGGTTGTTCTGGCTGGCGAAATGGGCGCTGTGCGTCGTCGCGATCGCCGCGGGCGCGTGGGTGCTCGGCTGGATCATCGCGCGCCTGTGGGTGGTGATCCTGCCGATGGCGCTGGCCGTCGTCGTCGCGACCGTGCTGTGGCCGCCCACGCGCTGGCTCACCAAACACGGCCTGCGGCCCGCGCTCGCCGCGTCGCTGTCGCTGCTCGGCTTCCTCGGTCTGCTCGCGGGAGTCATCGCGCTGATCGTGCCCTCGGTGGTGGATCAAGCGCCGGAACTGGCCGACAAGGCGACCGAGGGCGTCAACCGGGTCCGCGACTGGTTGCAGGGCCCGCCGCTGAACATCCGCGACGAGCAGCTCGATTCCGCGGTGGACGCCATCGTCTCCCGGTTGCAGTCCAGCGCCGAGCAGATCGCGACCGGCGTCTTCAGCGGCGTCACCACGGCCACCTCGGCGCTGGTCACCTTGTTCCTGGTGCTGGTGCTGGCGTTCTTCTTCGTCAAGGACGGGCCGCGCTTCATGCCCTGGCTGCACAGCGTGACCGGGACCCGCGGCGGCAGGCACTTCGAGGAGGTGCTGAGCCGGATCTGGGTCACCCTCGGCGGTTTCATCCGCACCCAGGCCCTGGTCAGCCTGATCGACGCGGTGTTGATCGGCGCGGGCCTGGTGATCCTCGGCGTCCCGCTGGCCGCGGTGCTCGCCGTGCTGACCTTCCTCGGCGGCTTCATCCCCATCGTCGGAGCGTTCGTCGCGGGCGCGCTCGCGGTCCTGGTCGCGTTGGTCGCCAACGGCGTGACGACCGCGTTGATCGTGCTCGGCATCATCCTGGCCGTGCAGCAGCTGGAAGGCAATGTGCTGCAACCGGTGTTGCAGAGCCGCAGCATGCAGCTGCACGCGGTGGTGGTGCTGCTCGCCGTGACCGCGGGCGGCTCGCTGTACGGCATCGTAGGCGCGTTCCTCGCCGTTCCGGTCGCCGCCATGGTCGCCGTGGTGCTGCGTTACGTGGGCGAGCAGATCGACGCGGCGACCGCGCCGCCGCCGGAAACCGACGACGACGCGGAGGCCGAACCCGCGCGGTGACCCCTGCGGCGCTTGGCGCTGTGGCAGTGTGGGTTTCATGAAGACGATCCTGATCACGGGGGCGACGTCGGGTATCGGTCTGGAAGCCGCGCGGCAACTGGGCGAAGCAGGCGATCACCTGATACTCGTCGGACGCAATCCCGAGAAGCTCGACCATGCCGCACGACTCGTCCGAGAGGCGGGCGCGGGACAGGTGGACACGCTGGTGTGCGATTTCGCGAGCCAACCCGCCGTCCGCGAGCTCGCCGGAAAGGTGCTCGCGAACTACGACCGCCTCGACGTGCTCGCCAACAACGCGGGCGGCTTCTATCCGCAGCGCGTCGTCACCGACGACGAGGTCGAGGCCACCTTCGCGGTCAACCATCTCGGCGGCTACCTGCTCACCGAGTTGCTGCTCGACCTGCTGCGGCGCAGCGCGCCGTCGCGCATCCTGTTCACCTCGTCGGTCATGCACTACGGCGCCAACCTGGACCTGGACGACCTGAACCTGTCGCGCGGCTACTCCGGCGAGAAGGCCTACAGCCAGTCCAAGCTGGCCAACATCCTCTACGTGCGCGCGCTGGCGCGGCGGCTGGAAGGCACCGGGGTGACCGTCAACGCCTTCCATCCCGGCGCGGTGGCGACCGGGATCTGGGACGCGATGCCGTGGTGGGGCAGGCCGTTCGCGGCGATCGCCAAGCGTGTCTTCATGATTCCGGCCGCCGAGGGCGGGCGCAGGCTCGCCTATCTGGCCACCGCACCGGAGCCCGCCGAGCACAGCGGACGCTATTTCCAGAACAACGCGCTCAAGACCCCGTCGCGCCGCGCCCAGGACGACGAACTCGCCGAGCGATTGGACAAGGTGAGCGCGCGACTGGTCGGGCTCTGAAGCCCACGCCTATATAGACGGACCGCGCCACGCGACCTCAGCGATCGGCGAGCACGGCGCTGCCCAGGAATTTGTCGATGACCGCCCAGCTGGCCGCCTCGGGCCCGGCGACGAGCCCGAGGTGACTGGCGCGCGGCACTTCGACATAACGAGCCTCGGCCGCGCCGGTGAGCACCCGCACGCCCGGCGCGACCGTGGCGGCGGGCGCGATGTTGTCCGAGGGACTGCCGACGAGCAGCACGCGGCAGCTCACTTTGGCCATCTCGATCACCCGGTCCGCGCCGAGCGGGATGCTGCCCTTCGCCATGTGGTTGCCGACGATCATCAGCCGGTGGTTCTGCCGGTACAAGCGGCCGGGGTAGCCGGGCATCCGTCCGATGAACCGGTCGATCGCCTCCATCCGCGCCAGCGCCTCGCTGCGCCCCAGATTGCGGGCGATGAACCAGGGGCGCATGATCTCGCGCGGCAACGCCATGCCGCGGAACCCGAGCTGCACGGCGAACGCCGGAATGCCGCCGAACAGCGCGGTGGACCAAGCGACTTCGCGACCACCGGTCACGCGCGCGAGCAGCCGGGAGGGCGCGAGCATCGGGTGGTGCCGGTAATCGATCGGGGTGCCGAGCGCGGTGACCGAGGCGATCGGCAGATCCGCGTGCTCGGCGGCGGTGAGCAGGGCCAGGGTGCCGCCGAGCGACCAGGCGATGACGTCGACCTCGGCGCCGCCGTGCTCGGCGCTGACCCGGGCGATCGCGGTCGGGACGATGTCGTCGATCCACTCCTCGAAGCCCAGGTTCCGGTCGGCGTAGGTGATGCGGCCGTAGTCGACGAGGTAGGGCGTGCGCCCGGTGTCGAGCAGGAACTTGGCCAGGCTCTGACCCGGACGCAGATCGAAGCATGAGCTGTGCACCGCGAGCGGCGGCACCAGCAGGACTGGTCTCCCGGAGCCGTGCGCGCCCTCGTAGCGGCGCAGCTGCCGGTGCGGTTCGTCGTAGAGCATCGTCGAGGGGGTGGGGGCGGCGGGTTCGACGCCACCGCCGAAGGTGAGCGCCCAGCCGTTGTCGAGCGCACGCGCCAGCTCGGTGAAGATCACGCTTTTCCTCAGTGCACGGATGGATTCGAGTCGATCGCCGGATCGTGCCCAGCAGCACCGAGTGTAAGTAACTGTTACTCAACGTTACAATTTTGGTGTCCGATTTCACCGGCCGCTCCCCGACGCGGTGACGTGCTCGCCCGCCTGGCGCGTGACATGGCGGCGGGCGACGAGCTCGATGGTGACCGCGACGGCGCAGGTCTGCGCGAGCAACAGACCCGAGAGCACGAGGACCTGGACCGCACCCGCCTGGATGGCCGAGCCGCTGGCGATCAGCACGCCGACGAAAGCACCCGGCAGCGTGACCAATCCGACCGTGCGGGTCTGGTCGACGCCGGGCAGCAGCGCGTCGGTGGCGGTCGGGCGGATCACCTCCAGCCGCGCGTCCCGTTCGGTGAAGCCCAGACTCAGCGCGGCTTCGACCTCGCCGCGCCGCTGGTCGATCGAGTCGAGGGCGCGGCGCGCCGCCAGCGACGTCGCCGTCATGGCGCCGCCGAGGACGATCCCGCCGACCGGCACCACCGCGACGCCCGTCAACGGAACCACACCGCTGAGCAGCATGGGCGGGAGCGTCGCGCCGACGCCCGCGCCCAGCGCCAGCGCCAGCCACGGCCCGGACTTCCCCGCGCCCGAGCGCCGCGCCGAGGTCACCACCGCGGCGACGAACATGACGGCGAGCACCAGGATCGCCGACCACAGCCGCGCCAGCGCCGCCGCCAACACGAGCGCGACGACCGCCAATTGCACGGCGCCACGAAGGGCAGCGCGGGGCGCCACGAACGGCGAACCGAGCCGCGCCACCCGATACACCGCGGCCGCCCCGATCGCCAGCGCCGCGCACAACACCGCGAGACCCAGGTCGGGCCGTATCGCCGCGTTCATCCGTGCTCCGCGAGGGGACCAGCGCTCACCGTCCAACGATCACACACGACGAGGCCGCCGCGCAGCCGCCGAACGAACCGCCCGCGGGCCCTGCCACCGGCCGTCGCCGCGGATTACCATGCAGTGAGGGCTCGAAGAGCACACCCCTCGCCGATCGTTCGTCCCGCTTCCGGAGGAGGACACATGTCCTACCCGATTCCCGCGAAGGTCTGTCTCACCGGCCAGGATTGCCGCTGCCCCTCGGTCACCGTCTTCCTCGTCGCGGAACCGCTGATGCCGGGCGGCAGCATTCTGCATCTGCTGGAACAGGCGACCGTCGACGACCCCGACGCGCCGCCGCGGCCCGATGTCGCGCTGGTCGAGTCGGTCGAGACGCCGACCGTGCCCGGCCGCTCCGAACCGCCGATCCACGCCGAGTTGCGCCCCTGCACCACGCACCTGCCGGACCCCGACCGGCTGCACGCGATCCTGCACGACCACCTGATCATCGATCCCTTCGGCCTCGATGTCGGCGATCGCGCCGAGGTGACCAGGCTGGCGCTGCTACCCGAACGCCGCATCGGCTTCCGCCGCAGCGAGGACTTCCAGGCCGAATCCATCCGTCAGGCCATGCTCGCGGTCTACCGGCACTTCGAACTCGACCAGCGCGCGCCGCTCGTCTACCACGGCTTCGCGGACCCGACCACCGGCTGGTTCGCGCTGCGCACCGCGTCCGCCTGAGCCCGCCGCCCACCGCGGACCTGAACCACCCGCGCAACGGCCGTGGGCCATACGCGACGGCCCACGGCGCCCTCCTGCGCGGACCGGTCAGCGGGCGCGCGTCACCGCGGGCGTGATCTCGAAGTCGAGACCGAAGTTGTTCAGAGTCAACGGAAGTGGGCTGTCCGGTGACAGCGACGGGGTCGAGCGGAGCCGGTAGTCGGCGGCGTCGACCAAGTGGGCGAGCAGGGTGCTGGTGGTGAAGAGCACCAGGTTGCGGCCGGGGCACACCGCCGGACCCGCGCTGAACGGCACCAGCTGCGGGTACTGCTCCGCGAGTCCCTCCAACCAGAGGTCCGGCGCGAACCGGTCGGCGAAGGGCAGCAGCTCGGCGTCGCGATGGAACGCGGGGACCACGATCATCAGTGCCGCGCCGCCCTCGATGGTGAACCGGTCCGCGCCCGTCCGCCACTGGGTGTCCTCGGTGATGTCGCGCAGGATGACCGGCGTCGTCGGCCAGAGCCGCACCGATTCCAGGACGCAGGCGCGCAGGTAGTCGCGGGTCTGTGGGGTGTGCGGGTCGGCGGCGTCGGCGGTCGCGCGTGCGTGCTGATCCGGATGGGTGGCCAGCAGCGCGAGGGCCCGGCTCGTGGCGATGCCCGCCGCGTCGAAAGCGAAGAGCCAGTGCGGAATCTGGCCGACCGGATCCACCGCGCCGCCCGCCGCGGTCGCCGCCAGCGCGCCGACGAGACTGTCCGGATCGGCCGCTTCCACATAGCGGTAGAGCCGTTCGGTGAAACGGTCCCGCCGCCCGCGCTGCGGTAGCGCGAGGAACGACCAGTTGGCGGCCGAGCGCAGCTTCCACAGTTCGTCGGTGATCGCCTCGTCGTCGCGTCCGCGCCTGCCGAGCACCAGCCGCCGGACCAGCCGCCACCAGTCCGCGGTGAACTGGTAGGCGTTGAGGTGGCCGCGGCGCAGCGCGGACGCGGTGAGGTCGCGGGCCTCGTCGGCGATGATCTCGGCGAACGGTTCGGCGAGGCGATGCAGCGGCGCGGAGGTGTCCAGCGCCGCCTCGTTCACCGCCCGCCGCTGCGCGCGCACCGGGCCCTCCGAGAGCAGCACGCCGTGCGGCTGGAATTGGCGCAGCGCGGCGCGCTTCTCGCGATTGGCGGGATCGAACGGCCGCGGCGCGTCCGCCAGCACCCTGCCGACGTCGTCCGGGTCGAGGACGATCACGACTCGACGCCCCGGCAGCACCAATTCGACCGGGCCCGCACCGAATTCGGCACGCAGCTGGCGCATGCGCGCCACCGCGCGCCGATCTGCCTGCGTCCGTTCCAGCACCCCCATGACCGCGCGTCTGCGGGCGATCACCCCCGAGGCGATCGATGCGAAACCCAGGTCGGCCAGCGTCGCGAGCGCTCGCGCGCCCACCAGCCGGTTGCCGTGCTTGCCTGCCATACAGCCTCCTCCCGCTTCGCTGCCCTCGATGAGGGCTGACGTCGAGCGCGTACCCGAGGCCGTCCGGCCGAAACGGGCGCCGCCCGCGGCGAACCGCGCGCCACGCCGCCGTTACGCCCGCAACTCGCTGGAGATCGCGCCGACGAAATCACTCAGATCGCCGGGCGCGCGCGAGGTGATCAGCGTCCAGCCGTTCTCGGGCGAGCGCACCACCGGCTCGTCGACCCACGCTCCGCCCGCGTTGTCGACATCGGTGCGCAGCGAGTGGTACGAGGTCAGCGTCTTGCCGCGCAGCAAATCGGCCTCGACGAGCAGCCACGGCCCGTGGCAGATCGCGGCGACCGGCTTGCCCGCACCGGCGAACTCCTTGGCCAGCGCGACGGCGCGATCGTCGACGCGCAGCTTGTCCGCGTTCACGGTGCCGCCGGGCACCACGAGCGCGTCGAAGTCGTCGATGTCCACGGCGTCCAGCGCCGCATCGGGCGAGACCACCTCGTCCTTGTCCACGTCGTGCTGGAAGGTCTGCACCGGCTCCGATTTCGGCGCCGCGTGGGTAACCCGCGCGCCGCGTTTGCGCAATTCGTCGCGCGGCACCAGCAGTTCGTCGTGCTCGACACCGGTGTTCGAAGTCACGACGAGCACCCGTACACCGTCCAACTCAGCCATGAGCGACTCCTTTCCGATCGACCACCCCCTCGATCGGCATGCCGCGATTCGCTACCGCTAAACATTCGCGCGCGGCCGGAGCGAACGCGGAGATACGCCTCGCCTCACCCGGGCGACGCGGGCTCGCTCCAGATGTCGGGGCGCACCACGCGCCTGCTGCGCCCGCGCGGATCGAGGATGTGCCCGAAGAGCTTGTCGTGGCGCAGCGTGACGGTGCGCTCGGCGATGCGCAGCGCGGGATGGGCGGCGGCCAGCCCGGCTTCCAGGCGCGGGATGTCGGCCAGGCTGTGCAGGTTGGCCTGGATCAGCAGGTTGTGACCGCCGCTGATGGCGGCGCAGTTGCGGGTCTGTGGAAGCCGGACGATCGCGTCGCCGATCTCGGCGAGCCGCTCCGGCGGCACGTCCAGCCACAGGGTCACCGCGACCGGCCAGCCGCCGAGCGGGCGGGCGAAGTCGCAGCGGAACTGGAGCAGTCCGAGCCGGGTGAGCCGGTCCAGCCTGCGCTTGATCGTCGAGGCGCTCGTGCCGACGACCGTCGCCAGGTACTGGTGTGAGGCCCGGCCGTCCATGGCCAGCTGTGCGAGCATCGCGCGATCGGCGTCGTCGATGCTCACCGCGCGGACCGGCGCCGACGGTTGCGGCGGCGGGATGTCCAGTTCGGCGCGTTGGTCGGGTGCGAGCGCGTCGATGCGCCAGCGGCCGCCCTCGGTGAACATGTGCGTGACGATCCGCGCCCGCACCGCCGCGACGTGCGGGATGGCGGGAAGCACGTCCAGGGTGTAGTGCGACATGGTGGCCAGGTCACGGGCCCCGACTGTGGCCAGCAGGTTGTAGGTGCCCGCGCAGCGCTCCACGGTGACCATGTGCGGGTGTTCGCACAGGCTGCGGCTGACCGCGGCCGCGGCGTCGGCGGTGCAACCGATTTCGACGTAGGCGACGGTGATCTGGTCGAGCAGCCGCGGACCGGGCGAAGGACTCACCCACGCCACCCCGCGCCGGGTGAGCCGTTGCCAGCGACGGGCGACCGTCACCGGATCGACGCCGAGCGCGTGGCCCAGCTCCGACCAGGAACCGCGCGGCCGCAGTTGCAACGCGTTGATCAGGGCGAGCTCGTCCTCGCTCAGCAATGCGGCGTCATCCTGCATCAGCGGTTCCCATCGTGCCTGATTCCTGCATTCTAGTGGCGGCGAGCAGCCGGGCCCGCATGCTTCTCCCGGTGGCGCGATGCAGCGCCCGCAGACGAAAGGGCACCCGGATCCATGGCCTTCGCCGATTACCAGAACGAGATCTACCTGCGCGGGCTCGGCGGCGTGCAGCCCACGCTGCCGATGTCCTTCGCCGAGCTGGAGGCCAAGGCGCAGTCGGCGCTGCCGCCCTCGGTGTGGTCGTACGTGGCGGGCGGGGCGGGCGACGAACGCACGCAGCGCGCCAACGTGACCGCGTTCGATCAGTGGGGACTGGTGCCGCGCATGTTCGTCGGCGCGGCCGAGCGCGATCTCTCGGTGGAACTGTTCGGGACGACCTGGCCCGCACCGGTTTTCCTGGCCCCGATCGGTGTGATCGGCCTCTGCGCCCAGGACGGGCACGGCGATCTGGCCACCGCCCGCGCGGCGGCGCGCACCGGCGTCCCGATGGTGGCCTCCACCCTGTCGGTGGATCCGCTGGATCAGGTGGCGGCCGAAATGGGTGACACACCAGGCTTTTTCCAGCTGTACACGCCCACCGACCGGGATCTCGCCGCGAGTCTGGTGAAGCGGGCCGAGCAGGCGGGGTACAAGGGCATCGTCGTCACGCTCGACACCTGGATCACCGGCTGGCGCCCGCGCGATCTCGGCGTCTCGAATTTCCCCCAGCTGCGCGGGCACTGCCTGGCGAACTATTTCACCGATCCGGTGTTCCGCGCTGGTCTGCCCGGCCCGCCCGAAGAACACCTCCAGGCCGCGGTGCTGCGCTGGGCCCAGCTCTTCGGCAATCCGCTCACCTGGGCCGACCTGCCGTGGCTCCGTGAACTCACCACCCTGCCGTTGATCGTGAAGGGCATCTGCCATCCCGACGACGCGCGCCGCGCGAAAGACGGTGGCGTGGACGGCCTCTACTGCTCCAACCACGGCGGCCGCCAAGCCAACGGCGGCCTGCCCGCCCTCGACATGCTCGCCGAGGTGGTCGACGCGGCCGACGGCCTGCCGGTGCTGTTCGACTCCGGCGTCCGCGGCGGCGACCACATCGTCAAGGCGCTGGCGCTCGGCGCGACGGCGGTCGGCGTCGGCAGGCCCTACGCCTACGGCCTCGCGCTCGGCGGCGCCGACGGCATCGTGCACGTACTTCGCGCGCTGCTCGCCGAGGCCGATCTGATCATGGCCGTCGACGGCTACCGCGACCTCGGCGAACTGACCAGGGACGCGCTGCGCCGAGTCGCGGTCTGACCGAGCCCTTGACTTCAGGTCGACCTGAACTCGCACGCTGAGGGTCGACCTGAGGAAAGGGATGAGATGACCGGGTTCGGAGAACAGGAAAGCCGCGGCTACGACCGGCGGGCCACCAAACTGCTCGGCGGGCTGTACCGGCATATCGCCGACGAGGTGGCCGCGTCCACCGGGCCGGGCGAGGCGGTGCTCGATGTGGGGACCGGCCCCGGCCTGCTGCTGGCCCACCTCGCGGGCAGACGGCCCGATCTGCTGCTGCACGGAGTGGACCTCTCGCCGCACATGATCGCGCGCGCCCGGACCAATCTGGCCGGCCACGAGGTCGAACTGTCGGTGGGCGACGTCGGCGCACTTCCCTACCCCGACAACAGTTTCGACCTCGTCGTCTCCAGCCTGAGCATGCACGAGTGGCCGGATCCGGTCGCGGCTGCAGCCGAGCTCGAGCGGGTGCTCCGCCCGCGCGGAACGCTGGCGCTCTACGACTTCCGTTTCGTCCGCGACGCGTCGATGCGCACCGCATTGGGCGCGCGTTTCGCCGAGCCGACGGTGCGCAGGAAAGTCGTGCGTCCGCGCGGATATCCCTTCGGGCTGTACGCGCAGTGGACGGCGCGCGCGGCCTGAGGAGCAACGCGGTGCGACACCCCGGTCGAGCCTAGAGTGCTGGTATGTCCGCTTCCGGGTTGACGATCGGCGAGCTAGCCGCGCGATTCGGCCTGGCCACGCACGTGCTGCGGCACTGGGAGGATCTCGGCCTGCTGGCGCCGCGCCGCGATTCCGGCGGTCGCCGCGTCTATCGCGCCGACGACGCCGAGACGGTGGCCGTCATCCTGCTCGGCAAGCGGGTCGGGCTCAGCTTGGCCGAGATCGCCCGGCTTTTCGAGAGCGCCGCGGATCGCGACGCGCGCCGCGAGCTGCTGCGCGCGCACCGCGATCAGCTGGCCGCGCGGATCGCGGCCGCCACCGCGGCGCTGAACACGATCGAGCACGCGTTGGATTGCGGCGCACCGGATTTCCGCTCCTGCCCGCATTTCCGCGGCAAGGTGGACGAGGCGCTGCGGCTCGGCGTCGACGGGGTGGCCGACCACCCCGTCGACGTTCCGTTCAGCGGACGGTGACCGTGGTGGGCAGGCTGGCGAAGCCGCGGTTGTTGGAGGCGTGGATGCGGCGCAGGTTCGCGGCATCGATGTCGTAATCGGCGATCGTGCCGATGATCTCCTCCAGCGCGACGCGCAGTTCCAGCTGGGCGAGGTTCGCGCCGAGGCAGTGATGGCGGCCGCTGCCGAAGGACAGCGCGGCGCCCGTGTCGCGGTCCAGGTCGAAAGTGTCGGGCTCGGCGAAGACCTCGGGGTCTCGGTTGGCCGAGGCGGTCAGCAGCAGGATGCGCGCACCGGCCGGGATGTCCACGCCGTGCAGCGAGATCGGTTCGGTCGTGCTGCGCAGCTGGGTCTGGGTGGCGGGTTCGTAGCGCATGCCCTCGGCGATCCACTCGTCGATGCGTCCGCCGAAGGCCTCGCGGCGCCGGTCGGGGTGCTGCCACGCGACGTGCCAGAGGTTGCCGAGCGTGAGCATGGTGGTCTCGATGCCCGCGCCGACCAGCAGGATCAGCACGCCGACGATCTCCTCGGGCGTCAGCCGGTCGTCGCCGTCGGCGGCGTCGAGCAGGCCGGAGAGCAGGTCGTCGCGACGGGTCTTGCTGCGTTCGATGGCCAGCTCGGTGTAGTAGCCGACCAGGGTGCCGATGGCCTGCACCGCTTCCGGGCGCAGATCGGTGGACTCCTCGTCGGTGTACATGATCTCCATGCCCAGTTTGCGGATCATGTCGCGATCCGCCTCCGGGACGCCGACCAGTTCGGAGATCACATCGGTGGGGAACGGGCCCGCGAAATCGGCCATCAGATCGAAGCTTTCGCGCTCCAGCAGCGGTTCCCACAGCCCGCGCGCGATCTCCCGTAGTCGGGGCTGCAATTCCTGCACACGGCGGTTGGTGAACGCGCGAGCCACCAGGCCGCGCAGGCGGGTGTGCTTGGGCGGGTCCATCGCGACGAAGGAGAAGAACCGCTCGGCCTGCGGTCCCCAGAACGCCGGCTCCATCCGCAGTCCGTTGACGCTGGAGAATCGGTCCGAATCACGCAGTGCCGCAACGATATCGGCGTAGCGTGCGAAGGCGTAGAAGTCGTCGTCCGGGTTGTGGAAGACCGGCGCCTCCGCGCGTAGCCTTGCGTAGTACGGATAGGGATCGCGGTGGACGTCGAAGTCGTACGGGCTGTACTGCAACTGCATGACGGAGCCTTCCGGGGGCCGTGCGAGTTTCACCCTCGCTACCGGTTCGCAACTCGAGCTGACATGATGACCCTAGTCGAGATGAATTGAGGGCGTGGTGGACTCGGAATCGGCGGCAGCCAGGGTGGATGTCAGTAAACCGCACCCCGCGCGCCGGTACGACTACTGGCTCGGCGGGAAGGACAATTTTCCGGCGGACCGGGATTCGGCCGACGCGGTGGCCGAGGCGTTCCCGACGGTGCGGCTCGCGGCCGTGGAGAACCGCAACTTCCTGCGCCGCGCGGTGACGTACCTGGCCGCCGAGGCGGGTATCCGGCAGTTCCTCGACATCGGCACCGGCCTGCCCACCGCGGGCAACGTGCACGAGATCGCGCAGGGCATCGCGCCCGAATCGCGAATCGTCTACGTGGACAACGATCCGATCGTGCTCGTGCACGCCCGCACGCTGCTGAACAGCTCGCCCGAAGGCGCGACCGCCTACCTCGACGCCGATCTGCGCGACCCCGAACGGATCCTGACCCACCCGGACCTCACCGGCACTCTCGATCTCACCCAGCCGGTCGCGTTGATGCTGGTGGCCATCATGCACTTCATCACCGACGACGAGGCGCCCTACGGCTTGGTGCGCCAGCTCTGCGAGGCGCTGCCCTCCGGCAGCTACCTGGTGATGACCCACGCCACCAACGATCACCTCACCGACGAGGATCTCGCCGAGACGAAACTGGCCAACAAGCGCAGCGGCGTCCCCTTCCAATTGCGCTCGACCGCCGAATTCCGCCAATTCTTCACCGGTTTCGATCTGGTGCCGCCCGGCATCGGCTCGGTGATGACCTGGCGCCCAGAAGTCTGGCGGCCTCACCCCCGCCCCGAGGCCGTCTCCATGCTCGGCGCCGTCGCCCGCATCCCCTGACTTCGACAACCCCGGGCACGCTGTCGGCTCGGCGAGCCGTGCGGTGGGCACGGTCAGGTGGCGCGGCGGGCGCGGGCGCGGCGTTTGCCTTCGTGCATGGCTTGGACGCGGGCGACCGGGATGGTGTGGCCCTCGGCGACGAGATCGTCGGGAAGGGTTTGTGGCGCGGGCATTTCCTCGGTCCACGGATCGCGGTCGCCGAGGCGCTCGGGGGCGGTGTGGAGGGTGAAATCGGTCGGCTTCGCGTCGGCGAGGTCGGCCCAGCCGACCGGGAAGGAGACCGGGACGCCGGGGCGGATGCGGGGGCTGTAGGCCGCGACGACGGTCGCGCCGCCGGAACGGGTGGAATCGAGGAAGACCTTGCCCTCGCGGTCCTCGCGGATGAACGCGGTGGTGGCCAGCTCGGGGTCGAGACGCTCGGCGCGGGCCGCGATCGCCCGGGTGGCCGCGGCGGCGTCCTCGATGTCGGTGCCCGCGACCACGGGGACGAACACGTGAACCCCCTTGGCGCCGCTGGTTTTCACCGCGCCCGCCAGGCCGTCCGCGGCCAGGGCCGCGCGGATCAGTTCGGCGCCGAGCACCGCGTGCCGAAAGGTCTGCCCAGGTGACGGGTCGAGATCGAGGACCAGATGGGTGGGTCCGGCGGAGTGGTCGGCGAGCAGCAGCGTCGGGTGATATTCGACGGCGCGCTGATTGCCGAACCACAGCAGCGTGCGCACGTCGTCACCGAGGGCGTAGGTAACCTCGCGGCGCGCGCTCTCGGCCCACAGCGTCACCCGGGGCACCCACTCCGGCGTGTACTTGGGCAGGTTCTTCTGCATGAACGGTTCCTGCCCCGGCCGGATCCGCACCACCGAGAGCGGCCGGTCGCGCAGCTGGCGCACCAGCCGGTCGCCGACGAACTCCAGGTAGTCGATCAGATCCCGTTTGGTCGCCGCCGCACCGTCGAACAGCGGCTTGTCCAGATTCGTCAGCGTGACGCCCGCGCGCACCTCTTCGCTGCCCATCGGCCCACCTTGCCCCGCGGTCTCGGCGCGGTCAACCCCGCGCCACCGAGATCATCATTTCGCCGACGGGTTCACGAGACGGCACTCGAGCGATACTCCAGACGCCGAACACTCACTAGTTCGCGGGCCACTTTCTTTGGCAGCAAACGTAATTGAAAAGAGTTCATCCGCCGCCCCCATACGGGAACGGCGGATGACAAGATCAATTACGGCAAATTCACTGCAATGACTCCCCCGGGGGCCGGTGCGTTACGGCTCAGGAAAATCCGAACCCCGGGGGCCGACGTAGCAGTGATCGACCGAGATCGAATCAGGCAGGCTCGGCGGGCGCCGTCAGGTCACGGACGCCGGTGATCGCCTCGATGATGTTGACGATGGCCGAGGTGCCGCCGTCGAGGGCCGAGCTGCCGGAGTCGAGCATGCTCGAGCCGGCGGACGAGCCGGCCGAACCGGTGGACGAGCCGGCCGAGCCGGTGGCGAAGTCGGCGGAGCCGGTGGACTCCTCGGCGGAGGCGACCGCGACAGGGCCGAAGAACATGGTGGCAGCGACAGCGGCGGCACCGGCGGCGGCGAAGGTCTTGCGAGAGAACATGTGTGGGGCTTTCCTTTCACGGACTGGTTCGTCACGCCAGCGGCGCGCACCAGCAACGTTATGAAAAAGAAATCCACAAATCCACTTTTGTGATTGTGCGAATTATCACCGTTAATAATTGGCTAACGGAGTGTTTTACCAAGGTAACGCCGTTGCACATCGACTAGAAGTCGACTCCAGCGAAATCGGGGCGATCCGTCGATAAAAGCGATCTTGCTGTTTCCGACAATACCGACATCACGACCGATTCGGAAGCGGGCGCGAATATCGCCCCGGCGGCGTATCGGCCAGGGACACGGACGATCTCGCGGTGCGGCTGCGATCCGGCGCGGCGCGGCCACAGTGGGCCGCGTCCATCGAGCCGGTACCGGGACGGTGATCCACCCCGATCGACAGGGCACGGTGGCGAACGACGCGGATGCGCGACACACTCGTGACCATGAGTTCGATGTCCTGGCGACCCAGCGCGACGGCGGGCCCGGCGTGACCGCGCTGGCCCGCGGCGAGAACCGGCCCGCACCCGGCGACCGGATGACGGTCACCGTCACCTGCACCGCGCCCGTCGACGTGTCCGCCCTGTTGCTGAACGCGGCGGGCCGGGTGCGCTCCGACGGCGATTTCGTCTTCTTCAACCAACCCGTCGGGCCCGGCGTCAACTACCGGCACGGCCGCGGCGCGGGCGACATGGTCGACGTGCAGACCTCCGCGCTGCCCGCCGACGTGGACACGGTCGTCGTGACCGCCAGCCTGGACGGCAGCGGCCCGCCCACCTTCGCGAGCGCCGGGTCGCTCACCGCGACGATCGGATCCGATTCGGGCACTGTCACTTTCCCGATGACCGGCCTCAGCACCGAGACGGCCGTGGTGTGCGTGGAGATCTATCGCCGCGGCGGCGCGTGGAAGATCCGCGCCGTCGGCCAGGGCTACGACGACGGACTGGCCGGGATCGCCAGGGCCTTCGGCGTGAACGTCGACGACGAACCCGCACCGCCGCCCGCCGCGCCCCAGGCCGCGTACGGCGCACCCGCCGCGCCCCCGGCGTACGGCTCCCCGACCGCCCCGCAGGCCGCCCCGCCCGCATACGGCTCTCCCGCCGCACCGCCGCCCGCATACGGCTCTCCCGCCGCACCGCCGCCCGCATACGGCGCACCAGCGCCACCCCCGGCTTATCCGTCGGCACCTCAACCGTCCGGCGGCTACGGCGCCCCACCCGCGGGCCCCGCGTACGGCCCGCACTCGACCCCGCCTCCGGCGTACCCGAACGCCCCGGCGTACGGCTCACCGCAACAGGCGAGCCCCACCTACCCTCCGCCCGGCGCGGTACCTCCCCCGCCGATGTCGACACCCCAGCAAGGAGCGCTGCCGATGCAGAGCGATCTGTTCAACCCGAGCCACGCCGAGGTCGGCGGTGTCGGCATCCAGAAACAGGGCGGCAAGATGGTCAAGGTCGGCCTCGCGGGCGAGGTCATGGCTCGCGCCGGGTCGATGGTCGCCTACCAGGGCGAACTGCAGTTCCAGGCGCTGGGCTCCGGCGGCATCGGCCGCGCCATCCAGCAGCGGCTGACCGGAGAGGGCGTGCCGCTGATGAAGGTCTCCGGCCGCGGCGACCTGTTCCTGGCCAACGCCGCCGCCGACGTGCACATCATCGATCTGGACGGCAGCGACGGCCTGACCATCAACGGGGCCAACGTGCTCGCCTTCGACTCCACGCTGCGCTACGACATCAAGATGGTGCAGGGCGCGGCCGGGTTCGCCAGTAACGCCGGGCTTTTCAACTGCGTGTTCACCGGCCGAGGGCGGATCGCCATCACCACCCACGGCACACCGGTGGTGCTGAACGTCGACCAGCCGACCTATGCCGATCCCCAGGCGGCGGTGGCGTGGTCGTCGAGCTTGCAGACGGGTATCAAGCGCAACGACTCGTTCGGTCTCGGCAGGCTGATCGGCCGCAGCACGGGCGAAGGCCTGACGCTGGCGTTCTCGGGCCGCGGCTTCGTCATCGTGCAGCCCTCGGAGCTGCCGCCCGGCGGGCTGATCGGCGGCGCGGGCGGCGGACAGCAGGCCGGGCAGAGCAGCGGCGTACTCGGCGGTCTGTTCGGCTGACGCATACCTTCGCCTCCGCTCCGGCCATGCGCGGACGGCCTCCGGCAGCGGCGTCGAGAGCCCTCAGACCCGTCGGCTCTCCGCCTCGAGCTGGACGAGAGCCTGCCGCACCTGGTCGATCTTGGTCTCGATACGTTCCAGGTCCTCGGCGTCGGCACGGAAGATCCAGTGCTTGGCGCCGAGGAGCAGCACCGCCTGGAAGACGAGCTGCAACCACTCGCTCTGCCAGTTCTCGAACGTGCTGGACAGGAAGTCCGACCAGAACTCGCCCCACACGAAGGGCTGCTGATGCGCCGACTGCGCGTGGCGGAAGTCGGCGAGCTGGGTGAAGAACTGCCCGAGCCAGGACCCGAGGAACAGCAGTATCAGGACGTACACCGCGCCCCACCGTCTGAAGTGCGCCATAACCCCGCGGTACCCAGCGGACGCGCGAGTTAACGACGGGCAACGGTCGGCGTCAAGGGGTGAGCGCGGCCTCGAACAGCGGCCACGAGTTGTGCAGATCCTGCTGCCAGTAGCCCCAGGAGTGCGTGCCGGTGGGACGTAGATCGAATGTCGCGGGAATGTTCAACTCGCGCAACCGATCCCGCAACTGGCGCGTGCACATGTCGGTCACCGCCTCCAGCGGCGCGCCGAACAGCAGCTGATAGGTCAGCTGCAGCAGGTCGCCGCGGACGCCGTCGATGGTGTCGAGCGGACCGGGCACGCCGGTGCCGGTCGACACGTAGATCGCGGTGCCGCGCAGCTCGGCCGCGTGCAGGTAGGGGTCGTTGGCGCGCCACGTCGGATCGGTGGGCGGCCCCCACATGTTCACGGTGTTCCCGAGCCGCGCGTTCACCACCGCGTTGACCAGGACCTGGCCCTGCGGATCGCTGGTGCGCACGCAGCCGGAATAGGATCCGATGCCGCGATACAGCCCCGGCGCGGCGAGCGCGAGCTGGAACACCGAGGTGCCCGCCATCGAGATCCCGGCGATGGCGTTGGCGCCGGTGCCGTGGAATTCCGCGTCGACGAGCGGCGGCAGTTCTCTGGTGAGGAAGGTGGACCAGCGCTGCCTGCCGAGGACCGGATCGTCGGCTCGCCAGTCGGTGAAGTAGCTGCCCGCGCCGCCCATCGGGATCACCACGGTGACCTGCTTGCCTGCGAAGAAGGACGCGATGTCGGTGCGGTCGGTCCAGTTGCCGTCGCTGCCGCCGTTGGCCCCGTTGAGCAGATAGAACACCGGCGCAGGCGCGTCCGGGTCCGCGGCGCGCAGCACCCGGACCCGGGTCACGGCGTTCATCGCCGCGGAGTACACGTCGAGCTCGACCGCGCGGTCGGCGATGCCGCGCACGCCATCGATCCGCGCGGCGTCCGCGGTGGCGGTCGGTGACGCGGCGGCCCGGCCGGGCAGTCCGCACGCGGCCATCATCAGGACGATGGCGCCCAACAGGATTCGCGTCCGCCCGAAACCCGGCGGTGCGGTCCGAAAGCCGATACCGATCACAGGTGCCTCGATTCGCGCAGCCGGGAGACGCCCCGGGGGATCACACGCTCTCGTCGAGTGAACGACACAGCGGCGCTCGCGGGCCAGCGATGTCGGCGATGTTGTGCCGGTTACCAGCGTCGCGCCACCGCGGCTGCCTCCATATCCCAACGGTGCTCGCGAGGCCTTGTCCGTCGCACGGCGCGCGACTTAGGTTCCCCGTGGTCCTTACGCCGGGAGATGTCATGAGAGTTGGACGCGTCGCCGCACCGGTGCTCGTCGTGGTGCTCGCGCTGTCGTTCGGCGCCGCCGCGCGGGCCGAGCCGAGCGACTGGGCCGCGGCGCCCGCCCCGATCGACACGACCGGATCTGCCATGGACCCGGCGCGGCTGGTGAGTATCGCGCCGGGGCAAGGCCGAGCGCTCGAACTGGTCGTCCATTCACCGGCCATGGACCGAGACCTAGACCTCACCGTCCTCCCCGCCCGCGATCGCGCGTGGCCCGCGCCCGTTCTCTACCTGCTCAACGGCGTCGACGGCGGCGCGGGCGGCAGCTGGACCGGCAACACCGACATCGACCGGTTCTTCGCCGACCGGCAGGTCACCGTGGTCGTCCCGCGAGGCGGCGCGGGGACGTACTTCACCGATTGGCGAGCCGACGATCCGGTGCTCGGCAGACAGCGGTGGACCACTTTCCTCACGCGCGAGCTGCCGCCGCTGATCGACACCGCCTTCCTCGGCACCGGCGCGAACGCCATCGCGGGCGTCTCCATGGCGGGCACCTCGGTGTTCCAGCTCGCGCTCGCCGCGCCCGGCCGGTACCGCGCCATCGGCTCGTTCAGCGGGTGCGCGCGCACCAGCGATCCGCAGGGCCGCGCGGTCGTCAGCGCCATCGTCGCGGCCCACCGCGGCGACCCGGCCAACATGTGGGGTCCGCCCGGCGACGCCGCCTGGGCCGACAACGACCCGTACCTGCACGCCGACCGGCTGCGCGGCACGACCGTCTACGTGTCGACCGGCACCGGCCTGCCCGGCCCACTGGACACCCTCGACGGTCCTGGAATAGGCGCAAGTGCGGCGAAATTGACCGATCAGCTCGCCATCGGCGGTGTGCTAGAAGCCATTACCAGCCGGTGCACCGAGCAGCTGCGAGATCGCTTGCGAGACTTGGGCATTCCTGCCACCTTCGAGCACCGGGCGACCGGCACGCATTCCTGGGGTTACTGGCAGCGGGACCTGCACACCGCTTGGCCGGTCCTGGCCGCCGCGCTCAACGGATGAGAACGCGGCGGCCGGTGGCCTGCCTCGACACGCTCACAACAGCAGCGAACGCCGCTGATCCGCCAGCGTCGCCCACACGACCTTGCCGACCGGCCAGCGCGGTGCGCAACCCCAAGCCCGCGCCAGCGAGGCCACCACGTGCAGACCGAACCGGGCCGGATGCCCGGCGGCCGGTTCACGCAACATCGCCTCTTGCGGATCGGCGTCGGCCACCGCGATCGTGAGCGACCCGCCCTGGCATTCCAGGCGCAGGAGCAACTCGCCGAAAGCGTGCAGCAGCGCGTTCTCCACCAGTTCGGTGGCGACGAGCAGCGCGTCCGTGCGGACCGGGCCGACCTCCCAGCGATCGCACATGCGGGTCACGAACTGGCGGGCGTGCATCGACGAGACCGTGCTCGGCGCCAGTTCGATCGCCGCGTCGCGCCGCGGCGGCGCGGGCGGCAGGGCCCGCAGCGCGTCCTCGATGGACGGGAACGTCGGCACCCGGTGCCTGGCCGCGACGGTCGCCGTCGGGTTCGCCAGCCCGGCGGCCACCAGCACGATCGGCACGTGCGGCCAGTCGCTGACCCGCACCCGGGCGGACGCGCACGCGGTCGCCACCGCGTCCTCGACCAGATCGAGGTCGTCGACCACCACGATCACCGCGCGCGGGCGGTCGACGGCGTACCGCACCAGGTCGTCGCCGAATCGGCGATAGCCGTCCCAGTCCAGCACTCCGCTCGGCCGGAGCACCGTGCAACCGGCCAGTTCGGAAGGGCGCCAAAGCAGTGCGCCGCGACGGAACCCGGACATTTGCCCTCCATCCGCCCCACGCCGGTCGGCGGCGCGCGGGCGGTGGCCTATCCCGCTCACGCCGTCGCCAGCTGCGCCTGCCACATCCAGTGCAGCTGCTCGAGGCGCGCGGCGATCTCGATGAACAAGTCCTGGGTCACCGGATCGGCCTTCTCGGTGGCATCGATCCGCTCGCGCAGCCGGGAGATCACCGCGGCCAAGTTGCCGACCACCGCGTCGATGACCTCGGAGTCCTGCTGCCAGCCGTCGGGAAAGCCGATCGCGCCGGACTTCTCGGCAACGGTCGCGGCCCGGCCGTCCGGGCTCACGCCGATCGCGGTGGCGCGCTCGGCGGCCGAATCGGTGAACTCGCGTGCCGCGGTCACCAGTTCGTCCAGTGCCAGATGTACCGAGCGGAAGTTCCGGCCGATCACGTTCCAGTGCGCCTGCTTGGCGATCAACGAGAGGTCGATCAAATCGACCACGGTGCCGCGCAGGGCCTCGCCCGCGATGCGCTGCTGTTCCGGATCGAGGGTGCTCGTGATGGGCTGAGTCATCGCTCGTGCCTTTCTCGTCGTCGGTCCGTGTCAACGACGGGCTACCCAGCTTCGGAGCGTCGAATCGAACCGGCGATCCTCAGTCCGGCGCGATGCGTTGGTGCAACGTGAGCAACAGGTGATCGAAAGCGGTCTGCACACCGGGACGCACCGGCGGCAGCGTGCTCATTTCGGTGAGAAGCTGCGCGGCGAGGGTGCGCAGTTTGATGTTGGTTTCCTGCGACCGCCACCGCAACACGCGGAACGCCTGATCGGCGTTGATGCTGTACACGCTCATCAGGACGCCCTTGGCCTGCTCGATCACCGCGCGGGCCTCGAACAGCTCGGGCAGTGCCTCGTCCAGGGTCTCCCTGCGTTGCTCGTCGATGGCGTCGGTGAGATCGATGTAGTAGCCCGCGGTGCCGATGGGGTGGCCCGCGTCGTCGGTCATCATGTCGCCGAGCACGAGCACGGGATGGACGCGGCCGGTCGTGTCGACGATGCGGTGCCTGCTGCAGAACGGCGCGGCGTTGCGCTGCGCGTTGGCGATGGTGTCGGCGACGAGCTCGCGGTCGGCGGGATGCTTGTGCGAGAGCAACAGCTGGGTTGTCGGCGTGACGCTGCCGGGCGTGTACCCGTACATCAGGGCGACCTCGTCGGACCACTCCCAGCGCTGGTCGGCGAACCAGAAGCGGAAAGTTCCCGCGACCTGCGGACGGCCGACGCTCACCACGTGCGCGACCACACCCGCGGGCGTCTCGGGGGTCAGCTCACCCATGTCCGTCACGGAACAAGTATGCCCTTTGCCAGGCCGACCTCGGCCTCTACAGCAAACAGTTGGCATCCGGGTTTCCCACTCGGCGGGCCGGGCACCCGATAGGCATGGACGACAACGCGAAGCAGCCGCACACCACGGTCACCGAGAGCGATCTGCGCGAATTGCTGAGCGCGAGCGCCGACGCATGCCTGGTGCTGCTCGAGGGTCGCGTCGAGATTGCCGAGGGCTCCGCGGACGGTCTGACCATCGCGACGCGGGACGAGGTCGCCGGTCGCGCCGGAGCCGATCCGGACAGGACCAAGTTGAGCGAGCTGGCGGCGGAACTCTCCAGCGAGATCCGGCTCCAGGGGGCCTGAGACGCGCCGGTTTCCCGCCGAGCGCCCTGCGATCGGCGGCGGAGAGTCGCGCCCGATCCGATGTACCGTGATTTATGGGCGTGTCTCGGCGGCAGATGTTGCGGTTCGGCGCCGCGGGATCGGCCGCGGTGCTCGTCGGCGCGTCGGCGGCCAGCAGCGGGCGGTTCCGCACACCGCGCTGGTCGGCGGATCCGTTCACGCTCGGGGTGGCTTCCGGTGACCCGACTCCGGACGGCGTCGTCCTGTGGACGAGGCTGGCGCCGGACCCGTTCGCGCCGGACGGCCACGGCGGCATGATGAATCACCCGGTGACGGTCGACTACGAGGTCGCCGACGACGAGCTCTTCCACCGGGTGGTCGCCCGCGGTTCGGCCGTCGCCACCCGGGATCTCGCGCACAGCGTGCACCCGGAGGTCAACGGACTCGCGCCGGACCGCTGGTACTACTACCGGTTTCGCGCGGGCTCGGTGATCTCGCCGATCGGGCGCACCCGCACCGCGCCGCCGCACGGACAGCCGACCGCGCGCATGCGCTTCGCCTTCGCCTCCTGCCAGTCGTGGAGTTCCGGCTACTACACCGCCTACGAGCACCTCGCCCAGGAAGACCTCGACCTGGTCGTGCACCTCGGCGATTACATCTACGAGCGCGCGTGGGTGCAAGGCCGCCAAGGACTTTCGCTGGGTACGGAGTTCCAGGACGAGGCCGTCGACCTGCCGACCTATCGGCTGCGCTACGCGCTGTACAAGGCCGAGCAGCCGCTGCGCGACGCGCACGCGGCGTTCCCGTGGCTGGTCACCATGGACGATCACGAGGTCGACAACAACTGGGCGGCGGGCTCGCCCGGTCTCGGTATCGACGTTCACATGATTCCCGCGCTCTTCCGTCGCCGTCGCGCGGCCGCCTTCCAGGCGATGTACGAACACCAGCCGCTGCGGCTCGCGCAGCTGCCGCGCCGCTCCGGCATGCGCCTGCACCGCCGCTACCGGTTCGGCGACCTCGCGGAGATCACCATGCTGGACACCAGGCAGTACCGGACGCCGCAGGCCTGCGGCGGCAACGTCACCGCGGGCTGCGGCGACCGCTTCGATCCCGATCGCACCATTCTGGGTGCCGCACAACGTGATTGGTTGCTCGACGGCTTCGCGTCCTCGCCCGCACGCTGGCAGATCGTCGGCAATCAGGTGGGCATGAGCCAGACCGACAGCGATCCCGGTCCGGACCTGGCGGTGTCCACCGACTCGTGGGACGGATACGTGGCGGATCGGAATACCGTGCTCGGCGCGGCCTCGGACCGCGGCGTCCGCAACCTGGTGGTGATCACCGGCGACCGGCACCAGAACCACGCGGCCCACCTGCGCCGCGATTACGCCGATCCCGAATCACCGGTGGTCGCTTCGGAATTCACGGGCACCTCGATCACCAGCGGGGGCGACGGCGCGGACATGAACGACACCGGACGGCGCCTGCTCGCCGCCAATCCCGATCTCGAGTTCTTCAACGCGCAGCGCGGCTACGTCCGCGTCGAACTCGACCACGGACTGTGGCGCAACGACTTCCGTGTCGTGCCGTACATCCGCCGCACGGGCGCGCCCATCCACACCCGCGCGAGTTTCGTCGTGCAGGACGGGGTGCCCGGTGTCCGGGAAGCGTGGCGTCCGGAGGCCCCCGCCGAGCCGATGCCCGGTTCCGACATCGTCGCGGGACCTACCCGCGGAACGCGCTGAACCTCAGCGGTGCCATCGGAGATCGCGGCCGCCGCCGGTCAGCCGAGGGCGAGCGCGGTGATCGGTGTCGACGTCGGCAGCGGCGACCCGCCGGGCGGTTCGATCGTCATCGCCAGGGCGTCCGAGGGATGGAACCGGGTGACGAACGGCGCGTCCGGGGTCGGCGGCTGCGCGAGGACCCCGACCGAGCGCGGCGGACCCTCCGGCGGCACCAGCCAGAGCTGATAGGACCGCCCCTCTTGGAGTGCGGGCACCCCGTCGAAGATCACCGTCGCGGCGCCCAGTTCCGCGGAGGTGGTCACCAGCAGCCTCCCGCCGCCCTCGACCGCCGCGGGCCGGGTCCTGATGTCGGCTTGTTCCCGTACCAGCTGGGCCGTGATGTCGGGGCTTGGCTGGACCGTGTCGCGGCCGAGGAAGACCGCCGCGCCCACCCCCACGCCGACCGCGACGACGAGCGCGGCGGCCGCCGCCAGCCATCGCGGGCCGGTGCGGCGCCTGCCGCCGCCTGCGGGACCGTCGATCGCGGCCAGGATCACCGCCTCCAGTTCGGCGGGCGGCGCGACGCTGTCGACCACCGTCATCGCCGCCACCGTCTCGCGGACGCCGCGCACGGTGTCGTCGAAGGCGGCGGCCGTGGCCGCGTCCACGGCGTCGACGCGATCGTCGATGGTCGCGCGCTCGCCGTCGCTGACGGCGTCCATCGCATAGGGGAAAGCCAGGTCGAGCAGGTCCGGGTCGGGAGACTCCGCGTCGATCAACTGGATTCACCTCCGGTCAGGCAGGTCGCGAGTCGCCGCAGTCCGTCGCGGATGCGGCTTTTGACGGTGGGCAACGGGACGTCCAGCTGGTCGGCGACCTCGCGGTAGGTGCGCCCGCTGTAGTACGCCAGCGCGAGGGCTTCGCGCTGCATGCTCGTGAGCGTGCCCAGGCAATCGAGCACGGATTGCTCGTCGAGGCGCTGGCCGACCTCCTCGGCGACGATGTCGTGGTCTCGGCCCAGGTGGCTGTGGCCGTACACGATGTCCCGGTCGGCGGTCGACTGCTCGGCGCGGACACGGTCGACCGCGCGCCGGTGCGTGAGCATCATCAGCCAGCCGATCGGGCTGGCCCGGTTGCGGTCGTACGTCGCGGCCGTCGACCAGGCCTGGAGATACACCTCCTGGGTGATCTCCTCGGCCGCGGCCCTGCTGCGCGCGATGCGCATCGCGAGGCCGAACACGCGGTGGCTGGTCGCGCGGTAGAAGTCGGTGAACGCTTCCCGGTCGCCGTCGCCCACGGCGGCGAGCAGGTCCGCGAGCCAGCGGCTGCGTTCGGCGGCCGGGCCGTGGTCGGACGTGGAGCACGGCGGTGCCGCCCCGTTCGCCGCTGGGTGCCGGTGCAACCGGATGACGCCGCGTTCGTCCGGATCATCCGCCATGCTTCGCCATCTCCCGCATAAGAGGTGCTTCGCTGCGGATCGAAATTCGGATGGGTTTTCCGAGCATAACTGGGTAGACTGACCTACCTAATTTGGAGGTGTGACATGGACCCATCCGGTCAGCGGCGCCGACCGGCTCGGGAGCGCCTGCTGGAGGCGGCGGCGCGGCGCTTCTACGCCGACGGCGTGGCGGCGACCGGGATCGACACGATCACCGCCGATGCGGGCGTGGCGAAGATGAGCCTGTACAACAACTTCGCGTCGAAGGCCGAGCTGGTGCGGGCATATTTGGACGCGCGTCACGAGGAATGGCTCGGGCTGTACCGGGCGCGGCTGGAGCGTGCCGAGGGTCCGGCCGGGGCTGTGCTGGCGATCTTCGACTCCTACGCCGACCACGCGGCGTCGGCGTACGAGCACGGCTTCCGGGGGTGCGGGCTGCTGAACGCGGCGGCGGAATTGCCGGCCGGTGACGAAGGCCGCGCGGTGGTACGCCGCCACAAGGAAGAGGTGGAGTCCCTGCTGCGAGGTCACCTCGAGCACTTGCTTCCCGGGCGTGACGAGGAAGCGCGGGCGCTGGCCGAGCACCTGTCGTTTCTGTTGGAAGGCGCGATAGCGCGCGCCGGGCTGGAAGGCGAGGGCGCCCGCTTGGACCGTGCGCGCTCGATCGCCGCCGACCTGCTGGACAAGTTGTGAACCGCGTCGGGGCGCCGCATCCGGGCGTCGGCCGTGCCGTCGCTCGGGAGCGGGGATCGGTGCGGGTGGGTGCGGTGTGCGTGCTCGCGGCGTCGTTGCTGTGGGCCACGACCGGCACCGCGGCGAGCTTCGCTCCCGAGGTGGGACCGCTGGCCATCGGCGCGATGGCCATGGGTGTCGGCGGCCTGCTACAGGCGCTGCTCGCTGCTGGGCCGATCACCCGCCAGGCGCGGCAACTGCTCGACCGGCGTGGCACCGTGCTCGTGGGCGCGGTCTCGGTGGCTGTCTACCCTTTGGCGTTCTACAGCTCGATGCGACTGGCCGGGGTGGCGGTGGGCACCGCGGTCTCGGTCGGCATGGCGCCGCTGGCCTCGGCCGTGCTCGAGCGGGTTGCCGACCGGCGAAAGCTCACGCGCCGTTGGCGATTCGGCGCGGCACTGGGCCTGCTGGGGACGGTGTCGATCTGCGCGGCCGAAGCCACCGGCACCGGCCGCGCGGCGGGGCCGGAATCGGCCGGGGCCGCCGCACTCGGCGTCGGACTCGGTTTGCTCGCCGCTTCGACCTACGCGGTGTACTCCTGGGCGGCCCATCGCCTGATCACCGGCGGGATCGGCGCCCGCGCGGCAATGGGCGCCGTCTTCGGCCTCGGCGGGCTGGGTTTGGTTCCCGTCCTGATCACCACCGGCGGACCTCTCGTCGGCTCGTGGGGTAACGCCGCGGTGGGCGCGTACATGGCGGTGGTGCCGATGTTCGCCGGGTACGTGCTGTTCGGGTGGGGGCTCGCGCATGTCGCCGCGAGCACGGCGACCACCCTGTCGCTGCTGGAACCGGCGGGTGCGGCGGTGCTGGCGGTGCTGGTCGTCGGGGAACGCCTGCCTGTTCTCGGTTGGGTCGGCATCGCCCTCGTCTCGGGATGCTTGGCCGTCCTGACCGCGCCCACGCGGCGGAGGCGCACGACGGCGCGTCAGTCCGATACGTCCTCCGATCGCGCGCTCGCATCCGTCCGCCTGTGATGGGGCGGCGCGCGTCCCGCATGCATCGCGGAGCGTCCGCCGCACTGGTGCCGAGCGCACTCCGGGCGGGGCGTACGTCATGCCGCCTGCGGTGAAAGCCGTTCTCCCGCATCGCCGGTCGCGGTCCGTACCCCAGAATCGGGGGCGACAGCATTCAGGTGCAGTTCGGCGGCTCCGGCGGTAGCCTCTGTGGTGGGCACGAAAGCGTGTTCACGACAGTTCTTTTCGAAGTCCGGGGGATGCGCGGGGGCAGGTAGCTGTCTACATCGTCGCCTTCGGCCGCGCAGGGAGGCACCCCAGTGACCGACGAGAAACATCGCATCGCGGCGATATCCATCGATCCGCTGGTACGTGATCTCGCCGGTGAGACCGAACGACTGCGAGCCGCGGGCCCGCTCGCTCGGATCGAGCTGCTCGGCGTGCCCGCCTGGAGCGTCACGGAACACGCGGTGGCCCGCAAACTCCTCACCGACCCGCGCTTGGTCAAGGACATCGATGCGTGGTCGCTGTGGACCTCCGGAACGGTGACCAGGCAGTGGCCGCTCATCGGCATGATCGACACCGGTCGTTCGATGTTCACGGTGGACGGCGCCGAACACCGGCGCTTGCGGATCAAGACCACCCAGGCCTTGACCGCACGCCGCCTGGACGCGCTGCGCCCCGCCATCGAACGGCTCACCGACGAACTGCTCGACGATCTCGACGCGGCGGGCCGCGACGGGTCGGTCGTCGACCTGAAAGCGCTCTTCGCCTATCCGCTGCCGATGCGCGTCATCAGCGAACTGATGGGCGTCGATCGCGCCGATCACCCGATGCTGCTCGCCTGGTACAAGGCGTTCTTCTCCCTGCTCACTCCGCAGGACGAGCGGCTGCGCGTCATCGACGAATTGGACTCCTACTTCACCGATTTGGTGCGCGAGAAGACCGCCTCGCCCACCGACGACCTCACCAGCGCCTTCATCCTCGCCGACGACGGCGGCGAACCGCTCACCGAAGAAGAGGTCGTCGGCAACCTGAAGGCGCTCGTCGCCGCGGGCCACGAAACCACCGTCGGCCTGCTCCTGAATACCTTGCGCGCCTTGCTCACTCACCCCGAGCACCTACGCCGCCTCCGCGACGGCGACCTCGAATGGAAAGCGGCCATCGAGGAAACCCTCCGCTGGGACACCCCCGTCACCCACCTGCTGATGCGCTTCGCCACCGAGGACATCCCCGTCGCCGACACCGTCATCCCCGAGGGGGACGGCGTCGTCCTCTCCTACCGCGCCATCGGCCGCGACACCACCCTGCACGGCCCCGACGCCGACACTTTCGACCCCACCCGCCCAACCTCCCACCGCCACACGGCCTTCGGCCACGGCCCGCACATCTGCCCCGGCGCCGCCCTCGCCCGCCTCGAAGCCACCATCGCCCTCCCCGCCCTCCTCACCCGCTTCCCCACCCTCACCTTGGCGGTCCCCGCCGAGGAAATCCACAACCTCCCCGTCCTCACCCAAAACGACCTGGAATCCTTCCCAGTGCGCTGGTGAACCGTGATGCACCTGGGCGGAGCGCTTCAGCGAAGTCGCTCCACAGGAGGTTTCGCCGGCGAGCTCAGTCGCGCAGGTCCGCGGTTATTCGCGGGAAAGGGTGTTCCGCTTCGAGGAGGTAGCCGATCTCGAGGAGGGTGCGCTCGTCTCCGTACGCGGCGCTGCACATTACGCCGATGGGCAGTCCGTTGGGGCCGAGGCCAGTAGGTAGTGAGATAGCTGGTGATCCGGTGATGTTGTTGATCGGTGTGTAGCCCGCGTATCGGAACAAGCGATCGATGAGTTGGTCGGCGGGCACCGTCGGACTCAGGTAGCCGATCGGCGGGACGGTGTGGGTGGTCACCGGCGAGAGCACGAGGTCGTAGTCGGTGAAGACGCGGTCGTAACTCTGCCTCGCCCGGCGCAGCCGGTACAGCGCGCCCGCGCTGCCGACGAAACGTTCCCGGTGGTATCGGCCCAATCCCTTGGTCAGGTCGTCGAGCGCGGAACGGTCGAACGTGCGACCGTGCAGGATCTTGCCGGTCAGCGCCGCCATGTGCGCGAGCAACGCCCAGTACAGCAGGAAGTCGTCGGCGAGCCGCCGGGCGAACGGCACGCCCAATGCTTCCACGTGATGTCCGGCCTTCTCCAGCAAACGCGCCGCCTGCTCGACGGCGGCGCGGGTCTCGGCGTCCGGCTCGTCACCGGTTCCCGAACCGAGCAGCACACCGATGCGCAACTGCCGATCCGTCGGACCCTCGACAAACCCGATCGGAGTCAGCTTCGGGTTACGCCAATAGCGCTCGGCCGCAGCGGTATACGCCGCGGTATCGCGCACCGTCCTGGTCAGCACACCCTCGGAGATGAGCTTGATCGGTAGTTGGCGGGCTTGGACGTTGTCCAGATGCCGGAACCGGCTCGGCTTCAGCGCGACGAGGCCCGCGCACGCGGCCGGGATACGCAACGATCCCCCGCCGTCGTTCCCGTGCGCCACCGGCACCACCCCCGCGGCGACGAGCGCCGCACCGCCACCGGACGATCCACCCACCGAGTACTCCGGATTCCACGGGTTGACCGTCGGCTCCGCGTTCTGGAATTCGGTCGTCGGATTGAGCCCGAACTCCGGCAACCGCGTCTTGCCCAGCAGCGTCACCCCGGTACTCAGGAACTGCCGCGTGTACGCGTCGTCACGCGCGGCGGGCCGCGGCCGGAACGCGACACTGCCGTGGCGCGTCGGCATCCCCGCCACATCGGCATTGTCCTTCAGAAACGTCGGCACCCCGAACCACACGCCCGACCGCTCCCCCGTGAACCGCGGCCGCTCGTAACAATCCAGCTCGACGGCATGCAACACCGGCTCCACTCGCTCGGCCCGCGCAATCGCCGCCCGCGCCACCTCCTCGGGACTCACCTCACCGGACCGGACCAAAGCCGCCAGCGCGACGGCATCGTGCTCGGCGAGGACGTCATCGGTAAAGGCGTGTACACGGTCAGCCATAACGCGCTCACAAAGGTGATCGAGGTCCACGAATTCATGGACAGTCGTCCAGTTTTAGCCATGGTACGCCCACTCCACCACGCGCGAAGTGCTTCCGCGGGCAATCGTCACGACGCCCTGCGGCCATGGTGCGAATACCAGGCCGCAGGACGCCGCGCGATTCGGTTATGGATCAGAATCGGTAGATCGCACACCCCACGCGGATTCCCGCACCGACGGCGACGATCAGTCCGACGTCACCATCGACGGCGAACCCACTGTCCCGGCAGTGTCGCAACGCTGCCGGGATCGAGGAAGTGAACAGGTCGACGCCATCGACGGTGACATCGACGACACGGGAGCGCGGAACGTCTATGCGCTCAGCCAGGCGGTCGAGGAACTTCGTCGATATCTGCGGGCCACAAACGACTCCGATATCCGACAGCGACAATTCGAGCCCGGCCAGGAATTCCGCCACCGTCTCGCCGATACGCGCGAGGTAGACATCCTCGAGCGCCGGAACCCGCGAAACCTGGAGACCCTCGGCACCGTGCATTCGGTTATAAGAGGACAACGCACCGATGTCGGATGGATAGGTGGCGAAATGGAAATCGGTGAAGCCCGTGCCGTCCTCCGATCCGGTCAGCAGCAGCGCAGACCCGCCGTGCACGATCCCGCGAGTCGCCGCGAGCCTGCCGGGCACGTCCGGGTCCGCTTCGGCTGCGACAACCAGCGCCGCCGGGGTGTCTCCCGCGCCGATCGCCGTCGCCGCGATATGGCACGCCGCAAGAAATCCGGTGGCGCCGTCCATCACGTCGAAGGCGAGTGTGCCGCCGTCGAACGGTTCCGCCGGGTCGTCGTTGATGTGCAACTTGCTCGCGACGAAGGTCGCGGTGGCCGGCTCGATCATATGGCCGTCGCGCAGCATGCCCGCGTACAGGAGCAAACCGATATCGGACGACTCGACGGTCGATTGCGCGAGGCATGCCGAGCCGGCGTCGACCGCCAGATCGACAGCCGTGTCGCCGTCCCGTGCCGTCGCGATCGCGATCGCCTCGATTCGCACTCGTCGCGGCTTCGGGGCGACGTACTCGCTCGACGCGGGCGGCGCCGACACGTCGCCGCCGCGCATCCGGTTCGGAAGGTCGTCGAAGGTGTACAGGGCCGCCCCAACGGTCTGCCCGGAACCGGTGACCCCGAAGAGCATTCGATCACCGGCCCGGATGCTGCCCTTCCGCACCAGATCATGGATCGCGACGAAATGCGTTGTCGAAGCGGTGTTGCCACGTTCGGCGAGGTTGTACACGACCTTCTCCGGATGGGCGACGGGCCTGCCCGCGAGACGGTTGATCGTCGCGGACGCGTCATCGATGGACGCCTTGGAGGTCTGGTGCACCAGGATGTGGTCCACGGACTCGGCAGACCAGCCGTGCCTGCTCAGCATGCCTGCCGCGAACGGTATGGATTTCCGTACGGCGACCGCGGTCTGCTCCACCGCCTTCGTATGCATGATCGCGCCGCCGTGCGGCTGGTCGGTCCGTCTGCCGATGCACAAGTCGCTGTACTTGCTGAGGCTGCGCAGCCGAAGATCATGAAATCCCGTGTGCCCGTCGGTTCCCCGTTCCAGAATGAGCGCGGCCCCCGCATCGCCGACCGTCAGGCAGGCCAGACGGTCGTCGAGAAGGTCCACGATTTCTCGCTGGGCGGTGTCGATGATGTGCGAGATGTACTCACCGCTGACGACCATGGCCCTGCGGACGCGTCCGGTACGCAGGAAGCCGTCGGCCACCGAGATTCCGGTGAACATCCCGGCGCACGCGTTCGAGATGTCGAAGCTCAGCGCGTTGTCGAGCGCGAGCAGGGTCCGCAGCCGCATCGAACTGCTCGGCTCGTAGACGAACCGATGGTCGGGTCCCTCGATCTTCGAGATGTTGGTGCAGATCAACAGGTCGATGTCGGCTGCGGTGTGGCGGGACAGAGACAAGCACCGATGGGCGGCCCGTAACGCCAAGTCGATCGAGAATTCGCCCGGCCCGACCCGGCGGCGGGTTCGGATTCCGGTGAGCTGCGCCAGCGGAATCCCGACCGGCCGCGCGCATCCGGCCAGTATCTCCTCGGTCGAGACGACGTTGTCGGGGAGATAGACGCCAATGCTTTCGATCACGGTGTTGCCTGCCCTCGGCACGGGCCGATCGACGGCGGTCGCACCAGCGGGCGCGGTATAGGAGTCGACAAGTGCAGTGCCGCTACTGGTTTCGTGCAGACGCGGAGCCTCTCCATCCTCGACCGACCGAGCGATCGCGCTGATCGTCCGATGCCGGAACAGCGTCTCGGGACTCACGGTGATCCCGAGTTCGCCCGCCCCGGTGCAGATCTCCATGATCTGCGTCGACGAGCCGCCGAGTTCGAAGAAGTCGTCGTCGGCACCGATGCGGTCCACCCGCAGCGCCTTCTGCCACAGTCCCGCGAGAGCGATCTGAATCGGTCCTTCCGGCGGCTGGTACCGGTCGTCGATGCCGGGACGCTCGGTGGGAGGTTCTGGCAACGCGCGGTAGTCCCGCTTGCCGCTGGGCGTCGTCGGAATCCGATCCAGCGGCACGAAGTGGGCGGGAACCATCGCATCGGGAAGACGTTCGCGCAGCAGGGCACGCAGATCCCCGTCCGTCGGTAGCGCCGCCAGGTCCGCGGGCACCACGTACGCCACCAGACGCCGGGAGCTCGGATCGTCGCCGTCGGCGACGACCACCGCCTCGCGCACCGACGAACTCGCCGACAGAGCGGCCTCGACTTCGGCGGGCTCGATGCGAACACCACGGATCTTCACCTGCTGGTCCGCGCGCCCGAGGTACTCGATGGCGCCGTCCGGGCGGAACCGCGCGAGGTCGCCGGTCCTGTACAGCAGAACACCGGGCTCGGCGGCCCACGGGTCTTCGACGAAGCGCTCGGCGGTCAGTTCGGGTCTGCTCACATAGCCCTTGGCGACGCCGATTCCGCCGATGTACAGCTCACCGGTGACGCCGATCGGCACCGGGTTCCGGTGCCGATCCAGCAGATGGATGCGCGTGTTCGCGATGGGTCGCCCGATCGGCACGACCGGGTCCGGGTCGTCGCGGCGACAGTCGTAATACGTGACGTCGATGGCGGCTTCCGTCGGCCCGTACAGGTTGTGCAGGCTCGCCGGAAGCAGGCCGAAGAATTCGTCGCGCAGATCCGCTGTCAGCGCTTCACCGCTGGTGATCACCCGGCGCAATCCCGTGCACTGCCGCGCGCGCATGTCCGCAAGGAAGATGCGCAACATCGACGGCACGAAATGCACGACGGTGACTTCGTTTTCGACGATCGTCTCGGCGAGGTATCCGGCGTCCAGGTGACCGTCGGGTTCCGCGACCACCACACGCGCGCCCGCCACCAGCGGCCAGAACAGTTCCCATACCGAGACATCGAACGTGGCCGGAGTTTTGTGCAGTACCGAATCCTGTGCCGACAGTGGATATTCGCGTTGCATCCACAGCAGGCGATTGCAAATCCCCCGATGAGTGTTCACGACGCCCTTCGGTATCCCGGTGGAGCCCGAAGTGAACATCACGTAGGCGGCATCTCCGGGACGGGGCGACGCGGCGGCCGGATCGAAGCCGGTCGGTTCCTCCTGGGCGCCCTCGGCGTTCACCGTCCGCGCATCGCTGGGTAACCGGTCCCTGCTCGCGTCATCGGTGATCCACACCACGACCCGAGCCTCCGAAGCGATGGTGCGCAATCGCTGCGCCGGATGACGTGGATCGACCGGCAAGAACGCGCCGCCGGCGAGGAGCGCCGCGTAAGCGCCGATAACCGACATCTCCGAGCGTTGCAAAGCGATGCCGACCGCCTCCCCGGGTCGGACGCCCGCCGACTGAAGCAGACCGGCGAGATGCTCGGCTCTCCGCTGGAGATCGCGATAGCTGACGTGCTTGCCGCGGAAGGACACTGCGGTGGCATGCGGCGATCGCAGCACCTGATCGCGGATCAATCGTGGCAAGCAGTGGTCCTGGAACTCGTCGATTCGGGTTGCGTTCCAGCGCGCCATGTCCAACACCTCCGCTGGTGTCAAGATCGGAAGACTCCCGATCGCCCGGTGTGGCGTGGCGATCGCGGCGTCCAGGAGCACCGCGAAGTGGTCGGCGAGACGGCGGATCATCGACGCGTCGAACAAGTCGGTGTTGTATTGCAGCACCGCGGACAGTGTCCGCTCGCGCTCGGCGACCATGAGCATCAAATCCAGCGGCGCGCCGCCCTGGCGCAAGGTGGACGTCTCCAGCCGGAGCGAATCGTCGGGCAACTCGGCCAGCAGAGCGCCGGTCGACGCGCGGGAGGTCTCCCAGGCGAAGAAGACCTGGAAGATCGGCGAGTGCGCAGGATCACGCACCGGAACCAACTGTTCGGCAAGCACCGTGAACGGGTAGTCCTGATGCTCGACCGCTTCCAGCACTGTGCGGCGGACCTGCTGAAGCAACTCGCTGTAGCTGGGATCGCTCGCCAGATCCGATCGCAGAGCGACCGCGTTCACGAAGTATCCGATCATCCGCTCCGCACCCGGCATGCCGCGGCCCGCGATCGGCGATCCGACGACGATGTCGTCGCTTCCCGAGTAGCGATGCAGCAACGCCACGAAAGCCGCAAGGATCGAGATCTGGAGAGTGACACCCTCGGTCTTCGCCAGCTGACGCAGCGCCGCAGTCCGTTCTTCGTCTATCTCGAAGGCGTGCATGCGCCCGGCGAAGGTCTGTGTCGCGGGACGGGGCCGCCGTCCCGGAAGATCGAGTCGTGGTGGCGCGCCCGCCAGCCGATTCACCCAGTACTCCCGAAGAGCCTGGCCTCGAGGGCCATTCAGCAGGTTCTGCTGCCAGCGCACGTAGTCGCCGTAGCTTCGGTCCGCAGGTGCGACCGCGTTCGCTGGATCGATGTACAGCGCGGCGAGCTCGGCGATCAAGATGTCGAACGACCAGAAGTCCACAGCGATGTGGGCCATCGAAAGAACGAGCATGTGCTCCTCCGGGCCGAGCGACAGCACAGTCGCCTCCAACAGCGGCCCGTTCGCCAAATCGATCGGCCGCGCGAGCCGATCGTCGAGCCACCGGTCGAGTCGCTGGGAATGCCACGTCGACGCGTCCACGGTGTGCAGTGGAACGTTCGCGTCGGTCTTCTGGTACGCGACCGGTCCGTCGGGCGTCTCCCTGTAGACCGTCCGCAGCGGTTCGTGCCTGGTCGCGAGGGCGGTGAGCGCGGCCCCGAGTCTCTCGCGGTCCAGGCTGCCATGGATCCGACCCGCGTACAGCAGGTTGTAGGAGGAGCTGTCGGGAGCGATGCGCGAATGCAGCCAGAGGCCGCGCTCACCGTGCGACAGATCGCGTTCGGTGTCCTGTCGTGCTCGCCGCCGCAGAAGTTCTCTCAGCAGTTCGCGTTTCTCGTCGGCGCTGAGCCCGGTCGTATCCGGTCTGGCGTTCACGACGCAACGTCTCCTTCGGTGGCAAGAAATTCGGTCAACAGTTCTTCGACCGCGTCGTCGGACAGACTGTCCACACGGCCGAGCAGCTCTCCGGGAGTGAGCGATACCGGCGCGCTGTCGGAACGGTCCGCCGGTTCCGGCGGCGTTTCGACCTCGAGGCGCGCGACCAGCCAGGCGGTGAACTCGGTGATGCTCGGGCCTTCGAGGATCTTGACGAGCGGGACGGTCACCGGCAGCTCACGTTCGATCCGTGTGCGAAGCTCCATCGCAGCCAACGAGTCGAGCCCCATGAACCGCAACGGCTGGTCGCCGTCGATCGCGGCCGCGTCCATGCCGAGCCTGCGCGCGATTTCGGCGGTCAGATATTCCCCGATGATGCCGGTGCGATCCTCGGGCATCGCCTCGGCCAACCGGGCCGCGATGGCGCTGCGGGTTCCCTCGCCGACACCGGAGGTGAGCTCGGCGAATCGGGGTACCTCGAGCAGCGTGGCCAGGTCCGTCGACCACCCGGAAGGCCCAGCCGGAATCACCGTGGCGTGCACCGGGTTCGCGAGGATCAGCCGGTCCAGAATGCGGAGACCGTCCTGCGTACCGATCGCCCCGACACCCATCGCCCGTAGATGCGCGCTGCGGTCCGCTCGAGCGGCGAGACCGACCTCGCTCCACGGGCCCCACGCGATACTGATCGCCTGCATTCCGCGGCCCCGTCGGTATGCCGCCAGCCCATCCAAAAACGCGTTCGCCGCAGCGTAATTCGCTTGTCCAGGGGATCCCAGGACACCGGCCGCAGAGGCGAAGAACACGAGGAAGTCCAGCGCTGTGCCGGACGTGGCGTTATGCAGATGCCAGGCACCCGCGACCTTGGGCGCGAGCACGCGCATCAAGGCCTCCTCGTCGAGCCGGTCCACAAGCCGGTCGTCGAGCACGCCCGCGGCATGCACGATTCCCCGGAGCGGGAAGCTCGACTGCCCGATCACCCGGAACAGGTCGTCCACCTCCCGCCCGTCGCTGATGTCGGCTCGCAGCGTGATGATTTCCGCACCGCCATCGACGAGTTCGGCGATCGCCGACCTGGCGGAATCACCCGGGTCGCCGCGACCGACGAGGACGAGATGGCGGGCTCCGCGACGCATGAGCCAGCGAGCCACCTCGATCCCGATGCCGCCGAGACCTCCGGTGACCAGGTACGTGCCGTCGGCCGACAACCGCGGCGCCGCGACTCGAATTTCCGGAGCTTGCGCCTCTGGTCCGACAGTCAGCACGATCTTGCCGATATGGCGGGCCCGGGACATGTGCTCGAACGCCGCCGCGGCTTCACCGATGCCGAATTCCGTGACCGGGAGCGGCCGGAAATCGCCTGCGTCCACGCGGTCCAGCACCACTCCGAGGGTGGCTCCGAGCTCTTCTGGACGCTGTTCGGCCAGCGCGGCGAGGTCGACGGTGAAATGCGAGACGTTCTCGCGCAGCTGCCACATGTCGAGCGTTCGACGTTCCTGGATGTCCCGTTTGCCGATCTCGACGAACCGGCCGAACGGCCGAAGCAGGGCCAAGCTACGCGAGACGGCCGCGCCGGACAACGAATTCAGGACGACGTCGACCCCGGCACCGCTGGTCGCCGCGCGCACATCGTCGGCGAAGGACAGCGACCTGGAATCCATCACGTGGTCGACGCCGAGCGCCCGCAGATAGTCGCGCTTCTCGTCGCTTCCCGCGGTCGCGTAGATCTCGGCGCCGACCCACCGCGCTATTTGAATCGCCGCGAGGCCGACGCCGCCAGTCGCGGCATGTATCAGCACCCGCTCACCCCTCCGCAACCGCGCCAAGTCGCAGAGCGCTCGATACGCGGTCGCGAACGCGATGGGGATGGTCGCGGCGTCGGTCGCGGCGATCCCGGCCGGGATCGGCGCTGTCAGTACCGCCGGTGTGACGACGTAGGCCCCGAAAGCGGGAATCGCGACAGCTACCACCTCGTCGCCGGGTGCCAAGCCGCGCACTCCTTCACCTACCGCTACGATCCGGCCCGCGCATTCGGCGCCGAGCACGGGATCGACGCCGACGTCCGGTGGGATGATCCCGAGCGCCTCCACGACATCGTGGAAGTTCAGGCCGGCGGCATGCACCCGTATCTCCACTTCGCCGGGTCCTGGCGCGCGGCGAGGCCGCTCGCGCAGTTCCATGGTGTCGAGCAGACCGGACACCGGCTGGATCAAGGCATAGCCCTCGTCCTCTCGCGCCGTGCGCACCGTGGGAGGCGGACCCGGGACCCTGGACAGCCTTGCGACGTGGCGGCGACCACCGCGCAGAGCGAGTTCGGTCTCCGAGCTCGCGGCGATCAATTCGCGGCCCAAAGCATCGACCTCGCCCGCCGCCGCCTCGTGGTCCTGAGCCGCGGTCACATCGAGATCAATTCGAGTACAACGGAATTCCGGATGCTCGAACTCGATGGTGCGGGCCATCCCCCAGATCGGCGCGGTGATGGCGCCCGCTAATCCGGATCGCTCGGTATCGGACACCCGCTGGGCGCCCCTGGTGACAACGTAGAGCCGGGGCGGTGCGCCGTGCCAGTCGTGGCGAATCAGCGCCTGCACGAACCGGGTGAACCGCAGTGTCTGGGCGTGCACCTCGTCCACCGGTTCGGCAGTGATCGCTTCGGTGGCCGAGTACACCACCGCCGCGATGTGATCGTTCTCTTCCGCGAACTGCTCTGGCTTGGTATCCCAGCCGCGGACGGCCACCCGCTGTCCTGCGGCCAACAGCCGATCGCCCAGCTCTTGGACGAGCGGATCGTCGCCCAAGAGCACCGAGACTCCCCGCATCGCCTGCGCGGAGCCGTCTTTCAGGGGCTCGGCGTGCCAGCGCAGGGCGTGAAACCAGTCGTCCAGCGATCCGGACTCCGGGTGACCGGCGCTCGACTCCATGCGCCGCACTCGGAAGCCGAAGCCTTCGGCCAGCACCCGACCGTCCTCGGCCAGGATCTGGAAGTCGCCCTCGACTTCGTCCGCTTCGGTCGATGAGCGGCTGACCATGTAGCACTGCACCGCGTCCGGCAGGTCCGCGTATACCCGCAGCCGGTCCAGGCTCGTGGGCAGATAGGCGGCTCTCGAAGTCGGCCCCGAACCGCCCGAGAGTGCCGCGGCCAACAGCTGGAACGCCGTATCGATTCGAATCATATTGTCCGTCAAGGGAGTTCCGCTGGCCGGCGGCGTGCATCGGGCAATCGCCGCGCCGGCACGGCGGTCTATCCGCGAAATCCGTTGAAACGCTGGGCCATAGGTGAGACCGAGAGCAGCCAATCCACGATAGAAGTCTGGACCGGAAATCTGCTCGGGCCACTCGCCGGGCAGCGTGATCGATCGGGGCCCGGCATCGTCATCGAGCGCGCTCATCAGCCCGCCGGTCAGCTGCTGCCACCGTCGTTCCGATGCGAACTCCTTGCCGGAGCCGTACAGTCCGAACGAGGCGGACGCCGAACTGTCGCCGACCGATACCAGTTGAAGTCGGCGCACTACCCCCTCGCCAACGGTGAGCGGCGCGTCGAACCTCATGCCGCCGATCTCGTAGCCGCGCACGCCGAACCGCTCCTCGGCTACAGCGCACGCGACAGCCACATACATCGCGGCAGGTACGAGCGGAACCGACTGGACGACATGGTCGGCGAGTGCGGGCAAGGTCTCGACGGCGATGTCCGTCTGCCAGAGCGTGGTTCCCGCATGCACAGCGGAATCGATCCGCTCCAGCCGTCCCGGCCTGCGCTCGACAAGACCGGTCTGCTCGGCGACGCCGGTGACCCAGTGTCTTTCCCGCTGCCACGGATAGCGCGGCAGACGTACGAACTGCCCGCCCTCCGGGTACGACAGCCGCCATTCCACCGGGTATCCCGCACAATGGACCGCGGCGAGCGATGCCGACAAGGCGGCTCTCTCGTCGGTTCCACGGACAACGGATCCGAAGACAGACACCGGGGCGGTGCCCGCCGCTGCGCGGCTCGCCGCTTGGCGGGTTGCCCAGATCTCCGCGACGGAAGCCGTCAACACCGGGTGGGGGCTGATCTCGAGGAACACTTCGTAGCCGTCTTCGATCATCCGACCGACGGCCGCCTCGAATTGCACTGTCTCGCGCAGGTTTCGGCTCCAATACCAGGCCGACAGTTCTTCTTCGATCGGAGCTCCCGTCACCGTGGAATAGAGCGGCAGCGCGGCTTCGGCCGGGTCCAATCCGGACAGTTCCGCGACGAGCGCCGGGCAGAGTTCGTCCATCTGCGGCCCGTGCGAGGCGACGTCGACCTTGATCAACCGTGCGAACACATCCGCAGCAGCGAGCTCGTCGATCAACCGGCGGACCGCTTCCGGCGTCCCGGACACCACGGTCGAGCGCGGACCGTTCACCGCCGCGATGCCGACACCGTCGAATGCGGCGATCCTGGCGGCGACCTCGGCGGGCGACAGCTCGACCAACGCCATCGCGCCGCGTCCCGCGACCGAGCGCAACGCGGCGGCGCGATGACAGATCACCGTGGCGGCGTCGGCTAGATTCAGCGCCCCGGCCACGTGGGCCGCCGCGACTTCGCCCATGCTGTGGCCGACTACCGCGTCCGGTGTCACGCCGACCGACCGCCACCAAGCCGCGAGCGCCACCTGCACGGCGAAGAGCGTGGGTTGCACCACGCCGACGTCGTCCAAGCGGGCTCGTTCGGCGCTCGCATGGATCTCGTCGATCACCGACCATCCCGTGATCCGGCGGATCTCGCGGTCGGCGGCGGCCAACGCCTCACGGAAGGTCTGCTCCCGCGCGAACAGCTCGCGCCCCATCCCCAGCCACTGCGAGCCCTGACCCGAGAACACGAACGCGAGCTCGGGTGCGTGGTTACGACGACGCCCGGTGGCGACGGCCGGGCCGCTCTCGCCGCGGAGAAAGGCCGACAGGGACTCGGCGGCTTCGCTTTTCGAGTCGGCGACAACGGCGAGCCGATGGTCGAGGTGCGTCTGCCGTACGGCTGCGGAGTAGACCACGTCGGTCCAGTCGGGCGCGCCGGGAGCGTCGTCGGTCAGGACATCCCGGTACCGCTCGGCCAGCGTCCGAAGGGCATCGTCGCTTTGCGCGGAGATGGTCAGCACCGCGCGGTGTTCGAGCCTCTTGTTCGATGTCGCGGACGCCGAACCGGGAGCCGCGCACAGCACCGCGTGCGCGTTGGTGCCGCCGAATCCGAACGAGCTGACACCCGCCACCTCGCGACCGGTCGGCCATGCCTCGGTCTGCGTCGCAACGCGAAGTCCGGATACGGGGAAGTCGATCCCCGGATTCGGTTCCCGGTAGTGCAGACTGCGCGGAATAGTCCGATGGCGCAGCGCGAGAGCGACTTTGATGACCCCGGCTATTCCCGCGGCGGCCTCCGAATGTCCGATATTGGTCTTCACCGAACCGACGAGGCATTCGGCGCCGGGCGCGCGCCCTGCGGCGAGCACCGCCGAAAGGGCGCCCGCTTCGATCGCGTCACCGAGCAAGGTTCCGGTGCCGTGTGCCTCCACGTAGCCGACATCACGGGGTGCGATGCGGGCCTGCGCGTAGGCATTCCGAAGCACATCTTCTTGGGACCGTCGGCTCGGCGCGATGAGGCCGTTCGTCCGACCGTCCTGATCGACGGCGCTGCCACGAACCACCGCGTAGATCGAATGGCCGTTGGCGACCGCGTGCGAGAGCTTCTCCAGCACGACGATCCCCGCGCCCTCGCTGCGCACATAGCCGTCCGCGGCAGCATCGAATGCCTTGCAACGGCCGTCTGCCGACATGACGCCGGCGCGCGACATCGTTATCGCCAGCCCCGGCGACAGGATGACGTTGACACCACCCACCACGGCGAGGCTGCTTTCCTCCGATCGCAACGATTGGCAGGCCATGTGCAGCGCGACCAGCGACGATGAGCAGGCGGTGTCGACCGCGACACTAGGGCCGTGAAAATCGAAGAAGTAGGAAAGCCGGTTGGCGGCGATGCTGGCGGCATTGCCGGTTCCCGAATAGGCGTCGAGCCGGTCCTCCGAGGTGTAGAACATGCGACCGTAGTCGTTGGTGGAGATACCGATGAAGCTGCCGACCCGCCGGCCTCTGAGTCGCGCGACGTCCAGCCCGGCGTCGGACAGCGCCTCCCACGTCACCTCGAGCAGCAGCCGCTGCTGCGGGTCGATGTGCTCGGCTTCGCGCGGTGAGATGCCGAAGAACTCCGCGTCGAAACCGCGCACGTCTTCGAGGAACCCGCCCCATCTGGAACCGTCGTGATCCCAACGATCCTCCGGGACAGGGGTGACCGCGTCGGTACCGCGGGCCAGCATGTCCCAAAAGGCTTCCGGGCCGTCGGCGCCGGGAAACCGGCAACCGATGCCGACAATCGCTATCGGGTCGTCCGAAGGGCCCTCCGGCTCAGGCGTGGCCTGCGTAGCCGGGGCGGATGACTCCACAGCTGTAGGAGCGGCCAGGTGGCGCGCCAGTTCGGCGATCGTCGGGTACTCGTAGGCGATGGTCGCCGCCACGTCGGTGCCGAGATATTCGCCCAGTGCGGCGGCCAGCCGGACACCGCGCACGGAGTCCAAACCGTAGTAGGCGAAGAGCTGGTTCGGGTCGATCTGGTCCGCCGGTATCCGCAGCTCGTCCGACAGCTGGTCGATCATCCACCGCTCGAGTTCACGGACCGACACGGCCCGCGGCTTGTCGCCATCTCCCGTGGTGGGCGTTCCCCTATCGCCTCCCGCCTCGTTCGACGCGGGAATCACCGCAGGCGACCAGTCGCCCACGATCTTCAAGCCGCCGTCCGCCAGCCGGTCACGGCAGGCGAAGCGCTGCACCTTGCCGCTGGATGTGTTCGGCAGGCTGTAGCCCCGCACCAGCACCACGCGCGATACCGCGATCTCGTGGTCACGCGCTATCGCGCTCGCGATCGAGGCGGACATCGCCTCCGCGTCCAGATCCGCGAGATGATCACGGGCAACCTCCTGCACGATCACCAATTGATCGGAGTCCGCGCCCTCGACCGCGATGGCCGCGCCGCGCCCGCGCACCAGTCCGGGATGCGTATCCTGCACGGTGCTCTCGATATCGTCCGGGTAGAGGTTGCGGCCGCGGATGACGATCAGATCCTTCAGCCTGCCTGCGATGAACAGCTCTCCGTCACGGAGGAATCCCAAGTCGCCGGTGCGAAGGTACGGTCTCGAAGGACCTGCCGGACCGCTGAGCTCTGCCCCGAAAATCTCGGCCGTCGCCTCGGCCTGCCGCCAATACCCCTCCGCGACCGCTTCGCTGGCGACCCACACCTCGCCTACGACGTCGGGCGGGCACAGCTGCCGCGTCCGCGGGTCCGCGATCTCCACGTGTGTGCCGGGTTGCGGTCGACCGCAGCCGACCATGACCACGGAGTCGGCGTCCCCGTCCTGGGCGGGCACGATCCGCTTGTCACGCAACGCGCTGCGCCGGAGCCGCTCGTAGCGCGGCCCCTCGGGCCGTCGCGACCCGCTGACCAGGAGCGTGCCCTCGGCGAGACCGTAGACCGGCATCAACGCCGAACGCTGGAATCCCGCCGGTGCGAACGCCTCTGCGAAACGTTCCATCGACTCCTGCCGCACGGCCTCGGCGCCGCACATCGCCACCCGCCAGCCACGCAGATCCAGGTCCGCGCGTTCCTCCGGGGTCGTGGTACGCACGCATAGGTCGTAGGCGAAATTGGGCGCCGTGGTGACGATGTTGGACTTGCCCGATATCAACCGGAGCCATCGAATGGGCCGCTGCACGAAGGAGACCGGCGACATCAGGCTCGCGCCGAAACCCGAGTGGACGGTGCCGAGCACCCCGCCGACCAAACCCATGTCGTGGTGCAGTGGAAGCCAGAAGACGCCTTGCGCTTCCCGCACGGTATCGACCTCGCCCTGATCGTAGGCCGACCGAATACTGCCCAGGTTGTGCACGAAGTTGCGATGCGTCACCATGACGCCCTTGGGGTCGCCGGTGGACCCGGACGTGTACTGCAGGACAGCGAGATCGTCCGGTGCGGGAAAGGCAGTCGTGAGCAGCGTAGTTCCGATAGGTTCGGCAGCCGATACGTCCGTGGCGCACCACCGCAGCGGGCCGGCGACCTCGCTGGATTCGATTGCCGCTCGGTCACGTTCGAGCGATTTCGCCGAGTTCAGCGCGAAGCGCGCACCGGAATCGGTGACGATCTTCGCGATGCGGTGCGTCTGTCGTTTGCCGACCGGAGAATACGCGGGCACCGCTACCGCTCCGGCATACATGCAGCCGAAGAACGCCGCGATGAAGTGCAGCGGGTTCGCGTGCAGCAGCAGGACGCGCTCGCCCTGTGCGCCGGCGGTGCGCAGCCAGGTCGCGATGCTTTCGGCCCGGTCGTGCAGGTGGCGGTAAGTCCAGGCCTCGGCGACGGTCTCCCCGTCGGGCAGATGGGAGAAGACGATTCGGTCGGGATAAAGGTCTACCCGCGACCGTAGTAGATGAGCAACGGTCGGTGCGTACAGCGTTTCATTTTGCATTACATCAGCTCGATCAGTGTTGGTGAGCGCGGCCTACGGCAGGCGCGTGAAGTCGATGTGACCACCTCGGCACATCGGAGTACGAATGTCCGATTCCGCAAGTGAATACGGAAATTACCTTTTGTTCAGCTGCCCGGCCGCCAAATCGGCGACCAGTCGATCGGCGCCGAACCATCGCTGGACCGCCGCCGACAAACTCGGTGCGATCGGCGCGAAACGCGAGCCGACTCGCATCCCGAACGGCGCCACGTCGATCTCGCAGATGTTCTTCCGCACGGCACGGACGACGGCGTCTGCGACGTCTTCCGGGCTGGACGTTCCCACGAATCTCGGTAGTCGGATGGGTCCGGAGTCGGCGAACATACCGGCGTCCCGAATGAATCCGGGAAAGATTGTCGATACCCCGACGCCATCGGATCGGAGTTCCTCGCGCAGCGCCAGACCGAATCCCCGAAGGCCGAATTTCGTAGCGTTGTACACCGACGATCTCGGCGCTGCGGTCTTTCCGGACAGCGACGAAACGAAGACCAGGTGGCCACTTCGGCGCTCGCGCGACTGCTCGATCACCTGACGAGCGAGGACCATGTGCGATCGGAGATTCACCGCGATCGCACGGTCTATATCCGACACCGAAAGGTCGGTGAGCAGACCACTACCAGGAAGGCCGGCATTCGCGACGAGTATGTCGATTCGCCCGGCCGCTTCGGCGAGCTTCGCCGGGGCTTCCGGTTCCGCGAGGTCGGCTACGATGATTTCGCCCGAACACATTCGCGCGGTATCTTCCAGCGCGGTCTTGTTGCGGCCGGTGAGGATCAGATACGCACCTCGGCGAGACATCTCGCAGGCGATGGCACGTCCCAGCCCGCCGGAAGCCCCGGTGAGTAGTACTCGACGGTTTTCAATTCTCATTTCCCCTCCCTGAACGGCGGCTCCCCAGCCGGCGTCTTACTGTTCCGAAAACTACCTGCTCAACCCGATGATCCGATGATGCGCTCCGCGAGATTCCGTCCGGTTCTTTCGAGCAGCTTTGTCGCAATCAATTTGCCCATCTTGTTGACGGGACGATAGAATAGACCCTCCTCCACCGGATAACGCACTTCCGTCGTGACGTTGCACCCTCGCGGACCCGCGGATTCGAACGCGATGTCCACGCTCGCTTCGTACCGGCCGAGCGCGGTGAGCACGATCGAACGGTTCGGTATCGACGTCGCGGTCGTGAACGAAACGGAGTGCGTGACCGCGCCCACCGAGATGTCGACCGTGAAGTCTTGCGGCGCGCCGGGTTCCCGGCGGCAAGCCGAGATTCCGGCCACCCATTCCGGTATGTGGTCGTAATCGCTGACGTACTCGAAAACGAGCTCGACCGGGGCCGCCAATACCATCGAACCGCTGACGAAATCCGTCGCCATCGCTGCTCCTGACTGCTATCGGACGGGTTCCGGGGCCGGTTCGACGGCAGGGAGTCGCCAGGGAGACCACCAGTTCGCCTCGCCCATCAGCGCGACCAGCGCCGGAACCAGAACCATGCGCACGAGAGTGGCGTCGATGAGGACCGAAATCAGGATGCCGAGACCGACGAGCTTCACCAGCATCAGGCCGGAGAGCGCTGCCGCTCCGGAAACGATGATCAGCATGGCCGCCGCCGCCGTCACCACCCGCCCAGTTCCCGCGACCCCTTCCAGCACCGCGCCTCTCGTGTCGGAGCCCGCCGCGCGCGCCTCGACCATCCGCGATATCAAGAACACCTCGTAGTCGGTCGAGAGCCCGAACACCGTGGCCACTACGATCACCACTCCGGCCACCGGCAGTGGACCTGGCGTGACACCCAGCCACGCGGCGCCGTACCCGTCCTGGAATATCCAGGTGAGGATGCCGAGGCTGGCCGCGAGGCTCAATCCGGACATCAGCACGGCCTTGATCGGCAGCAACACGGATCGAAACGCGAGGAACATCATCACCAAGATGGCTGCCGCCATCGCCGCCGCCATTTTGGGGAAGCCGGCGATGATCGCGTCGTAGCTGTCCGCGCTGATCGCGTTCTCACCGCCCACCAACAGCGTGATACTCGGTGGCGTTTCGAGCGCGCGCAGTCTGCGCACCGTTTCCAATGCGGGCGTGGTGAAATCGGGATCCGCCAAGATCGCGTGGACCACGGCGAAGTCCGGACCGCGGTCCGTCACGAGCGCGAAGCGGACGCCCTCGGTGCGCCCGGTTGTCGTCATCAGCTCTTGGAGCGTCGCGGCGTCCGGCTGGCCGCCCCCGGCATCCCGCACGATCAGGTCGACGCCATTGGTGGCATTCGGAAAGTTCTGGACGATCGCTTCTTGCGCGACGCGCGTCGGGTTGCCTTCGGGGAGCCCCGAGCTGTCGATGTTCGAGAACCCGATGCCGAACACCGGGGCAGCGAACAGCAGCAGCACGGCGATGATCCCTGTGGACAGCAGGCCGGGACGGCGAATCACGCCCGCCCCGAAGCGCGCCCAGAATCGTATAGCACGTTCCTCGCCGCGATCCGCCCCCCGGAAACGCAAGGGCAAGGCATTGATCCGCTCGCCGAGTATGGCCAGGACAGCGGGGACGACCGTCACCGACAGCACAGCGGCGAGCCCGACCGCCGACATCGCACCGAAGCCCAGCGACCGCATCGCCGACAACGGGAAGACCAGCATGCCCAGGAATGCGGCGACGAGTACGAGTCCGGAGAACAACACCGTGCGGCAGGCCGTCTGCACGGTGCGGCGGACAGCGTCATCGGTGCTTCCGGTCGCCGCCATCTCCTCGCGGAACCTGCTGACCGTGAACAGGCCGTAGTCGATCGCCATGCCGAGACCGATCAGGGAGGCCGTGTTGACGGCGAACGAGCTCACTTCGGTGAATTCGGAGATGAAACGTAGCGCACCGAGGGAGGAGACGATCGCAAGCACCCCGATGACCACCGGAATGCTCGCCGCGACGAGACCGCCGAAGATGAAGACGAGAAACAGCAAGGTCACCGGAAGTGCTATCGACTCGGTGAGTATCAGGTCGCGCTCGGATTCCGAGTTGTACGCCTCCGTTACGGCGCTGTACCCCGAGAACTTCGTCTCGATCCCTGGCACGGAGAGTGCATCGCGAATCTGTTCGAAGTTCTTCAGGCGCTGGCTGTCGTCACCGGTCAGTGTGAGGACGGCCAACGCTTCGGTGCGGTCCTCCGAAATGAACGCGGAGCGACGGATGGGGTCCGATGTCCAGTAAGAATCGATCGGCTGCGCCAGCAGGCTCTGATCCAAAGCGTTCAGTCTGTGCAGAATTTCTTCCGAAACATCGGCGATTTTCCGCCCGTCCGCGACGGCGTAATGGACTACGACATCAGGGGTTCGGCGTCCGAGGTGTTCATCGATCAGTTCATCGGCGACACTCGACTGGCTTCCCGGCACCGTGTACCCGGCAAGATTGAGCCGATCGAACACTCCGATACCCCAGAGGCCGGAGAGAAGCGTGAACACTACGCCGGCCGCGACGATGGAATACCGTCGCGCAACCACGATTTCGGACCACCGATGGGAAATCGATCGTTTCCCGTATGTGTCCCGGATAGCGCGCTTCTGCAACTCGATTCCCCCGATCGATGCGTAAATTCCCTTCGCTGCGATATCAGCAATGACTCGCCGCGGGGGCCCGCCTCAATAATGAGGACCGTAGCACCGCCACCGCACGGCCGCAACGTGCTGAATCGCCGCGGCACCGGCGAAATAGTTTGCTGCACGGCGGATCACGACTCGTCGAGAGACTCGAAATGACAGCGGCGGCGGTACGCCAGGATTTTGCGAGCGGCGCTTGGGGCCGCAGGAGAACGTTACGGCACCATGAACGAGGACAGGCACGCCACCGAATACCGTCCGGTTACCTCTCGAACCATTTTCGCAAACGTGTCCACCCTGAGACACATGCCGGTTGGTAGCCACCGATCAGCCCGTCTACGGCGGGGCATCACTCACCCGCGAGCGCCAGACATGAAACTGCCGAACCGCCCGGGTGGCCGATACTTTGCCGACGCGTGGCGGATGGGCTGCCATCCCGCCTGCTCGATGCGGACAGGAACACCCTCGGCCGAGTCTGTCGAAGCTCGCCCGCGAATAGACTGTCCGGCAACCTGCCACGCAGGCGATTACGATCACCACGACATCGGCACAGGTCACACGAACAACGAGGGAAATGGTAATGGAGGATCTCACCGCGCGGTTCGAGGAGCTGAGTCGCCTGGTACCGATCCCCCACCCCTGGGACACAACGGAATACGTCGCGCGGGTGGCCGAGTACCGGGGACGGCCGATCACGTTGTGCCCGATCGACGTCGGCGCGCTCTCGGGGAACGGATGCGGCACCGGAAGTGGCCTGTGGATTGCCCGGGAAGCCGACGATGTGATCATGTACGGCGCCGACACCGAATGGCATGCCGATCACATCATCGCCCACGAGATCGGTCACATGCTGCTCGGTCACGGAGAGACTGCGAGCGGTCCCGGTGACACCGGGGTTGATCTGCTGTTGAGCGAGTTGATGCCCTCGCTGTCGCTGGAATCCATCCGCAGCGTACTTGGCCGCCGAGACTACGGCAGTGAGCGCGAGCGCGCCGCCGAAACCTTCGCCGACCTGCTGCTGGTCGAAGCGATGTTGCCGAAGCGATCGCCGAGCCGGTTCCGGTCGACGTTCTTCCGAAACCGGCATCGATGAGATGACCTCCCCGGTTCCGGGTCTGATCACCTGGCCCGTCCTAGCAGGTATCGCGTTGGTGCTCGCCGGTCGGTGCTGGCTGTTGCGGGACAGCATCGTCGACAGGCTCATCAACCGTGGGCTCGCCGCCACTCTCGCCGAACACCTGTTGCGGGAGGCATGGCTGCAGCAGTCACTGGCCAGGCTGCTGCCGGGCGACGACAGCGACGTGGTGAACGGCACGGGACAGCTCTCGTTGGGAGCAACCGTGTTGACCGTCTCCCATGTCTACGGTGTCGCCAAGCTGTGGGCAGGCGCCGATCCCGCACAGGCGTGGCACAGGCAGTGGCGTTACTACCTCGTCACGATCACCGTTACCACCGTCATTCTGATCGCGGGGACGCCTGCCCGCCGCGCCGACCAGTTGATCGACCAGACATTGGGCTGGCCCGCTGTCGTGGTCTGGGTCGCGTTCGCCCTGCCGCTCGGCGCTACGGCCCTGCTCCTCGGCTGGGTAAGTGTGCGCGAGATTCGCACCGCAGGCCACACGACTTGGCGGGAACGTGCACTTTACACGGCAAGCGTGTGCAGCACGCTTGGCCTGGGATTCGTAGCGGTCGTATACCCGCTCGAGACCGTCATCAGTGTCGTGACGGGCCGACCGTCATTCGCTCCCGAGATGCACTGGAAAGGATGGAGCGGCTTCCTTATCTCGGCCATCGCCGTTCCCGCTATGGTCGCCGTGCCGCTGATCAGCACCCTGCTCACCCACATGGGATGGGACCGCACCGGCCGATACTGCCGCCGCCTGCGGCCGATGTGGGCCGATCTCACGGCAGCTGTACCCGAAGTCGTCCTGGAGACGCGACGCGACCACAACGGCCGAACAGATCCGGCCATCCGTCTACACCGCATGACGGTCGAGATCCGCGACTGCTTGCTCCATCTGAAGCGCTACAGCGACAGCCCCGACGATCTGGCCGGCGCCAGCGGTGACCCACATATCCAGACCCGTCGCATCGCCGAGGCCGTTGCCACCAAAGCTGCCGGGCACCCCCCGAGCGCGCGCCGGTTGCCGCCCCGGTACCAAGTACAGCCGGGCGCAAGGGATCTCACCGCGGAGTTGCGCCAGTTACTCGCACTCGCGAAGGCCTGGCCGCACGCTCGCGGCCTGACCCGGACCGCCGGCCTGCCGACCGTCCGGAACGGCAAACACCTCGGCCTCCCGGTGCGGGACACGGGAGGCCGAGGAGTTGTTCACAGGGTTCGCTAGAACCTTTCGGCTCGGCGGCCTCGGGATCCACTGCTCAGGACACCGAGGACGATGCCTGCGATGAGGGCGATGCCGCCCAGGATGCCCAGGGCGATGGGGAGGGTTTGGCCGAAGAGGGTGAGCCTGTCGAGGCTCTCCTGGGTGACGGCCAGCTGGGACTCGATGGTCTTCTCGTCGAAGACGAGGTGGGACTTGAGGGCGGTGACGTCTACCTGCTGGGCGCTGCGACCGTAGAACAGGTGGATCTGCTCGCCGCCTTTGAGAACCGCGCCGGTCTTCGGCTCGACCCACACGTCGCGGGTATTGGTGTAGAAGCGGGTCATCGTGACCGGCTCCTCACCCTCGAGGCCCCACTTGACGGCGGGGAGGGTGAGCTTGTTGGTCGGCGCCTGCACGACTTCCCACATGTTCGTGACCGGGATGGTCTGCCGGAAGTGATAGACCGGCACGCCGTTGATCTCGGACTCCTCGACGAACTGGATGTCGTAGGTGGCGCGTGCGTTGAGATCGAAGTAGGGGTAGGACTTCTTCTCGGTGCCGATCGGGAAGCGGTACTGCAGACCGGCGCGCTGCGACGGGTCGGCCACCGAGGCGCCCGACTTGTCGACGGAGACGGCGATGGAACCGTTGGGGGACACCGGGATCGGCTCGCCCGTCTTGCGGTCGATGGTGACGCGGTCGATCGAGGCGGTGAGCAGACCGGTGTCGCCCTCGCGGTCGTCCCGACGCAGCGTCTGGCCCGCCTGCACCGTCATCTGGTCGGCGTCGGACGGCTCTTCGACGGTGAGGAAACGCTGCGAGACGATCGGCACATTGGTGTCGACCTTGGCCGAACCCTCGGGCGAGGTGAGCGACTTCGAGTCCAGCACAAGGCTTTCCTCGCCGGGTACGTTCTTGGCGATCGTGGTGATCCGCAAGTCGAGCGGCGTCTTGGCCACCTTGCCGACGGTGTAGCTGGGAATCATGACCGCTGCCACGAGCAGCAGCGCGCCGAGGCCGACCAGGAAGCAGGCGATGGTCCTGCGCCCGTTGCTCATCGGCTGCCGTACGGCGTGCCGGCCAGCGACGAACCGGGGTCAGCGGTCGTCTCGGGCGCCGGGATCGAATTCTGTTGCGCGCCAGTGGTGATGCCTAGGACGGCGATCACCCCCAGGGTCGCGCCGGCCAGCCCGCTGACCAAGCCGGGAGCGGCGAATCTCATAGATCTAACTCCAATACGTTGCGTCGACTCAGGCGACGGTGAAGAAGCCGAGGGTCGGCGCGAAGGTGCAAGTACGAGCGCCGGAGTCGGCGGTCGTCGTGGTGAGCGAGCCGGAGATGACCGCGGCGACGCGTCCCGAGCCGGTGTCGGCCAGGGCCGACAGCGTGGCGGGACCGTCGGCGTTGAGCTCCGACTCGTTGGTGAGCGGCTGGACACCCGAGCGACGGTTGTCGAGGTTGACCCACTGCACGGTCAGCGGCGGATTTTGCACGGCCGCAGGGGATTTGGTGCCAAGCGCGGTGAAGACGAAGCCGGTCTGGCCCGCCTTGGGTCCCGGCGGCGGCAGATCGGCCGGACCGGGAACGGCCAGCGCGGCGCCGACGGAATCGGAGGTCGGGCCGATGCAGCCCTTGCCGATGGTCGGGTAGAGGAACTGGGCGATCCGGGGACCGTCCGACGGCGGTAGCTCGGGGCCGCCGCCACCGCTGCCGTCGAGGAACGTGATGACCCGCTCCAGGGTCGCCTTGACCTGCGGGGGGATGCCGGGCGTCGCGAGCAGCGCCCGCGCCTGGGCCAGAATCGCGGCTTTTCCGCCGTCGGCGATGGGGGCGGGGGCGGAGATGGCGCTGACGATCGTCGGCGCCAGCGCGGCCAGCGCCTCGGACGGGACGTTCTCCGGGATCGCCGGAACGGCCTGCTGTGCCGGGGCAGGCTGTGGCGCGGCCATGGTCGGCGTCGGTGCGACGAGTGCAGCAGCACTCGCCGCCAATACGAGAGCAGACAGAGCGGTCCGCGATCCTCGGGTGGGCAGCATTGGTAGGCCGTCCTTCTTTCTGTGGGATAGGCGGAGCAACGCAGAAACGACTTCCTTCCCGCCGCTGCTCGAGCCCCAGCGCACCACGAATGAAACAGCATCAGACCCGTCTCGGGCCAGCGATTCGGGCGATCCAGAAAGCTGTCGGCAATACTTTGTGAATCATCACAGTCGGTTCCGATCTACTGGCGGGTACGAACCGGCACTGGTCGCGACGGGCGTCGACGACCCCGAACCGCGTGAAGAATCCCCAGGTCAACCCGCATCGCCGACCCCCGCAAGACCAACTGGAACCACACTGGGAACGTTCACAACGCCTTATCGCGTTCAGCCCGGCAGCCGGCAGATGGCCGGATCTCGGCTCGGTAGCCTCAGCGGCCCGCTGCCGGATCGCTGCCGGGCAGACGCGCACCGGCCGGTGTCGCGGCCGACACGGGCGCGAGCACGCCCGCGAACGCGAGCACGCCTGCGGGCGCCTGTGGATGACTGCGGTGTTTCGGGGAATTGGGAACGGCTGTCGGCACTTCCGGCGATCCGGCTATTGAGCAACGCTTCGTTCGCTGTGCAAGACTGCATTGGTGGCCGAGACCGCTGACCTAGTTACCAACGTTTCCGACACCGCCCGTTGGGTGGCCGCCTTCCGCGCTGCCGAATCCGCCCGCCCCGACGCGCTTTTCCGCGATCCACTCGCCGATCGGGTCGCCGGGGAACGAGGCCGCGCCATAGCCGGCCGCACTCCCCTCTTGATGCACAACGGCTGGAATCTGGTCACCCGCACCAAGCTCATCGACGACCTGATCATGAAGTCCATCGAGCAGGGCTGCGATCGGGTGCTCAATATGGCCGCAGGCATGGACACCCGCCCCTACCGGCTGGATCTGCCCGCCGAATTCCCTTGGATCGAAGCCGATCTGCCCGCCTTGGTCGAGGAGAAGAACGAGCTGCTCGCGGGAGAGTCGCCGCGCTGCGCGCTCACCCGCACGGCGGTGGACCTCGCCGATCCCGAGGCGCGCAGGGAGTTCCTGGACGAGGCGCTCGCGGGCGCGGAGCGGGCGCTGGTGCTCACCGAGGGTCTGATCTACTACCTCACCGCCGACAATGTCGCCAGCTTGGCCACCGCCCTGACTCGGCCGGAAATAGCCTGGTGGGCACTGGATGTCAACAATCAGGCGATCGTGCAGCGGATGAGCAAGGCCACCACCGAACTGCTCGCCAACGCGCCGTGGCACTTCGGTCCTGTCGATCCGCTGAGCTTCTTCGCCGACCTGGACTGGACCGCCGACGAGGTGGAATCCCTCGTCTCGGCGGCACACCGGTTCCACCGGCTGCCGTGGTTCATGAAGCCGATCACTTTCCTCCCGCAGCCGGATCCCCGCGAGCCGATCCGCAAGGCTTGGAAGCCTTGGAGTGCGGTGGTGCGGCTCACCCACACACCACCGAGCCGTTAGCTCGCGAGGCCGAGTCCCCCGAGGCGCACCGCCGCCGAGCTCCCGGCGGCGGTGCGTATCCGTGCCGTAACGAAAGGCTTTCCCGCCCATGGGTAACAGCTGGCTCCGTCGCCTGTCTCCGTCTCCCGGGAATAGCTCCCACAAGCTGTTCTGCTTTCCACACGCCGGTGGCTCCGCCATATCCTTCGGGCCGTTGGCCAAGTGCCTGGGATCCGAATTCGAGGTTCTCGCCGTCCAATATCCGGGGCGACAAGACCGCAGGCAGGAACCGCTCGTCGGCAGCATTTCCGGCCTCGTCGACGGCCTGCTTCCCGAGCTGAGAGCAGCGGCCGAGCAGGCCGGGAATTTCTCGATCTTCGGACACAGCATGGGCTCTGTCGTAGCGTTCGAGGCCTGCAGGCGGCTCGAACGCGAGGTGGGCGTGCGCCCGCGAGTCCTTTTCGCCTCCGGTCGGCGCGCCCCTGCGGCGGCGCAGCCCGCACTGCGTGTCCACCTGCTGAGCGATCGGGAACTCGTGCAGCATCTCCTGCAGTTCGGCGGTACACCGGCGGCGCTGCTCGAGGATCCGGAATTTCGTGAACTGATCCTGTCCGTCGTCAGGAACGACTACCGGGCCATCGAGACTTACGACTGCGGCACCGACGCGATGGTCAGCACTCCGATCGTCGCGATCGCCGGGGATCGCGACCCCGATGCGAGTCTCGCGCACATCGCGGAATGGGATTCGCACACCACCGGAACCTTCGTCGCGAAAACCTTTCCGGGCGGCCATTTCTTCATCGATGCGAATCGCGACCCGATAGCGCAGCTGATTCGCGAGCACTGCGCCCGAGCGCTGTCCCGCTGATCCGCGGCGGCCGTTGCGCGCCAAGGGAAGCGACCGGGTGGGCCAGGCGCCCACCCGGTCGTCGTTTCTAGCTCTCGAGCCAATCCTCGATCGCCGCCGCCACTTCCGCTGACCCGTCCTCCAGGATCGTGAAGTGGTCGGCCGGTACCGAGACCACGGTGTGCGCCGCATCCCACGGTTCGGCCTGCCAGTTCTCCTGCTCCGCCGAGCTCCCCAGGAAGTTCTCGGCGCACTGGACGAACAGCGTCGGCGTCGTGACGGTGCCGGGCGCCATCTCCTGGAGGAACTGCATGTACCGGCCCATGCCGGTCAGCCGGGCCTGGTCGAAGCGACCGAAGGTGGACTGCGCCGACACCATGTGTTCGGCCATCGACCGCAGCAGCCATTCACCATCGACGTTCACCTTGTAGGTGTCCAACAGGACCACCGCCGTGGGCACCGGGCCCCCGGTCGCTTCCAGGTGCTCGGTGACGCGGTAGGCCAACAGCCCGCCCGAGGAGTACCCGACCAGTACGAACGGATCTCCCTGTGCCGCCTCCAGAACGGAGCGCGCCATCGCCGCCACGGCCGCCGTCTCGGTCGTCGGCAGTGGCTCGCCCGTCCGGCAACCGATCGGCGACAGCGCCAGCACATCACGGGCCGTGCGCAAGTGCGATGCGATCCGCGCGTACTGGTGTGCGCCGCCGGTGGCCAGCGGCGGCGCCAGGCAGATGATGCGCGGCAGGGTGGTGCCCGCGGCGAGCCGCGTGGGCGCCGGCAGACGGTCCAGTTCGTCGGCCGACGAGAACTGCTCGCGCAGCTCCGCGACCGCCCGCAACAGAGCGAACCCCTTGGCGGCCTGGCCGGATGCCACCGCGCCACGGAACATCCCGTACAACGAGTCGTCCACACCGTCGGGTTCGTGGTCGGCCGGTGCCTCGGCGGTGAGCTCCTTCCGCAGGTAGCGGGCCAGCGCCGCCGGCGTCTTGTGATCGAAGATCGCGGCGGTCGGCAGCGTCAGGCCGGTGGAAGCGTTGAGCGCGGTGCGCAGCTCCATGGCGGCCAGCGAGTCGAATCCCGATTCGAGGAAGTCCCGCTCGGGGTCGAGCGCCTCGGCGCTGTCGTGCCCCAGCAGCCGCGCCACGTTCTCCAGAATGTGCGTTTGGAGCCTACGCCGCTGCGGCGCATCCGCTGCCGGTCGGCCTGGCCGAGCCCGTGCGTCAGTCCGGTGTCGGTGTCCCAGAGGCCATAGGCGAGCGAGGTTGCGGGCAGGCCCTCTGCGCGCCGGTGCGTCGCGAGCGCGTCGAGGAACAGGTTGGCGGCCGCATAGCCGCCCTGGCCCGGGGGCGGCACCAAGCCCGCCATCGAGGAGATCGTCACGAAGGCGGAGAGCCCCGCGTCCCTGGTGAGCTCGTGCAAATACCAGGCGGCGTCGGCTTTGGCGCCGAGGCAGTGGTCGATCTGCTCCGGCGTCAGGTTGCCGATCAGCCCGTTGTCGGTGACGCCCGCCGCGTGGACGACCGCACCCAACGGATGCTCGGCGGGTATCGAGGCGAGCAGGTCGCGCAGCGCCGCCCGGTCCGCGACGTCGCAGGCGACTACGCGCGCCTCGGCGCCGAGAGCGGCGAGTTCGGCGACGAGATCCGCGGCGGCGGCCGGGCCACGTCGGCCGACCAGCAGCAGGTGTCGCACACCGTGCTCGCGCACCAGGTGCTTGGCGAGGTAGCTGCCGACGCCGCCGGTACCACCGGTGATCAGCACGGTCCGCTCGGCATCCCAGGGTGTCGGCCGCGGCGATTCGGGTGCGGCGGCGCGGACGAGCCGCGGCACCCTTGTCCCCTCCGCATGGAGGCTCAGTTCCGGCTCGCCCGTCAGCGCTGCCGCGACCAGGTGCTCCGCCGTCGCCGCCGCAGGTGCCTCGATGAGCACGATCCGCCCCGAGTTCTCCGCTTGCGCCGCCCGCACCAGGCCCCACACCGCGGCCGCGGCCGGGTCGGCCGTGCTCTCGGTGATCACGGCGAGAGTGCTTGCGGCGTAACGTTCCTCGCTCGCAAACCGCTGGAGGACGCCGAGCGTGCGGTGCACCGCCGTGCGCAGCCGGACCGGCGCGTCACCGCCCTCGACCGGGGGCCGGAAGAGGAGGACCGAGGCCGGCTCCGCCGCGCCCCATTCGGCCCAGGTGATTTCCGCGACGGAGCGCGGCTCCGGACCGGGCCGCCACGTGACCTCGTACAGCGCATCGGGTGCGGTCTGCGACGAGGCGGCGAGCAGCTCGACGGACAGCGGGCGCAAGGTGAGCGACCGCACCGAAAGCATCGGCGCCCCAGCAGAATCGGCCATCGCCAGGGTGGCCGTCCCCGCTTGCGGAGGGGTCAACCGAACCCGCACCCGCCGCGCGCCGTCGGCGTGCAGACGCACCGAGGACCACGCGAACGGCACGAGGATCGGACGCTCGGCGTCCTCGTCCCCGCCCCGCGGATGGCTGAAGGCCAGTGCGTGCATCGCCGCGTCGAGCAACGCGGGATGGACGCCATAGCCTTGGGTAGCGGTCTGCTCGGGGAGGGAAACCTCGGCGAAGAGATCCTCGCCGCGCCGCCAGAGGGCTTCCAGACCTTGGAAGGCGGGCCCGTAGTTGTACCCGTTGTCGGCGAGTTCGTCGTAAGCGCCGCCCAGCGGCACCGGCGCGGCGCCGACCGGCGGCCACTGCGCGAACTCGGCCCAGCCTTCCGCTTCGTCGGTCTCCCGGCCCGGGCTCACCGTGCCTTCCGCATGGTGGCTCCACGGGAGCGACGGATCGTCATCGTCCTTGCGGGAGTAGATGTCGAGCCGCCGGCGACCGTCCTCGGCCGCCGCACCGGCGATCACCTGGATTTGCACACCGCCGTGCCCGTGGAGCACGAGTGGCGCCAGCAGAGCGAGCTCCTCCAGTTCCGGGCAGCCGACCTGGTCTCCGGCGTGCAGGGCCAGCTCGACGAATCCGGTGCCGGGCAGCAGCACGGTGCCGCGCACGTCGTGATCGGCCAGCCAGGGGTGGGTGGCCGTGGACAGGCGGCCGGTGAACCGGACACCCCCGCTCTCCGGCTGGGCCACCAACGCGCCGAGCATGGGATGGTCGGTGGACCGCAGACCGAGCGTGTGCGCCTCTCCGGCGTGCAGTTGGCCGGTGACCCAGAAGCGGCGGCGCTGGAAGCTGTACGTCGGCAGATCCGTCTTCGCCGCCCCGGTACCGGCGTGGTACGCCGCCCAGTCGACCGTCGTGCCCGCGACGTAGAGCCGGGCGAGTCCGGTCAGCAGAGTCACGGGATCGGCGTTGTCGCGCTTGGCCAGAGCGACCGTGATCGCGGTGTCGAGGGTTTGCGCGACCATCGGGGTCAGCACCGCATCGGGTCCGACCTCGGCGAACCGGGTCACGCCCATATCCGCCATCGTGGTGACGGCGTCGGCGAACCGCACCGAGTTGCGAACCTGCCCGACCCAGTACGAAGGGTCGGTCATCTCGTCCTCGATCCGAGCGCCGGTCACCGTGGACACCAACGCGATACTCGGGCGGCCGAACGTCAAACCCTTTACCACGGTGGCGAATTCGTCCAACATCGGCTCCATCAGCGCCGAATGGGAGGCATGCGATATCCGCAACCGATGCGTCCGCCAACCCCGCTCGGCGCACGCCTGGGCAACCGCGAGGACCGCGGCTTCGACACCGGAGAGCACCACCGAGGACGGACCGTTGATCGCGGCGATCGACACCCCCTCGGCCAGCAGCGGCAGCACCTCGGCTTCCGAAGCGCCGATGGCGACCATCGCGCCACCGGCGGGCAGCGCCTGCATCAACCGGCCGCGCGCGGCCACCAGCGCACACGCATCCGCCAGCGACAGCACTCCCGCGACATGCGCGGCGGCGACCTCGCCGTTCGAGTGACCGGCCACCACATCGGCGCGGAAGCCCCAGGTTTCGAGCAGCCGGTACAACGCCACCTCGAAGGCGAACAATCCCGCCTGGGTGAACACGATCCTGTCGATCAGGGCATCGTCGGTCAATGCGGTACTCAGTGAAACCGGCTGTTCCAGTAGCGGATCCAGGCGCGTGACGATCGCGTCGAAGTGCGCCGCGAACTCCGGATACACCCGGAGCTCGGCGGCCATGCCGGCCCACTGCGCACCGCCACCCGAGAACACCAGACCGGTCGAACCGGGCACCACGCGACCGGTCACCACACCGGGCGCCGGCACGTCCTCGGCCAGCGCCCGCACGCCCGCGAGGAGATCGTCGCGATCGCCGCCCAGGACAACGGCTCGATGGTCGAACTCGGCACGGGTACTGGCCAGCGAGAACCCGACATCGATCGGGTGCGGTTCGTCGTCGGCCACGTGAGCGGCCAGGCGGGCGGCCTGACCGGCGAGGGCCGCACCACTGCGTGCCGAAATCACCCACGGCAGCACGCCACCCGCCGGATCGGTCTTCACCACCGGCGCCGACTCCACGGCCGGGGGCTGCTCCAGGATGACGTGGGCGTTGGTGCCGCTGATACCGAACGAGGACACACCGGCCCGACGCGGCCGATCGGTTTCCGGCCACGCCACCTCTTCGGTCAGCAACCGGACATGGCCTTCCGACCAATCGACCTTCGTGGAGGGCTGATCGACGTGCAGCGTCTTGGGCAACACCCCATGGCGCATTGCCATGACCATCTTGATCACACCGCCCACACCGGCAGCGGCCTGGGAATGACCGATGTTGGACTTCAACGATCCCAGCCACAGCGGGCGATCCGCATCCCGGTCCTGCCCGTAGGTGGCCAGCAGCGCTTGGGCCTCGATCGGATCGCCCAACGTCGTTCCGGTGCCGTGGGCCTCCACCGCGTCGACCTCGACCGGCGAGACCCCAGCATTGGCCAACGCCTGCCGGATCACTCGCCGCTGCGACGGACCGTTCGGCGCGGTCAAACCATTCGACGCACCATCCTGATTCACCGCCGAACCAGCGATCACCGCCAACACTTCATGACCATTACGGCGGGCATCGGACAACCGCTCCAGCACCAGCACACCGGCGCCCTCGGCCCAGCCGACACCGTCGGCCGCGTCGGCGAAGGACTTGCACCGACCATCCGGCGACAACCCCCGCTGCCTGCTGAACTCCACGAACGTCTCCGGTGTCGCCATCACCGCGACACCACCGGCCAACGCCAGATCGGATTCACCCGACCGCAGCGACTGCGCGGCCAGATGCAGCGCCACCAGCGAGGACGAGCAGGCCGTATCCACGGAGACGGCGGGGCCTTCCAGCCCCAGCGTGTAGGCGATCCGGCCGGAGACCAAGCTGCCGGTCGCGTTGCCCCCGCTGCCCTGGGCGTAGTCGTGGTACATGACACCGGTGAACACGCCGGTCGAGCTGCCACGCAGCGCAGCCGGATCCACACCGGCCCGCTCCAGCGCCTCCCATGTCGTTTCCAGCAGTTGCCGCTGTTGCGGATCCATGATCGTGGCCTCGTTCGGGCCGATCCCGAAGAAGTCCGCGTCGAAATCGGCTGCGGCGTGCAGGAATCCGCCTTCCCGGGTGTAGGACTTGCCCGCCCGGCCGGGTTCCGGATCGTAGAGCCCCTCGATATCCCAGCCGCGGTCGACGGGGAGCATCGATATCGCATCCCCACCGCTGTGAACCAGTTCCCAGAGCTCCTCGGGAGAAGTGACCCCGCCGGGATAGCGGCAGGCCATTCCGACCACGACGATCGGGTCGTCGTCGACCGCCCTGCTGGCGGTGACCTCGACCTCCCGGCTGATGCCCGCGAACTCGTCGGCCAGATACTTCGCCAGCGCCTGCGGTGTCGGGTAGTCGAACACCAACGTCGCGGGCAATCGCAGACCCGTGACGTCGTTGAGAGAGTTGCGGAACTCGATCCCGCTGATCGAATCGAAACCCAGCTCGTTGAAGGCCTTGTCGGCAGCGACGGCGTTCACGTCCTGGTGACCCAGAATCGCCGCGACCTGACCGCGCACGATCTCCACCAGAACACCGAGACGTTCGCCCTCGGGCGTGGTCGCCAACCGAGCGCGGAGGGCGGTGGCCGCTCCGGAGGCCGCCTTCCTGCGTTGCGGGACCAGCCCGGAGAACAGTGCGGGAGCGGCGAATCCCGCGCTGCGCACGGCATCCAGGTCCAAGCGGGCCAGCACGGGGGCCGCCGCGTCGATCCCGGTAGCCGCGTCGAACAGCGCGAGGCCTTGCTCTTCCGAGAGCGGCAGCATGCCCGACCGAGACATGCGGTGCCGGTCCCGGTCGCTGAGTTCCGCGGCCATACCCCCGTCCATGCTCCACAGACCCCAGGCGTACGACTGGCCGGGCAGCCCGGAAGCCTTGCGGTGGGCCGCCAAAGCGTCCAAGCACGCGTTGGCCGCGGCATAGTTGCCCTGACCGGCATTACCGAACGCACCGGCCACCGAACTGAACAACACGAACGCCTTCAACGGCAGATCAGCGGTCAGCTCGTGCAAATGCAGGGCCGCATCGACCTTGGGACCCAACACCGCATCCAACCGCTCCGTGGTGAGTGAACCGATCGCACCATCGTCGAGCACACCGGCCAGATGGAACACACCCGCGAGCGGATGATCAGCGGGCACGTCGGCCAACACCTGCGCCAGCGCGCCACGATCGGCGACATCACAAGCGACGAACCCGACCTCGACACCCAAGCCCTCCAGCTCCGCACGCAATTGCGCAGCGCCGGAAGTGGATTCACCGCGCCTGCTCACCAGCAGCAAGCGCCGGACACCGCGCGTGGCAACCAGGTGGCGGGCGAACAATCCACCCAGGTAGCCGCTGGCACCGGTGATCAGAACGGTGTCGTCCGGATCGAAGGAGTCGGTCACCGGCTGGGTCGCGCCGGTGGAGACGACTCGGGCGAGTCGCGCACCGTATACCTGCCCATCGCGCACGGCCACCTGAGGTTCGTCCGAAGCCAGGATTCCGCCCAGCAGCGCACCGGATTCGGCATCGGCCGCCGTGGAATCGGTGTCGATCAACACGAACCGGCCGGGATTCTCCGCCTGTGCGGAGCGAACCAGACCACACACGGCCGCACCGGCCAAGTTCGTAATGTGCTCCCCGGCAACGGATACCGCACCACGGGTCCGAACCACCAGCACCGACTCACCGAACCGCCGATCGGCGATCCAGGACTGAAGCACCCGCAGTACCTCGTGGGTCGCGGCACGCACCGCGGTGGGATCGTTGCCCGCCGGGCACCCCAACACCACCACCTGCGGAACCTGCTCGCTCTCCTCACCCAGATCCGCCCACGACAGGACGGTGCGGTCGGCTTCGGACACCGCGATCGGTGTCCAGCCGATGTCGAACAGCGCCGTGCGTTCGATGGGTGTCCCGGCGGTGAGCTGCGCCGGATCGATGGGCCGGGAAGCCAAGTGCCGCACCACGGCTACCGGAGCACCCGTCATGTCCGCAAGATCCAAACCGACCGTGCGTTCACCGGTACGGGTGAGCCGAACTCGCAACGCGTCGGCCCCGGCCGCGTGCACCGTGACACCGGACCACTCGAACGGCAACGCCAGACCGGTTCCATCCGCCGAGGTGTCGTCGGCGAAACGCAGAGCGTGCAAGGCGGCGTCGAGCAGTGCGGGATGCAGTCCGAACCGTTCCGCCTCGGATCGAGCCTGCTCGGGCAAGACGACCTCGGCATACAGCGACCCGTCGGATCCCCGCCACACCGACCGCAACGCCTGGAACACCGGACCGTAGTGATAGCCCTGCGCATCGAGGGACTCGTAAACCCCTTCGACATCGACCGCGACCGCACCGGCGGGCGGCCACTGCACCAGATCCACGGCCGAGCCGTCGACTCCGGACGCGAGCATGCCCGCGGCATGCAATGTCCACGACCGCGCCGACACCGTGTCGACGTCGTCATCGGGGCGGGAGAAGATCCGCACCGCGCGACGGCCGGTCTCGTCCTCGGCGTCGACGACAACGCGCACCGCGACCCCGGTCGACTCCGACAGTGTCAGCGGGGCTCGGAGGATCAACTCCTCGAGGGTCGAGTAGCCGACCTGTTCGCCGGCGTGCAGGGCGAGCTCGACCAGACCGGTGCCGGGGAGCACCACGGTGTCCATGACCCGGTGATCGGCCAGCCACGGCTGCGTCCGCATCGACAACCTGCCACTGACGGCGACCACATCGGAGTCCGGTTGGGTGACGACCACCGAGGCCAGGGGGTGTCCGGTGGCCACGAAACCCATGGCTCGCGCGTCACCGCTACCGGCGGACCCTTCGGCCCAGTAGCGGCGATGTTGGAAGGCGTAGGTGGGCAAGTCGATTCGTTGTGCCGCGGTGCCGGTGTAGTAACGGGCCCAGTCCACCTCGGCGCCGGAGACGAACAACTCGGCGACCCCGGCCACCACCGTGGACACATCGGTCTGGTCGCGGCGCGCCAGCGCCACCACCGTGCAAGCCGTGCCCTCCGTCGTGTGGTCCACGACCTGGGCGGTCATCGGGGTGAGCACGGCGTCGGGTCCGACCTCGGCGAACCGGGTCACACCCATGGCCGCCATCGCGGTGACCGCGTCGGCGAAGCGGACGGTGTCGCGCACTTGACCGACCCAATACGACGGATCCGACATCTCGTCGCCGATCCGGGCACCGGTCACCGTGGAGATCAGCGGGATGCTCGGGCGAGTGAACGTCAAACCCTTGATCGCCGAGGCGAATTCGGCGAGCATCGGCTCCATCGCCGCGGAGTGGAAAGCGTGCGAGACCCGCAATCGATGCGTCCGCCAACCACGCTCGGCGCATGCCTCGACGACCGGCAGGACCGACTCCTCGACACCGGAGAGCACCACCGACGACGGACCGTTCACCGCCGCGATCGACACCCCGCCCTCGAGTAGCGGCAGGACATCGGTCTCCGACGCACCGACCGCGACCATCGCCCCACCGGCTGGCAACGCCTGCATCAACCGGCCACGCGCCGCCACCAGCACACACGCATCCGCCAGCGACATCACTCCGGCCACATGTGCGGCGGCGATTTCGCCGATCGAGTGACCGGCCACCACAGCGGCTCGGACACCCCAGGATTCGAGCAGCCGGAACAACGCCACCTCGAAGGCGAACAACCCGGCCTGCGCGAACACCGTCTGGTCGACCAAGTCATCGCTCGCCAAGGCTTCACTCAGCGAAGTCGACTGCCCCAGGGCGGGTTCCAACTCGGTGACGATCGCATCGAAATGCTCGGCGAACACCGGATACGCCGCACGCAGCTGGTCGGCCATACCCGCCCACTGCGCACCCTGACCGGAAAACACCAGACCTGTCGAACCCGATACCACACGACCGGACACCACATGTGGCGACTGCACTCCAGCAGCCAATGCCCGCATACCCGCCAGCAGATCGGCACGACCCTCGGCCACCACCACGGCCCGATGCTCGAAAACACTGCGCGTCGAGGCCAACGAGAAGCCGACATCGAGCGGATCATGCTCGCGCACATGCGATATCAATCGATCGGCCTGAGCCGCAAGAGCATCGCTATTGCGTGCCGAGACCACCCACGGCAACACAGGCGGGACCGTCCGCACAACCGGCACCGGAGCAGACTCAACCACCGGGGGCTGTTCCAGGATGACGTGCGCATTCGTGCCGCTGATACCGAACGAGGACACACCAGCCCGACGCGGCCGATCCACCACCGGCCACTCCACCGGCTCCGTCAGCAACCGCACATGGCCTTCGGACCAATCCACCTTCGTAGAGGGCTGATCCACGTGCAGCGTCTTGGGCAGCACGCCATGGCGCATCGCCATGACCATCTTGATCACACCGCCCACACCCGCGGCGGCCTGCGCGTGACCGATGTTGGACTTCAACGACCCCAACCACAACGGACGATCCGGATCCCGGTCCTGCCCGTAGGTGGCCAGCAGCGCCTGGGCCTCGATCGGATCACCCAAAGTGGTACCGGTGCCATGAGCCTCCACCGCATCGACCTCGGTTGCGGAGACCCCCGCGTTCGCCAAGGCTTGGCGAATCACCCGACGCTGCGACGGACCATTCGGCGCGGTCAAACCATTCGACGCACCATCCTGATTCACCGCCGAACCAGCGATCACGGCGAGAACCTGATGACCATTGCGCTGAGCATCGGACAAGCGTTCCAACACCAGAACACCGGCACCTTCGGACCAGGCGACACCATCGGCCGCGTCGGCGAAGGACTTACACCGCCCGTCCGGCGACAACCCGCGCTGGCGAGAGAACTCCACGAACGTCTCCGGGGTGGCCATCACCGCCACACCACCGGCCAACGCCAGATCGCACTCACCCGACCGCAACGACTGCGCGGCCAGATGCATCGCCACCAGCGACGACGAACACGCCGTATCCACCGACACCGCCGGGCCTTCCAACCCCAGCGTGTAGGCGATCCGACCCGACACCAGGCTGCCGGTGGCGTTGCCACCGTTCCCCTGCCCGTAGTCGTGGTACATCACACCGGTGAACACCCCGGTCGAACTGCCGCGCAGTACCGCCGGATCCACACCGGCCCGCTCCAACGCCTCCCACGTCGTCTCCAGGAGCTGCCGCTGTTGCGGATCCATCCCCGTGGCCTCGTTGGGGCTGATTCCGAAGAACTCGGCGTCGAAATCCGCTGCGGAGTAGAGGAATCCACCCCGGCGCGTATAGGTTTTGCCCGCCTTGCCGGGTTCGGGATCGTAGATATCGTCGATGTCCCAGCCACGATCCGTCGGCAACTCACCGGTGCTGTCGCCGCCCGACATGACCAGAGTCCACAGGTCTTCGGGTGAGGCGACACCACCCGGGTAACGGCAGGCCATTCCGACCACGGCGATCGGCTCGTCGTCGACCGCCCTGCTGGCGGTGACCTCGACCTCCCGGCTGGTGCCCGCGAACTCGTCGGCCAGATACTTCGCCAGAGCCTGCGGTGTCGGGTAGTCGAACACCAGGGTCGCGGGTAGTTGCAGGCCCGTCACGGTTTTGAGCGCGTTGCGGAACTCCACGGCGGCGAGCGAGTCGAAGCCCAGCTCACCGAAGGCCTTGTCGGCCGCGATCGCATTCGCGTCCTGATGTCCGAGAATCGCCGCGACCTGTCCGCGGATGATCTCGACTAGAACACCGAAACGTTCCTCGTCGGGAGTGTTCGCCAAACGCGCGCGAAGCGCCGTGAAAGCACCCGAGGCGGCCTTGCGGCGCTGCGGAATCAGCGCGGAAAACACCGGGGGCACCGGCAATCTCGAATTGCGCATCGCGTCGAGGTCGAAACGTGCGAGGACCGGGGCGGCCGTGTCCAACTGGATCGCGGCATCGAACAGCGCGAGACCCTGCTCCTCCGAGATCGGCAGCATGCCCGACCGAGACATGCGCTGCCGGTCCCGGTCGCTGAGTTCCGCGGCCATACCCCCGTCCCACAATCCCCAGGCCAACGACATACCGCGGCTGCCCGAGGCCCTGCGGTGCGCCGCCAAAGCGTCCAAGCACGCGTTGGCCGCGGCATAGTTGCCCTGACCGGCATTACCGAACGCACCGGCCACCGAACTGAACAACACGAACGCCTTCAACGGCAGATCAGCGGTCAACTCGTGCAAATGCAGGGCCGCATCGACCTTGGGACCCAACACCGCATCCAACCGCTCCGCGGTGAGCGAACCGATCGCACCATCATCGAGCACACCGGCCAGGTGGAAGACGCCGGTCAGCGGGTGCGCGGCAGGCACGTTGGCGAGCACCCGCGCCAGCGCGTCACGATCGGCGACATCGCAGCCGACGAACTCGACCTCCGCACCCGAACCCTCCAGCTCTGCCCGCAATTCAGCGGCACCGGACGCGGATTCACCACGCCTGCTCACCAACAACAGCCGCCGCACACCATGCGCGTCGACCAAGTGCCGAGCGAACACCCCACCGAGCGAACCACTCGCACCGGTGAGCAGAACGGTGTCGTCCGGACCGAAAGACGCGCTCACAGCCGCGGCGGAACCTTCGCCCGCAGCTGCCGTCGGCGCGGCGATCCGGCCGAGGCGCGCACCGTGTACTTGCCCCGCACGCACCGCCACCTGCGGTTCGGCCGCGGCGACGATTCCGCCCAGCAGTCCGTCGAGTTCGGAATCGGTGTCGACCAACACGATCCGGCCAGGGTTCTCCGCCTGCGCGGACCGAACCAGACCACACACGGCCGCACCGGCCAAGTTCGTGATGTCTTCCCCGGCCACCGAGACAGCACCGCTGGTCCGGACGACGAGCACCGACTCACCGAACCGTTGATCCGCGATCCAGGACTGCACTACCTCGAGCACCTCGTGCGTCGCGGCACGGATAGCGGCGGCATCGTTGCCCGTCGGGCAGTCGAACACCACCACCTGCGGAACCTGCGCACCGAGCGCCGCCCACGCGACCGCGGTGACTTCGGCCGCACGCACCGCGATCGGTGTCCAGCCGATCTGGAACAACGCATTACCGACGGCGGATCCGCCGACAGCGAGCTGCGCGGGATCGATCGGCCGAGTCGCCAAATGCCGTACCGTCGCCACGGCGGCACCCGTCGTGTCCGCCAAATCCAGTGCCACACCGTGCTCGCCGACGCGGGTGAGCCGAACTCGCAACGCGTCGGCCCCGGCCGCGTGCACGGTGACACCGGACCACTCGAACGGCAACGCCAGACCGGTTCCATCCGCCGAGGTGTCGTCGGCGAAACGCAGAGCGTGCAAGGCGGCGTCGAGCAGTGCGGGATGCAGTCCGAACCGTTCCGCCTCGGATCGAGCCTGCTCGGGCAAGACGACCTCGGCATACAGCGACCCGTCGGATCCCCGCCACACCGACCGCAACGCCTGGAACACCGGACCGTAGTGATAGCCCTGCGCATCGAGGGACTCGTAAACCCCTTCGACATCGACCGCGACCGCACCGGCGGGCGGCCACTGCACCAGATCCACGGCCGAGCCGTCGACTCCGGACGCGAGCATGCCCGCGGCATGCAGCGTCCACGACGCCACGGCATCGACACCGTCGTCGGGCCGGGAGAAGATCCGCACCGCGCGACGGCCGGCCTCGCCCTCGGCGTCGACCACGACGCGCACCGCGACCCCGGTCGACTCCGACAGTGTCACCGGGGCTTGCAGGACCAGTTCCTCGAGGGTCGAACAGCCGACCTGTTCCCCTGCGTACAAGGCGAGTTCGACCAAGCCGGTGCCGGGAAGCAGCACGGTGTCCACAACCGTGTGATCGGCCAGCCACGGGTGCGTCGGCACCGACAGGCGACCGGTGAGAGTCACCGCGTCGGAGTCCGGTTGCGAGACGATCACTGAGACAAGCGGGTGCCCGGTGGCGACGAGACCCATCGCCCGGGCATTACCCCCGGCGGCGGACCCTTCGGCCCAATAGCGGCGACGCTGGAAAGCGTAGGTGGGCAAGTCGGTTCGTCGAGCACCGGCACCGGCATACAGACCGGCCCAGTCCACCTCGGCACCGGAGACGAACAGCTCGGCCACCGCACCCAGCACCGTGGCAGGGTCGGCATGGTCGCGGCGCGCCAACGCCACCACAGTCGCACCCGATGCGTCCGCGCTCGCTCGGCGCTCGTCGAGAGTCTGGGCGATCATCGGAGCCAACACGGCGTCCGGTCCGACCTCGGCGAACCGGGTCACACCGGTGTCCGCCATCGTCGCGACCGCATCGGCGAAACGCACCGTGTCACGAACCTGACCGACCCAGTACGACGGAGCACACATCTCGTCGGTGACCCGCGCACCGGTCACCGAAGACACCAACGCGATGTTCGGACGTGTGAACGTCAAACCCTCGATAGCCGAAGCGAAGTCATTGAGCATCGGCTCCATCGATGCCGAATGGAAGGCATGTGAAACTCGCAACCTGCTTGTGCGCCAGCCGCGTTCGGCACACGCCTCAGCGACGGTCACGACGTCGTCCTCTACACCGGACAACACCACCGACGACGGACCATTCACAGCCGCGATCGAAACACCGGCCGCCAGCCCACCGTCCAGCAACGCCAGCACATCAGCTTCCGACGCACCAACCGCAACCATCGCCCCACCAGCGGGCAGAGCCTGCATCAACCGACCACGCGCCGCCACCAACACACACGCATCCGCCAACGACAACACACCAGCCACATGCGCAGCAGCGACCTCACCGATCGAATGCCCGGCCACCACATCCGGCCGCACACCCCACGACTCCAGCAGCCGGAACAACGCCACCTCGAACGCGAACAAGCCAGCCTGGGCGAACACCGTCTGGTCGACCAGATCCTCCGACGACAGCGCCTCACCCAGCGAAACGGACTGCCCCAGCAGGGGTTCCAGCTCAGCAACGATCGCGTCGAAAGCTTCGGCGAACACCGGATACGCCGCACGCAACTCGTCGGCCATACCGGCCCACTGCGCACCCTGACCGGAAAACACCACACCCGTCGAACCCGCCACCACACGACCGGACACCACACCCGGTGCCTGCTCACCCGAAGCCAGCGCCCGCACTCCCGCGAGCAGTTCATCACCACCCTCGGCCAGAACAACCGCACGATGCTCGAACACACCGCGCGTCGACGCCAACGAGAAACCGACATCCACCGGATCCACGTCGTGCTCGGCCACATACGACGCCAGACGCCCGGCCTGACCGGCAAGAGCCGCACCGCTGCGCGCCGAAACCACCCACGGCACCACACCCGGAACCGACTCGACCACCGGCGCCGACTCCACCGGCGCCGGTGCCACGATCGGAGCCTGCTCCAGGATGAGGTGAGCGTTCGTCCCGCTGATACCGAACGAGGACACACCGGCCCGACGCGGCCGATCGGTCTCCGGCCACGCCACCTGCTCGGTCAGCAACCGGACATGCCCCTCGCTCCAATCGACCTTGGTGCTGGGCTGGTCGACGTGCAGCGTCCGCGGCAGCACGCCGTGGCGCATCGCCATGACCATCTTGATCACACCACCCACACCCGCGGCGGCCTGAGTGTGACCGATGTTGGACTTCAACGACCCCAACCACAGTGGACGATCCGCGTCGCGATCCTGTCCATAGGTGGCCAGCAGCGCCTGGGCTTCGATCGGATCACCCAACGTCGTACCGGTGCCATGGGCTTCCACCACATCGACCTCGGTCGGAGAGACTCCCGCGTTCGCAAGGGCTCGGCGGATCACCCGCCGTTGCGACGGACCGTTCGGCGCGGTCAAACCATTCGACGCACCATCCTGATTCACCGCCGAACCAGCGATCACCGCCAAAACCTGGTGACCATTGCGGTGCGCGTCGGACAGGCGTTCCAGCACCAACACACCGGCGCCTTCGGACCAGCCGACACCATCGGCCGTATCGGAGAAGGACTTGCATCGCCCGTCCGGCGACAATCCCCGTTGCCTGCTGAACTCCACAAAGATCTCGGGTGTCGCCATCACCGCGACACCACCGGCCAACGCCAGATCGCACTCCCCCGACCGCAACGACTGCGCGGCCAAATGCATCGCCACCAACGACGACGAGCACGCCGTGTCCACGGTGACCGACGGCCCTTCCAGGCCGAACACGTACGACACCCGCCCGGACACCAGACTCCCGGCTGCGCTGTTGCCGCTGCCCTGGGCGTAGTCGTGGTACATCATGCCGGTGAACACCCCGGTCGAACTGCCGCGCAGCGCGGCCGGATCCACACCGGCGCGCTCCAAAGCCTCCCACGACGTCTCCAGCAGCAACCGCTGCTGGGGATCCATCGCCGTGGCCTCGTTGGGGCTGATGCCGAAGAACTCGGCGTCGAAATCGGCTGCGCTGTAGAGGAACCCACCCTGACGCGTGTAGGTCTTACCGACCTTGCCGGGCTCCGGATCGTAGATGCCCTCGATATCCCAGCCGCGATCCACCGGCAACTCACCGGTGGTATCCACGCCCGAAACGACCAGATTCCACAGGTCTTCCGGCGAGGCGACCCCACCGGGATAGCGACAAGCCATCGCCACCACGGCGATCGGGTCGTCGTCGACAGTCTTGCCTGCGCTGATCTCGATGTCCTGGCCGGTGCCGGTGAGCTCGTCGGCCAGGTACTTGGCCAAGGTCTGCGGTGTCGGGTAGTCGAACACCAGCGTCGCGGGCAGCTGCAGACCGGTGGCGGTCCCGAGCGCGTTACGGAACTCGATCGCGGTGATCGAGTCGAAACCCAGCTCGCTGAACGCCTTGTCGGCGTCGACCGCGTTCGCGTTCTGGTGCCCCAGCGTCGCGGCGACCTGGCTGCGCACGATCCCGACCAGCACACCGAAGCGTTCGCTGTCCGGAGTGCTCGCCAACCGAGCACGCAACGCCTTGGCGGCACCGGAGACCGCCTTACGGCGCTGCGGGATCAGACCGGAGAGGAGCGTGGGCGTGTCGAACCCGTTGCCGCGCAAGGCATCCAAATCCAGTCGGGCGAGCAGGAGCGTGGCGGCGTCGATCCGGCTGGCGGCGTCGAACAGCGCGCGGCCCTGCTCCTCCGAGATCGGCAGCATGCCCGACCGCGACATGCGCTGCCGGTCGACCTCGCTGAGCTCGCCCGCCATACCTCCGTCCCACAATCCCCACGCCAGCGACACACCGCGGCGACCGGAAGCCCTGCGGTGCGCCGCCAACGCGTCCAAGCACGCATTGGCCGCGGCATAGTTGCCCTGGCCCGCGCCACCGAACGCACCCGCCACCGAACTGAACAACACGAAGGCCTGCAACGGCAGATCAGCGGTCAGCTCGTGCAGATGCAGCGCAGCATCGACCTTGGGCCCCAGCACCGTGTCCATCCGAGCCGGGGTCAGCGAGGCGATGGCACCGTCATCGAGCACACCGGCCAGGTGGAACACGCCGGTCAGCGGGTGCGCGGCAGGCACGTTGGCGAGAACCCGCGCCAGCGCGTCACGATCGGCGACATCGCAGGCGACGAACTCGACCTCGGCGCCCAAACCATGTAGCTCCGTGCGCAATTCAGCGGCACCGGAAGCGGATTCACCACGCCTGCTCACCAACAACAGCCGCCGCACACCATGCGCGTCGACCAGATGCCGAGCGAACAACCCACCGAGCGAACCACTCGCACCGGTGACCAGAACGGTGTCGTCCGGCCCGAAAGACCAACTCTCGGCCGCTTCGGTTGCCGGAGCCGAAACCCGGCCCAGGCGCGCGGCATGCACTTGCCCGTCGCGCACGGCCACCTGAGGTTCGCCCGCGGCCAGAATCCCACCGAGCAGCCCGCCGAATTCAGCACCGCGGTCAGCTGCACCGATGTCGATCAGCACGATACGGCCGGGGTTTTCGGCTTGCGCGGAACGAACGAGACCACCCACCGCGGCACCGGCCAGGTTCGTGATGTCCTCCCCGGCTACCGATACCGCGCCGGTCGTTTGGACCACGAGAACCGATTCGGCGAACCGATCCGCTGCCGTCCAGGACTGCAACACCTCGAGGACGTCATGCGTCGCGGCATGAATGGCGGCGGGATCGTTACCCGTCGGGCACTCCAGCAGCACCGCCCGCGGCACCCGCTCGCCGAGATCCGCCCACGCCACCGCGCCGACCTCGACTTCGGAGACCGAGATCGGCGTCCAATCGACTTGGAACACCGCGCTTCTGGCGAGGGACGTCCCCGCAGTGAGCTGCGCTGGATCGATCGGCCGAGATGCCAGGTGTCGCACCGTCGCGACCGGGGCGCCCGTCATGTCCGCCAAATCCAGAGCGACACCGCGCTCGCCTACACGGGTCAGCCGAACGCGCAGCGCGTCGGCCCCGGCCGCATGCACGGTCACGCCGGACCACTCGAACGGCAGGCCGACCCCGGCCTCCGGCACGGGCCCGTCGCCCGCGAAAGACAAGGCGTGCAAGGCGGCATCGAGCAACGCCGGGTGCAGGCCGAACCGCCGCGCCTCGGAGCGCGCTTGTTCGGGCAGCTCGATCTCGGCGTAGATCCCGCCGGTTCCCCGCCACACCGACCGCAACGCCTGGAACACCGGGCCGTAGTGATAGCCCTGCTCGTCGAGAAGGTCGTAGACGCCATCGATATCGACGGCGGTGGCATCGGCGGGCGGCCAAGACGCCAGATCCACTGCGGCGCTGTCGATTCCCGGTGCGAGCACACCTTCGGCGTTCAACGTCCACGACCGCGCCGTGTCGACGTCGTCATCGGGGTGGGAGAAGATCCGTACCGCGCGACGACCCGCCGCGTCCGCGGCGTCGACGACAACGCGCACCGCGACCCCGGCCGACTCCGACAGCACCAGCGGGGCACGCAGGACCAGCTCCGCCAGGCTGGAGCAGCCGACCTGTTCGCCGGCGTGCAGGGCGAGCTCGACGAAACCGGTACCGGGGAACAACACGGTGTCCAGCACCCGGTGATCGGCCAGCCAAGGCTGCGCCTGCGCCGACAGGCGGCCGGTGAGGGTTACGGCATCGGAGTCCGGTTGCGAGACGACCACCGCGGCCAAGGGGTGTCCGGTGGCGACGAGACCCAGCGCCTTGGCGTCACCGCCGTCCGACGCTTGCGCCATCCAATAGTGCCGACGCTGGAAAGCGTAGGTGGGCAACTCGATTCGCCGGGCGCCGGTACCGGTGTACCGGGCGGCCCAGTCCACGTCGGCGCCGGAGACGAACAGCCGGGCCACGGCGGCCGATACGGTGAGCGGGTCGGCATGATCCCGACGCGCCAGCGCCACCATCGTCACCGCGCCCGCGAGATCTCTTCCGCCATCAAGGATCTGGTTGATCATCGCGAAGAGCACGGCGTCGGGTCCGACCTCGGCGAACCGGGTGACTCCGCTCCCGACCATCGTGGTGACCGCATCGGCGAAGCGCACCGTGTCGCGCACCTGACCGACCCAGTACGACGGGTCGGACATCTCGTCGCCGACTCGCGCACCGGTCACCGTCGACACCAACGCGATGGACGGACGGGTGAACGTCAAACCTTCGATTGCCGAAGCGAATTCGGCGAGCATCGGCTCCATCGACGCCGAGTGGAAAGCGTGCGAAACCCGCAACCGATGCGTCCGCCAACCACGCTCGACACAACGATCGACCACAGCGGAAACATCGGCTTCCACGCCGGAGAGCACCACCGACGACGGACCATTGACCGCCGCGATCGACACCCCGCCCGCCAGCTCACCGGCGAACAATGCCAGCACATCGGCCTCCGACGCACCGACAGCAACCATCGCCCCACCCGCGGGCAACGCCTGCATCAACCGGCCACGAGCCGCCACCAGCACACAGGCATCCGCCAGCGACAACACACCCGCCACATGCGCCGCAGCGACCTCACCGATCGAATGACCGGCCACCACATCGGGGAGCACTCCCCAAGATTCGAGCAGCCGGAACAACGCCACCTCGAACGCGAACAACCCAGCCTGCGCGAACACCGTCTGGTCGACCAGATCACCGCTCGCCAACGCTTCATTCAGCGAAACCGACTGTCCCAGCGACGAATCCAACTCGGCGATGATCGCATCGAAGTGCTCTGCGAACACCGGATACGCCGCACGCAACTCGTCGGCCATACCGGCCCACTGCGCACCCTGACCGGAAAACACCAGGCCGGTCGAACCCGCCACCACGCGACCTGCCACGACACCCGGAACGGATTCGCCGCGACCCAGCGCTTGGACACCCGCTCGCAGACCGTCGCGGTCCGGCGCCAACACCACGGCCCGATGGTCGAACAACGCTCTCGAAGTGATCAGCGAGAAACCGACGTCGATCGGGTCCGCGTCGTGGTCGTCGACGTGCGACGCGAGACGGGTGGCCTGACCGGCGAGCGCCGCACCGCTGCGCGCCGAGAGCACCCACGGCAGCACCCCCGGGAGGGTGTCGACCACCGGAGCCTGCTCCACGACCGGGGCCGAGTCCGGCACCGGCGCCTGTTGGACGATGAGGTGCGCGTTGGTGCCGCTGAGCCCGAAGGAGGACACACCGGCCCGGCGCGGCCGATCCACCACCGGCCACGGCACCGATTCGGTCAGCAACCGAATGTGCCCTTCGGTCCAATCGACTTTGCTGCTGGGCTGATCCACATGCAGGGTCGGAGGCAGCACGCCATGCTGCATTGCCATGACCATCTTGATCACACCACCCACACCGGCCGCGGCCTGCGCGTGACCGATGTTGGATTTCAGCGACCCCAACCACAACGGACGATCCGCATCCCGGTCCTGGCCATAGGTCGCCAGCAACGCCTGCGCCTCGATCGGATCGCCCAACGTCGTTCCGGTGCCGTGCGCTTCCACCGCGTCGACGTCCACCGGCGACACCCCGGCATTGGCCAGGGCTTGCCGGATCACCCGCCGCTGCGACGGACCGTTCGGCGCGGTCAAACCATTCGACGCACCATCCTGATTCACCGCCGAACCAGCGATCACCGCCAAAACCTGGTGACCATTGCGCTGCGCGTCGGACAACCGCTCCAACACCAGAACACCGGCACCCTCGGACCAGGCGACACCATCGGCGCTGTCGGCGAAGGATTTGCACCGCCCGTCCGGCGCCATCCCGCGCTGCCTGCTGAACTCGAGGAACATGTCGGTGGTGGCCATCACCGCCACACCACCGGCCAACGCCAGATCGCACTCCCCCGACCGCAGCGACTGCGCGGCCAGATGCATCGCCACCAGCGACGACGAACACGCCGTATCGACGGTGACCGACGGCCCCTCCAGACCGAACACGTACGACACCCGACCGGACACCAAGCTGCCGCCCGCGCTGCTACCCGTCCCGGTGCCCTGGGCGTAGTCGTGGTACATCACACCGGTGAACACGCCGGTGGCGCTGCCGCGCAGTACCGCAGGATCCAAGCCGGCGCGTTCCAGCGCCTCCCAGGAGACCTCCAGCAGCAACCGCTGCTGGGGATCCATCATCGTGGCTTCGTTGGGGCTGATGCCGAAGAAGTCCGCGTCGAATTCCGCTGCGTCGTAAAGGAACCCACCACGACGGGTGTAGGTCTTGCCCGCCTTGCCCGGCTCGGGGTCGTAGATGCGCTCGATGTCCCAGCCACGATCGACCGGCATCTCACCGGTGCTGTCGCCACCGGAGACGACCAGCCGCCACAGATCCTCCGGCGAGGCGATGCCACCCGGGTAGCGGCAGCTCATCGCCACCACGGCGATGGGCTCGTCGGCGACCGTCCTGCTCGCGGTGATCTCGATGTCCTGGCTCGTGCCGGTGAGCTGGGAATCGATGAACTCGGCGACGATCTGCGGATTCGGATGATCGAAGACGAGGGTGGCCGGTAGCTGCAGCCCGGTCGCGGTGTTGAGTTTGTTGCGGAACTCGATGGCGCTCAGCGAGTCGAACCCGAGCTGCTGGAACGCCTGCTGCGGTTCCACGGCGTCGATCGTGGCGTGACCGAGGGTTTCAGCGGCCACCGAGCGGACGAGGTCCAGCAAGGCGCTGGCACGGTCGGCGTCGGAGAGACCGGCCAGCTTGCGCGCGAAGGCCCGGCCCGCCGGGGTTCCAGTCCGGCGGCGCATCGAGATCGGGGCGATCCCGCGCAGGAGGGCGGGGATCTCCTCGCCCCGTGTCCGGAGCACGGCCGGATCGACCCGGAGGGGAACCAGCTGGGCGGTGTCGGTGGCGATCGCCGCGTCGAACAGCGCGAGGGCGTCGGCCTCGGTCAGCGGCGGGAAGCCCTGCCTGCGCATCCGGTCGAAGTCGTCCTCGGAGAGCTCGGCGCCGAGCCCGGTCGATCTCGCCCACAGGCCGTAGTCGAGAGCGGTCGCGGGCAGTCCCGCGCTGCGACGGTGGGCCGCGAGGGCATCCAGGAAGACATTCGCCGCGGCGTAGTTGGCTTGACCGGCGGCCAGCACGAGGCCGCCCGCCGAGGCCAACAGCACGAACAGCGACAACGAGTGATCGCGGGTGAGTTCGTGCAGATGCCACGCGGCATCGACCTTGGGCCGGAACACACGGTCGATCCGGTCCGGCGTGATCGACTCGATCACGCCGTTGTCGGCGGCTCCGGCCGCGTGCACCACACCCACCAGCGGATGCTCGTCGGAAATGCCGTCCAACAGCGCGGTCAGCGCGGAGCGATCGGAGACATCACACGCGGCGATGGTCACGTGCGCGCCGAGTTCGGACAGCTCCGCGCGAAGCTCGGCCGCGCCGGGAGCATCCGCTCCACGCCGCGACGTCAAAAGCACATGGCGCACATCGTGTTCGGTGACCAGATGCCGAGCGATCACCGCACCCAGACCGCCGGTGCCACCGGTCACCAGCACGGTGCCGGGCTCGGTCAACCGCGCGACCGTGCCCGGTGCATGCCGGGTCAGACGCGGCACGAGCAGCGTCGTCCCGCGGAGCGCGGCCTCCGGTTCCCCGGTCGCCACCGCCGCCGCGACCGAGATCGGGTCGGGGTCGTGATCCAGATCGAGGAGCTGGAACCGACCCGGGTGTTCGGCCTGCGCGGCGCGCACCAGCCCCCACACCGGCGCCTGCCCCAGATCCACCTGCTCCGCATCGGCGGCCGACACGGCCTGCCTGGTTAGCACGACCAAACGGGAACCAGCCCAACGCGAATCGGCCAGCCACTGTTGCACCGTGTCGAGAACCGCGGCGACGAACCCGCGTGCGGCCTCCGGCGCAGCACCATCGTGGTCGGGGCATTCGAGCAACACGATCTCGGGGACAACCGGGTCCTGGGCCGCATCCAGCTCGCCGATCAACGCCGCGAGATCGCCATAACTCGGCACCTCACCGGAACTCCGGCCGGAACCGAGCACCACCACGCGCCCCGGCTGCGCCGTCGGCAGCGGCACGGGGACCCATGCCACGCCGAACAGCGCCTCCGCCACCGGATCCGCGCCGAGACGTTCGGCCGACACCGGCCGGGAAACCAACGCGCCCACCGACAACACCGGCCGACCCTGCTCATCGGCCATCTGGAGACCGATCTGATTGCCTTGCCGCATGATTCGCACTCGCACCGCGGCAGCGCCCGCCGCATGCAGTACCACCCTGTTCCAGGTGAACGGCAGTGCCGGGGAACCGCCATCACCACCGCGGCGGGCATGGACGATTCCGGCGTGCAGGGCCGAGTCGAACAGCGCGGGATGGATGCCGAAGGCCTCGGCGTCCCGCGGATCCGGTAGCGCGACCTCGGCGAACAGCTCGTCGCCACGGTGCCACGCCGCCCGCAAACCCTGGAAGAAGGGCCCGTACCCGTATCCGGCATCGAGCAGTTCGTCGTAGGCGCCGTCGATGGGCAACGGCTGCGCACCGGTCGGCGGCCATTCGGCGAGATCGAAGTCGGCGACCACTTCGCCTTGGGCGAGAACGCCTTCGGCGTGCAACGACCACGGCCCCTCGGCCGTCTGCCGGGAATGCACGCTCAACCGCCGACGACCCGCCTCGTCAGCGGCGGCCACCACGACCTGCACCGAAACATTGCCCGCGCCGGGCAGTGTCAACGGCGTGTACAGGACGAGCTCGTCCACCACGGGGCAGCCAAGCAGACCGCCGACATAACTGGCCAGCTCCACGAAACCAGTACCCGGCAGCAACACCGTGCCGAGCACGCTGTGGTCGGCCAACCACTCCACCGAATCCACCGACCAACGCCCAGTGAAGCTCACCCCACCCGACTCCGGATGCGGCACAACGGCTCCGAGCAAAGGATGGTCGACGACATCGAGTCCGACGGAGGTGACGCCACCCAGCCCGGCGCCCAGCCACGACTGCGCCAACATCTGCTTGGCGTCGAGCCAGAACCGTTCGTGCTGGAAGGCATAGGTGGGCAGGTCGATTCGCTGAGCCCCGGAGTAGAACCCGGCCCAGTCCACCTCGGCGCCGGAGACGAACAACCCGGCCACCCCGGCCAGCACGGCCGACGCATCGGCATTACCTCGACGCGCCAAGGCCACCACCGCGACCGCCTGCGAGTCGTCCGTGATCTGGGTGATCATCGGGGTGAGCACCGCGTCGGGTCCGACCTCGGCGAACCGGGTCACGCCCATATCCGCCATCGTGGTGACCGCGTCGGCGAACCGGACGGTGTCCCTGACCTGACCGACCCAGTACGACGGATCCGACATCTCGTCGGTGACCCGTACACCGGTCACCGTCGACACCAACGCGATGTTCGGACGTGTGAACGTCAAACCCTCGATAGCCGAGGCGAATTCGGCAAGCATCGGCTCCATCGCCGCGGAGTGGAAAGCGTGCGAGACCCGCAACCGATGCGTCCGCCAACCCTGTTCGACACAACGATCGACCACAACATCGACATCAGCTTCCACACCGGAGAGCACCACCGACGACGGACCGTTGACCGCCGCAATCGAAACCCCACCGGCCAGCAAGGGCAGCACATCGGCTTCCGAAGCACCGACAGCAACCATCGCCCCACCGGCAGGCAGCGCCTGCATCAACCGGCCACGCGCCGCCACCAACACACACGCATCCGCCAAGGACATCACCCCGGCCACATGCGCGGCAGCGATCTCGCCGATCGAATGCCCGGCCACCACGTCGGGCCGCACTCCCGAGGATTCGAGCAGCCGGAACAACGCCACCTCGAACGCGAACAACCCCGCCTGCGCGAACACCGTCCGATCGACCACAGCATCGTCGACCAACGCATCACTCAGCGAAACATGCTGCTCCAGAAGCGGATCCAGCTCAGCGACGATCGCATCGAAAGCCTCGGCGAACACCGGATACGCCGCACGCAACTGGTCCGCCATACCCGCCCACTGCGCACCCTGACCGGAAAACACCACACCCGTCGAACCCGCCACCACACGACCGGACACCACACCCGGTGCCTGCTCACCCGAAGCCAGCGCCCGCACTCCCGCGAGCAGTTCATCACCACCCTCGGCCAGAACAACCGCACGATGCTCGAACACACCGCGAGTCGATGCCAGCGAGAACCCGACATCAACGGGACGCAAGTCGTTCTCGGCCACGTGGGAACCCAGACGGGCCGCCTGACCGGCAAGAGCCGCGCCGTTACGCGCCGAAAGCACCCACGGCAACACCCCACCCACCGCTGCGGCTTCGACCACCGGCACCGACTCCGCCGGAGCCTGCTCCGCGACCTGCGGAGCCTGTTCGATGATGACGTGCGCGTTCGTCCCGCTGATCCCGAACGAGGACACACCCGCCCGACGCGGCCGATCTGTCTCCGGCCACGCCACCGCCTCGGTCAGCAACCGCACATGACCTTCGGACCAATCCACCTTCGTAGACGGCCGATCCACATGCAGGGTCCGCGGCAGCACGCCATGGCGCATCGCCATCACCATCTTGATCACACCACCGACACCCGCGGCGGCCTGCGCGTGACCGATGTTGGACTTCAACGACCCCAACCACAACGGACGATCCGGATCACGGTCTTGGCCATAGGTGGCCAGCAGTGCCTGCGCCTCGATCGGATCACCCAATGTCGTACCGGTGCCATGGGCTTCCACCACATCAACATCGGTTGTGGAGACACCCGCGTTCGTCAACGCCTGCCGGATCACCCGACGCTGCGACGGACCATTCGGCGCGGTCAAACCATTCGACGCACCATCCTGATTCACCGCCGAACCAGCAATCACCGCAAGAATCCGATGGCCATTGCGCTGCGCATCGGACAACCGCTCCAACACCAACACACCAACGCCCTCGGACCAACCCACACCATCGGCGCTATCCGAGAAGGACTTGCATCGCCCGTCCGGCGACAACCCCCGCTGGCGAGAGAACTCCACAAACGTCTCCGGGGTTGCCATCACCGCGACACCACCGGCCAACGCCAGATCACACTCACCCGACCGCAACGACTGCGCGGCCGAATGCATCGCCACCAGCGACGACGAGCACGCCGTATCGACGGTGACCGACGGCCCCTCCAGCCCGAAGACATACGAAACCCGGCCGGAGGCAATAGAACCCGAATTCGCGTTCGCCGGATAGTCGTGATACATCATCCCGACGTACACACCGGTTCGGCTGCCCCGCAACGAACGAGGATCGACACCGGCCCGCTCGAACGCCTCCCACGAGGTTTCCAGCAGTAGGAACTGCTGGGGATCCATCATGGCGGCTTCATTGGGACTGATATTGAAGAACGCCGGATCGAATTCCCCTGCGGAGTGCAGGAATCCACCCGCGCGGGTATAGGTGCTGTTCGGCGCCTCGCCGGTGGGATCGTAGAGACGGTCGGTATCCCAGCCACGATTCACGGGGAACTCCGACGTCGCGTCGGTCCCGTCCGCGACCAGCCGCCAGAGGTCCTCGGGAGAGCCGACACCGCCCGGATAACGACACGCCATACCCACGATCGCGATGGGTTCGCGAAGGGCGGCGTCGAGCTTGCGGTTGCGGGCCCGCAACCGCTCCGTCTCTTTGAGCGAGACACGCAACGCCTGCGCGAGCTTCTGGGTGTTGTCGTCGGGCTTCGTCATTGTCGTTTCAGCTCTTCCTACAGTCACCGTGCCTCGGCGGCGAAACAACGTGGCCGAAGCATGATTTCGATGCATTACGGGCGATCGCGGCACGGCTTTAAGCCGTGCCGCGCACATCGCCGTCAGTCCTCTGATGTGTTGTTGAAAGCCATGTCGATCAAGTCATCGATATCGAGCTCGTCGATCGATTGATCCGTGTCGCTCCGATCGATCTCGCTGTGGCTTTCCTGTCCCTGTGCGAGCTGCATGAGCGCATCCAGTAGACCCGCGTCGCGGAGACGGGCGACGGGGATCGTTTGCAGCGCTCTGCGAATATCGTTCTCCGAGGGGTCCGTCGACCGGCCGGAGTCGCGGTGGTCGGTGAACTCCTCGGCCAGATATTCGGCCAAAGCCTCCGGTGACGGGTAGTCGAACACCAGGGTCGCTGGCAACCGCAGACCTGTCACGGATTTGAGGGCGTTGCGGAATTCGACAGCGGTGATCGAATCGAAGCCCAATTCGCTGAAGGCCCGATCCGCCGCGATCGCCTTCGCATTCCGATGACCCAGCACCGCCGCGACCTGATCGCGAACGATGTCGACGAGCACACCGAGGCGTTCGCCGTCGGGTGTGTTCGCCAAACGGGCGCGAAGGGCCGCGGGTGCGTCCGAGGCTGTCGCGCGGCGCGCGGGCAGCAGGCCGGACAACAGGGTCGCGGTGAATCCCGCACTGCGGAGGCTTCCCAGTTCGAGGCGGGCGAGAATGGGAGCGGCCGTGCCGATCTCGCTAGCGGCATGGAACAGTGCCAAGCCCTGTTCCTCCGACAGCGGCAGCAGGCCCGAACGAGCCATGCGGCGCCGATCGACGTCGCTGAGCTCCGCGCCCATCCCGCCTGCCACGCTCCACAGACCCCACGCCAGCGACTGGCCGGTGCGCCCGGATGCCCTGCGGTGCGCCGCGAGCGCGTCCAGGCAGGCGTTGGCCGCGGCATAGTTGCCCTGACCGGGGCCGCCGAAGGGTCCGGCCACCGAGCTGAACAGCACGAACGCTTTCAACGCCAGATCGGCGGTCAATTCGTGCAGGTGCAGCGCGGCGTCGACCTTCGGCCGCAGAACCACATCCATCCGATCCGCGGTGAGCGACGCGATGGCGCCGTCGTCGAGCACACCGGCCGTGTGGAACACACCGGTGAGCGGACGGCTCGCGGGAATACGCGCCAACACCTCGGCCAGCGCCCCACGGTCGGCGACATCGCAGGCGGCGAACTCGACTTCGGCGCCGAGACGCCGCAACCGCTCCCGCAGCTCCGCGGCGCCGGGAGCGAATTCCCCACGGCGGCTCAGCAACAGCAGGTGACGGACGCCCAGCGCGTCGACCAGGTGCCGGGCGAACAAGCCACCGAGGTAGCCGCTGGCGCCGGTGATCAGCACCGTCTCGTCCGGGCCGAACGTGGCGCTCGGACCCGAAGCGGTCGCCCGAGCGGCGGCCGCCCGGGTGAGTCGCGCTCCGTGTACCTGCCCGCCGCGCACGGCCACCTGCGGTTCCTTCGCGGCGAGGATCCCGCCCAGCAGTCCGTCGATGTCGGAATCGTTGTCCACCAACACGATCCGGTCGGGACTCTCCGCCTGCGCCGAACGAACCAGGCCACCCACGGCGGCACCGGCGAGGTTCGTAATATCTTCCCCTGCAACCGATACCGCGCCGCGGGTCCGGACCACCAACACCGACTCCCCGGACCGCTGATCGGTCAGCCAGGACTGCAGCGCGCGCAGCACTTCGTGAGTTGCGGCGCGAATGGCAGCGGGATCATTACCGGCCGGGCAATCCAGCACCACCGCGGCCGGAACCTCGTCACCGAGATCCGCCCACGACACCGCGCCGATCTCCCTGTCCGGCACCGAGATCGGCGTCCACTCGACCTGGAACAACCCGTTGTCGACGGCGGACGCGCCGACGGTGAGCTGCGCGGGGTCGATCGGCCGGGAAGCCAGCTGCCGCACCGTCGCCACCGGGGCACCGGTCGGATCCGCGAGATCCACCGCCACGGCGTGCTCGCCGACGCGGGTCAGCCGCACACGCACCGCGTCGGCACCGACCGCGTGCACGGTGACACCGGACCACTCGAACGGTAGCCGAGGTCCGCTGTCCTGCGCCGACAGGTGACCGACCAATCGCAGCGCGTGCAGCGCGGCGTCCAGCAGGGCCGGATGCAGCCCGAAGTCCTTGGCCTCCTGGGGATCCGGCAGCGCGACTTCGGCGAACACGTCCTCGCCACGTTGCCATGCCGCCCGCAGACCCTGGAAGCAGGGCCCGTACCCGTACCCGGCGTCGAACAGTTGGTCGTAGACCCCGTCGACGTCCAGCGGCCGCGCACCGGCCGGTGGCCACGCCGCGAGGTCGACCTCGGCCGGAGCCGCCGCCTGGGCGAGCGCGCCTTCGGCGTTCAGTGTCCACGACGACGCCGAATCGACCTCCCCATCGGGGCTGGAGTAGATCCGCACCGCGCGACGGCCCGTCTCGTCCTCGGCACCGACGACAACGCGCACCGCGACCCCGTCGGCTTCCGGCAGCACCAGGGGAGCCCGCAGGACCAAGTCCTCCAGGGTCGAGAAGCCGACCTGCTCCCCGGCATGCAGGGCGAGTTCCACCAAACCGGTCCCGGGGAACAGCACGACGCCCATCACCCGGTGATCGGCCAGCCAAGAATGCGTCGGCACCGACAGGCGACCGGTCAGGATCACCGCGCCGGAATCTGGTTGGGACACCACCGCCGAAATCAGCGGGTGTCCGGTGGTGGCCAGACCCATCGATCGGGCATTGCCGCTACCGGCGGCGCCCTCGAACATCCAATAGCGCCGACGCTGGAAAGCGTAGGTGGGCAAGTCGATTCGCCGGGCGCCGGTACCGGCGAAGAAGCCCGCCCAGTTCACCTCCGCGCCCGTCACGAACAACCCAGCCACCGCGGTCGATACCGTCGTGGCATCCGCGCGGTCGCGCTTGGCCACGGCGACAGTGGTCGCGCCGTCGAGAGTCTGGTCGATCATCGGGGTGAGCACGGCGTCGGGTCCGACCTCGGCGAACCTGGTCACACCCATGGCCGCCATCGCGGTGACCGCGTCGGCGAAGCGCACCGTGTCCCGGACCTGACCGACCCAGTACGACGGATCCGACATCTCGTGCTCGACCTTGGCGCCGGTCACCGTAGAGACCAACGGGATACTCGGCCGGTCGAACGTCAAACCCTTGATCGCCGAAGCGAACTCCTCCAGCATCGGTTCCATCGACGCCGAATGGAAAGCATGTGAAACTCGCAACCTGGTTGTGCGCCAACCACATTCGGCACAGGCCTCGGCAACAGCAAGGACGTCGTCCTCAACACCGGAGAGCACGACCGACGACGGGCCATTGACCGCCGCGATCGACACCCCACCGGCCGACACGTCACCAGCCGCCAGCAGCGCCAGCACATCGGCTTCCGACGCACCAACAGCCACCATCGCCCCACCAGCGGGCAGAGCCTGCATCAACCGACCCCGCGCCGCCACCAACACACACGCATCCGCCAACGACAACACACCAGCCACATGCGCGGCAGCGACCTCACCGATCGAATGCCCGGCCACCACACCCGGCCGCACACCCCACGACTCCAGCAGCCGGAACAACGCCACCTCGAACGCGAACAATCCAGCCTGCGCGAACACCGTCCGATCGACCAAGCCATCGCTGGCCAACGCATCACTCAGCGAAACCGACTGCCCCAGCGACGAATCCAACTCCACGACGATTCCATCGAAGTGCTCGGCGAACACCGGATACGCCGCACGCAACTCGTCGGCCATACCGGCCCACTGCGCACCCTGACCGGAAAACACCACACCAGTCGAACCCGCCACCACACGACCGGACACCACATCAGGAACGGATTCGCCGCGCCCCAGCGCTTGGACGCCATCACGGTTGGCGGCCAGGACGACGGCACGGTGCTCGAAAGCGCTCCGGGTGGACGCCAAGGAGAAGCCGACATCGATCGGATCGTGTTCCGCCACCATCGATGCCAGGCGCCTGGCCTGCTCGGCAAGAGCCTCGCCGGTGCGCGCCGCGAGCACCCACGGCGTCAATCCACCGACCGGCACCGCCTTGACCACGGGCTCCGCCACCGCGGCCGGGGCTTGCTCGATGATGACGTGCGCATTGGTGCCGCTGATACCGAACGAGGACACACCCGCCCGACGCGGCCGATCCACCACCGGCCACTCCACCGGCTCGGTCAGCAACCGCACATGACCTTCGGACCAATCCACCTTCGTCGAGGGCTGATCCACATGCAGCGTCTTGGGCAGCACCCCGTGCCGCATCGCCATCACCATCTTGATCACACCACCCACACCAGCGGCAGCTTGCGCGTGACCGATGTTGGACTTCAACGACCCCAACCACAACGGACGATCCGGATCACGATCCTGGCCATAGGTCGCCAGCAGCGCCTGCGCCTCGATCGGATCACCCAAAGTGGTACCGGTGCCATGGGCCTCCACCGCGTCGACCTCGACCGGCGACACCCCAGCATTGGCCAACGCCTGCCGGATCACCCGACGCTGCGACGGACCGTTCGGCGCGGTCAAACCATTCGACGCACCATCCTGATTCACCGCCGAACCAGCAATCACCGCCAACACCTCATGACCATTGCGGCGAGCATCCGACAACCGCTCCATCACCAACACACCGGCACCCTCGGACCAACCCACACCATCGGCGCTATCGGCGAACGACTTGCACCGACCATCCGGGGACAGACCCCGCTGGCGGCCGAATTCCAGGAACATGTCCGGCGTGGCCATGACCGCCACACCACCGGCCAAGGCCAGGTCGCATTCACCCGAGCGCAGCGACTGCCCGGCCATGTGCAGGGCGACGAGCGAGGACGAGCACGCGGTATCCACGGTGACCGACGGCCCCTCCAGGCCGAACACATACGACACCCGGCCCGACACCAAGCTGCCCGCCGACCCGCTACCGGTCCCGGTGGCCCGGGCGTAGTCGTGGTACATCAGACCGGTGAAGACACCGGTGGAGCTGCCACGCAACACCGCAGGATCCACACCGGCGCGTTCCAGCGCCTCCCACGAGATTTCCAGCAGCAACCGCTGCTGGGGATCCATCATCGTGGCTTCATTCGGGCTGATACCGAAGAAGTCCGCGTCGAATTCCGCTGCGTCGTAAAGGAATCCACCACGACGGGCGTAGGTCTTGCCCGCCTTGCCCGGTTCCGGGTCGTAGATGCCCTCGATGTCCCAGCCACGATCCACCGGCATCTCTCCGTTGGCGTCCACGCCCGAGAGGACCAGGTTCCACAGGTCCTCCGGCGAAGCGACGCCGCCCGGATAGCGGCAGGCCATCGCCACCACGGCGATCGGCTCGTCATCGGCTCGCACCCGGCCGACCGCCCGCTCTTCGCGAGCTTCGGTACCGGTGAGCTGGGTGCCGATGAACTCGGCCACCGCGTGCGGATTGGGGTAGTCGAAGACGAGCGTCGCCGGGAGTCGGAGACCGGTCGCGGTATTGAGCTTGTTGCGGAACTCGACGGCGCTCAACGAGTCGAAACCGAGCTGCTGGAACGCCTGCCGGGGTTCCACGGCGTCGAGGGAGGCGTGGCCGAGAATGCCCGCGGCGACCGAGCGGACGAGGTCGACCAGGGCACTTTCGCGGTCGGCACCCGACAGGCCAGCCAGCTTCTGCAGAAACGCCTGGTCCGCCGGGGTCCGGCTGTGGCGGCGCGCAGGGACCGGTGCGATCGCGCGGAGGAGAGCCGGGATCTGCTCGCCCCGAGTGCGGAGCACCGCCGGATCGACTCGCAGCGCCACCAGTTGAGCGGTGTCGGTGGCGATCGCCGCGTCGAACAGCGCCAGACCCTCTGCCTCGGTCAGCGGCGGGAAGCCCTGCCTGCGCATCCGGTCGAAGTCGTCCTCGGACAGCTCCGTGCCGAGGCCGCTCGCTCGCGCCCACAACCCGTAATCCACCGACGTCGCGGGCAGCCCCAGGTTGTGTCGATGGGCCGCGAGGGCATCCAGGAAAACGTTCGCCGCCGCGTAGTTGGCTTGGCCAGCGGCCAGCACGAGCCCACCCGCCGACGACAAAAGCACGAACAGTGACAACGAGTGATCACGCGTCAGCTCGTGCAGATGCCACGCGGCATCGACCTTCGGGCGGAACACACGGTCGATCCGGTCCGGCGTCATCGCCTCGATCACGCCGTGATCGGCGGTTCCCGCCGCATGGACCACACCCACCAGCGGATGCTCGTCGGAAATGCCGTCCAACAGCGCCGCCAGCGCAGACCGATCGGACGCATCACACGCGGCAATGGTCACCTGCGCGCCGAGTTCGACCAACTCCGCGCGAAGCTCGGCCGCGCCGGGAGCATTCAGTCCACGCCGCGACGTCAAAAGCAGATGGCGCACATCGTGTTCGGTGACCAGATGCCGAGCGATCACCGCACCCAGACCGCCGGTGCCACCGGTCACCAGCACGGTCCCCGGTTCGGACAGCCGAACGCTCGCGCCCGGTGCGTGGCGGGTCAACCGTGGCACGAGCAGGGTCGTGCCACGGAGCGCGGCCTCCGGTTCCTCGGGAGCAGCCACCACCGCTGTCGCGACCGCGATCAGATCACCGTCCTCGTCCAGATCGAGGAGCTGGAACCGACCGGGGTGCTCGGCCTGCGCGGCCCGCAGCAGGCCCCATACCGGCGACTGATCCAGGCGCACCTGCTCGGAATCGCCGACAGCCACCGCTTGTCTGGTCAGCACGACCAAACGTGAAGCGGCGAAACGGGTTTCGTTCAGCCAACCTTGGACGGTGTCAAGCACACCGTCCAAGACGTGCCGTGCCGCCGCTGTCGGCGGACCGTCGTGCAGCGGGCATTCGAGCAGCACGATGTCGGGAACGACGGGCGCCTCGGCCGCATTCAGATCGGTGAGCAACGCCGCGAGATCACGATGACGCCGCACCGCACCGGAACTCTGGTCCTCGGGGTTCGGGCCGGTGCCGAGTACCGCCACGCGGCCCGGCTCGACACGCACCGCCGACGGCGCAACGGTGACCCATTCCACGCCGAAGAGCGAATCCGACAATCGGTCCGCGCCAAGGCGCTCGGCCGTGACGGGCCGAGACACCAGAGCGCCGACCGACAGCACCGGCATGCCTCGGTCATCGGCTATCCGCACGGCGAAGCCGTCCCCTTCGGGGACGAAGCGGACCCGCGCGGCAGCGGTACCTGCGGAGTGCAGGACCACACGGTTCCAGGCGAAAGGCAGCATGGCCGAGCCGTTCCCGCTGCGACGGCCATGCACGATCCCGGCATGCAGGGCCGAGTCGAACAGGGCGGGATGGATTCCGAAACCCTCGGCATCTCGCGGATCGGCCAGCGCGACCTCGGCGAACAATTCGTCGCCACGTTGCCACGCCGCCCGCAAACCCTGGAAGACCGGGCCGTACCCGTACCCGAGTTCGAGCAGTTCGTCATAGGCGCCGTCGATGTCCAACGGCTGCGCGTCGTTCGGAGGCCAGGCCGTCAGGTCGAAATCGGCCGCCACGTCGCCCGGGGCGAGCACGCCCTCGGCGTGCAGCGACCACGGCCCCTCCGCGGCCCGTCGCGAATGGACCGTCAGTCGCCGGCGACCGGCCTCGTCGGCAGCGGCCACCACGACCTGAACCGCGACACTGCCTTCTGCGGGCACCGTCAACGCGGTGTGCAGGACGAGCTCGTCCACCACCGGGCAGCCGAGCAGACCACCGACGTAACCGGCCAGCTCGACAAATCCGGTACCCGGCAGCAGCACCACTCCGTGCACGCTGTGGTCGGCCAGCCATGCGACGGAGTCCACCGACCACCGTCCGGTGAAGCTCACGCCCCCCGACTCCGGGTGCGGCACAGCGGCGCCGAGCAAGGGGTGGTCGACGGTGTCCAGCCCGACGGCGGTGAGTCCGCCGAGTTCGGCGCCGAGCCAGGACTCGGCCAACGCCTGCTTGGCATCGAGCCAGAACCGCTCGTGCTGGAAGGCGTAGGTGGGCAAGTCGACGCGCCGAGCTCCGGTACCGGCGTAGAGAGCGGCCCAGTCCACCTCGGCACCGGCCACGAACAACGTGGACACCGCGTTCAATACGGTCGGGGCATCCGCGTGGTCGCGTCGCGATACAGCGATTGCCGTTGCGTCCCCGAGAGTCTGGGCGACCATCGGGGTGAGCACGGCATCGGGGCCGACCTCGGCGAACCTGACCACACCCAGACCCACCATCGCGGTGACAGCGTCGGCGAACCGGACGGTGTCCCGGACTTGACCCACCCAATACGACGGATCCGACATCTCGTCGTCGACTTGGGCACCGGTCACCGTGGACACCAACGGGATGCTCGGGCGAGCGAACGCCAAACCTTCGATCGCCGAAGCGAACTCCTCCAGCATCGGGTCCATCAACGCCGAATGGAAGGCATGCGAGACCCGCAAACGATGCGTCCGCCAGCCCTGTTCAGCACAAACCTCGGCAGCAGCCACGACGTCGTCCTCTACACCGGACAACACCACCGACGACGGACCATTCACAGCCGCGATCGACACCCCACCCGCCAGTTCACCGTCCAGCAACGCCAGCACGTCGGCTTCCGACGCACCAACCGCAACCATCGCCCCACCAGCAGGCAGCGCCTGCATCAACCGACCACGCGCCGCCACCAACACACACGCATCCGCCAACGACAACACACCAGCCACATGCGCAGCAGCGACCTCACCGATCGAATGCCCGGCCACCACATCCGGCCGCACACCCCAAGATTCGAGCAGCCGGAACAACGCCACCTCGAACGCGAACAAGCCAGCCTGGGCGAACACCGTCTGGTCGACCAGATCCTCCGACGACAGCGCCTCACCCAGCGAAACGGACTGCCCCAGCAGGGGTTCCAGCTCAGCAACGATCGCGTCGAAAGCTTCGGCGAACACCGGATACGCCGCACGCAACTCGTCGGCCATACCGGCCCACTGCGCACCCTGCCCGGAAAACACCACACCCGTCGAACCCGCCACCACACGACCGGACACCACACCAGGTGCCTGCGCTCCCGCCGCCAGCGCCCGCATACCCATGAGCACCCCATCACGCCCCTCGGCCACGACGACCCCGCGATGCTCGAACACACTGCGCGTCGATGCCAGCGAGAAACCGATATCGATCGGATCGTGTTCACGCACAGGCGATATCAAACGATCGGCCTGAGCGGCCAAAGCCTCGCGACCACGTGCCGAAACCACCCACGGCAACACAGCCGGGACCGTCCGCACAACCGGCGCCGGAGCGGACTCAACCACCGGAGCCTGTTCCAAGATGACATGCGCATTGGTGCCACTGATCCCGAACGACGACACACCAGCCCGACGCGGCCGATCCACCACCGGCCACGCCACCGGCTCGGTCAGCAACCGCACATGACCTTCAGACCAATCCACCTTCGTAGACGGCCGATCCACATGCAGCGTCCGCGGCAACACACCATGGCGCATCGCCATCACCATCTTGATCACACCACCCACACCAGCAGCGGCCTGCGCGTGACCGATGTTGGACTTCAACGACCCCAACCACAACGGACGATCCGCATCCCGATCCTGCCCGTACGTGGCAAGAATCGCCTCGGCTTCGATCGGATCACCCAACGTCGTTCCCGTACCGTGCGCTTCCACCGCGTCGACCTCGACCGGCGACACCCCGGCATTGGCCAGGGCTTGCCGGATCACCCGACGCTGCGACGGACCGTTCGGCGCGGTCAAACCATTCGACGCACCATCCTGATTCACCGCCGAACCAGCAATCACCGCCAACACCTGGTGACCATTGCGGCGAGCATCGGACAGTCGCTCCAACACCAACACACCGGCGCCCTCGGACCACCCCACACCATCGGCGCTGTCGGCGAACGACTTACTCCGACCATCCGGTGCGAGGCCGCGCTGACGGCTGAACTCCACGAAAGTCTCCGGTGTCGCCATCACCGCCACACCACCGGCCAACGCCAAATCGCACTCACCCGACCGCAACGACTGCGCGGCCAAATGCATCGCCACCAACGACGACGAGCACGCCGTATCGACGGTGACCGACGGCCCCTCCAGCCCGAACACATACGAAACGCGCCCGGAGGCAATGGAACCCGAGTTCGCGTTGACCGGGTAGTCGTGATACATCATCCCGGTGAAGACCCCGGTCGAACTGCCGCGCAGCTCGGTGGGATCGACACCGGCCCGCTCCAGTGCCTCCCACGAGGTCTCCAGCAGCAGGAACTGCTGCGGATCCATCATGGCGGCCTCGTTGGGGCTGATATTGAAGAACGCCGGATCGAATTCACCGGCGGAATGCAGGAATCCCCCCTTCAGCGTGTAGCTGGTGTGCGGTGTTTCGCCGGTGGGGTCGTAGAGGCGTTCGATATCCCAGCCACGATTCACGGGGAATTCTGACGTCGTGTCGATCCCGGCTGCGACCACGTGCCAAAGATCCTCGGGCGAAGCGACACCGCCCGGGTACCGGCACGCCATGCCGACGATCGCGATGGGGTCGTCGCCAATAGCTTTGGCGGCCGTGACCGCGATGTCCGGCCCTGCGCCGGTGAGCTCGTCGGCGAGGTAACCGGCCAGTGCCCGTGGTGTCGGGTAGTCGAAGACCACCGCGGCCGAAAGCGTCAGTCCCGTGGCGGTTTTCAGGCGGTTGCGCAGCTCGACCGCGCCGAGCGAATCGATGCCAAGGTCCTGGAACGGGCGATCGGGATCGATCGCGGACACACCGTCGTGACCGAGCACGGCCGCGACGTGCGTGCGCACGGTTTCCAGCACCACCTGGCGCTGCCGATCCGCGTCCGCACCGACCAACCGTTGCCGCAGGCTCGACACCACCGCCGCAGTAGCCGCCGGGCGCCGGGCCGCCGGTGCAAGTTCCCGCAACAACGGTGGCAGTAGTCCGGCATCGGCTTGGGCGCGGATCGCGGCGGTGTCCACCACGGCGATCACCGCGAGTGCCGCGTCCCGTTCGAGTACCGAATCCCATCCGGCCAACGCCTGCGCATCCGACATCGCGAGGAATCCGCCTCGGCTCATCCGGGCCACGTCGGTGGCGTCCAGATGGCCGGTCATACCGCTCGAGCGTGCCCACAGGCCCCACGCCAGCGACTGGCCCGCCAGCCCGCGTGCGCGCCGGTGCGCCACCAGCCCGTCGAGGAAGGCGTTCGCGGCCGCGTAGTTGCCCTGCCCTGGCCCACCGACCGTGCCCGATACAGAGGAGAACACCACGAACGCCGCCAGATCCAGATCCGCGGTCGCCTCGTGCAGGTGCCAGGCGGCGTCCACTTTCGGCGCCAGCACCGCCTCTACCCGCTGCGCGGTCAGCGACGCGATGACACCGTCGTCGAGCACACCCGCGGCATGGATCACGCCCGTCAAGGGCCACTCGGCGGGCACCTCGGCCAGCAACCCGGCCACCGCGTCGGCATCGGTGACATCACCGGCCACCACCCGCACCTGTGCCCCCAAACGCGCCAACTCGGCGCGCAGCGACGCCACGCCCGCGGCTCGCGGCCCGCTGCGGCTCACCAGCAGCAGCGACCGCACACCGTGCTCGACCACCACATGCCGAGCCACCACGGCACCCAAACCACCGGTGCCGCCGGTGATCAGCACCGTCCCCGCACCGAAGGCGGCGGCACCGCCCGCCACGGCAGGCGCCGCACTGTCGGCGGTGCCGGTCGCGGGCCGGGTGAGCCGAGCGGTGTGTGCGACCCCGGCGCGCACGACGACCTGTGGTTCGTCGACGGCCAGCACGGTGGCCGCGAGTCGCTCGTCGACGACCGCGTCCGTATCGACCAAGACGATCCGGCCCGGCTCCTCCGTCTGCGCGGAACGCACCAGACCCCACACCGCGGCACCGGCGAGGTCGGTGAGGTCTTCACCGGGCAGCGCGACCGCGCCGCGCGTGGCGATCACCAGGGTGCCCGCGGCGAACCGGTCCTGATCCAGCCACGCCTGCAGCACCTGGAGTATCCGGGCGACCTCGGTATGGGTGGTGGTCACCACGTCGGTGTCGGTGTGCTCGTTCCACCCGGACCCGGCCTCGACCACCACCACCGCGGGCGCCGGTGACTCCGGATCCAGCCGGTCCCACCACCCCACATCTCCAGGTGCTGGAGCCACCGCCGCGGGCTGGGCGGCCATCGGTGACCACACCAGCTCCAGTACCGGCGCGGCCGGGCCGCTCGCACCAGCGGCTATCTGCTCGAGTGGCATCGACCGGCTCGTCACCGATCCCGAGAGCACCGGTTGCCCCTGCTCATCGGCCACCGACACCGACATCGACGATCCGGTGGCGGTCAGCCGCACCCGCAGCACCGACGCTTCGGCCGCGTACAGCGTCACCGATTCCCACGAGAACGGCAACGCCACCTGCCCCGCCGGAACCGTGAACGGTGAATTCGCCTGTCCCCCACTGCTTTCGAGCACACCGGCCAGCGGTCCCGCGTGCAAGGCCGCGTCCAGCAGCGCCGGATGGATTCCGAATCCTGCTGCGCGCACCCCGGTGTCCGCATCGGCGGCGACCTCGGCGAATACCTCCGCGCCGCGTCGCCACAGCGCCCGCACCCCCTGGAACGCCGGACCGTAGTCGTAACCACGCGCCAGCAGGCTCTCGTACGCGGCCGCGACATCGATACCGCTCGCCGCGCCCGGCGGCCACACCACCGGCCCGGGTGCGGTTGTCTCGTCTCGAGTGGTCAGCAGGCCCTGCGCGTGCAGCACCCACTGCTCGTCGTGGTCGTCCGCAGCGCGCGAGTAGATCGATATCGTCCGCTGTGGAGACTCGTGTTCGGGCCCGCCGACGACGACCTGGATCTGCACGCCGCCTTCCGCGGGCAGCACCAGCGGTGTCCGCAACGTCAATTCCTCGATCACCGGGCAGCCCGCTTCGGCACCGGCACGCAGCGCCAACTCCACGAACCCGGTCCCCGGCAACAGCACCGACCCGGCGATCGCGTGGTCGGCCAGCCAGGGCTGTGCCGCCACCGACAACCGGCCGGTCAGCAACACGCCGCCCGACTCGGGTACCGACACCACCGCGCCGAGCAACGGATGCTCCACCACACCCAGACCCACCGAGGCGACATCGGCGGTGGCGAGCGCGGGCGCGACCCAGTAGCGGCGGCGCTGGAAAGCGTAGGTGGGCAATGCGACTCGCGAGACCGAGCGATCGGCGAAGAGCACCGTCCAGTCGACGTCGACGCCGACCGCGTGCGCCTGCGCCAGGCAGTTCACGAACTGGTCGACCTCGGCTCGCCCTCGACGGGCCGCGGCGACCACCGACGACTGCGATTCGATGTCGTCCGGCAGGCACTGACGGACCATCGCCGTCAGCACCGCACCCGGACCGATCTCCAGGAATCGACGCACGCCCGAGGCCACCAGGGTGTCCACGCCCCGATCGAACAGGACGGTCCCCCGCACCTGCTCGACCCAGTAGGCCGGCTCCAGCACTTCATCGCCCGCGATCCCACCGGAGACGTTCGATACCAGCGGGATCTGCGGGCGATGGTAGGTCACCTCCCGCGCCACGGATTCGAACTCGGCCAGCATCGGCGCCATCCGGTGGGAATGGAACGCATGCGACACCCGCAACCGCGAGGTCTTCCTCCCGCGGTCGGCGAACCACCGCTCGAGCGCGGTCACCGCGTCCTCGTCACCGGAAACGACCACGGACACAGGCGAATTCACCGCCGCGACGGACACCCGGTCCGGCTCGTCGCCGAGCGCATCGAGTACCTCGCGCTCGCTCGCCGCGACGGCCAGCATCGCGCCGCCTTCCGGCAGCCGACCCATGAGGCGACCACGCGCCGCGACCAGACGGCACGCGTCCGGTAGCGACCAGACACCGGCGATGTACGCGGCGGCCAGCTCACCGATCGAATGTCCGGCCAGCACATCCGGCGTCACACCGAACGAGTTCAACAGTCGGCACAGCGCGACTTCATACGCGAACAGCGCGGGTTGGGTGAATTCGGTCCGATCGAGAACATTCGCATCGGCATCGGCAGGACCACCCTCGATCAGCCGACCGGTGAACATCAACTGCCGCAGCGAGCCGCCCAGCAGCGCATCGAACTGCGCGCAGATCTCGTCCAACGCGGAAGCGAAGACCGGGAACGCCTCGTAAAGTTCGCGCCCCATGCCGACTCGCTGCGCTCCCTGCCCGGTGCACAAGAAGGCCGCCTTACGCGTCACCGCCTGCCCCGTCGCCAGGCCACCGGCGGAACCCGCCGAGCCGTGCTCCGCAAGCGCTCGCAGTCCGGCGAGCATCGTGTCCCGGTCCTCGCCCACCACCGTGCCGCGCCAGTCCAGCCGAGCGCGGGTCGTCGCCAGGGAATAGCCGATATCGCCGACGGTCAGGTCGGGGCGTTCGGTCACCCAGCGCAGCAGTTCGGCCGCCTGCGCGCGCAGGCCTTCCTCGGTTTTCGCCGATACCGGCCACGCGGAGACCCCAGCGGTCACCGCCGTCGCATCACGATCGTCGGCATCGCCTGCCGGTTCGGCAGGGTCCGCCGCCGGAGCGGGGGCTTCCTCCAGAATCACGTGCGCGTTGGTACCGCTGGCGCCGAAGGAGGACACACCGGCGCGCCGCACCCGCTCGCCCGCCGGCCACGGTTCCGCCGCGGTGAGGAGCCGCACCGATCCCGCCGACCAGTCCACGTGCGGGGTCGGAGCGTCGACATGCAATGTGGCGGGCAGCATCTCGTGCCGCAACGCCTGCACCATCTTGATCACACCGCCGATACCGGCCGCGGCGGAGGTGTGTCCGATATTCGATTTGAGCGAACCGATGCGCAGCGGATCCCCGGCGCGCTCGCGACCGTAGGCGGCGATCAACGCCCGCGCCTCGATCGGGTCGCCGAGGGGCGTGCCGGTGCCGTGCGCTTCGACCGCGTCGACGTCGGCAGGCGTCAGACCGGCATTGGCGAGGGCCTGCGCGATCACCTTCTCCTGTGAAGGACCGTTCGGCGCGGTCAGCCGGTTGCTGGCGCCGTCCTGGTTGACCGCGCTGCCGCGGATGACCGCGAGGACGTGGTGGCCACGCCGACGTGCATCCGACAGTCGCTCCACCACGAGCATGCCGAGACCCTCGGAGATTCCGGTCCCGTCCGCCGCTGCCGCGAAGGCCTTGCACCGCGCGTCCGTGGACAGCGCGCGCTGCCGCGCGAAGGCGAGCAACTGGGTGGGGTCGGACATCACGGTTACCCCACCGACCAGGACGAGCGAGCTCTCGCCCTGGCGCAACGCCTGACACGCGAGGTGCAGGGCGACCAACGACGACGAGCACGCCGTGTCCACCGAGATCGCCGGACCTTTGAGACCGAAGGTGAAGGCGACCCGACCCGACAGGATGCTGGAGGTCACCCCGAGGTAGGCATGGCCTTCCGACTCGGCGGTCAAGCCCGGAGAACCGACACGGTGGCCGTAGTCCTGGTGGATCACCCCGGCGAACACACCGGTGTCGCTGCCGCGCAGCGACGTCGGATCGATACCGGCGTCCTCCAGCGCCTCCCACGCCGCTTCCAAGAACAGGCGCTGCTGCGGATCCATCGCCTCCGCCGCGCGCGGGCCGATGCCGAAGAATCCGGCATCGAAATCCGCGACCGAATCCAGGAATCCACCTCGGCGGGTGTAGACGGTCCCCGGCGTATCGGGGTCGGCGTCGAACAGGCGCTCGAGGTCCCAGCCGCGGTCGGTCGGGAAAGGACCGATGGCGTCCGTGCCGGAAGCGACCAGCTCCCACAGTTGCGCCGGAGTCTCGACACCGCCCGGATACCGGCAGCTCATGCCGACGATCGCGATCGGTTCGCTGGCGCGCTCTTCCAGCTGCTGGATCCGCTTGTTGGCGGCGCGCAGGTCTCCGGTGACTTTCCGCAGGTACCGACTGAGCCGTTCCTCGTTGCTGGTGCCGGGGTTGCTCATGCTGGGCCAAACTCCTCGTCGATCAGATCCAAGAGCTCACTGTCGGTATGGGTTTCGAGATCGTCGTACGCGCCGTCCGACCACGTGCCCGCCAGGTAGGTACGGAGACGCTCGTTGACAGCCCGCAATCCGGCGACGGTCTCGTCGTCGCTGCCGCCGGCGATGATTCGCTCGAGCAGGGCCTCGAGCCGCGCGATGTCGTCGGCCGCCGACGTCGGGGGCGTCGGCGGCGCGGCCACGGTCTGCGCCAGCAGGTAGTCGGCGACGTCTCCCGCGGTGGGGTAGTCGAAGACCAAGGTCGAGGGCAGCGACAGCCCCGTCACCTGCGCGAGCCGGTTACGGAGCTCGATTCCGCCCAGCGAGTCGAAGCCGAGTTCGCTGAAGCCGCGTTCCGGTTCGACGTCGTCGGCCGAACGGAGACCCCGTACCGCGGCGACGTTTTCGCGCACCAGGTCCAGGACGACGCCGCGTCGTTTCGCCTCGGCCACACCGTGCAGACGCTGTTCGAGCGTGGGCTCGGTACTCGATGTCGTGGCGGACGCGCCGTGCACGAACGCACGCAGCACTGCCGGTACCGGGCCGGTCTGCGCTTGCCGGCGCAGTGTGCCGGTATCCAGGTGCACCAGCGCGGACACCGGTTCGGCGGCGGTCAGCGCTTCATCGAACAACCGCAGGCCGTCGGTGCGGTCCAGCGGGGCCAGGCCGAGTCGCTCCAGCCGACCCATGGCGGTGCGATCCAGCGCGCCGGTCATGCCGATGTCCTGCTGCCACGGCCCCCACGCGAGCGCCAGCGCCGGTAGCCCTTCGGCGCGACGCTTCCGCGCGAGGGCGTCCAGGAAGCTGTTCGCCGCAGCGTAATTCGCTTGCCCCGCCGAACCGATCATTCCGGCGATCGACGAGAACATCACGAACGCGGACACCCGCATGTCCCGGGTGAGCTCGTGCAGGTACCACGCCGCATCGGCTTTGGGAGCGAACACCCGATCGATCTGGTCGCCGGTGAGCGTGCGGAACGTCGCGTCGTCGAGCACGCCCGCGGTGTGGACGACACCGGTGAGCGGGTGCTCCGCGGGAATACCCGACAGCAGATCCCGAAGCGCGGCGCGGTCGGTGACATCGCAGGCGGCGACCCGCACCTCGGCGCCGGAACGGGACAGCTCCGCCGCGAGTTCCGCCGCGCCGGGCGCACGCTCGCCACGGCGGGATACCAGCAGCAGTCGCCGCACACCGTGCGCGGTGACCAAGTGCCGGGCCAGCAGCGCGCCCAATCCCCCGGTGCCGCCGGTGATCAGAACCGTCCCGGACCCGAACGACATGCGCTCGGCCGCCGCGGTCGTCACCGCCTCGAGCCGCGGTGTCAGGAGGTGATCGCCCCGCACTGCGATTTGCGGCTCTCCGGTCGCGATCGCCGCTCGGATCTTCTCGGCCGAAAGGGCGTGCGCGCGATCGGCTTCCGCCGCGTCGAGCAGCGCGATCCGCTCCGGATATTCGGTCTGAGCGGTACCGAGCAGCCCCCATACCGCGGCCGACGCGGGATCCGGCGCTTCGTCGGGCAAGGCCGCGGCACGTCCGGTCACCACGACCAGCCGAGACCGTGCGAATCGCTCGTCGGCCAGCCACCCGCGCACCAGGTGCAGGGCGGCGTTCACCCGGTCACGCGCGGACGGCCGCGCGTCGTCCCCCCGCGCGTCGTCTCGCAGCGCGGCGGCTTCGGACCAGACGACAACGTCCGGGACGGTCGGAACAGCGGCGAGCGTCGCCAGATCCGGATACCGTTCGTCGATTCCGGCCACTTGCGCGTCGCCGAGCACGGCCGCGCTCCCGGCCGGGGCGAGACCGTCGGACTTCTCGACCGCCGCCCAGCGCAACCCGTACCGCGCCGCACGTCCACCCGCCGGATCGCCGTGGAACGAATGTTCCGAGGTCGCGTTCCCGGTCTCCGGAAGGCCGGGTTCGAGCCAGTACCGCTGATGCTCGAAGGCGTAGGTGGGCAGGGCGATTCGTGACACGCGGCGGGTGGCGAACAGCGGGCTCCAGTCCACGGCCAGCCCGGCGGTGTGCGCGTGGCAGAGCATGGTCAGGAACTGCTCGACCTCGTCGTGATCCCGTCGGGCCGCGGCGGCGACCACCGCGCGAGCCTCGACATCCGCGGGCAGCGTGTGGCGGGTCATCGCCGCGAGCACCGCATCGGGTCCGACTTCGAGGAACCGGCGCACACCCGAGGTCACCAGCGTCTCGATACCGGGCGCGAAACGCACCGCGGCACGCACCTGCGACACCCAATACCCGGGATCCAGGATCTCGTCCCCCGCTATCCGGCCGGAGACGTTGGACACCAACGGTATTCGCGGAGCGTTGAAGGTGACTCCCGCAGCCAGCGCCGCGAACTCGGTCAGCATCGGCTCCATCCGATGGGAATGGAAAGCGTGCGACACCCGCAACCGGCTCGTCTTGCGCCCCTGCTCGGCGAACCGCCGATCGATCTCGTCGACGGCGTCCTCATCACCCGAAATCACCACGGCCACAGGCGCGTTCACCGCTGCCACCGACACCCGGCCACCGAATCCGGCGATCGCCGCCTCGACCTCGTCCTCGGACGCGGCGACCGCGAGCATCGCGCCGCCCTCCGGCAGCGCCTCCATCAGGCGCCCACGCGCCGCGACCAACGCGCAGGCGTCTTCCAGCGACCACACCCCGGCCACATACGCCGCGGCCAGTTCACCGATCGAGTGCCCGATCACCACATCCGGGACGACGCCGAACGACTCCAGCAGCCGGTACAGCGCCACTTCGAACGCGAACAGCGCTGGCTGGGTGAGTCGGGTCCGATCCAGAATCCCGATCTCCGCGGCGACGCCCTGATCGTCGATCAGGTGTCCGGTGAACATCAGCTCCTTCAGCGATCCGTCGAGCAGCGGATCGAACTGCGCGCACACCTCGTCCAGCGCGGCGGCGAACACGGGGAAGGCGTCGGCCAGACCCGCGCCCATCCCGACCCGCTGCGCGCCCTGACCGGTGAACAGGAAGGCGGTCTTTCCGGAACCCACCGTGCCGGAAAGAACACCGGCGGAAGGCGTTCCGGCGGACAGCTTCGCCAGCCGCGCCAGCAGTTCGTCGCGATCACCTCCCAGAACCGCCGCCCGTGCCTCGTGCTGGGCACGGGTCGCCACGAGCGAGTACGCCACATCCGCCGGATCGGCGTCGGGGTGATCGATCAGCCATTTGCGCAGCTTCGCCGCCTGCGCCCGGAGGGCCGTCTCGCTCTTCGCCGATACCAGCCAGGGCACCGCGGTGCGTGGGCTGTCGTCGGCCGGTGCCGCGGCGACCGGCTGGGTGACGGGCGCTTCCTCGATGATCGCGTGCGCGTTGGTGCCGCTGACACCGAACGACGACACACCCGCCCGACGAACCCGCCCACCAGCTGGCCACGGCTGGGCCTCGGTCAACAGCTGAACATCGCCCGCCGACCAATCCACGTGCGGGCTCGCCTCTTCCGCGTGCAACGTCTTGGGCAACGTCTCGTGCCGCAACGCCTGCACCATCTTGATCACACCACCGACACCCGCCGCGGCCACGGTATGACCGATATTCGACTTGATCGATCCGATGCGCAGCGGCCGTCCGGCACGGTCCTGCCCGTACGCCGCGATCAGCGCTTGGGCTTCGATCGGATCACCCAGGGGCGTGCCCGTGCCGTGCGCCTCCACCGCGTCGATGTCCGACGGCTCGAGCCCGGCATTCGCCAACGCCGCCGCGATCACGCGCTCCTGGGACGGACCGTTCGGCGCGGTCAAGCCGTTGCTCGCGCCGTCCTGGTTGACCGCCGTTCCGCGGACGACGGCGAGGACGTTGTGCCCCAGCCGCCGAGCGTCGGAGAGCCGCTCGAGCACCAGGACACCGACGCCCTCGGAGAAAGCGACGCCATCGGCGGCCGCGGAGAACGCCTTGCACCGCCCGTCGGGCGAAAGTCCGCGCTGCCGCGCGAAATCGACGTAGAGATAGGGACTGGCCGCGACCGTCACACCGCTCGCCAGCGCCAGCGAACTCTCCCCCTGCCGCAGCGCCTGGCACGCCAGGTGCAGCGCGACCAGCGAGGACGAGCATGCCGTGTCCACGGTGACCGCCGGGCCTTCGAGGCCGAGGACGTAGGCGACCCGTCCCGACATCACGCTGCTCGTGGTACCGGTGAGCCGGTAGCCTTCCAGGTCACCGACCACCCGATCGACGTAGCCGGAGTATCCCGCTCCGACGTACACCCCGGTGTCGCTGCCGCGCAACGAGGTCGGGTCGATGCCCGCGTCCTCCAGCGCTTCCCAGGACACCTCCAGCAACCGACGTTGCTGCGGGTCCATCGCCGAGGCCTCCCGCGGACCGATCCCGAAGAAGCCCGGGTCGAAATCGCCCGCGTCGTAGAGGAATCCGCCGCGCCGGGTGTAGACGGTGCCGGGCTTGTCGGGATTCGAATCGAACAGCCGCTCCAGATCCCAGCCACGATCCGAGGGGAAATCGCCGGTCGCGTCGATTCCGGAGGCGACGAGATCCCAGAGCTGCTCGGGTGATTCGACGCCGCCGGGGAACTGACAGGCCATGCCGACGATCGCGATCGGCTCGTCCGCGCGGACCCGGCGGACGACCTTCTTGACGGGTGCGCCCACCGTCGGCTCGACGCGGGACTGGACCAGCCGCGCCACCGCCGCCGGGGTCGGGTGATCGAACACCAGCGTCGACGGCAACGACAGACCGGTGGCCTTGCCGAGCCTGTTCCGGAACTCCACGCCGCCGAGCGAATCGAAACCGATCTCGTCGAAGCGCTGGTCGGGCCGGATGTCGGCGGCCGACCGATGGCCGAGCACCGCCGCCGCCTGGGTCAGCACGACCTCCAGCACCACCTCACCGCGCCGCGCTTCCGGCACACCCGCCAACCGGGCTGCCAGCGAGCCCGCCGCGGCGACGGCCGCCTGCCGGGCCGGGCTCGGACGCCGCACGAACCCGCGCAGCACCGCGGGAACCGCGTCGACCTCGGACGCGCGACGCAGAACGCTCGCGTCGAACCGGACCGGAGCGAGACGCGCCTCCTGGTGCGCGAGCGCCTCGTCGAAAAGGCTTGCGCCGTCGGCGTTTTCGAGCGGACTCAGACCCAAGCCGCCCAAGCGCGCGAGGGCGGCGCGGTCCAGACCGCCGGTCATTCCGCCCGCCTGGTTCCACGGCCCCCACGCCAACGACGTCGCGGGGAACCCCTCCGCCCGCCGCTGTTGCGCCAACGCGTCCAGGAAGCCGTTCGCCGCGGCGTAGTTGCCCTGCCCCGAACCACCCAGCACCGTCGCGATCGAGGAGAACACCACGAACGCGGACAGCTTCCGGCCGCGAGTCAGCTCGTCCAGATGCCAGGCCCCGTCCACCTTCGGCGCCAGCACGCGGTCCACCTGGTCGGCGGTCAGCGACTGGATGGTGCCGTCGTCCAGAACGCCCGCGGTGTGCACGACAGCGGTCGGTCCGGCGCCGTCATCGATCGTCTCCAGGAGGTTCCGCACGGCGTCGCGGTCGGCGACATCGCACGCGACGACGCGGGTCTCGGCTCCGGCCCGCGTCAGTTCGGCGACCAGCTCGGCGGCGCCGGGCGCATCGAGTCCTCGGCGCGAGGTCAAGACCAGACTGCGCACGCCGTGCTCGGCGACGAGATGGCGGGCGAACAACGCACCCAGGCCACCCGTACCGCCCGTGACGAGCACGGTTCCGTTCCCGAACGACGACCGCACCTCCGAGTTGTCGGCAGCGGACGCGCGCACCATCCGGGGAACCAGTGTCTCCGCACCGCGGACCGCGGTCTGCGGTTCCCCCGACCCCACGACCGCCGCGATACGGTCCGCGTCGAGCGGCCGGGCCGGATCCTCGTCGACGAGGACGAAACGTTCCGGATGTTCCGACTGCGCGCTGCGCACCAATCCCCACACCGCGGCCGCGGCGAGGTCCGGGGTTTCCCCGGGCAGTCCCACGGCACCTGTCGTCACCACGATCAGCCGGACATCGGCCAGGCGTTCCTCGGCGAGCACGGACCGCACCGTCGCCAACGCGCCGTGCACACCTGCCCGCACCGATTCCGGACCACCGGCCACAGCACCGGGCACCCGCCAGATCAGCACATCCGGAACATGCTCGGCGGCAACGACTTCGGTGACCGACGCGTATGCCCTGTCCACCCCTGCCACCGTCGTGTCACCGAGTGCCGCCAGCGATGGCAGGTCACTCCCCACGACCGACTCCGCGGTGGGCTCCCAGCGCACCTGGTACAGGCCCGCCTCGTCACCGACGAGACTGCGCCGGAATTCCTTGACGTCGTACGGACGCATCCCCACCGCGTCCACGGACACGATCGGATTGCCGTCCGGATCGACAGCCGCGACCGACACGGTCTCGGGTCCGGTCGCGACCGCGATGACCCGCAGCGACGTCACCTCGGCGGGCCACTGCCCGCCCTCGGTCGCCGACTCGTGGAAACGGGCGCCGCCCCACCGGAACAACAACCTGCCGGTATCGGGATCGGGATCCGCTCCGGGCCAGAGCAATTCGGCGAATCCCGCGTGCATCACCAGGTCCAGCAGCGCGGGGTGCAGATCGTGGCGTCCCGACTCCGGCGCGGCTTCGGTGTCCAGCACGATCTCGGAGAACACCGCGTCGTCGCGTTGCCACACGGCACGCACACCGAGGAACGCCGGACCGTACTCGAGCCCGGTGCGCTGCGCGATCCGCTCCGGGAGTCCCGCGCTGTCCACCACCTCGGCGGCAACCGGCGGCCACTGCTCCTCGCGCAGCCGCGACACCAACGCCGATTCGCCGGCACGTTCGGCGACGAACGTACCCGTGGCGTTGTGGATCCATTCGGTGTCCGAGGACTTGCGGAAATAGAACTCGAACGGACGGCGTCCGGACGCGTCCGCCGCCTGCACCAGCACCTGCAACTCGACCTCGTCGTCCGCGGTCGGCAGGATCGGCGCTTGCAACGTGAGCTCCTCCACCGCACCGCAACCGATCCGACGACCGGCGACGAGCAGGAACTCGATGAACGTCGCGCTCGGCACGACCACGACGCCGTAGGTCATGTGATCGGCGATCCACGGATGCGTCCGCAGGGAGAATCGGCCGGTCAACAACCATTCGTCGGTACCCGCCAATCCGACGACGCCGGTCAGGATCGGATGGTCCGTCGACGACGGCGACGCGTCGACGGCGCCCGAGAGCCAGTAGCGGCGGTGTTGGAAGGCGTAGGTGGGCAACGGAACCCGACGCACGTCACGCCCCGCGAACCACGGGCGCCAGTCCACCCGCGCGCCCGCGACATGAATCCGCGCCAGGGCAGTCGCGAACTGCTCCACCTCGTCGACCGACCGCCGCGACATCGACGCCACCGTCGACACCGACTCGAGCTCCGGGTTTTCGGCCAGAACGCCACGCGTCATCGCCGCGAGCACCGCGTCCGGCCCCACCTCGACGAACCGTCGCGCTCCTGCCGCGACGAGGGTGTCCACCCCCGGCGCGAACCGCACACAGCCCCTGACCTGCCGCACCCAGTACTCGGGGTCGGTCACCGTGTTCCCGGCCAGCTCACCGGACACGTTCGAGACGATCGGCAACCTCGGCGACGCGTACGCGATGCCTTCGGCGACCGCGCGGAACTCCGCCAGCATCGGCTCCATCCGCGCCGAATGGAACGCGTGGCTCACCCGCAATCGATTCGTCTTCACGCCTTCGGCGGAGAGCTGCCACTCGATCTCCTCGATCGCGTCGAGATCCCCCGCAAGCACCGTCGCGGACGGGCCGTTCACCGCCGCGACCGAGATCCGAGCACCGAACTGGGCGACGATCTCGAGCGCCCGCCGCTCACCGATCGCCACCGCGAGCATCCCGCCGCCCACCGGCAGCGCGCCCATCAGCCGGCCCCGAGCCGCGACCAGGGCGCACGCGTCCGCGAGCGACCACACCCCCGCCACATACGCGGCGACCAGCTCGCCGATCGAATGGCCGATCAGCAGATCCGGTGTCGGGCCGAAGGATTCGAGCAGCCGGAACAACGCGACCTCGAACGCGAACAACGCGGGCTGGGTGAACTCCGTGCGATCCAACAACCCCTCGGTGTCGGAGAACATGAGTTCTTTCAACGACAGCGCCGAGCTCGTCGTGGAGTCGCCGGGCGACGGGTGGCCCTGCCCGAGCATCGGATCGAACTGCGCGCACACCTCGTCCAACGCCGCCGCGAACACCGGAAACGCCTCGTACAGACCCGCGCCCATCCCGAACCGCTGCGCACCCTGCCCGGTGAACAGGAACGCCGTCTTGTCGGCGCCCGCGGTCGCCTCGATCGTCCCCGGCGCGCCCGCCGCGAGATCGGCCAGACCGGCCAGCAGCGCGTCCCGGTCGCGTCCCACGACCGCGCCGCGGTGACCCAACTGCGCCCGTGACGTCGCCGCGGAATACGCCACATCCCACACGTCGACGTCGGGATCGTCGAGCAACCGCTGCCTCAGTCGCTGCGCCTGGGCACGCAGGGCTTCGTCCGATTTGGCCGAGACCAACAACGGAACTACCTGGGTCGCAACGGGTTTGGCGGACGGTTCCGGCTCGGCGCCGTCCGCGGGGGCCGGTTGGGCCGGTGCTTCCTCGAGTACGAGGTGGGCGTTGGTTCCGCTGGCTCCGAACGACGACACCCCCGCTCGCCGGACGCGCTCCCCCGCCGGCCACGGCTCGCTGTCCTGGAGCAGCCGCACCGTCCCCGCGGACCAATCCACATGCGGGGTCGGCGCATCCACGTGCAGCGTCTTGGGCAGCACGCCGTGCCGCATGGCCTGCACCATCTTGATCACGCCGCCGACCCCGGCCGCGGCCGAGGTGTGGCCGATATTCGACTTCAACGACCCCACACGCAACGGCGCGCTCTCACGCCGCGCGCCGTACGCGCTGATCAGGGCCCGCGCCTCGATCGGATCCCCGAGCATCGTCCCGGTGCCGTGCGCCTCCACCGCGTCGACATCCGACGGGTCCAGACCGGCGTTCGCCAAGGCGGCCGCGATCACTCGTTCCTGCGACGGGCCGTTCGGCGCGGTCAAGCCATTGCTCGCACCATCCTGATTGACGGCACTGCCGCGGATCACCGCCAGCACGGTGTGACCGAGCCGCTGCGCGTCCGACAACCGCTCCAGCACCAACACTCCGAGGCCCTCGGAGAAACCGGTTCCGTCAGCGGCCGCCGCGAAGGCCTTGCAGCGCCCATCGGGCGACAACGCACGCTGACGCGCGAACGAGATCAGCAGGGCCGGATCCGACATCACGGTCACCCCACCGGCCAACGCCAGCGACGTATCGCCCTGCCGCAGCGCCTGGCACGCCAGATGCAACGCCACCAGCGACGACGAGCAGGCGGTGTCGACCGACAAGGCCGGGCCTTTGAGGCCGAACGTGTACGCGATCCGACCGGACAGCACCGCGTTCGAAACGCCGAGGTAGGCATGGCCTTCGGTCTCTGCGGTGAGGTTCGGCGAGCCGATGCGTGGACCGTAGTTCTGATGGACCACCCCGGCGAAGACCCCGGTGTCGCTACCGCGCAAGGACACCGGGTCGATCCCCGCGTCCTCCAAGGCTTCCCAGGACGCCTCCAGCATCAGGCGCTGCTGCGGATCCATCGCCGCGGCCTCGCGCGGACCGATTCCGAAGAAGGCCGCGTCGAACTCGCCGATGGCGTCGAGGAACCCGCCGTCGCGGGTGTAAACCGCGCCCGGCGCATCGGGATCCGGGTCGAACAGCCGTTCCAGGTCCCACCCACGATCGGTCGGATAGTTCCCGATGGCGTCCACACCGTCCGCCGTGACGCGCCACAGATCCTCGGCGGACCGCACACCGCCGGGATACCGGCAAGCCATACCGACGATCGCGATCGGTTCCCGCGCCCGGGCGGTGAGCGCGCGCAGCTGCTGTTTGGTCTCGTAGAGCTCCTTCGCGGTCTTCTTCAGATACCGGCGCAGCTCGTCGTTGTCGGCCATCGGCGGAACTCCAGATCGTGTGTACTCAGCTGAGGGGCGCTGAACTTGCTTCAGCTGATTTGGTCGATGAAGTCGAAAAGCTCGCGATCGTCGGCGGAATCGAGGCTGTCGGCGCCGCCGTCCAGCTCGATGTCACCGACGTCCTTGCCTTCGAGCTCACGCAACAGTGCGGTCAATCTGCTCGCGATATCCGCCCGGTCCGGGGCCGACAGCTCGGCGTTCGCACAACTGCGCGCCAGCGCATCGATCTCGGCCGCGATGCGCTCCGCGGGGTCCTCCGCCGGAACGAGCTCTTGGCGGAGGAAACCGGCCAGCGCCTCCGGCGTCGGATAGTCGAACATCGCGGTCGCGGACAACTCCACGCCCACAGCGGATTTCAGCCGGTTGCGGAACTCCATCACGCCCAGCGAGTCGAACCCGATATCACTGAACGGTTTGTCCGGCGGGGTCGCGTCCGCACCGGAGTGTCCCAGGACGACCGCGGCCTGAGCCCGGATCACGTCGAGGAGCAGACCTTCTTGTTCGGCTGTCGAACGGCCGAGCAGTTGCGCCGCCAGGGTCGCGGCCCCCGCGGGGCGCCCATTCGGCGCCGTCGCGCCCGCCGGATCGCCCACCCCGCGCCGCGCCGGTCGCGACGAGCCAGGGGCGATCTCCCGCATGACCGCGTGCACGTCATCGGGAGCCGCCGCGCCGAGAGCCGTTCGGTCGATCCGGACCGCCACGAACGACGACCGGCCGCCCGCCAGCGCGGCGTCGAACAGCTCCATGCCGTCCTCGTCGCCCAACGGCAGCAGACCCGCACGCCGCAAGCGGGCCAGGTCGGCCTCGCCGAGCGCGCTGGTCATCCCGCCGCTCTGCTGCCACGGCCCCCAGACCACCGACGTCGCGGGCAGACCGGTGACGTGCCGGTGTTGCGCCAACGCGTCGAGGAAGACATTGGCGGCCGCGTAGTTCGCCTGGCCCGGATTGCCGATCACGCCCGCGATCGAGGAGTACAGCACGAACGCCGACAGATCCAAGTCCTTGGTCGCCTCGTGCAAGTTCCAGGCCGCGTCCACCTTCGGCCGCAACACCCGCGCGATCTGCTCCGGCGTCATGGTGGCGAGCAGACCGTCGGCCAGCACACCCGCCGCGTGCACGACAGCGGTCAACGGATGCCGCGACGGTATTCCCGCCAGCACCGCGTCCAGTGCGGCGCGATCGGCCGCGTCACACGCGACCACGTCCACGTGCGCGCCGAGCGCGGTCAGCTCGGCGGCGAGTTCGGTGGCACCCGGCGCTTCCGGACCCCGCCTACCTGCCAACACCAACCGGCGCACGCCATGCGCGGTGATCAGGTGTCGCGCGACCACCGCGCCCAATCCTCCGGTGCCGCCGGTGACGAGAACAGTGCCCTCCGGCCGCAACGGCGCCGGCACGGTGAGCACGTTCTTGCCGATATGCCGGGCCTGACTCAGGTACCGGTAGGCATCCGGCGCGTGCCGCAGGTCCGACGCGGTGGGCGGGGTCGGCGTCAGCTTCCCGGCCTCGAAGAGCTCGACCAGGGCGGTCAGAATCTCGTGCAGCCGATCCGGATCGACCTCCATCAGCACGAAACTGTGGTAGTCCACCCCCGGATGTTCGGCGGCCACCTCGGCCGGATCCCGCCGGTCGATCATGCCCATTTCCACGAACCGGCCACCGCGCGGCAGCAGACGCAACGACGCATCCACGAATTCGCCCGCCAGCGAATCCAACACGATGTCCACACCGCGACCGTCGGTGGCGTCGAGGAACTTCCGCTCGAAATCCAGCGTGCGCGAGTTGCCGATCTGAGCGTCGTCGAATCCCAAGTCACGCAGGACTTTCCACTTGGGCTCGCTGGCGGTGACCAACAATCGCAGGCCCAGGTGTCGGGCGAGTTGCACGGCCGCCAGGCCGACACCACCCGTGGCCGCATGCAGCAACAGCGTCTCGCCGGGGCGCGCACCGGCCAGATCGACGAGACCGTAGTAGGCGGTCGCGTACACGATCGGAATCGCCGCGGCCTGAGCGAACGACCAGCCACGCGGAATCGGCGCGAGCAGTCGGTGATCGGCCACCGCCACCGATCCGACGCCCGGGATCAACCCGAAAACCCGGTCGCCGGGGGCGAATTCGGTCACATCCGGTGCGACCTCCACCACCACCCCGGCGCCCTCGCCGCCGATTCGCGCGGCTGGGTCGGGGTAGGTACCGAGCGCGATCAGCACATCTCGGAAGTTGAGGCCGACCGACCGCATACTCACCCGGACCTGCCCCGGGGCAAGCGGTTCCGACGCCGTCGGATCGTCGCTGACGGCGAAGTTGTCGCCGGTGAGCGTGCCCTTGCCGAGCACCGTCAGCTCCCACGGTGACGTTCGATACGGTCCGTCCGGGGGCGCGACGCCAGCGCTTCCAGGCACGACCGCGTCGACCGGGGTATTGCGCGACGCGACTTCGAGCGGGTTCGAACCGGCGCGGTTCAGCCGCGGTGCGTATGCCTTTCCGCGCCGCACGGCCAGCTGGGGTTCGTCGCCGGTAGCCGAGGCCAGTGCCACGGCGGTCCGGTAATCCGCCCAGTCCTCGACATCGACGAGGAGCAGCCGGTCCGGGTTCTCGCTCTGCGCCGTACGCAGGAGACCCCACATCGCCGCCGTGGGCAGGTCCACCGGCTCGTGGGCATGGATGGCGACCGCGTGCCGGGTCACCACGATGACGCGGCGGTCCCGAGTCAGCAGTCGCCGCACCCGCGCCGCGAGTTCGGTGACCCGGTCCCGCACCGCCGCGGGGAGATCGCCGTCGACGGTCGTGGCGTCGAGCCGCACCACCGTCGCGTCCCGTCCCGCGATCGTCACGGTTTCGCCATCGCCGTCCTCGGCGCGGCTCCAGGTGTCGGCCGCGGTGAGCGCACCGGCGGGCTCGGGTAGCGGAACCCAATCGAGCTGGTAGCCAATGCCTTCGGTGCGACGGTGCGCCGAGCCGAGCGCGTCGGCCGACAACATCCCCAGCGTCAGCGCGCCCACTTCGGCGACAGCCACGCCTGCCGGGTCGGCCAGACTTACGGTTATCGGCTCGCCCGCCCGTCCGGAGCCGGTCACGGCGGCGCGGACCCGCACCGTGGTCGCGCCCGTCGCGTACAGGGCGATGTTCTCCCAGGAGAACGGGACGGCGATCATCCCGGCCCGGGTGTCGGGAGCCAGCCCACCGAGCAGGATCGCGTGCAGCGCGGCATCCAGCAATGCCGGATGCACGCCGAATCGCGCGCCGTCCGAACGTGCCGACTCCGGCAGGACGACCTCGGCGAACACCTCGCCTTCGCGCCGCCACAGGGCGGTCAGTCCGCGGAACGCGGGTCCGTATTCATAGCCCCGCTCGGCCAGATCGGCGTAGGCGTGATCGATCGCGATCGCCGTCGCGTCCGCGGGCGGCCAGCTGACCGGAACGGAGTCGACCGGGGGCGTGTCCGATCCCGCGGTGACCGTCGCGACCGCGTGGCGAACCCACCGGTCCGGGTCGTCGCCGCGCGAGTCCGAAGCACCGCCGATGGATCGCGAGTACACCGACACCGTCCGTGCGCCGGTTTCATCCGGGCCACCCGCTACCACTCGCAATTCGACGGCCGACCCGGCGGACACCGGTATCGGCAGCGGCGCCTCGATGACCAGCTCCGCGAGTCGGGGGCGTTCCAGCACCGTTCCCACGTGCAGGACCAGCTCCACGAGGGCGGCGCCGGGCAGCAGCGTCACCCCGGCGACGGCATGATCGGCCAGCCAAGGATGACCGGCCCGAGACAGCCTTCCGGTGAACACCACGTCCTCGGATTCCGGCAACCGCACCAGCGCGCCCAACAGCGGATGCCCCGCGGCGTCCAGGCCCGACTGCCGCAGGTCCGGCGCGTCGACCGGCTGTGCCCAGTAGCGTCGATGCTGGAACGCGTAGGTCGGCAGCGCCACCCGCTCGGTGCGGCGGCCCGCGTACAGCGGCGTCCAGTCCACCCCGACACCGACGACAGCGGCTTGCGCCAGCGCGGACACGAACTGGGTCGGCTCGTCGATCGAGCGCCGGGCGGCCGCGACCACCGTGGACTTGGCCTCGACGGCCGGAGTCTCGGCAAGACATTGCCGCGTCATCGCGGCGAGCACCGCATCCGGTCCGATCTCCACGAACCGCCGCGCGCCCGCCTCGACCAGGGCGTCGATCCCCGGCGCGAACCGGACGCACGCTCGCACCTGCTCGACCCAGTACTCGGGATCGGTCAGCTCGGCACCGACCACGACCGCCGAAACGTTCGACACGATCGGCAGCGACGGCTCGTGGTATGTCAAACGTTCTGCGACAGCGCGGAATTCGTCGAGCATCGGCTCCATCGCCACCGAGTGGAACGCGTGACTGACCCGCAGCCGGGAGATCCGCACTCCCTGCCCGGCGAGCCGATCACCGATCCGCGCTATCGCGGCCTCTTCCCCGGACAACACCACCGACGACGGGCTGTTCACCGCCGCCAGCGACACCCGCTCACCGAACTCGGCCAGCACCGCCAACGCCTCGGCCTCCGACACGGCGACCGCGAGCATCGCCCCGCCCTCCGGCAAGGCGCCCATCAACCGCCCCCGCGCCACCACCAGCGCGCACGCGTCCGCGAGCGACCACACCCCCGCCACATACGCCGCCGCCAACTCACCGATCGAATGCCCGATCAGCAGATCCGCTGCCACGCCGAACGATTCGAGCAGCCGGAACAACGCCACCTCGAACGCGAACAACGCGGGCTGGGTGAACTCCGTGCGATCCAACAACCCCTCGGTGTCGGAGAACATGAGCTCTTTCAACGACAGCGCCGAGCTCGTCGAGGGATGGAGCGACGAGTTCGCCCGACCCAACAACGGATCGACCTGCGCGCACACCTCGTCCAACGCCGCCGCGAACACCGGAAACGCCTCGTACAGACCCGCGCCCATCCCGAACCGCTGCGCGCCCTGCCCGGTGAACAGGAACGCCGTCTTTCCCGAACCCGCCGTCCCCGCGATCGTGCCCGGCGCACCCACCGCCAAATCGGCCAGACCGGCGAGCAATTCGTCTCGATCCCGGCCGACGACGACCCCCCGGTGATCCAGCGATGCCCGCGTGTCCACCAAGGACCGCGCCACCGACCAGGTGTCGGCCTCCGGGCGATCGATCAACCACGCACGCAACCGCTCGGCCTGTGCCCGGAGGCCGTCCTCCGATTTGGCCGAGATCGTCCACGGCACAGCGACTTTCGACGAGGCCGAATCGTGCTCGGTCATCGACACTGCCTTGGCCGGCGCTTCCTCGAGGATCGCGTGCGCGTTGGTGCCGCTGACACCGAACGACGACACGCCCGCTCGACGGACCCGTCCACCGGCGGGCCACGGCTGGGCCTCGGTCAACAGCTGGACATCGCCCGCGGACCAGTCCACATGGGGGCTCGGCTCGTCCGCGTGCAGTGTCTTGGGCAGGGTTTCGTGTCGCAGCGCCTGCACCATCTTGATCACGCCGCCGACACCGGCCGCGGCCACGGTGTGACCGATATTCGACTTGATCGATCCGATGCGCAGCGGCTCGCGGTCCCCACGCTCCTGTCCGTACGCGGAGATCAACGCGTTGGCTTCGATGGGATCCCCGAGGGGAGTGCCGGTCCCGTGCGCTTCCACCGCATCGACGTCGGCGGGTGTGAGCCCGGCATTGGCGAGGGCCTGCGCGATCACTCGCTCCTGCGACGGACCGTTCGGAGCGGTCAGACCGTTGCTCGCACCGTCCTGGTTCACCGCGCTGCCCCGGACGACGGCCAGGATGTCGTGGCCGAGCCGCTGCGCGTCCGACAGCCGCTCCAAGACCAGGACACCCACGCCTTCGGCGAAGGCCACACCGTCGGCCGCGGCGGAGAACGCCTTGCAGCGGCCATCCGGCGACAGGCCGCGCTGCCGCGCGAAATCCACGGAGAGATACGGGGTCGCCGCCACGGTGACGCCGCCCGCCAAGGCCAGCGACGTCTCGCCCTGACGCAAGGCCTGACACGCCAAGTGCAAGGCCACCAGTGACGACGAGCATGCGGTGTCGATGGTGACCGCCGGTCCCTCGAGGCCGAACACGTAGGCGACGCGGCCCGAGACGACACTGTGGGTGGTGCCGGTCAGCCGGTACCCTTCGAGGTCGCCGGTGACCCGGTCGACGTACCCCGAAGCGCACGCGCCTGCGAACACGCCGGTATCGCTGCCGCGCAACGTGACCGGGTCGATTCCGGAGTGCTCCAACGCCTCCCAGGAGGCTTCCAGCAGCAACCGCTGCTGCGGATCCATCGCCAGGGCCTCGCGCGGGCTGATCCCGAAGAATCCCGCGTCGAAATCAGCGGCGTCATCGAGGAATCCACCGCCGCGGCTGTAGACAGTCCCCGGCTTGTCCGGATCCTGGTCGATCAGCTGCTGGAGATTCCAGCCGCGATCGTCCGGGAATTCCGTGGTGGCATCGGTGCCGGACCGCACCAGATCCCACAACTGCTCCGGTGTTCGGACGCCGCCGGGGAACCGGCAGCTCATGCCGACGATCGCGATGGGCTCGTCCACGCGTACCCGACGCGACACGCGGGCCGCCTTGGCACCGGATTCGGTTCCCGTGATCTTGGAGTGCAAGAGGGTGGCGACCGCCGCGGCGGTGGGGTGGTCGAAGACCAGGGTGGACGGCAGCTGGACACCGGTGGCCTTGGATAGGCGGTTGCGGAATTCGACACCGCCGAGCGAGTCGAATCCCAGTGCGTCGAATCGCTCGCCGGGATTGATGTCGTCGGCGGAACCGTGGCCGAGCACGGCTGCCGCGTGTTCCCGGACCAGGTCGAGCACCACCTGGGCGCGTTCGGCCTCAGGGACCTGGCTCAGCCGGGTGCCCAGCGAACTCGACGCCGCCGCGGGCCGGTCCGTGGTGCGGGGCAGGAAACCGCGGAGCACCGCGGGCACCGCACCGTCGCGCGCTTCGCGCCGCAGCTCCGCCGGGTCGAACCCGATCGCTGCCACGTGGGCGGTGGCGCGGGCGGTGGCCGCGTCGAACAGGCGGAGACCTTCGTCGTTGCCGAGGGGGTGGAGACCGAGCCTTTCCCAGCGGGCGAGGGCGCCGCGGTCCAAGCCGCCGGTCATACCGGCGGCGGAGTTCCAGGGCCCCCAGGCCAGCGAAGTCGCGGGCAGCCCCGCGGCGCGTCGGCGGTGCGCCAGCGCGTCGAGGAATGCGTTGGCCGCCGCGTAGTTGCCCTGTCCCGCCGTGCCGATCGTCGCCGCGACGGACGAGAACAGCACGAAGGCCGACAGGCCACGATCCCGCGTGAGCTCGTGCAGATGCCAGGCAGCCGCAGCCTTCGGGTCGAACACGCGCCGCAGCTGCCCGGCCGACATGCCCGCGAGCGTGCCGTCGTCGAGGACGCCCGCCGCGTGTACTACACCGGTCAGCGGGTGATCGGCCTCGATCGAATCCAGAAGGGCGCGAAGGGCTTCGCGATCGCCCACATCGCAGGCCGCCACCCGGACAGCGGCGCCCGCTTCCGCCAGCTCGGACGCCAGCTCCGTTGCACCGTCGGCGGTTTCACCACGCCTGGACACCAGCAGCAAACGGCGAACTCCGTGTGCGGAGACCAGATGACGAGCCACGAGTGCGCCGAGGCCGCCGGTACCGCCGGTGATCAGTACGGTGCCTGTGCCAAATGCCGGGTCGGCGTCGTCCTCGGCCCGCGCTCGCACCAGTCTGGGCACGAGCAGCGCCCCGGCGCGCACCGCGGCCTGCTCTTCGCCCGTCGCGATAACCGCACCGACCAGCGTCGGGTCGATCACGGGTGCGGCGGCCGACGGGTCGGCGTCGAGGAGGACGAATCGGCCCGGATATTCGGTTTGCGCGCTGCGCATCAGGCCCCGGACGGCCGCCGCGGCGAGATCCGGCGCCTCACCTGGCAGTCCGGCGCCGTTCGTGGTCAGCACGACCAGGCGAGTGTCGGCCAGACGGTCTTCCGCCAGCCAGGCCTGGACCGTCGCCAGCGCCGTTTCCAGGTGGCCGCGAACGACCACCGGGTCGCCGGCCGCGGCGCCGACCTCCGGATGCCAGCACACGACGTCCGGAATCGTCTGTGCCGCAGCGAGTTCCGAAGGACTGGAATAGCTGGTGTCGATTCCGGCGACCGGCGCCGAACCGAGTACGGCCATGCGGTCCGCGGACACATTCGGCGCCGCTACCGGCGCGGGCGTCCACTGGATCTCGTAGAGGTCGGCGTCATCACCGGCCAGGGTGCCACGCATCTGTTTCACGTCGTACGGCCGCATGACGACCGCGTCGACGGAGACCACGGGCCGCCCCGAATCGTCGACGGTCGCGACGGAGATCGTCTCCGGTCCGGTCGCCACGGCGATGACCCGCAGCGTCGTCGCCTTGACCACCGGCCGATGTAGTCGAGCCCCGCCCCAGCGGAACAGCAAGCGGCCGGTGTTCGGATCGCTGTCCAGATCGCGCCAGACGAGCCCGGCCAGCCCGGCGTGCATCACCAGGTCGAGCAGGGCGGGATGCAGATCGAACCGCTCGGGTTCCGGCGCGGCGGCGGTGTCCAGCGTGATCTCGGAGAAGACGGTCTCGCCCCGCTGCCATGCGGCGTCGACACCGATGAACGCCGGACCGTATTCGAGTCCGGACCCCTCGGCGATCCGCTCGGGAATCCATGCGGTGTCGAGAGTTTCGGCGTCGACCGGCGGCCATGCCTCGTCCCGCAGCCGGTTCAGCAGAGCGTCGTCGCCGTCCCACGAAGGTGCCAGTACACCGCTGGCGTTGCGCACCCATTCGCCCGATCCGCGACCGGACTTTCGGAAGTAGAAACCGAACTGCCGTCGCCCGGTCCCATCGGGTTCCCCCACGGACACCTGGAGTTCGACCTCGTCGTCTTCCGACGGGAGTATCGGAGCCTCCAGGGTCAGCTCTTCGACGACGCCGCAATCGATTCGGCTGCCCGCGACGAGCAGGAACTCGACGAGGGTCGCGCTCGGCAGCACCACGGTGCCGTAGGTCATATGGTCGGCGACCCACGGGTCGGTCGGCAGCGAGAACCTGCCGGTGAAAACGAACTCGTCCTTACCGGCCACCGGCACCACACCGGTGAGCAACGGGTGGCCGGTCTCGCCGGTGGCTTCGGGACGCGGCGGCAACCAGAATCGCTGGTGCTGGAAGGCATAGGTGGGCAGCGGAACTCGTCGCATCGCCCGGCGCGCGAACAGCGGCGTCCAATCCACGCTCACACCGGCTGTGTGCGCGTGCGCCAGCATCGTCGAGAACTGTTGGAGCTCATCGTGTTCCCGCCGCGCTGCCGCGATCACCACCGACTCCGCGCCCTCCGGAAGGGTCTGCCGGGTCAACGCCGCCAGCACCGCGTCGGGCCCGATCTCCAGAAATCGGCGGATACCCGAGGCGAGCAACGTCTCGATGCCCGGCGCGAATCGCACCGCGGCCCGCACCTGCCGAACCCAGTAGGCGGGTTCGGTCATCTCGTCCCCGGCCAGCCGACCGGACACATTCGATACCACCGGCAGGCGCGGCCGGTGGTACGTCAAGTCCTTCGCGACAGCCTCGAATTCGGCCAGCATCGGCTCCATCCGGTGCGAGTGGAAGGCGTGGCTGACCCGCAGTCGTGACGTCTTCCTGCCGCGCTCGGCGTGCAGGGATTCGACCTCGGCGATCGCGTCTTCGTCACCGGAAATCACCAGGGCCGCAGGCGCGTTCACCGCCGCAACCGACACTCGGCCGGGGTACCGGGCGACCACAGCGTTCACTTCGGTTTCCGAGGCCGCGATGGCCAGCATCGCGCCGCCCTCGGGCAACGCCCCCATGAGACGGCCGCGCGCTGCCACCAACCGGCAGGCGTCCTCCAGCGACCACAGGCCAGCGAGGTACGCGGCCGCGACTTCTCCGATCGAGTGGCCGATCAACACGTCCGGGGTCACACCGAAGGACTCCAGCAGGCGATACAGCGCCACTTCGAAGGCGAACAGCGCGGGCTGGGTGAACTCCGTCCGATCCAGCACCGTGGCGCCGGTAGCGCCGATGGCGCCGCTGAACATCAACTGTTTCAGCGAACATCCCAGCACCGGATCGAACTGGGCGCACACCGAATCCAACGCGTCCGCGAAGACCGGGAACGCCTCGTACAACCCGGCGCCCATACCGACCCGCTGCGCGCCCTGACCGGTGCACAAGAATGCCGTCTGCCCCGAACCGACGGCGCCGACAACGACACCGGCGCCGGATCCCGATTCGGCGAGACTCGTCAACCGCTCGAGCAGCTCGTCTCGATCACGACCTAGGATCACACTCCGCGAATCCAGCTGGGCCCGTGCGGTCGCCAGCGCATAGGCCGCGTCCGCGATGTCGATCTCCGGCCGCTCCGAGAGCCACGCACGCAGCCGGGCGGCCTGCGCGCGCAATCCTGCCTCGCCCTTGCCCGACACCAGCAATGGGATGAGCGGCACGGCCGTGTTCGACTGCCGCTCCGCGTCTTCGACGACCTCGGCGGGCGCTACCGGTGCGGCAGGTGCTTCTTCGAGGATCACATGCGCGTTGGTGCCGCTGATTCCGAACGACGACACACCCGCCCGACGCACCCGCTCGGCGGCGGTCCACGGTTCGGCTTCGGTCAGCAGACGCACCGCACCCGAAGTCCAATCCACGTGCGGCGACGGCGAATCGACGTGCAGCGTCCGCGGCAACCGCTCGTGCCGCATCGCCTGCACCATCTTGATCACACCGGCCACACCGGCGGCGGCCACGGCATGGCCGATATTGGATTTCACCGAACCGATCCGCAACGGCTCCCGATCGCCGCGTTCCTGGCCGTAGGCGGCGATCAAAGCCTGTGCCTCGATCGGATCGCCCAGCGTCGTTCCGGTCCCGTGCGCCTCGACAGCGTCCACGTCGACCGCCGAGATCCCGGCATTGGCGAGGGCCTGCGCGATCACTCGCTCCTGCGACGGACCGTTCGGAGCGGTCAGACCGTTGCTCGCGCCGTCCTGGTTCACCGCGCTACCGCGAACGACCGCCAGAATGTTGTGGCCGAGCCGCTGGGCATCCGAAAGGCGTTCGAGCACAAGGACACCCGAACCCTCCGACCACGCCACACCGTCGGCGGCGGCCGAGAACGCCTTGCAACGACCGTCCGGTGCCAGGCCGCGCTGCCTGGCGAAGTCCACGTACAGATACGGACTCGCCGCGACGGTCACACCGCCGGCGAGCACCAGCGAGCTGTCGCCCTGGCGCAGCGCCTGACACGCCAGGTGCAACGCCACCAGCGACGACGAGCACGCCGTATCCACGGTGACCGCCGGACCTTCCAGGCCGAACACGTACGCGACACGACCCGAGATGACGCTGTGCGACGTGCCGGTCAGCCGGAATCCCTCCAGGTCACCGGTCACCCGGCCGGAGTAACCCGACGAGCAGGCACCGGCGAAGACGCCGGTGTCACTGCCCCGCAACGACGTCGGGTCGATGCCCGCGTCCTCCAGGGCTTCCCATGCGGTTTCGAGCAAAAGCCGCTGCTGCGGATCCATCGCCAGCGCTTCACGAGGGCTGATGCCGAAGAAACCCGGATCGAAATCGCCTGCCGTGGCGAGGAATCCGCCATGGCGCGAGTAGACCTTGCCCGGTTTGTCGGGGTCCGGATCGAACAGCCGGTCCAGGTCCCAGCCGCGGTCGGTCGGGAATTCGCCGATCACGTCACGGCCCTCGGCGACCAGGTTCCACAGATCCTCGGCGGACCGCACACCGCCCGGGAATCGGGCACTCATGCCGACGATCGCGATCGGTTCGTTCGACGTCGGGGATGGTCGGCCGGCGGAGCGGCTGAGCTCAGCGCGGCGCGAGACGCGCCGCTGTCCACGGTCGGTCCCGGTGACCCGTGCCCGTAGCAGCGCCGCGACCGCGGTCGCGGTCGGATGGTCGAAGACGAGCGTCCTCGGCAGCGGCACACCGGTGGCCCGCATCAGCCGGTTCTGCAACTCGACTCCGCTGACGGAGTCGAAGCCGAACTCGGTGAACGGCAGGTCGGGGTGAATCGATTCAGCCGACTCGTGACCTAGTACGGCAGCAGCGTGCTCGCGAACGAGATCGAGAGCTATTGTGTCGCGCTGATATTCGGGAGCACCCAGCAGTTTGCGTGCTAGCGGGCCGTTGTCCCGGCCTCCCGTCCGCTCTTCGGAAATTCGGTCCTCGGGAGTCTGTTCCTCGGCTGCCGCGACGACATCGGTGACACCGCCACCGGAAGTGACCGGCGCACCGGCCCAGAAATTGCGACGCTGAAACGCGTACGGCGGCAAATCGACCCGCGCCCCACCCGAGACCAGCGCGTGCAAGTCCACCGGCACACCGGCGCAATAGGCCTCTGCCAGCGATGCCGTGAACCGTTCCTGGCCGCCCGCACCGCGCCGCAACGAGCCGACGACAGCTACGCCCTCGGCCGCACCGGCCGCCTCGGCGGTCAGGCCGATGCCCATCGTGAGCACCGGATGCGGACTCGCCTCGATGAATCCGTTGACACCGTCCCCGATCAGCGCCGTGACAGCATCGGCGAATCGAACCGGTTCCCGCAACGACCGATACCAGTAGTCGGCGTCGAGTTCCGCCGTATCCAACTGGTCGGCGAAAACCGTGGAGAAGAAAGGCACCGAACCGGATCGCGGGCGGACCGGCTCCAGTTCCTCGAGCAACCGATCGCGGAGCCGCTCGACCACCTTCGAATGCGACGCGTAGTCCACCGGAATCCGGCGGGCCCACACACCGTCGTCGGCGCAGGCGGCGAGAAACTCCTCCATCGCCGGAACATCACCGGCTATCACGCTCTGCGCCGGTCCGTTCACCGCCGCCAACGACAACCGATCCCCATACGCCGACAGACGTTCCCGGACCGCGTCCGCGCCGAGTCCGATCGAAGCCATACCGCCCTGTCCGGCCAGCTCGTCGGCGACCGCCCGCGACCGCAGCGTCACCACGCGCGCCGCGTCGGACAGCGACAATCCACCGGCGACGTGCGCGGCGGCGATCTCGCCCTGGGAATGGCCGATCACCACATCCGGCTGCACGCCGGCCGCCTGCCACATCCGGGCCAGCGAGACCATCACCGCGAACAGCACCGGCTGCACGACATCCACGCGATCCAGCGGGGGCGCGGCGCCCTCGCGACGCAGCACCGCTGTCAGCGACCAGTCCACGTACGGCGCGAGCGCCGCTTCGCAGTCCGCGATCGACTCCGCGAACGCCCCACCAGAATCCAACAGCCCGAGCGCCATACCCTCCCACTGGCTGCCTTGCCCGGGGAAGACGAACGCGATCCGCCGCTGTTCGGCCCGCGCGGTGGTCGGCTCGACGTCCGCGGCGGGCGCGGTCGGGTCGGCGAGGGCCGCCAATCCGGCCAGCAACTCCTCTCGATCCCGCCCGACGACGCTGCCGCGCCACTCCATTTGGGCTCTGGTGGTCAGCAGCGAACGCGCCACATCGACCACATCCAGCTCCGGATGGCGGAGCAGCCACTCCCGGAGCCGGGCCGCTTGCGCGCGCACGCCGTCCTCGCTGCGGGCCGACACCACCCACGGCACCGCACCGACCGCGCCGTCGCCCGTGGACGCCGTCGACGAGACGGCGGGCGCCTCCTCCACGATCACGTGGGCATTCGATCCCCCCATGCCGAACGAGGACACCCCTGCCCTGCGCACCGCGGCCGCGGGCCAGTCCTCGGTGCCCGTGACGACCCGTAAACCCAGATCTACGAGAGGAATACGCGGATTCGGCGTCTCGAAGTTCAGGCTGGCCACCAGTTCCCGGTGACTCAGCGAGAGCACGGTCTTGACGAGACCCGCGATACCCGAAGCACCTTCCAGGTGCCCGATATTCGTCTTGACCGATCCGACGGCCAGCGGCGCGTCCTGCGCCCGGCCTGCGCCGTAGGTCTCGCCGAGCGCGGCGGCCTCGACCGGATCACCGGCGGGCGTTCCGGTGCCGTGCAATTCGACGTACTGCACCGACCCTGCCTCGACACCCGCCGCGCTCAGAGCGGAGCGGATCGCCGTGGCCTGCGCATCCCGGCTCGGGGCGCTCAACACTCGGCGTTCGTTGCCGGTGTTGACCGCGCTGCCGCGGATCACGGCCCGAATCCGGTCGCCGTCGGCGATCGCCCGCGCCAGTGGTTTCAGCACCACCACACCGCCGCCCTCGCCGCGCACGAACCCGTCGGCCCGCGCGTCGAAGGTGTGGCACGCGCCCAGCGCAGACTGCGCGCCGAACTGCTCGATCCGTTCACCGCTCGTCGGCGACAGAATCAGGTTCAGGCCACCGGCCAGGGCCACGTCGCTCTCGCCGCTGCGCAGGCTCTCACACGCCAGATGCACCGCGACCAGCGATGATGCCTGGGCGCTGTCGATGACGATGCTCGGGCCGTTGAAACCGAAGTAGTTCGAGACGCGGTTGGCGATGATGCCGCGTCCGACACCCCACAGCGAGTGCCTGCTGACGCCCGGACCACCTTGGGAAGCAACGATTTCGGCGAAATCACCACCGGTGCAGCCGAGGAACACGCCACACCGCCGGTCATCGCGTGCCGTGGCGGCCAGGCCCGCGTCCTCGAGCGCCTCCCAGCTCAACTCCAACGCGAGCAGCTGCTGCGGATCGATCGCCCGCGCCTCGTTGGGCGAGACCCCGAAGAAGTCCGCGTCGAACTCACCCGCGGTGTCGATGAATCCGGCCCGCTCGGTGATGTTCCCGCGTGCGGACGGAGCTGCGCCGATCGCGGCGCGCCCCGCTCTGAGGAGCTGCCAGAAACTGTCGAGATCGGCCGCTCCCGGCATTCTGCAGGACATGCCGACAATAGCGACGGCAAAGGCCGATCCGGTCACCTCTGACCATCCTTCCTCAGTGCACGCTGTGACCCCCCGTCACGATTGATTCACGGTTAAACCAAAGATTGCATTAAGATTTATCGAGACAGTTCCGGCTCGGAACGTTCATGCTTCGACATAACCGATTTCGACGTGGTCGAGGGTCGGCGAAGCGCCCCGAATAAAGCGGAGCATTTTCCACAATAATGCGGAGCATCTCCCACGGACAGGCCGAGCCACGAGGAGACAACGCAGGTCAGACCGGACCTAGCGGTGCCGTCGGGGCTCAGTAGAGCAATCGAGTCAGCGAGCGACGCTGGAAACAGAAGCGCTACAGGGCATGCCAGAGGATTGCGGCGCGCGTTAGAGGGTTAGTGCCCGAACAAGGTGCGTACGTCGCACCTACGCTATGGCGATGTGGATTGGCACAAGGATCCCTCTCGGAATTTCGTACGGCAGCACAGGATTCATGGTTACTGAACAGTATTTGTACGATCTCGAGCTTGTCAACCGTCCGGGAGTATCACGACGGTTACCTTGACCGAAGAGAGCGCCGGAGGTTCGCTCGAGCCGGTGATCACCGGTCGGCTCCGGCGCGGAGTCTGCCGGAACCGGTGGAGCGTCGGGCGTCGTCGCCGCGGTCGCCGCACTCGGCGCCGAGGCGAACCAGGGAACCCGCGGACCCGGCGATCGACACCCAGATGACGGGTCCGCAGCGATACATCGGGCGTCCTGCGAGCAGGCGGCGACCAGGTTCTTCGTCGAGGCGACCTGTTCTGCGGTTACGGATGGCAGCTCGCGGCGCCTCTTATTTGACCGATCGGTCGCGACATCCTAGTATCTCGAAATATGGCGCGTGCCAAGGAATTCGATCCCACGCGGTGCTCGATCGCGGACCGGAACTGTACCGGCAGCGCGGCTACGAAGCGACCTCGGCGGCGGATCCGACCGAGCACCTCGGCACCGGCTGCGCATACGCCGGCGCGTAGCGGCTCAGGCGCGGACCCGCGCCCCGGAGCCGGCTGCGATGCTGCCGAGGGCGCGGACCTCTGAGGGCTGGGCCAGAGCCTCCCGCGTCGCGCGTTGGCGGCCGCCGCAGGCGAGGGGTCGCCGGTGAACGTGATCGCCCCGAGGAAGCGGCGGTATCGCGGGCCTCGGGTCTGGTGATCGGTAACTCTGTCAGCGGGTTGGAAGGGCGGCGAGGGTGGCGCGCACGGCAACCTCGGTAAGCGTGGGTGTGATGCCGAATTTCACTGTGGCAGCCGAGGAATCGAGTACGAAGGGACGCTCGAACTGGTAGCGCAGTTCACAAAGTTCGCGGGCGTCGGAATCCAAGAGACCGGCGGCCCACAACAAGGGGTAGGGCATGCGGCGGACGCGGGCCGATGGGGCCGCGGCGACGGCGGCGGTCAGGTCGGCGAGGGCGCGAAGTGAGAGCGGAGGCGCGCTGGGGACGTGCCAGACCGCGCCCCAAGCGGTTTCGTCGTCCGCGGCGGCCACCAGGGTCTTCGCCACGTCGCCGGTGACGGTCCAGCTGTGCGGGGCGTCCGGATCACCGGGAACCAGGGCGAGCTTTCCGTTCCGCACCGGGTTCAGCACCATCGCGATGGCGACCGAATTCGCGCCTGCGCCGAGGTAATCGGAGCCACGCACTTCGACGGCGCGGATGCGGCCCGCCTCGTGAGCGGTCGACGCCTCCGTCCAGAGTTGGGCGCGGAGGCGGCCCTTCGTGGAGTTCGGGCGCTGGGGGTGGGTTTCCCGGACCGGCCCATCGAATTCGCCGTAACCATAGAGGTTTCCAACACTCGCCAGGAGCGCGCCGGTGCGCTCCGCCACCTCGATGGCGGAGCGGACGAGCGGTGGAAACTGCGTCGACCACCTGCTGTACGGCGGCTGGGCGCACTGGTAGAGCGCGGTCGCACCTGCGGTCTGCTTTTCGAGGGCGGGCACGTCGGTGGCGTCCGTGGTGATCCGTTCGATCAGGGGGTGGTCCGGTCCTGAGCCACTACGGGTGACCAGGCGAACTCGGTCGCCCCGCTCGGCGAGGAGGAGTGCGACCGCCGAGCCCACCGGGCCAGCGCCGAGGACGATGCGAAGGGACATGGGTGTTCGATCCTGTCGTGTGTTCCGTTGCGCGGTCGGTGTTCCGAGCGACTCGCCCGGAACCCCGGTCAGGCGGGCTGGTTCTTGTCCGAGGCGATCCAGACTTGAAAGTTGTTCGGGTCGAACGGAATCGAGACATGCTCGTGGGTGATCGACCACGCGCCGTCCGACCGTCGGAGACAAGTGGTCTCTCGTACCCATATCCCGAGGTCGAGGCCGCCCTTCCGCTTTCCCGAGTCCAGGTGCAGCATGTTGGCGAACGCGACGTCGCCGTCGACGACGATGGTCCGATCGTGCGTTTCCAGGCCGATGGGGCCCTCGTAACCGTCGAACCACCGTAGGAAGTTGCGGCGCACTTCGTCGGTTCCCGTGAATCGAAGCGGGGCTACGGCGTCGTAATACACGATGTCGGACGTATAGAACGACATGAGCCGGTCGAGGTCTTTCGACCGCATGGCATCGGTGCGGCTGTCCAAGAAGGCTGCGATTTCGGACTGCTGAGTCATCGGATACTCCGTTCGATTTCCGGCCGCAACCGGTTCCCCGGCGACGGTCCTCATGGTTTCGGTAATCCGACGACGCAGCACTCAGAGATGTGAGGTGGCGAGTGCGGTGGCCTTGGGAGGTCTGCGTGCCGTCACTCGAGAACCGGATCAAAAGATCCGGCCCCGCCTCGCGGATGCGAGACGGGGCCGGTCCGGGCTCAGCCGACTACTTCACGAAGTCGCGCACGCCCTCGAAAACCGGCGACGACGACAGCAGCGCGAGATGACCCAGGCACAGCGTCCGGGTGTTGGCGGCACCGCTGAGAATCGTGCTCTCATCGGGGTTGATGATCTCGTCGCACGGCGACCACCAGGTGCCGTAGTTCACCCGGCCGGGGGTTTCGTCGGTGCTGTTGAGCTCGGTCAGGAAGGCCGAGCCGACCCGCATCTCCACACAGGAGGCGTCGGCGCATCCATTGGCGGCGTCGGTGCCGTGATTGGGGCCGCCGATGGAGACCCAGTCGTCGACGAAGCCCAGGCCGTCCAGGTTCTTCAGGTACCAGCGACTGTTGAGGCCGCCCATCGAGTGGGTGATGATGTCGACCTTGGCGGCACCGGTTTTCGCGCGCAGCGAATCGACCTGCGCTTTCACCTCCACCGCGATGTCCTTGTTCGACTGGGAGCTGTCGTAACTGAATCGTGCCATCTCGTCCGCGGAGTACCCCGCGTTCAGGAATCGGCCCCACATGTAGTCCCAGTTCGACGCCGATCCCTGCCATCCATGGACGAAAAGTATCGGATCTCGCGCCGGCGCCGCAGCGGCCTCCGGCGTGGCGATGCCGAGGGAAGCGGCAGCCGTAGCGACCAAGGTGATAGCGGCCATCCCGAGGCGGCGCGTGATCGATGTGATGTGCATGATTCGAACTCCGATCTGCTCGCTGCACTGCGAGCAGACAGAAACTAGCGCCGCAAGGTTAACCTCGCTCACTGTGGAACTTTCCATGTTCAACTTGCCGCCGATGCCCACTTGGACCCGAATCGACTTCGGCTTCTCCGCCAGGACTGCGAGTTCGCGATGGAGTTTCCGGGAAGCCGAACACGGCGACAAGCGTCGGGTCTTTGAAGGCGACCACCCTGGACACGCCGGTCGTGGTGGGCGTCAGCACCGCGACTCCGTACGGGACCAGCACACCGTCAGCGTCCCGGTGGTAAGTGACAACGGCCGGTTGACCGTTGGCTTGGGTCGGCAACATACGCCAGTCGCCCGGAGCGCCGAGAACGTACTTCTCGAGCTGACGCATACAGGCCTCCCGGCCCGCGTACCAGTTCTCGAATGGCGTCGCTTCCAAGGTGGCGTCGGCTCGCAGTACTTGTTCCAAGAGGCTCACGTCGGAATGCTCGAATGCGGCGATATAGCCGGCCAGTAGGGTGCGAGCCCGCCGGTCGGTGGGTTCGATCAGATCTTCGGGAGTCGTGTCGAGCTCCGCGAGCCGCGCGCGGGCACGTTGCAGGCCGGTCTTCACCGCGGCCGGTGTGGTGCCGAGAATCTTCGCGGTTTCCCCGGCGGTGAAGGCCAATGCCTCCCGCAGGATCACGATGGCCCGCTGCCGCACGGGGAGGTGTTGCAGGCTGGCGATCAGTGCCAGCCGCAACGATTCGCGGGCGATCACGTGCGACTCCGGATCGCCCACCGAGGTAGCGATCAGTGCGTCCGGCATCGGCTGGAGCCAAGAAAGCCCGGCTTCCCCGTCGAGACGTGGGGGCGCATCCGGTCCTCGGTAGGCGCCGCGCAGACCCGAGGGCAGCACCCGTCGCCGATGATCGCTCAGGGTGTCCACACAGGCGTTGGTGGCGATCGTGTACAGCCAGGTGCGGACCGACGACCGGCCTTCGAACCGCGGATAAGCTCGCCAGGCTCGAATGTAGGTCTCCTGCACCAGATCTTCGGCTTCATGTACCGAACCGACCATTCGGTAGCAATGGGCCAGCAGCTCACGCCGGTACCGCTCGGTGTCCGCGACGAACCGCTCGTTCAGGACTTCGGCGTTCGCGCCGCTCCTCCTCGAGGCTTCGGTCTCGGCATGTTGCCGTGCTCCGGTCATGTGTCCTCACCGATCCGCAGGCTTGCTGTGTGCGTCTATGTGTAGGAAACCGCGTATGTCGTCACGACGACACCGGATTTCCTGGCGTGACTTTCCCGAAGGGTCAGTCGAGCCCGCTCTGGCACAGTGAACCCACTGGCAGACGAGTTCGCGGTCACCGGATGCACCGAGAGCATGATTTCGTCGAGCAAGGAGTGTTCCAGCAGCGTTCGGCTGAGCTGACCGTGGCCGTACAGCGTCAGATCCCCGTCGCCGTCGGCTTTCAGTTTCGCGACTGTCTCGGGCAGGTCGGTCGTGATCAGCTCGGTGTTGGACCACACCGGCCGCTCCAGTGTCGAGGAGAAGACGTACTTGGTTATCCGGTTGATCGCGTCGGCGAACTCGCCGTCGGCGTTCGCCCATTGCGCGGCGAGGGCGAGATAGGTATTTCGGCCCATCAGCATGGCGTCGCTTCGGCGGAGCTGTTCAGTCGCCTCCTGCCTGCTCTCCTCGTTGAAATACCGCATCGCCCACGAGCCAGGGTTGTCGACTGCGCCATCGAGTGAAATCAGGGTGGACTCGAATAATTTCCGCATGTTGTCTCCTTCAGCAGTCCGGTCGAGGGTGTCGTAGCGGCCGTTCAGCGCGGCCACCGATATAGACATCCGCCGTCCCAGAAAAGAGACACTCCGCAGGTCACAGCCTCGTGGCGTGGCGGCGGCCTCCCGGTCGCCGCTCGGCTCGTGTTCAACGTTGTGGCACCTCGGCACCCGGGCGTCGATCAGGAGTACGCAACGGAGCGCCGACGTGGTGCAGGTGCCTCAGCGCCTCGCGGTAAGAGGAGATCAGCCCGGTTTCGTGGTAGGGCACGCCGATTTCGGCGCAGTAGTCGCGGACGAGCACCTGGGCGCGACGCAGGTTCGGCGTCGGCATGCTCGGGAACAAATGGTGCTCGATCTGATAGTTGAGCCCGCCGAGGGCGAGGTCGGTCAACGCGCCACCCCGCACGTTGCGAGAGGTCATCACCTGGCGACGGAGGTAGTCGGGGCGTTCGTCGCCGGTCAAGGTCGGCATGCCCTTGTGGTTCGGGGCGAAGATGCAGCCCATGTACAGGCCGAACAGGCCCTGGTGGACAGCGAGGAACGCGAAGGCTTTGTCGGCGGGCAGAACCGCGAACAGCGCGGCCAGGTAGACGGCGAAGTGGCCGAGCAGCAGTGCGCCCTCCACTCCGCGGTGTTTGACCGATCGATTCCTGAGCGCACGCACTCCGGCCACATGGAGGTTCAGCCCCTCCAGCAACAGGAGGGGGAAGAACAGGAACGCCTGCGCCCTCCCGATGAGACGAGCCAGACCGCGGCTGGACCGTGCCTGCTGTTGTGACCAGACCAGAATGTCGGGCGCGACATCGGGGTCGAGCTCCTCGTGGTTCGGGTTGGCGTGATGCCGGGTGTGCTTGTCCTGCCACCACCCGTAGCCCAGGCCGATGCCTGCGTTGCCGACGAGTCTTCCCATCAGCTCCGTCGGCCGCCGTAGCCGGAAGACTTGGCGGTGGGCGACATCATGCATCACGAGTGCGGTTTGAGCGAACGTCACGGCCATGAACGCCGCGACGAGCAGCGTCCACCACGAGTCGCCGACGAGGACGAACGCCACCCAGCCTGCTGCGAACGCGACCCCGACGAGGCCGAGCCGGACGGCGTAGTAGACGGGACGTCGTTTCATCAGCCCGGCGTCGGAGATCCGGCGCAACAGACGGGCGTAATCACCGTCGGCACCGCGCTGCGGTGACCGTGGAGAGGACTCGGGGACCAAGGCAGGTGTCGTCATGGATCTTCCTGAGAGCTGAGTCGGAGACGCCACCTCCGTCGACGATGCCGGTCGGTCGATGTCGTAGCGGGCGATTTCGATACCCCGAAGCTAACGGCCGGATTCTCGTTACCCGTAACCCTTTGGTATGACATGGAATCGGACTGTGGTGTGATATCGGGTGCCTACCGCGGACCGAGGAGGCCAGCGGTTAGCGGCCACGGCATCGGCGCACGAGTCAGCTCGTGATCGCCTCGTACGCGGCCAGCAGCACGCCGAGCGACCGGTCGTAGCCGCCGGTTCCGAGCATCTGATTCATCACGTACGACACCGTCATTCGATGGTCGAAATCGACGAGCACCAGCGAGCCGCCCCACCCACCCCACGAACACGTGCGGTTCTCCAACCGGTACCCCATACCCCAGCGAACCGGATGGTCCAGGATGCGGTCGGTGCCACGGAACTGTTCGTCGAAGACGCGCTCGCACCCTTGCTGCGACAACAGCCGAACACCGCCGACGGCGCCACCGCACGCCAGCACCGACTGCACAGCGGCGACCGAGCGGGCATTGCCGTGCCCGTTCACGGCGGGGATCTCGGCGCGCCGCCAACGCACCGTGTTCGCGTCGGACACCCCGACCGGGAATCCCGGCGGTTTGTCCCCTTCGGGCGCGGGGAGCAGCGTGGCGACGCGCCGGTCGTGCTCGGCGGCGAGTCCGATGTGGAAGTCAGCGCCCAGCGGCCCGGCCACCTCCTCGGCGAAGAAGGTGCCGACACTGCGTCCGGTCACCCGGGCGATGACCTCACCGATCAGGAACCCGAAGGTGACCGCGTGATATCCGGCCTCGGTGCCCGGCGCCCACCGCGGTGGCTGGGCAGCCAGCCGCGCGGTGACCGTCGACCACTCGTACAGGTCAGCGGCCGTGACCGGATCGTCCCAAACCGGTAGGCCCGCCGTATGACCCAGCAGCTGCCGAACCCGCACATCGTGCTTTCCCGCGGCCGCGAACTCCGGCCAATAGACCGCGACCGGCGCGTCCAGATCGAGGTCGCCGCGATCGGCCAGGATCAGCGCGCACAGCGCCACCATCGTCTTGGTCGTCGACCACACGGTGACGATGGTGTCGCGCTCCCACGCGACGGCGCCTGCGGCGTCGGCGTATCCGCCCCAGATATCGACCACCGGCACACCGTCGACGAACACCGCCGCCGCCGCGCCGCCATCATCGGAGTCCAGCGAGGCCGCCAGCGCCTCGGCGACCGCGCCGAATCGGTCGTCACACCAGCCTTGGATCTGTGCCACCGGCGTAACCTAGCCGGACCACGAACCTCCGAGCCACCCATTTCCGGCCGAACAGGTTGGTTACCGCTCTCGACCCGGAGTGCCTGTCATGCAACGGATTACAGTGCCGAAGACCAGTCCGCGCGGCGGTTCCGGCCGTCCACGACATGTACACCGAACCGGATCTCTACCGCACGAACGATGATTCGGGGCCGATGTGGTTGTTCAGGGTGTTCGATACCGCGAGGGAAAAGATCTGGAGGAGCCTCCCGGCCCGCGTCTATGTTCGACCGATGTCATCGGTCAGGCAGGTCCAAGTCACCTTCGACTGTGCAGAACCTGAGCGCGTTGCTCGTTTCTGGAGCGAGGTATTGGGATACGAGCGAACAGGTTCCGCGTGCGTAGATCCCTCGGGTGTCGGCCCGCGTCTGTATTTTCAGCGGGTTCCCGAGGGCAAGGTTGTCAAGAATCGGGTGCATCTCGATGTGCGGGTCGGCACCGGGCTCGTGGGTGAGGAGCGCGTGGCCGCCCTCGAGGCCGAATGCGCGCGACTGGTCGCGCTCGGCGCGGTACGCGTGCGATTGCTGCGTGCTGACGGCGTCAACGAATCGTGCCTGGTGATGCAAGACGTCGAGGGCAACGAGTTCTGTCTCGACTGAGTGGCGCGAACGTCCGCTGATGTCTGCGGGCTGACCGTAACGGTCAGCGGCGTCGAAAACTGGCCATGCTCATCCTGCTCGGTTGGTGGTCCCATCACCTGCGCGACGCCGAGCCCTATCCGGGTTGATCTGGAGCCGAACACCCCTGTACACCACCGTGTTCGGCACATCGTCGTCGTCATCGGGGTCGCCGGTGCCCCCAGGATCCGGCAGTTCCGCCCTCTCCTCGATGACGATTTGCGCCCGCGCCGCACCAGGATCGAACATCTCCTGAAACGGCCCGACGAAAGACCCCCCGAGCCCGCGGCGCTTCGCCCGGACAGCTGCCCACCCGAACAACCCCATCGGGCCGCCGATAGTGGCGATCAGCAGCAACAAGTCCCCACCCATGCCCACGAGCGTACCGATGCCTTCACCGTGGCTCCGGCTGAAGCACAATGAGGCCAACGCACGTTACGAACTCCACGCCGGCGTCGACCAGACGCCGGTACTCCCCCGCCGAGTCGTAGTCCTCGACAATGACCGCGACCAACTCCAGGTGCATTCAGCGAGCCTAGGACGCTACGGCCCCGAACGTCCGCACATGCGGCATAGTGAGCCCGACGATCGGCGCGCGCACGCTTCACGGTGCGTAACGCCGTGAGTACGTATGCGATCCACTTCGAGTACGGCGTGTGCAGGATGACGATACGAACAAGCCATCACATCGAAGGTTCTACCGAGTTCGGGGAAGCACGCGGTGACGTTGTTGCGGTTGCGGCTGTGGGTCGCGCAGTGCCCGATCACGGACGTCGAAGTGCAGAAAGGCTCGAAAAGACTGATTCCACCCTCCGGCGCACCGCGGAAGCGACGGGGCTCGGAATGCCCACGTTCGGCTCCATCTCCGGAAGAAGCTCTGCCCCAAGAGAATCGAGTGGGGACACTCCCGGACCCCTCAACCGCGAGGACCGATCCGGGTCGATCCGTTCGCGGAACCCAAGGCTCAGCTAAACGGCCTCCAGAACGAAGAACAAGAAGCTCAGGAACGCCCCGGAGGACGACTTCGCCAGGGCGTCAGGGAAGAGTTCGCGGGCGCCCGGCGCCGGAGGAGGTTCGCTGATGACGGCTGTGCGGAAACCGGCCGCAGTGAAGGCGTCGGTCATCGCGTGCAGCGGCCGATGCCAGTAGGTGAGCACGGCCGCCTGACCGTCGAAGGTGTATTCCTCGGAGTACTTGACGGTCGCGAAATAGTCGGCGTCGCGATAGAGCCACTTGAAGACGAACGGGTGATTGACGGACATGATCAGTCGGCCGCCGGGCGTCAGCACGCGCCGCGACTCGGCCAGTGGTGCGGTCCAGTCCTCCAGGTAGTGCAGCACCAGGGAAGCGACGACATCGTCGAACGCGCCATCAGGAAACGGAAGCGGACTTCCGATATCGGCGACGTGAAGCCGATCTCCAAGATCGCAAACATCGAGCCGCAGCCCAAGGCCTCGGGTTCCCGGCCACCAGACTGAACCAGCCAAGTAGGACGCGCGCTACGACGTATGCACCCGCCTGAGCCCGCACCGCTGACCGCGCTGTTCGAACCGGTCGTCGAGGCCGCGCGACTCACCGCAGGCCGAAGCGCGTGAGCAAACTGGTTGCGACCAGACCGAATATCGATCGTCCACCACGCCGGGCGGGTGCGTCCTTCGCTGACGCGAACCAGATTTGAAAGTTCGCCGGGTTGATCGGAATCGAGATGTGCTCGTGGGTGATGGCCCAGGTGCCGTTCGATCGTCGCAAGCAGACCGTTTCTCGCACCCATATCGGCAGATCGATCCCGCCTCGGCGCTTTCCCGAGTCCAGGTGGAGCATATTGGCGAACGCGACGTCGTCAGCTGCGACGATAGACAGGTCGTGCGTTTCCAAGCCGATGGGCCCGACGTAGCCGTCGAACCATCGCACGAAATTGCGGCGCACCTCATCGGCCCCGGTGAACCGGAGCGGTGCGACGGCGTCGTAGTAGACGATGTCAGGTGAATAGAACGACATGAGGCCGTCGATGTCCTTCGACCGTTGCGCCTCTGTACGGTCCTCCACAAACGCCCTGATCTGGGATTCACTCGAGGTCATGTTGTCTCCGTCCGACTTCCAGGGCCGCGATCCGCTACCCGGCGGCCCACCCTGCACTTCCAGTAGTCCGACGACGCGGCAACAGCAAATGTGAGGTGCCACCCGACACACCGGCATTCGACGCGCATGCTCTGCTTCGCTGCGGCACAGACGGACCGAGCGCGACGCTGAACGCGCGGGCGTATTCGATGTCGCGGTGCTAGTTAGAGGGTTCGAAAACGTCGAAAGCCAGGTCCGCGATTTCGCCGGACCTGGCTTTTTGTTCGAGGGGAGCATTGTTGCTAGCCAGGACGTTCGGGACGACCTAGAGTGCGCGGTCGAGAATCAAGCGGGCGAGGGCGTCGCGGTCCTCGAGCATCGCGATATGCCCGACTCCGCGAAGGTATTCCAGCTTGGCACCCGGCACCGCCTCATACTGATGCGCCGATGCCGGGTCCCAACGAGGGTCGGAATCCCCGAAGATCACGAGGAGGGGCTTTCCGGCGTCGATGAGGCGCTGGGGCACGGTCCGCGCGGCGATGTAGTCGCGGTTGGCGGCGAGAATCGCGCGGAACGCTCGATAGGACGTCCTTCGCAAGTCGGCCACAGCCCCGTCGGGCACCGTAATCGGAGCCGCCGCTGTCGCTGCCAGTCCGCGGCGGATCATCGAGTCGGTACGGATCGCCCACACGAGCGGACCGAAGGGCGGCGAGGCGAGCACCCGGATGATCGCCGGCTCGGGGAGAAGCGCTGCCAGACTCGGCCCCGTGCTGACCAGGACCAGCTCGCCAACCAGGTCTGGACGACGCTCCACGAGGGCGGTAGCGACGTACCCTCCACTGGAGTGGCCGACCACCTTCAGATTTCGGACGCCGAGCTCGTCCAACACCGTCGCAGTCCGATCCGCCTGCTGTGGAACGGCATACGTCGACGCCGGCGCGGACTGGCCGCATCCCGGAAGGTCGATCGTGATCACCCGATACTTCGCGGCGAGCGACGGCACCACTGGCGCCCACATCGAACCGGTTGCGCCCGAGCCGTGGATGAGTAACAAGGGCGGTGCCGCCGGGTTCCCGTCGATGACGACGTGCAATCCGCGGACTGTCGTGTCATCGCGTGTCTGGGTAAGGCTCGATTCGCTCATACCGACAGCTTCGTCGCTGGCTCGTCACGCCGTATTGGACGAATGTCACGTAATCCCGCTCCGGCTAGCCTGGGACGCATGATCGCAACGGGCGGATTGGACTGGAGTCGGGTCGACGTCGCCGTCCCGGTCCGACTACCGACTGCGGGAGTCCGGATGGCGGGTTTCCGGTACCACGACGTTGGTCCCGTTGACATCACGATGATCCCGCATCCCTTGGTCACGCTCCTGCTCGATCTCAGCGAGCACGGAATCGTCTACGACGTTCTCGGGCGCCCGGCCACGGGGAACGCGGTCGTCGGCCTCCATGCCGACGCCTTACGCATCACCAGCGCAGGGGCCGGCGACGTCCTGCAGATCCGCATGTCCCCCGTCATCGCCGCAGCGATTCTCCGAGACACCGACATCATCGGCGGCGCCGTGACACCGCTGCCGGAACTGTGGGGCAGCTGCGCTGCCATCTTGACCGAGCGACTCCGCTCGACGCCGTCGTGGGAAGACCGGTTCGCAATCGCAGCCGCGTTCCTTCGAAGCCGGGTACCTCGCGGATTCGGGGTAGCACCCGAGATCGCGTACGCCTGGGACCAGATCGTCCGCACCAGAGGCCTGCTCCGCATCGAGACCCTTGCCGCAGAGACCGGCTGGACCCGCCAGCGACTCTGGTCTCGCTTCCGGACCCATATCGGGGTCTCGCCCAAGCATGCATCCGAACTCGTCCGCTTCGACCATGCCGCCCACCTCCTAGCGACAGGGCGCTCGCCTGCGGATGCCGCCGTCGAGGCCGGCTACGCCGACCAATCCCATCTTCACCGTCGAACCAAGGCGATTACCGATATGACCCCCACCGTCGTCGCGAGGGCACCGTGGCTCGCGATCGACGAAGTCGCCTGGCCGACAACCTGATCCCCGCAGCCGAACGAAAATCGACGGTTTATCCGACGGGCACATGAGGACCGGAGTGAGCACACTCGTCCCGTGAGGTCAGCATGCGGTCCCGTCAGATCTGCTGGGGTCGCGATCCCGTTGCGAGTCTGCTTCGTTCAGACTGCGCTTCGTGCTGACAACCCCCCAAGTGCACGTATGGCCTCCGCGGTCTCCCGCTGGGCTTCCGCCTGCGCGAGGGCAGCATGTGCCTGCGCCTGAGCGATCACGTTCCGCCGCTCCGCTTCGCTGACCGCCTCCCCGGCGGTGAGGCCACTAAGCAGTGCCTCGGCGCGCTGCTTGTGAAGGGTGTAGTCATCCATCGGGCGATTCTCGCACGGGGCGAGCGCACGGCCGGAGTCACCAACATCTGTGAGGTGGTGGCGGGGCTGCCGACAGAAATCCCGGGCTGATGAAAGCGCGTTCGGGCGCGGTTCGGCCGTTTCGAGTCGAGTTCCCAGTTACGCTGGCTTAGTGGGGGCCAGCGAATTACCAAGCGCCACAGGTGCGACGGGCCTCAGGCAACCTCGTGCAGAGGACGAGACCGTAAAGGTCATGATCACCGTCAAGACCTACCCGAACCCGAGCGACACATACGGCGAGACCGTCTGCGTGGCGGGCGTCAGGCTCGATCGGGAGAGTTCCGAGTGGATCCGTCTCTACCCGGTGAAGTTCCGCAACGAGGACTTCGACAAACAGTTCGAAAAGTACGAGATCCTGCGCCTCAACGGCACATACAGACAACCCAACGACAACCGCCCCGAGTCGTTCCGCCCGCGCCAGGACGAGCTGGAACACATAGAGCTGCTGGACACGAGCAGCAATTGGCAGCGGCGCAGGATGAACCTCGACGGTCTCATCGGCGCCGCTACCATGTGCGGGCTCCTCGCCCAAAACCCTATCGGCGGCATGGGCACCCCGTCACCGTCGCTCGGACTCGTCAAACCGACCGACGTCGAGGTAAGCGTCGTCGCCGGAGAACCCTGGTCCGCAGCGGAGCGGGCGAAGATCGACAAGTCGTCGGCTCCGGACCTGTTCGGCACCAATTTCAGGGCCAAACCGGGGGGTACGGGGACCAGGTCCAATAGAAAAGGTCAGGCCCGGTATAAGACCGGCCCTGACCTGTTATTTCTGTGGAGCTAAGGGGACTCGAACCCCTGACCCCCACACTGCCAGTGTGGTGCGCTACCAGCTGCGCCATAGCCCCTTGGTGGGTCGCGCTCGGTTTCCCTCGCGCCTGATGAAAGTTACACCACCGGCGTGTCCGCAACCAAATCGCCTGAAAAAGGGGGTGGCGGTGGGGTGAACTCGAACCGTAGAATCGAACACATGTTCGAACAGAATCAGCTCTCTGCGATGGACTTCGAGGCCATGAGTGACGAAGGGTTGATCGAGGCGCTCAGGGCGGTGCACGGCGCGGCGGCCGCGGCTCAGGCGGCGGAGGTGTTCGCGGTGCGCGAGCTGTATCGGCGGCACCGGGCCGCGAGCGCGGAGCCGGGCCCGGGCGGGGTGCGAGCCGGGGAGTTCGCGGCGGCCGAGGCGGCGGTGGGGCTTTTCGTGGACGAGGGCACCGCGGCGGCGCTGATCGATATCGGGCTGGTGCTCGAGGAGGCGCTGCCGCGGACCAGGGTCGCGTTCGCGGCGGGGCGGATCGACCTGGCGAAGGTACGGGTGATCGTGGACAGCACGCGGGCGCTGGCGAAAGAGGTCGTCGACGCGCTGGAGCCGCGCCTGCTGGAGGCGGCGGCGCGGACGAATCCGGCGCGGCTGCGGCAGGCGGCGCGGCGGTGGGCGAACCGGCTGGATCCGGCGGGCACTCAGCGGCGGCGGGAGCGGCGGCAGGAGGACCGCGACGTGCGGATCCGGGCGGTGCAGGACAGCATGGCGGTGTTCGACGGGCTTCTTCCCGCGCCGGGCGCGCAGACGGTCGCGATGCGGTTGCGGGAGATGAGCTTGCAGGTCTGCGCGAACGATCCGCGGACGATGCCGCAGCGGCGGGCCGATGCGCTGGTGGCGCTGGCGGACGGATCGGGACGGCTGTGTTGCCGCTGCGGCCGGGGTGAACGGTGTCCGAAGGCCGGGGCGCCGGTGGAACCGCCGCGACGGCCGCTGATCCAGATCGGGATCGCCGCGGACACGTTGCTGGACATGCGGGAGGCGCCCGCGTTTCTGGCCGGCTACGGGCCGATCGACGCGGGGCTTGCGCGATCGCTCGCCGAACACGCGTCGTTTCAAGTGGTTCCCGAGCACATCGACGGCGACGCGACGGACGAGGCGCCGCGACGTGTCGCGAGCGAGATTCGGGCGGTGGACGGCATGTGCCGGTTTCCCGGGTGCACGATTCCCGCCGCCGAAGGGCAACTGGAGCGCAGCGGCGGCGGACTCGCGGTGCTCTGTTCCCGGCACGGCCGACTGAAGACATTGGCGGACAAGAGGAAACAGTGGCGGGTCTGGCGTGCCGACCGTGATCGGTTGCAGTGGACCGCGCCGAACGGTGAAGTGCACACCACCGTGCGCGAGGGTGCGCGTTATCTGTTCCCGCACAGCGATATCGAACTACCCACAGTCGGAACTGCTGAGATGCAAGCTGTTTCGAGCAGCACGGGACCGACTTACGTCGGCGACAACACATCGAGCCGCGCTCGACGCGAGTCGACCGAACCGCGACCGTCCAGCGCCGATCGACGGACCGACCGGAACGCCCCGATCACTGCGTTCACCGCTGACCGCCCGACCGGCGAGGAACTGCTCTATCCGCTCGACGGCCACATCCCGCTGCACCGCCAACTCGCCCGGATCGCCCCCGAGAACGACATCCCGGACGACAGTTCCACCCAACACCGCTGAGCGGCAGACCGATCGCCGTCGAGCCGAATCACGTCCGCCGCCAGGAACGAAATACCGATCTCGCCGCTCGCAGTCCGGCGCAAACCGCCGGGTACCCGTCCGACCTCCGTCGATTCGGCGCGTGAGGTCGAGCGCAGCGGGGCTGCTCAGCGCGTCAGCTCGACGACCCACTCCTCGTTGTTCACATCCACCTTGTTCGCCCCGTCGAACACCGACGGCGTCGCGGCGCGCCCGTCCAACCGCGCGTTCAGGTCGTCCATCGCCGCTTTCGCGTGCACCTTGGCATCCGCCACCTTCGCGCCGCTCGCCACGCACTGCACGACCGGCTCCGGCGCACCCGCCTCGCGCGCCAAACCGGAGAGCTGCTCGTTGCTCAGGTCGTCGCCGCCTTCCTTCGGCTGCTTCGAGGCGAACAGCAGTTCGTGGAACTTGGCGTACACCGGGCCGTCGCCCGCCCCGGCGACGCATTCGCCGGCCGCGACCGCGCGGGTCGAGTAGTCCTTGCTGCTGGACTTCGGATCGAGGAAGTTGACGTAGTGGTACCGCACCGCGAGTTCGCCCTCGTCCAGCTGCTGGGCCAGCTCCTGGCCGTAGACGCGCTCCAGCGCCCCGCAGGCGGGGCACAGCGGGTCCTCGTAGACGTCGATCGTCTTGGGCGTCCCCGGCTTGCCGAGAACGACCACGCCGTCGGGTTGCAGCACCGCTTGCACGCCGGGATCGCGCACGGAACCGTAGCCGTCGTTGCGCACGTCCGGCTCGTCGCGCCCCCAGCGGAACGCCAGGAAGACGATCAACACGATCAGGGCGAGCGCGACGCCGCCCAGGGCGTAACTGGTCGCGCTCGACATCGGGCGCGGTGTGTAGTTCGAACGCGATTGGTTCACGTCAACACTCTGCCCCAATCCCTGCTGCCGATGTGCGCCGGGCAGGTCGGAATCACGTCGGGCTAGCGGCGCGAACCCGTGGACGACGTAGGTCGCTCGTCGTGGACCGGTTCGCGTGACTCCTCACACTCGTCGGCCGCACGGTGCGCGAGCTGATACTCCGCGTCGTCGCACGGCACCGCCGCGACGTGATCGGTCTCGACCTCGGCGGTGTGCCCGCGCAGCGTTTCGGGCACGACCAACCACGCCACGCCCGCGACGGCCAGCAGCGCACCGGTCACGGCGAGAGCGGGCCCGTAGGAGGTGTACTGGGCCAGCGCGCCCACGGCGATCGGGCCGAGCACGGTGCCGAGATCGGCAGCCATCTGGAAGCCCGCGAGCACCGGCCCGCCGCGCGCCTTGGGTCCGAGGATGTCGGCAAGCGCGGCCTGCTGGGTCGGCGTCAGCATGCCCGAGCCGAGCCCGGCGACGACGGACGTCACCAGCAGCCAGCCGAAATTCGGCGAGTACCCGAGCCCGGCGGTGCCGAGCGCGCACACCAGCGAGCCGACGACCAGGAACGGCTTACGTCCCCACCGATCCGACAACCTTCCGGACAGGAACAGCACCGCGACGTTGCCCGCGGCGAAAGCCGTCAGCGCGACGCCCGCCATGCCCGCAGGTTGTCGCAGCACCTCCACCACGAGCAGCGGCACCAGCGCCATCCGGACGCCGAAGATGGCCGCGCCGTTGGCGAAGTTGGACCACAGCACCGCGCGGTAGGCCGGGCGGGCCAGCGCCTGCCGGAAGGTCATGACCCGCAATTCGCCGCTGACCTCCGGCGCGGCCAGATGCGAATGGCGCAGGCTCAGGTAGACCGCGGCGCTCACGGCGAGCAGCGCGGCGGCGTAGATGAGGAACGGAGCCCGCAGCCCGAGTCCGGCCAGCGCGCCGCCCACCAGCGGCCCGCTCACCGAGCCGACCAGGAAGCTCGTCGACCACAGCCCCGACACCCGCCCGCGCTGCTCCGGCGGCGACAGCCGGATCACCAGCGCCAGCGACGACACGGTGAACATGGTCGAGCCGATGCCGCCCACCGAGCGCAAAGCCAGGAGCTGCCAATAGGTCTGCGCCAGCGCGCTCGCTCCGGTGGATACCGAAACGATCACCAGGCCGGACAGATAGACCCAACGCTCCCCCAGCCGCTGCACCAGGCGACCGCTGACCGGCGCGAACAGCAGCCGCATCAGCGCGAACGCGCTGACGATCGCGGACGCGGCCGCGACACCGACGCCGAAGCTGCGCGCGAACTGCGGCAGCACCGGCGCCACCAGCCCGAACCCGATCGCGATGACGAACGCGGCGCCAACCAGCACCCAGATCTCGCTGGGCAGCGCCTTCCCGCTCGCCGATGACTCGGCTCTACCGCTCACCCGTCAGCGCCTTGCCCACCATCTCCTCCGCGGCCGCTTGCACCTGGGCCAGGTGCTCGCTGCCGTGGAACGACTCCGCGTAGATCTTGTACTTGTCTTCGGTCCCGGACGGACGCGCCGCGAACCAGGCGTTCTCGGTGGTGACTTTGAGTCCGCCGAGCGGCGCGCCGTTGCCTCGGGCGCGGGTGAGCACGGCGGTGATCGGCTCGCCCGCGATCTCTTCGGTGGTGATCACATCCGGAGTCAACCTCGCCAACCGCGCTTTCTGTTCCGCGGTGGCCGCGGCGTCGATGCGCGCGTAGGCCGGGCTGCCGTAGCGGCGCTCGAGTTCGACGTAGCGCGCGGACGGCGTCTGCCCGGTGCAGGCGGCGATCTCGGCGGCGAGCAGCGCGAGCAGGATGCCGTCCTTGTCGGTGGTCCAGACCGTGCCGTCCATCCGGAGGAACGACGCGCCCGCGCTCTCCTCGCCGCCGAAAGCGAGGCTCCCGCTGAACAATCCGGGCACGAACCACTTGAACCCGACCGGCACCTCGTGCACGTCGCGGCCGAGCACGCCGACCACCCGGTCGATCATGGACGAGGTGACCACGGTCTTGCCGATCTTGGTCAGCGCGTCCCAGCCGATCCGGTTCGCCACCAGATATTCGATCGCGACGGCGAGGAAGTGGTTGGGGTTCATCAGCCCGCCGTCGGGGGTGACGATGCCGTGCCGGTCGGCGTCGGCGTCGTTGCCGGTGGAGATGTCGTAGTCGTCCTTGATAGCGACCAGCGCCGCCATGGCGTAGCGGGAGGACGGGTCCATCCGGATCTTGCCGTCGCTGTCCAGCGTCATGAAACGCCAGGTCGGGTCGACGAACGGGTTGACGACCTCGAGCTCCAGGTCGTAGCGCTGGCCGATCTCCTCCCAGTAGTCGACGCTGGCGCCGCCCATCGGGTCGGCGCCGAGGCGGATGCCCGCGCCGCGAATCGCGTCCAGATTCAACACGTTCGGCAGGTCGGCGATGTAGTGGTCGAGGTAGTCGTAGCGCTGGACGCAGGTGGCCAGCGCGTGTTGCAGCGTCGTCCGCTTCACCTCGGACAGACCGGTGCGCAGCAGCTCGTTCGCTCGCGCGGCGATGGCGTCGGTGGCGACGGTGTCGGCCGGACCGCCGTGCGGCGGGTTGTATTTGAAGCCGCCGTCGCGGGGCGGGTTGTGCGACGGCGTGACCACGATGCCGTCGGCTTGGTGTCTGGTGCCGTTGGTGTTGTGGCGCAGTACCGCGTGACTGAGCGCCGGCGTCGGGGTGTAGCGGTCGCGTGCGTCGATCACCGCGGTGACGTCGTTGGCCGCGAGCACCTCGAGCGCGGTGGTCCAGGCGGGCTCGGACAGCGCGTGCGTGTCTCTCGCCAGATACACCGGACCGGTGATGCCGCGGGTGGCGCGGTACTCGACGATGGCCTGGGTGATCGCCAGGATGTGCGCCTCGTTGAACGCGCTGTCCAGGCTGGACCCGCGGTGCCCCGAGGTGCCGAAGACAACCTGCTGCGCCGGATCCATGGGATCGGGGATCTGGCTGTAGTAGGCGGTCACCAGGTGGGCGATGTCCTCCAGGTCGGTCGGCCGCGCGGGTCGCCCGGCTCGATCATGGGCCATGCTCGGGTCTCCCTTCCAGGTCGGCTGCGCCCGGCTCGTCATCAGGATCATGCCCACAACCACTGGGTCGTGGACGCGGCGGCGTACACCGCGGCCAGGCTGGCCGCCACGCTGATCACGACATTGCCCACCGCGTAGAGGTGGGCGCCGTCGGCGACCAGCCGAACTGTCTCGTAACCGAACGTGCTGAACGTCGTCAACGCGCCGCAGAAACCCGTTCCCGCCATGGCGAGAACCTCGCTGCCCGCGCTCGCGCCGATCAATCCGCCCAGCACCGCCGAACCGACAATGTTAACCGTCAAAGTTCCCAATGGCAGCAGGGATTCGAAACGAGCGGCCATCGCGCGGTCGATCAAGTAGCGCAAAGGCGCGCCGACCATACCGCCGATCACGACGAGTACCACCATCATCGGGCGACTCCGACGGCGGGCTGCCAGGTCTCCACCTGCGACAGCGTGACGGTCACGCCGGCGAGCACCTCGGCGTTCTCCGCCACGAACGAGCGAAGCCGCTGCGTCTCGTCCACGATCATCACCTGCACGGGTAGGTGCTCGGCGAGGTCGAGGACGCGGCTGGTGTGGATGCGCGAGGACGCGCCATAGCCTTCCACGCCGCGCCATACGCTGGCTCCCGCCAGACCGGCGTCGCGGGCGCGGCGCACGATCTCGTGGAACAGGGGGCCGCGCCGCCACTTGTCGTCCTCGTCGAGCAGCACCGTCAATCGCGCGGCCTGCTGCCACCGACCCGCGTCCGCAGGTGAACCACTCATCGCCTGACCCCCTTCCGTCGTCCGTACAAGCCGTCCACCGCGCCGCCGGCGGGCGCCGCGTCGTTCACTGTCGTCCACCGCGCCGTCGCGGCCGTGTCGTGCCCGCCGAGAGCCGCGCCACCCCCATGCCGAGCCAGACCGCGACGAGCGACGCCGCCACCGTCCCCCCGAGATAACCGAGCGCCTCGATCGCGGCGCCGGATTCGAGCAGTCTACGAATCTCGAGGCTGTAGGTCGAAAAGGTCGTGAAACCGCCCAGCAACCCGACCCCGAGGAAGGGGCGCAGCAGTCTGTGGGCTACCCAGACCTCGGTGATCAGAACCATCAGGATCCCGATCGAGAAGCAGCCGACGACATTGATGGCGAACGTCGACCACGGCACCTGGTTCGGCTGCGACGGCCAACGGAGACCGACGAGATAGCGCATCACGGCGCCGATTCCGCCGCCCACGGAGATCACCGCGAGCACCGCGGGCTCGACGGCCGGGGTACGGGCTTGCGAGCCCATCTGCTGACCTCCTGCCGCGCCGAACGTCACCGGCGCCATGCTATCGGTAGGACCACGCGGTCGGTTCGGGCGGGGACACGAGTGACGAACAGCCGCGTTCGTTGACACGCCTTCCGCCACCGACTACGAATGCCCCGAAGGTTCGCCGCGGTTCCACCCTTCCCAACCCTTCGGCACTGGAGCGACGATGGCGGCACGACGGGCAGTACCGAACGCGCGTCCGAGGACGGCGACAGCGCATCGCGCTGGGCGACAGCAAACTTCGAGCACGGCGATGCGCCCGCTGCGGAGACTGGCACTGGCGGCACTCGCCGCCGCGGCCTGTCTCGGGCACGCCGCGCCCGCGAGCGCGTCGCCGGTCTATCCCATCCCCGACGCCGACGGGTTCTACGCCGCGCCAGCCGATTTGGCTCGATTCCAAGCCGGTGACGTGGTGCGCAGCAGGATGGTGCCCGCCGCGAACTTCCCGGGTTCCACGGTGTGGCAGTTGCTGTTCCGCACCACCGACTCCGCGGACGAACCGATCGCGGCGGTGACCACGGTGCTGGTGCCGCCGGGCGGCGGGCTCGACCGACCGCTGGTGTCGTACCAACCGTTCGTCAACTCGCTCGGCATGCAATGCGCGCCCTCGCACAGCCTCTTCGACGGCGGCATGCGGGAGGCCTCCGCGTTGAATCTGCTGCTGGCCAGGGGCTGGGCCGTCGCGGTACCCGACCATCTCGGCCCGATCAGCGCGTACGGCGCGGCCCAGCTCGGCGGCCGCATCACCCTCGACGGCATCCGCGCGGCCAAGCGCTTCGCCCCCGCCGGTCTCGCGCACAGCCCGGTGGGCATGACGGGCTATTCCGGCGGCGGCATGGCCACCGGATTCGCGGCGGCGCTCGCCTCGGAGTACGCGCCGGAGCTGCCGATCGCCGGCATCGCCATGGGCGGCGTTCCGATGAACATGGGCAAGCTGGCCCGCGATCTCGGCACCACCCCGAACCCGATGTTCGGCCTCGGATTCGCGGTCGCCATGGGATTGGAACGCGAATACCCCGACCGGGCGGCGATGTCGCGGCTGCTCAATCCGGCCGGGCGGGCGCTGCGCGATCAGATCGCCAACGCCTGCACCGAGCAGATCATCAGCGCGGGCGCGAACCGCAGTTTCTCCGACGTGTTCGACGGCCCGATGGACTCCGACCCGTCCATCGTGCAGGTCCTGCACGAGAACAGCCTGGAGACCTTCCCCGGCGTCCCGCGCGCTCCGATGTACGAGTGGCACGGCGAGGCCGACGAGATCGATCCGGACCTGGTCCGCGCGGTCGCCGGGCGCTATTGCCAGGCGGGCACGCCGGTGCAGCTCGACATCCTGCCCGGCGTCGACCACGGCGGCGCGACCACCCAGGGCGCGCTGCGGGCCTTCGGTTACCTGTCCGACCGATTCGCGGGACTTCCCGCGCCGAGCAACTGCTGACGGATACAGCACAGCGCCCGCGTCCGGTCGAAACCGGCGCGGGCGCTGTGTTGTTCGAACGGTGACTCAGTGCGCGAGCACCGGCTCACCCTCCGCGGGCGCGGGCGCGGTGTTCGGCATCAGCACCGCCGAGAGCACGGCGCCGAGGACGAATGTCGCGGTCGCCCACCAGAAGCTGGTGGTGTAGCTCTCGATCTGCGCCTGCGCGACGGCCAGCGGGCCCGGCTGCGCGGTGGACAGGTAGTCCGTGGCGGCCGAAGCGGCGATCGTGCTCAGCAGCGCGGTGCCGATGGAGCCGCCGACCTGCTGGCTGGTGTTGATCATGGCCGAGGCCACGCCGGCGTCCTCGTGCTGCACGCCGGAGGTCGCGCCCTGGAAGGCGGTCGCCATGGCGCCACCGAGGCCGAGACCCATCAGGATCAGCGCGGGCAGGATGTGCGTGCCGTAGCCGGTGTCCAGGCCGATCCGCGTCAGCCAGGCCATGCCCGCCGCGGCGATCAGGAATCCGGCCGTGACCACGATCTTCGGACCGAACTTCGGCAGCAGCAAGGAGGGCGCCGTGGTCGAGGAGACGATCATGGCCGCCACCATCGGCAGGAACGCCACGCCGGTCTTGATCGGCGAGTAGCCCAGGCTCAGCTGCATGTAGTAGGTCAGGAACAGGAAGATCGCGAACATGCCGATGCCCATCACGAACACGGTCATGTAGGAGCCGGCGCGGGTGCGGTCGAGCAGGATGCGCAGCGGCAGCAGCGGGTGCGCGACCCGGGCCTCCAGCCAGACGAACACCGCGAGCAGCGCCGCGCCGCCGATCAGGAAGGCCAGGGTGACGCCGTTGGTCCAGCCGTCGGTCTCCGCGTGCGAGAAGCCGTAGACGATGCCGAACAGCGCGGCGGTCACCACGGCGGTGCCGGGGATGTCGAGCTTGGGCCGCTCCGCGCTGACGTGCTTGGCCAGCAGCAGCACCGCGCCGACCAGCGCGACGGCCGCGAAGGCGAGGTTGACGAACATCACCCAGCGCCAGTTCGCCCACTCGGTGAGCGCACCGCCGAGCAGCAGGCCGATCGCGCCGCCGGTACCGGCGACCGCGCCGAAGATGCCGAATGCCTTGGCCCGCTCGGACGGTTCGGTGAAGGTGACGGTCAGCAGCGACAGCGCGGCGGGCGCGAGCAGCGCGCCGAACACGCCCTGGCCGACGCGGGCCGCGACGAGCACCTCGAAGTTGGGCGCGGCGCCGCCGACGGCCGAGGCGACAGCGAAGCCGACCAAGCCGATGATGAAGGTGTTGCGGCGGCCGAACAGGTCGCTCAGCCGTCCGCCGAGCAGCAGCAGGCTGCCGAACGCCAGCGCGTAGCCGGTGATCACCCACTGGCGGTCGGCGTCGCTGAAGCCGAGATCCTGCTGGGCGGCGGGCAGTGCGATGTTCACCACGGTGGCGTCGAGCACCACCATCAGCTGTGCCACGCCGAGCACGGCGAGCACCCACCAGCGCAGCGCGTGTGAGCCGCGGCGCTGGTCTTTCTCCGGGGCCGGCGCCCCACGGTCGATCGCGGTAGTCATAGGTCCCCTCGGAGTCCAAGTCGTCGATGCGGAGGTAACACCTCCGGTTACCGATAGAAGCTATCACGTTAACGGAGACAACGCCTCCACTTAATCCCGGTCGTTGCTAGCATGGGGGTGTGAATCCCGCCACTGCCCCTTCTCCGCCTCGACGCCTGCGCGCCGACGCCGCGCGCAATCAGCAGCGCATCGTCGCCGCGGCGCGCGAGTTGTTCGCCGACCACGGACTCGAGATCACCCTCGACGACGTCGCCGAGAAGGCCGGTGTCGGCGTGGGAACCGTGTACCGGCGGTTCGCGAACAAGAGGGAGCTCATCGCCGAGGTCTTCGAGCAGCACATCGGCGAGTTCGCCGTGGCGGCCGAGGACGCGGCGCAGCATCCCGACCCGTGGCTCGGCCTCGTCCAGTTCTTCGAGTACGCCTGCCAGCACCTGGCGAACAACCGCGGTTTCAGCGAGGTCATGCTCGAACTCGAGGAGGACCCCGAGCGTTTCGCCGCGCTGCGCGATCGCATCAAGCCGACCGTCGCAGCCGTCATCGAGCGGGCCCGGGACGCGGGGGCGCTGCAACCCGAGATCGAGGCGAGCGATTTCTTCGCGTTGATCCACATGGTCGACGCGCTCGCCGAATTCGCCAGGCCGGTCAATTCCGAGGTCTGGCAGCGCTACGCCGCGATCATGCTGAACGGGGTGCGCGCCGAGACCATCCCGCGCATGCCGCTGGTCGTTCCGCCGCTGACCGACGAGGACGTCGAAGCCGCGAAGGCGCACACCTGCCTCGGACGCCGCAGGTAATTCACAAAACCGAGCTTGGGTAGCGCGCGTCACAGTCGATGCCTTAAAGTTGGACACATGACCAATTCGTGGGTGAACTGGGCCGGAGATCAACACTGCGCACCGGCGAACATCGCGACCCCGCGCGATCACGACGAACTCGCCGAGCTGCTCGCGAGCGCGACCGACCGCGGACAGACGGTCCGCGTCGCGGGCGCGGGCCACTCCTTCACCGACACGGTCTGCACCGACGGGCTGCTGCTGAATCTCTCCCGGATGAACCGCATCCTCGAACTCGACACGGCGACCGGGCGGGCGCGAGTCGAGGCGGGCATCACCCTCAACGCGGCCAGCGCCGCACTGCACGCCGCCGGGCTGGCCTTCCCCAACCTCGGCGACATCGATGTGCAGACCATCGCGGGCGCGACCGCGACCGGCACACACGGCACCGGAGCGACGCTACAGAACATCTCCGCCGCGCTGCATTCCGTCGAGCTGATGCTCGCCGACGGCAGCCGGATCGAGGTCGACGCCGAGAACGATCCCGACGGCTGGCGGGCGGCGCGGGTCAGCGTCGGCGCGCTCGGCGTGGTCACCGCCGTGACGTTGCAGCTGGTGCCCTCGTTCGTGCTCGAAGGCATCGAACGGCCGGTGCCGGTGGACGAGGTGCTCGCCGATCTCGATTCCCATGTCGACGAGAACGAGCACTTCGAGTTCTACATGTTCGCCCACAGCCCGCTGGCGATGACCAAGCGCAACAACCGCGTCGAGCTGCCGGAGCAGCCGCGCGGCAAGATGATGGACTGGTTCGCCGACATCCTCATGTCCAACTACGCGTTCGACGCGCTGTGCCGCTTCGGCAAGTGGCAGGCCGGGGCGATCCCATGGATTCACCGTGGCGCCGCCTACGCGGGCAGCTACCGCCGCCAAGTCGACCGCTCCTACCGAGTGTTCGCCTCGCCGAGACTGTTCCGGTTCACCGAGATGGAATACGCCATCCCGCGCGAGCATTCGGTCGCGGCCATCCGGGAGATCAAAGAGGTCTCGGCTCGTTTCCAGACCCCGATGCCGATCGAGGTCCGCTGGGTCGCCCCCGACGACGCCTTCCTCTCCCCCGCCGGCGGCCGCGACACCTGCTACATCGCCGTGCACCAGTACCGCGGCATGGAATGGGAGCCGTACTTCCGCGCCTGCGAAGAGGTATTCGACCGCTACCAGGGCCGCCCGCACTGGGGCAAGCGTCACTTCCAGACCGCCGACACTCTGCGCGAGCGCTACCCGGACTGGGACCGCTTCACCGAGGTCCGCCGCCGCTTCGACCCCAAGGGCCGCTTCGCCAACCTCTACCTCGACCGCGTCCTCGGCCCTATCGCCTGATCAGCTCTTCCCGGCATCGAGGATTTCGGCGACCAGGCGCGGGACGGCGGTGCCGATGGGTTCGCGGACGACCTCGGTGGCGAGGTCGTCGTAGGGGGTCGGCTCGGCGTTGACGATGACGAGGTCGGCGCCCGCGCGGACGGCGACGGCGCACATCGAGGCGGCGGGTTCGACCTGCAGCGAGGTGCCGATGGCCAGGAAGATGTCGCTGGTCTCGGCGGTGATCGCGGCCTTGGTCAGGCTGCGGTGGTCCATCTGCTGGCCGAACATGATCGTCGCGGACTTGAGGATGCCGCCGCACTCGGGGCACGGCGGATCGGGCTCGCCCGCGGCGACGCGCTCGAGGGTGGCGGCCATGCTTGTCTCGAAATCGCACTCGACGCAGACGACCTCGAACATGTTGCCGTGGATCTCGATGACCCGCTCGGGCGCCGAGCCCGCGCGCTGGTGCAGGCGGTCGATGTTCTGGGTGATGATCGTGACCGCGCGACCCGCCTTCGCCAGCTCGGCGAGCGCCTTGTGGGCGGCGTTCGGGGTGGCCTGCCAGGCGGGGTTGTCGCGCCTCGCGAGCCACGCGCGCTGCCGGAGCTCCGGATCGGCCAGGTAGTTGTCGTAGGTCGAGAGCAGTTCGGCGATGGGGTCTTTCGTCCACACCCCGCGCGGCCCGCGGAAATCCGGGATCCCGGAATCGGTGGATATGCCCGCGCCGGTGAGGACGCCGATCCGGCCGGTGCGCTCGCGCCACTGCGTACTCATGGCAGCCAGCGTAGGCGTACCTCCGCATCCGCTCCGGCCGTTTTTTCGCCGCGCCAAGAGAATGAGAGATTGGTATGCTAATCATCTCATCGTTCTGAAGTGGGTCGATCAAAGGAGATCGCAATGACCGCGTCCGCCGCACTCGAAACCACCGCGCGGGAGCTGCCGCCACGCCGCCCCTTCGCGCCGGGCACCAGGATGTGGGACGAGACGGGCCTGATCACGTTCTCGCTGACGGCCGGATCCGCCTTCCTCCTGCAGACCATGGAGCCGACCATCTCCGCCGTCGTCGACGAGCACTCCACCTTCCGCACCGATCCCATGGGCCGCGCGGTGCGCAGCCTTTCCTCGGTGATGATGTGGGTCTACGGCGGCGAGGAGGCGCTCGCCGAGGCCGACCGGCTGCGCGCGATGCACGCCTCGCTGAACACCACCGACGCCGCGGGCGTGCGGCACAAGGCGCTGGCCTCCGGCCCGTGGGCCTGGGTGCTGCACACCGGAACCTTCGCGTTCACCGAGAGCGCGAAGTACTTCGCCCGCCGCCCGCTCACCTACGCCGAGAAGGAGGCGTACTACCAGGAGACGCTGCAGTTGATGCGCAACTTCTCGGTGGCGCCCAAGGAGGTTCCCGCGACCTACGCCGCGTTCGAGAAGTTCTTCGACGACGTGGTCGAGAACCACCTGCAAGAAACGCCCACCGCGCACGACTACCTGCGGGTGATCCGCTCGGTCGCGCCGCCCGAGCAGCTTCCGCGCGCATTGGCGCCGCTCTGGCGCGCGGCTGTCGCGCCGATCGGACGGATGCAGTACTTCGTCACGGTCGGCACCACGCCGGAGCCCGCGCGGCGCAAGCTGGGCCTCACGTGGACCGCCGCCGACGAACGCAAGCTGCGGGTGCTCGGCTGGCTGATCGCGCGGATCGTGCCCCTGCTGCCCGAGCGGGTGCGCTACTTCCCCATCGCCTACGAGGCGCGTCGGCTCGAGCGCGACCGGGCGCGGCTGCGCAAGGTGATCGATCTGCGCCCGATCTGAGCAAGCGCAACCGGCCGCCGCGACGTTATCCGGACGTCGCGGCGGTTCCGCGTTCCAGCCCACTTGCGGAAAATCCGTTCGGGAGCGGCCGAGTGCTGCCGAACAACGCGCGCCCCGCGCGGCTCGGGGCGCGACTCACCCAGGGCCGCCGCGCGGCTCGATCAGGGCGCTGCCCGGGGCGACTCGGTTCGCAAAACGAGAAGGCTGCGAAATTCGTCGCAAACCTCACTAGTCAAGCGCGCCAACGGGTCTCGATGATGCTGCCGGGCGATCGGGCAATTTTCGCGACCGACCGGTCCGTTCTCTCCCGACCTGCGTCCTTCGCTGAGGCAACGACTCCGGGTTCCACCGCCTCTAGCAGCACGAACACCGCGCGGCTGCGGAAAAGACGGTGCCGAACAGCCGCCACAGGTGCCCCATCCTCGCCGGGCGATCGCCCGTATCCCTTACGCTACGACAGCGTTTCGGCCCGAGCCTCCCGGGACGGCACGCACCGAGACCACTCCGCGCCGTCGGACGGGTCCGGCCACCGCATTACCCCCAGCTTCGCCCACCGAAAGGCGTCCCGATGGCCCACAAGCCCAGTGTGCTGTTCGTCTGCGTGCACGACGCAGGCAGATCCCAGATGGCCGCCGGGTTTCTGACCGCTCTCGCCGGTGATCGCATCGAGGTCAGGTCCGCGGGCAGTGCGCCTGCGGCCGAATTGAATTCGGTCGCGGTCGAGGCCATGGGGGAGGTCGGCATCGACATCGCGGACAACACGCCGAAGAAGCTGACCGACGAGGCGGTCGGGGTCTCCGACGTGGTGATCACCATGGGTTGCGGCGACGCCTGCCCGTTCTTCCCAGGCATCAGCTACCGCGACTGGGTGCTGCCCGACCCGGCCGGACAGACCATCGAGGTGGTCCGCACCATCCGCGACCGGATCCGCATCCTGGTCGAGAACCTCATCGCCGAACTGGTGCCCGCACCGACGCACTGAGTGTCCGATTCCTTCAAGACCGAGCCCGCCCGCCGCCCTTACGCTGCCGACATGACACCGCAACTGGACTTCATCGGCATCATCACCTCGAACATGGCCGCCTCGCTGGCCTTCTACCGCCGCCTCGGCCTCGAGTTCCCCGCCGACGCGGAAATCCAGCCGCACGTCGAAGCCCAACTCTCCGGCGGCCTTCGCCTCGCCCTCGACACCGAGGACACGGTTCGTTCCTTCCACGCCGAATGGGAGCCGCCGACCAGCGCGGGCCGCATCGGCCTCGCCTTCCGCTGCGCCGACGCCGCCGAGGTCGACTCGATCTACGCCGATCTGGTCTCCGCGGGCTACCAGGGCGAGCTGAAGCCGTGGGACGCGCCGTGGGGCCAGCGCTACGCCGTCGTCCAGGACCCCGACGGAAACGGAATCGACCTGTACGCACCGCTGGCCTGAGATTTCCGCCGTGCCGGAGGTAGTCGTGGCCGCGGCGTTCGGGTATGCCGGGCATCACGTCCCGCGGCGGGCGGTCCACTCGCTCAACGTCATGCCCGCCAACTCGCGCATATCGCGTGACAGATGCGCCTGGTCGGCGTACCCGGTGGCGATCGCGACATCGGCGGGTGGGGTGCCCGCGCGGACGGCGGACAGCGCGCGCTGGAGGCGCAGGATGCGGGCCAGCGTCTTGGGTCCGTAGCCGAAGGCGGCCAGCGAACGGCGGTGCAGCAGGCGGGCATTCACGCCCGCGGCGTCGGCGGTCGCGGCGACCGATCGGCCCGCGCGCAAAGCCGCGACGACGCGGCGCAGTAGCGGATCGGGTGGCTCGGCCTCGGCCGCGCGGCGCAGCGCGATGGACTCGAGCGCGGCGGCTCGGTCGGGCGCGTCCGAGACCCGCCCCGCCAACTCCCGCACGGTCGCCGCAGGCCACAGATTCGCCAATTCGACCCGCTGGTCCCGCAATTCGTGCGCCGGCACGCCGAGCAGCGCGGGCGCCGTGCCGGGAAAGAACCGCAAGCCCGTGTACCGCGCGGGCTTCGGACTGCCCGCGGGATGCGCGGTCGTGTCGGGCCCCGCGACGAACAGCGTGCCGTCCCGCCACAGCAGGTCCATGCAGCCGTCCGGCAGGACGGGCAGCGGTTCCTCGGCGCGGGACACGGTGCGCGTCCACAGCACCGCGCCGTCCAGTCGGGACGGGCGCTCGCGATAACCGTCGTCGCCCACGATGCCGAGGCTACTCAGCGGCACCGACAACCGCGATTGCGCGGCGCACCGCCCGTTTCCTAATCTGAGGGCACCCGCCCTCGCCGAGGACGGGACCGGTGAATCAGGGACGACGAGGTCCGCGGCGGGCAGGCCCGCGGACGCCGTGTGGCCGATGGCACGCCGGACCGCACGCGCGAAAGGAATCGGTCCGCATGACCGACAACAGCACCGACGACGCCCCTCCGTTCGTCGACATCATCAACGGCGCCTTGGAGTTCACCATCCCCGCGGCCGCCAAGATGGGCGTCCAAGCGGTCGAGGTGCGCCGCGGATTCGCCGCCACGACGGTGCCGCTGGAGGGCAACGGCAATCACTTCGGGGTGATCTACGCGGGCGTCCAGTTCACCGTGGCGGAGGTTCTCGGCGGCGCGATCGCCGTGGCGACGTTCGACAATTCCGCCTACTACCCGCTGGTGAAGGGCTTCGAGATCAAGTTCGTCGGCATGGCGAAATCGCAGCTGCGCGCCGAGGCCACGCTGCCGGAGGAGGAGATCGCGCGGATCGAGGCCGAGGCGGCCGAGCGCGGGAAGTCGGACTTCACCCTGGAATCGGTCGTCACCGATGCCGACGGCAACACCGTCGCGGTGACCAAGGGCCTCTATCAGCTGCGCGCCCACGGGAAGTAGCGCGAGCGGCACCGAATGCGTGAACGCCCACCGCCGCCGCCGCGGTGGGCTCAGCTCGGCGCGAGCCCGCGCGGAACGACGCGGATGTAGCGCAGCTCGGCCGCGGTGACCGCGTTGTCCGCGTCCACGCAGCCGACGGTGACCTCGGTGGCGGGCGGCGAGGAGAAGGTCCACAGCGTGATCCACTGTTCGCCCGCGATGTCCTCTTGTTTCTTCGGCTCCGAAGAACGCAGATCCTCGTTACGTCCGTTGCTGTCGGTTACCGCGCAGCGCACGCTGTCGACGGCGGTCCCCCATGCCGCGGGAACCTTGATTTCCATGATCGCGTCGGCGGGAACGGGCACCGATTTCTTCTCCCCGAGCGGTATGTCGACGCCGCCCGCGGAATCGACGTTTCGCGGTGCGGCGACCGTCGACGTGCCCGCCGCTTTCGCCGGTGCCACTGTCGAGGTAGCAGCGGTATCGGCCGAAGTGTCCCCGGAACAACCCGATACCGCGACGACCAACAGCAAGGGCACCGCCATCCAACTCGATTTCACGGATCGACCTCTCTTCATCCCGTGCACTCGGCAGCGGGTCGGATCAGCGAACGAAACAGAGCATGACAGCTTTTCCGCTGACTCAACGGTAATCCGCGCCGTATTCGCGCAATTGGTCGGCAAATTGCGCGTTCCGCACGCGTAATTCCAGCCCCCGCGCGGCTGACTATGATCGCGTTCGCCTGATGATGCCGGAGGAGCCCGATGGAACCGAACCCGACGAAACTTGGTTACGACGACATCGAGGCGGCCGCCGAGCGCATCGCGGGGCGCGTCCGACCCGTCACGGTCGCGCCCGCCGACTCCCCGGACGACGGGTCGCCCGGCCTCTGGCTGGCCCTCGAATTCCTCCAGCACACCGGGACGTTCAAGGCCAGGGGCGCGCAGAACTTCCTCCAGGCGCACCGCGAGGCGGGCAGCCTGCCCGACTCCGGCGTCACCATCGCCTCCGGCGGCAACGCGGGCATGGCCTGCGCGTGGGCGGCGCGCAGCCAGCACGTGCCCGCCACGGTCTTCCTGCCCGCCACCGCGCCCACGGTGAAGATCGACAAGCTGCGCGGCTACGGCGCGGACGTCCGGCTGGTCGGCGAGCAGTACGCTGACGCGCTCGCGGCCTGCCACGCCTTCGCCGAGTCCAGCGGCGCGCTGCTCTCGCACGCCTACGACAACCCGCTCATCGCCGCGGGCGCGGGCACCCTGCTGACCGAGATCCATCGGCGGCTGCCCCGGCTGGACACCGTCGTCGTCGCGGTCGGCGGTGGTGGCTTGTTCGCCGGGATCGCCACCGCGGCGGCCCATCACGGCCTCCGCGTGGTCGCCGTGGAACCGCGGAACTGCCGTGCGCTGCACGCCGCGCTCGCCGCCGGCGCACCCGTCGACGTCGCGGTCGACTCGGTGGCCGCCGACGCGCTCGGCGCCCGCCGCGTCACCGAACTGGCCCTCGTCGCGGCCCACGCGGCGGACTCGGTGTCGGTACTCGTCTCGGACGAGGAGATCGTCGCCACCCGCAGGGCCCTCTGGGCCGAGCATCGCTTGGCGGTCGAACACGCCGCCGCGACCGCCATGGCCGCGCTGACCTCCGGCGCGTACCGTCCCGCGCCCGGCGAGCGGGTGTGCGTCGTGCTGTGCGGCGCCAACACCGATCCCGCCGATCTGACGAAGTGAGGCGCCCGCGGTAGACCGTTCGACAACGCCCGCGGACTCCGCGACCCGGTTACCCTCGTAAGGGAACCGGACGGAGGCAGCCATGGCACTCGAATCCTTGATGGTCCCGCTGGGCACGCGCGCGCCCGAATTCGCGCTGCGCGACCTGGACGGCCGGACCCATCGCCTGTCCGATTACGCGAACGGTCCCGGACTGCTGGTCGTCTTCGCGTGCAACCACTGCCCGTATGTGAAGCACATCGAGAACGAACTCGGCGCGGTGATCGCCGACTCGGGCGTGCCCGCCGTGGCGATCTGCACCAACGACGCCGACGCTTATCCGGACGACAAGCCGGAAGGTCTTCGCGCACAAGCGGAACGGGCCGGGTGGACGTTCCCGTACCTCATCGACGAAACCCAGTCGGTCGGCCGCGTTTTCGGCGCGGCCTGCACCCCGGACTTCTTCCTCTACGACGCGCGTCTCCTGCTGGCCTATCGCGGCGCGTTCGACGAATCCACCCCGGGCAACGGCAAACCCGTCACCGGCTCGGAGCTGCGCGCCGCACTCGCCGCGGTGCGCGCGGGCAAGCCCGCGCCGGAGCCGCAGCGACCGAGCATGGGCTGCTCCATCAAGTGGCGCGCCGTCTGACCGACGCCCGGCCCGGCCTCAGCCGACGACGGCGTTCATGATGGTGCCCGCACTGGTGGCGATGGCGCCGCCCAGCATGGCTCCGGCCACCATCTTCGGCGACTGGAGGCCGCCGCCGGTCCACTTCTCCCAGGCGAACCGGCCGCCCGCGTAGGTGATGGCGGCGATTCCCGAGAGCAGCACGAACCAGGTGAGGTAGCGAACCATCTGGAGGATCTTGTCCGAGATGGGCGGGGCCTCGGGGGTCGGGTTCCCGACCTGGGCCAGCACTGTGCCGTACATGTCATGTGCCGTAGCGAGAATCATGCTCACAGCTGTACCCCTCTTCAGAATGTCGGCGACGGTTCGAAAACGCCGACGTGATCTTACCGCGATCCGACCGGAAACATTGGGGTGCAGCGTGTTTCGCGAACTAAAACGACCGGTCCGAAATCGAGAATTCCGGCCAGGAATTCGCTCTTGATCGCTGTATACGGTCGGACGTATGTTTAGTTCGTGAGCATCGCAGAGCACTTCAGCACCGAAGAATCGGACCCGTACTGCTTGTCCGCCTTGGAGTCCGCGGCCCTCCTGTTCGACGCACCCTGGCGGCGCTTCGGGGTGATCGGCGACAGCCTCTCGGCAGGCACCGGCGATCCGCGCTCCGGATACGCCAGCCTGTCCTGGGCCGACCGCGTCGCCGACGCGCTGCGGCGGGTCGCGCCCGACCTGGCGTACCTCAACACTGCGGTCGACGGCGCCACGACCGAACAGGCCTTCGACCAGCTGGATCGCATGATCGATTTCGCCCCCGACCTGCTGCACCTGCCGTGCGGCGCCAACGACATCGTCCGCCGAACCCCCGACTACGCGCTGATCGAGGGACGCCTGCGCGAGCTGTACCGCCGCGCCGCGGCGACGGGCGCACAGCTGACGACTTTCACGCTCGGCCGCGCGTATCGGGTGCCCGTGTTCGCGGATTGGACCGACCGGGTCCGCACCGTCAACGCGATCACCCGCCGGGTGGCCGCCGAGTATCGCGCGGTAGTCGTCGACATGTGGGATCACCCGGTCAACGACCGCGCCGATCTGCTCAGCGCCGACCGCATCCACTTCGCCACCAACGGCCAGGCGGTGCTCGCCGCCGAAACGGTCAAGCAGCTCGCCCATCGCCTCGGTCAGCGGGTCGCGTCGTGACCACCGACAAGCGGCTGTTGCGCGGGGCGCGCACCCGCGGCATGGTGTTGCGCCGAGCCGTCGACCTAGCCTCCCTCGACGGCCTCGACGGCCTCAGCTTCGGCCGCCTCGCCACCGACACCGGCATGAGCAAGGCGGGGGTGCAGACGCTGTTCAAATCGAAGGAGACGCTGCAACTCGCGGCCATCGACCACGCGCGCGAGCTCTTCGTCGCCGCCGTCGTGGAACCAGCGCGCAGTGAGCCGCGCGGAGTCCCCCAGCTGCGTGCGCTCGTAGCGCACTGGCTCGATTACGCCGAGGAGCCACTGTTCGCGGGCGGCTGTTTCCGCGCCGCCGTCATGACCGAATTCGACAGCCGCCCAGGGTCGGTCCGCGAGGCGTTGCTGCGCGACCAACGCGACTGGCGCGCCACCCTCGCGGCGCAGTTCCGGCATGCCGTGGCGGTCGGCGAGATCGGCGAGCTCGACCCGGAGCTCGCGGCCTTTCAGCTCGACGCGGTGTTGCTGGCGGCGAATACCGCCCTGCGCCTGGGAGATTCGGATGTCGCGTCGATGGTTCGGCGGGTGCTCGATCATCTGCTCGTTCCGGTCTGACGGACGGCGAACTCAGCAGCCGATCGCCTCGAACTCGGCGGTCGCGCGCAACTCGGTACGCGGGTGGTAATCCCCCATCCCCGAGGCCGGATCGCCCTCCGGCGCGCGCTGGATCGCCTGCGCGAAATCCTTGTCCGGCAGCATGTTCCGCATCAAGAGCGTGGTGGTGATACCGGTCGTCGGCAACCACGCGACGCCGCAATCACGGGTCGCGTTCGCGGGCCGGTCGGCGGGATCGGAGACCACGACGGTGAACCAGCCCCGCTCGTCGACCGGCGTCTCGTCGTCGACGACGCAGGCCGAAACACGGGTCGTGGCAAGTTCGTTCGAGCACATCGACCAGTACCGCAGTTGCGCGGGCGCCATGGTCACCTGGCCGCGGTAGGTCGCGGGGGTCGTCGGGAGCTTGGCGCGGACGACCGCGACCTGCCCCGCCCGCGGCGCGACGTGCGAGGCGAGATAGGTGTTGTCCGGGTTGGCGAACACGCCGTCGCCGCTCGTCTTGGACCACACGCGGTAGTCCGGGCCCGGCACGTTCGCGGGCAGACGCTGACCGCTGGACAGGCGCGCGGCGGACGTGTCGGTCGCCCCCTGATCCGCCGTGCACGCCGGAAGTACGCGCGGGCCGTCGGCCCCGTGCACGGTGATCTCCGGCAACGGCTCCCCGCCGAGCGGATCGCGCCCCTCGTCGGCGCGGTAGACCCGGTAGATGATCAGGGCCAGTCCGGAATCCGCGTAGAGGGTGTTCGGCGCGGGCCGCTCGGGTCGCGGGCCCGGCAGTACCCGCACCGTGAAAGAGCGTTCGGTCGCCGCACGGTCCGCTCCGGGCCGGAACGGGTTGACGCTGCCCGGATCCGGATCGATGCGCAGATCGTCCAGGCCGTCCAAGGTCCGCGATCCCTGGTAGCTGGTGAACGAGATGTACCGGCCGTGCGGATACCGGCCGCGCAGGGTGATGCCCTCGGCGGGCAACCCGGGGACGGCCGCCATCCAGTAGTTGGCGAAGGTGTCGGGCAGCGCGACGTTCAGCGTGTCGGCGCCGATCCGTCTGCTCCACCCGCAGTCCGTCAGCGGCCCGGCCTGCGCCGGCGGCGTCAGCGCCATCGGCGCCACGGCGGAACCTACGACAGCGACGACCGCGAGAACGCGGCGCAGCACGGCGATCATGTTCACGCGCGCCAGTATCACCCGCGAACGGCGCCGATGCCCCGCACCACCCTTGACACGCCACACGGCGCGACATCTAATCGGACAACTGAACGTGCGTCCACGTGAACGCACCGGCCCCACGAGAGGGAACCCGATGAGTGAGCGACCGCGGTACACCGGAGTTCTCGGCCAGGCCGAGGCCATCCGTACCGGTCGCATCTCGGCGGTCGAACTCACCGAGCAGACCCTCGCGCACATCGACCGCGTCCAGCCGCGGCTCAACGCCTTCGTCACCGTGCTCGCCGAGGAAGCGTTGGCGCAGGCCCGAACCCGCGACGAAGACCAAGCAGCCGGGCGAGAACTCGGCGCGCTGCACGGCGTGCCGATCGCGATCAAGGACGAGGTCGACGTCGCGGGCGTCCGCACCACCTACGGCGGCGCCGCGGTGACCACACCCGCCGCGGCCGACTCGGAGATCGTGCGACGGCTGCGCGCGGCGGGCGCGATCATCGTCGGCAAGACCGCGATGCCGGAGTTCGGCACCTGGCCGTTCACCGAATCCGCGGCGCACGGCTACACGCGCAATCCCTGGGACACCACCCGCAGTACGGGCGGCTCCAGCGGCGGTTCCGCGGCGGCGGTAGCGGCGGGCGTGGTGGCGGCGGCCACCGGCGGCGACGGCGGCGGCTCGATCCGGATTCCGGCGGCGTGCTGCGGTCTGTTCGGTTTGAAGCCGCAGCGCGGGCGGGTCAGCACCGCGCCCAACGGTGACCTGTGGCGCGCGCTCGGCACGCTCGGCGTGCTGACCAGGTCGGTCGCCGACAGCGCACTGCTCTACGACGTCATCAGCGGTACCGTCGCCGGGGATCGCTGGCACGCGCCCGCGCCGACGATCTCGTTCTCGGCGGCCGCCCCCGCGACGCCCTTGCGGATCGCCGTGTCGGTGCGCTCCGCCGTGCCCATGACCCGCCTCGATCCCGAGTGCGCCGCGGCGGTCCGCTCGATGGCCGGCACGTTGACCGAACTCGGCCACCACGTCGAGGAATTCGATCCCGACTATCCCGACGCCACCTCCGCGTTCTTCCCGCAATTCCTCGGCGGCATCAGAGAGGAGGCCGAGCGCGTCGACCGCCCCGACCTCCTCGAGCGCCGTACTCGCACACTCGCGGCCACCGCGCGTGCGCTCGCACCCGAACCCGTGCTGCGTTGGGCGGAGCGCCACGGCGAACGAGTCGCCGCCCGGGTCCACCGCGTTTTCGAACGCTACGACCTTGTGCTCACCCCGACCTTGCCGCAGCTGCCGCCGCCGGTCGGCAGGCTGGACGGTGCGGGCGCGCTGCACGCGATCCTGCGCAGCATGCCGATGACCGCCTACACCGCGATGTGGAACGTGTGCGGTAACCCGGCCGCCGCGATCCCCGCGGGCTGGTCGGATTCCGGACTGCCGCTCAGCGTCCAGCTGGTCGGCCGTCCCGACGGTGAACTCGAAATCCTGCGCGTCGCAGCGCAAATCGAAAAGGCGAGGCCGTGGGCGCAGCGCTGGCCGGAAGAAGCGGGAGCCGTAGCGCGAATTCGCTGATGGGAGCGGCGGGGTCGGTCGAAACGTCGAAACTTCCGCCGGTTTGGTGATCTGAATCACTATTGGCGGCGATTGTGTGCCGTCGCACGCCTGGGCTACCCTCGCATGCATCTGAGACCCTATGGTCTCAAAGCCGCCTTCCGGACGTCCCACAAGCTGTACAGCAACCCCCTCTCGGGTTCGGACGGCTCCGTCCGGCAGCGCCGACTGGGGTCTTCCGGGGGGCGGATCGGTCAGTGGAGCCCCAGCGGGGCGTGCAGCAAGGGGAGCGGCACCATGCGATCCACACTTCTTCGTGCGGTCATCGCTATCTCGGCGATGGCGTTGTCCACCATTTCCGTCGGCGGCGGGGCGCAGGCCGATCCGGGCTGTCCGAGCATGTACGTCGTGGCGATTCCGGGTACCTGGGAGAGCGACGAGCACCGGCCAGGTCCCGGCATGCTCGCCGGAGTGACCGATGGCTTGCCGTCCTCGGTGCGTGTCGACTACGTCAGCTACGCCGCGACCGCCTTCCCGTGGGAGGGCGACGTGTACGGCGCGTCCAAGAAGGAAGCCGTCGACAACGCCCGCGGCATGCTCGGCGCGATGGGGCGCCAGTGCGGCGCGACCAAGCTCGCGCTGGTCGGCTACAGCCAGGGCGCCGACGCGGCGGGCGACGTGGCCGCCGAGATCGGCACCGGGCTCGGCGTGGTGCCGCCGCAACGGATCGTGGCGGTCGGCCTCATCTCCGACCCGCGCCGCTCCCCCACCGACGCGTTGGTCGGCCCGCCGGTCGGCGGCGCGGGCGCGGGCGGTCCGCGGGTGGGCGGATTCGGCTGGGTCACGCCGCAGACCCGCACGATCTGCGCGGTCGGCGATCTCTACTGCGCCACCGCCTCCGACGACTTCGTCACCAGGTTCGCCGGTTTCCTGGCCCAGAGCTCCAGCCCCGACCTCGCCAACATGTGGCGTTACCAGCTCGAATTCGGAACCATCGTCAACGATCTGATGGCGCGCGGCGGTGTCGCGCTGCTGCAGAACCAGCTCTCGGACTCCGCCAACGAGGAACGCCGCAGGAAGCTCGAGGAGTTCTACCGCTCCGAGGCGCACACCCTCTACGGCAGCTACCCCGTCGGCGGCGGCGAGACGGCGCTGAGCTGGATGCACGAGTGGCTGGCCTCCCTGGCCTGAGCCCGGGCCGATTCTCAGCGCTTTCTCATCGAACCGAGTACTCGCGGCTCAGGAACGGCCCGTTGAATCAGTCGCGGCTGCCCCGCCCAGCTCCTCTACACCGGGCGGTAGGCAGCGCCAAATTCGGTGTCGTCCGTGCTCCGACACGGACCCGCGCCTCGAAGCCGAGATGACGCGCGCGCTCTGGTGAACCGGCTACGAAACCGGCTGGGGTACGTCCTGCCGGACGTGCGCCGGTGTCAGCGCCGCCGTCTTGCGCCTGGACGTCGCGAGGAACAACACCACAAGCAGCACGCTCAGCCACACGTAGGTATTGCCGATGAAATGCTGCCACGGCGTCCACAGCGACTCGCGCTGTTCGCCGTTGGGTAGCCAGTTCTGCGGACCGTAGACGAACACCGCACCGACGGCGGCGGCGACCGCGTACCAGCCCAGCGCACGCCGCCACGGCAGCCGGATCGCGTAGCCGATCACGGCGAACAGCGCGGGCGCGATCCAGATCCAGTGGTGCGACCACGAAATCGGCGAGACCAGCAAAGTGAAGACCGCGTTGATGGCCAGTGCGAGCGCGGGAGCGTCGGCCGCCCGCCGCATCGCGAGCACGACGAGCGCGAGCAGGGCCGCGCCGGCCACCAGCCAGACGAGGGTGAAAGCGGGCTCCGGCACCCGCAACCGGGCGAGCACCGCCTGGATCGACTGGTTGGTGTGGAACGCCGAGCCGCTCAGGCCGTCCACATTGCCGAGGCCGCCGAACCAGTACTTCGCCGAGGTGCTCGGCAGCACGAGGAAGCTGAGCGCGGTCGCGGCGGCGCCGGTGACGGCGGCGGTGATCGCCGACTTGTAGTCGCGGCGAACCAGGAAGAACAGGACGAATGCGGCAGGAGTCAGCTTGATCGCCGCCGCGATGCCGATCAGCATGCCGCGCCGCCACTTCGGCTTCTCGGTCAGGCAGTCGGCCGCGACCAGCGCCATCAGCAGCAGGTTGACCTGGCCGAAGTCCAGCGTCGAGCGGGTCGGTTCCAGCAGCAGGGCCAGCGGCGCCGCGCAGGCGGTGGCGAACAACGCGACCCGCCGCGCGTTCTCGCCCGGCCAGACCCGCCGGGCGACCAGGTACAGCGTGATCGTCAGCGCGGCCACCGAGGTGACGAAGAAGGCGAACGCCGCGACGTCCCAGGGCAGCAGCGCGAACGGCGCGAGCACCAGGGCGGCGAACGGCGGATAGATGAAGGGCAGACCGATGCCGATGGTCGTCTGCGGGAGTTGTCCGTACATGTCGCCGCCGTCGCGCAGCGTTTCGACGCCGAGACGGTAGACCTGCAGGTCGATGAAGCCGCCGGTGATCTCCTTGAACGGCCAGAGCGGCAGCGTCAGACACAGCGTGGTGAACGCCACGAGCAGCGCAGGCACAAGCCAGACCACACGCCCTAACCGGCGGGTCGACGACATCGGCACATCACAGGCGGCGGAACTACTCATCCGCGGCGACTATACCGACCTGCGCGCCGGTGTTCGACGGGTGGCGCGGGATCGGCGCCGCTCGTTGAATTGCCAGTCGATAACTACCCTTGTCGCAGCGCGGACCCGCCGAGCGTGACGCCCGACCAGTCCGGCAATTCCTCGCATCGCCGCAGCCATTCGTCCGGAATCGTCGCGCCGCGCGCGCCGAGGATGCCGCCGACGATCGCGCATGTCGTGTCCACGTCGCCGCCGGCGCTCGCGGTGGCCCAGCACGCCTCGGCGAAGTCGTCGAAGCGGGCGGCGATCCACAGGCAGAACGGCACCGTGTCGGGAGCCGAGACCTCGCGGCCGTTGCCGAGCGCTCGGGCGGCCTCGGCGGGATCGGCATCGAGCAAGTCGCGTGCCGCGGCGATGCCGTCGCCGACCGCACCCGATGGTGTGCGCGCCGCGACCGCGTCGAGCAGATCCGCGCCGCGCGATCGCGTGATGGCCGCGGCGAGCGCCACGGCGATCGCGCCCGCGACACCTTCCGGATGGGCGTGCGTGATCTCGGCCGAGGCTGCCGCCTCGTCGATCAGCCGGTCCGGATCGTCGGCGAAGTACGCGCCCAGCGGAGCGACCCGCATCGCAGCGCCGTTGCCCCAGGAGCCCTTCCCGCCGAACGCGGCGGTCGCCAGCTCGCGCCAGTCGCCGCCCTCCTGCCGGATGAGGCGCAGCATGCGGTTGGCGCTCGGACCGTAGCCGCGGTCGAAGTCGTGGTGTTCGGCGAAGGAGGCGGCGAGCGCGTCCTGGTCGACGCGACCGTGACGATCGAGGACGGCGAAGACCGAGCACGCCATCTCGGTGTCGTCGGTCCACCACCAGGGGTCCGGCGGCAATTCGCGCGCACGCAGCGCGGGCAGGTTGTCTGGGACGAAGAAGCAGCCGCCGAACGCGTCGCCGACGGTGAGCCCCCGCAGCGACGCGACGGCGCGGGAACGGCGGTCGGCGATCATTGGCGCGATTCTGCCCAGCCGCAGTGACATTCGCCAGCTATCCAGGTCGCCGCGGCGGGAACCGGTTATCTTCGGTCGGGGTCGTCGGATGTCGCCGGTCCAAGGACACCGCCCAGCACGCGCATTCGCGAGCGCCGCCGCTCGCCGAGAGTCAGGACCACCATGCCGCAGATCCGGAACCGCTGACATGTGCGCGCCGCGTATCGTCGAGCTCGCCCACGAGAACGCCGCCCGGCCCAGCCGTCGCGCGCTCTTCGCCGCCGCGGGGCTCACAGCCCTCGCCGCCGCCGCGCCACCCGCCCGCGCCGTTCCGCCGTCCGGCGGCGTCCTCGATCTGACCCACACCCTGAGCTCGCGACTGCCGACTTGGCCAGGCAACCCGCCGTTCACCACGACGCCGGTCGCCTGGCACGCCCTCGGCGGATTCGGCCAGAACGCCCTCGCCTTCTGGGAACACTCCGGCACCCACCTGGACGCGCCCGCGCATCGCGTGCCAGGCGGCGCGACCACCGACGTAGTGGAAGTGACGGATCTCGTCGCGCCACTGGTGGTCATCGACATCAGCGCGCGGGCCGAGCGCGACGCCGACGCGGCACTCACCATCGACGATATCGATCGCTGGCAGTCCGAACACGGCCGCATTCCCGAAAGGGCGTTCGTCGCAATGTATTCCGGCTGGGAACGCCACATCGGCGATGCCGCGGCGTTTCTCAATCTCGACTCCCACGGCGCGCCGCACGCGCCGGGCATCGCACCCGACGCGGCCGCGTACCTGGTGGAGCGGTGCGGGGTCGTCGGAGTCGGGGTGGACACGCTTAGCCTGGACCACGCGCTCAGCCGAGACCATGGCGCGCACAGCGCGATTCTCGGTGCAGGGCGCTACGGGGTGGAGATGCTGGCGAATCTCGGCGCGGCGCCCGCTTCGGGTGCGACGGTGGTTGTCGGAGCGCCGAAGCATTTGGGTGGGACCGGAGGACCGTGTCGGGTGATCGCGCTTACGTGAGGGGTGGTTGGAGGCCGGCGGGCAGAGCGCAGGCGTTTCGCCGAGCGTCCGAGTCCGCCGCACTCACCAGTCCGGTCGACCGATCGACAGGGCGTGCTGGAAGACGCCGCGCGGATCCCAGGACTCCTTGATACGCAACAACTTCGGGTAGTTGTCGCCGTAGTAGAAGCGGTGCCACGGCACACCGGAAGTGTTCCAGCGCGGGTCGGCCAGATCGGGGTCCGGGTAGTTGATGTAACTTCCGCCGTTGTCCGCGTTGGGAACCGGCACGCCCCCGGTGGACGCGTACACCGCACGGAACAGCTCGCGCGCCCACCGCAGATGCTGCTCGTCGGCATCCGGTAGCCGCCAAGCGGTATGAATCAGCATCTGCGCGAAAGCGTTCCGCGCCGGTATCGCCGTGGCATCGGAAGCGACGGCATTGACGGCACCGCCGAAAGGCAGGAACTCCACCTCCGTCTCGCCGAGCACAGCGAGATCCGTCAGGTACCGGTAGAAAACGCGCAGCTGATCCTCGGAGTAAGCCCGCCGCAGATAAGCCGCCTTCACCTTGACCCGCGGCGTCAGTGAACCTTTCGGGTAGTACACCTGCCGCACCGTGTCGGAATACGACAATTGGGCGACCGGCTGCACGACCGGAACAGCGTCCACCCCGTCGAGCACCGCACCGAGGAACTCGTCGAATTGCGCTCGGGCGTCGGAAGAATCGGCGTCCAACAGCACCAGCATCTGCGCGAACCCCGTGCCGACCGTCCGGAAACTCAACGGCGCGTAAAGTCCCGCGAACCGATTGCCCGGCGCGTTGTTGCGCTCGAAGAACGCCAGATAGTTCCCGAGCAGCCGCACGAACGCGGTCTCGCTCATCAACGGCAGAACCACCCGCGAATTCAGCATCGCGCCAGGCGGTTTCGGCAGCGCCGTCGCGGGGTCGGCGCCATCGGACAGCGGCGCACGCAGCAGATACCGCGTCACCACACCGAAATTGCCACCACCGCCGCCGGTGTGCGCCCACCAAAGATCCGAATCCGCGCCATCTTCGGTCGCCAGGACCACCCTGGCTTCCCCGTCCGCGCCGACGGTGACGACCTCGACCCCGTACAGATAATCCGCGACCAGCCCGAGCCGCCGCGACAGCGGCCCGTACCCACCACCGCTCACATGCCCGCCCATGCCGACGCCCAGGCAGATCCCCGCCGGAATCGTCACGCCCCAGCGCCGATGCAGCGCCTCGTACACCGCGCCGAGCTCCGCACCGGCGTCCACCGAGAACGCCCGGTGCGTCTCGTCCCAGCGCACCTCGTTCATCCGGCTCAGATCGATGATCGACCGCGTCTGCGCCGAGTCGACGAAATCCTCGAAACAGTGCCCGCCCGACCGCACCGCCAACCGCGACCCCGCCGCGACCGCCCGCCCCACCGCGACGCGCACCTGCTCGACCGAAGTCGGCACATAGATCTGCTCCGGCCGCGCCAGGAAACGCCGGTTGTACCCACGCAGCACCAACGGCAAATACTCCGGATCCCCGACCCCGACCACCCGCAACTCGGCAGCCCCCGCCACCGGCGCCCCAACCACCGCCGCGGCCCCACCAACCGCCGACGCAACCAACAACCGCCGACGCGACAGTGCCATGACGCCTTCCCCTAGCCATCAAGATCGAACGACCCCCCACGGTATCCCCCGAACGCCCGCGGGAAAAGACGACCGGCCCCTTACTTCACCCGGCTCCCGATCGACGGGAGAGAAATGGTGGTTCTCGGGGCATCCGAAACCACCATTTCTCTCCCGTCAGAACCATTTGACTACGGTCGATAGACAAATGGCGGCCACCGTCCACAGACCCGCCCTCGCAAGAACTCTGCCGCCGTCACCCGCGAACCGGATACGAAGACTGGAACCTCAACCGCCACTCAGCGCCCGACGCTACATGCCGGAATCCAAACCCCACAGTAGGACAACCGGGCTTGACACGAACCCGCTTTCCCAGGCCAAACGCTCTGCCGTCGAGTACGATTCGTGCTCACTGAACCGGATGAGTGGGAGGGGATCGGGTTGTCGCGCCTTCTTGCGCCGCCTCCTCTGGTCGACCGCGTCGATGAACTCTCGCAGCTACTAGGCCGCGTCGACCACGCCGTCCGGACCGGCGAAAGCACCGTGCTGGTGTTGCGCGGCGAAGCAGGCGTCGGCAAGACGAGCCTCTTGGCCACTCTTGCTCATCGAGCGATGACGGAGCACGCCGAAGCGGGGTTGCTGGCCGGATACGGGCAGGCGATGTTGAACTCGCTGGCCTCAGACTCTTTCCAGGCGATCCGCGAGTGTCTGCGGTCGTTGGCCTCGTCCGCGGAGCGCTCGGGCGCGCGAGGTCGATTGAACCGAATGGTGTCGTCCTTCCGCGAGCACGCGCCGGACTGGATCGAGTCGGTCCCGATTGTCGGTCAACTGCTGGCGGCGGGCGTCCGCACCGGACAGACGTACGCCGAGTCGGGTCGCGACGAAACCGAGATCGACAGCAGGCTCGACCAACTACTGCGGTTGATCGAGGATCTGCTCACCGACAGCCCGGTGCTCATGGTCCTGGACGATCTGCATTGGGCCGACACCGCCACCATCGATCTGCTCACCACGATCGCGCTGCGGGTGAAGGGTCCGTTGGTCCTCGTCCTCGCCTACCGTCCCGATCAGCTGCGTTCCCCGGATCAGACGCATCCGCTGCAGCGTGCGGTGTTCCGGTTGTGCCGGTACCTGCCGGAGACGGTCGTCATGGATCTTCCTCGACTGTCGAGTGCCGATACCGAACTGCTAATCCGCCAATCCGCGGGTGGTAGCTCCGTCGCACCGCACGTCGTTTCGAAGATCGTTCGACTGAGTGCGGGCAATCCGCTGTTCGCCGAGTCGATGGTTCGACTGGGAGACCATGCGGGCGGCTCGGCGCCGCAGCAGATCACCGCCGTGTTGGAAGAGCGGCTGTCGTACCTCGTCGACGAGGATCAGCGTCTGCTCGAAGTCGCGGCGTTGATCGGTTACAGCTTCGAAGTCGACTACCTCGCGCGGCTGGCGCGCATGGACATCGACGACGTATACGAACGACTGCATGTCCTGTTCTCCGAGCACGGCCTGGTGCGTCCGGCCGAACCGCGTGGCGACTACGACCGGTACCTGATCCACCACCCGCTGTTCGCCCAGATCCTGCGCGATCGTGGCGCCGCCAATGCCCCTCGTTGGCGGCGCCACCACACGCGTCTACTGGAAATCCTGGAGGCCGAGCAGGATTGGGACGACGAGCTACAGGTACGCGCGGCCGCCGTCGCCGTGGCCGCCCGAAATCGAACCAAAGCCGGGACGCTCGCGCTTGCGGCGGCGCGGCGGCAGTTCATCTTGGGCTCCGTCTCCAAAGCGCGCGACCTCGCCCGGATCGCGGTGGAGCAGACGCCCTCGTTCGAGGCGTCGGCGCTTCTCGCGGAATGCCTGTCAGCCGAAGGCGACCACGTCGGCGGCACCGAAGCGTGCACGGACGCACTCGCCCGCGCTGGGCACGAGACGATCGCTCCGGCGTTGGAGGCGAACGTGCGGCTGCTCTGGGCGCGCAATCTGCGCATGACGTGCGACTGGGAGCAGACGAGCCAGGCGCTCGAAGAGTTGATCGCCGATCATCCCCAGCCGGGCCCAATCCTGTCCGAGGCGCTGATGTTGCAGGCCGAGGTCGCATTGTGCGGGCCCGTGCAGAATGCGCCGCTCTGTATCGAACTATGTGACCGGGTCGCGGCGATGAGCAGCGACCCTGAGGTCCGGTCCCGTGCGTTCGGGCATAGAGGTCTGGCGCATCTGGCGGCCTACGACCCCGCCGCGGCGGATCGGTGGCTGGCCGAGGCCATCGACGCGGCTCGCGAAACAGGCCATCCCTATGCGGAATACGAGGCCTTGCACTGGCTGAGCAAAAAGACCATGGCTTGCCTGGAACTCGACCGTTCCTGGCAGTTGCTGGAGGAACTGGCCGCGATGTCGCGCACCTCCGGCGTCGCCAGCGAGAACCCGCCACATCTGCGAGATTCCAGTCGGGTACTCGGTCTCCAGCATCGGCATTCCGACGCCGCGGAAGCCTTCGCCCGCTACCTCGACGTCAGCCTGGCACCCTCATTGGGGCGGGTGGCGACCATGCTCGCCTGGCAGGTCCACGAACTCGACCAGGTCAATGGTCCGAACGCCGCCGAAATGTTTCTCGAACGGCTCCGGCACGTCTGCCACGAAGACTTCCTCGCTCCCGACCGCTGCGCTCGGCTCGGCGGACACCTCGGTGCGCTGGAGCGTCGGCCGAGAAACTGGAATCCCACCGAGTTCGCGATCACCGAACTCGGCGCGACACCCCCTGACGCACACGCGGCCGAAGCGATCTTCCGGTTCGACGTGCAGAGTCTGCCGCAACTGCGCGCCACGTTGCCCTGGGCCGGGGCGGCATCGTGAAACCAGCCGCGTACGAGGAGTTCGACCTCGCGCCCGGCCTGATCCAACTCAACCACGCCTCCTACGGTCTAGCCTCGCGTACGGTGGCCGACGCCGCCGTGAAGCACCGGCACCGCATCGAATCCGATCCCACCCGGTTTCTCGGCGCTGAACTCACCGAGCAGCTACGCGACCGAACCGCCCTGGTGTGTACGGCCTTCGGGTTGACGCCCGAACACACCACGCTGTGTTCGAACGCGACATCGGGAGCCGCGGCGATCATCGCTTCGCTCCCGCTGACCGCGGCAGACACCGTGGTCGTCCTCGACACCGAATACTCGTCCATCAACCGGGCGTGGCAACTGGCGTGCGGCAGAGCCGGTGCGCGGTACATCGAAATCGCCGTCCCGCTGCCCTTCCGAGGAACCGAAGCCCTCCTCAGCAGCTTGGAAGCTGAAGTGCCCGGGCCGGTTTCCTACCTACAGGCCAGCCTCGTCTCGTCGTCGGCGGCACTGTGGCTACCCGTCGCGGAGATCGCCCAGTGGGTCCGGGGACGCGGTGGACACGCCGTTCTCGACGCGGCACACGGACCGGGCCACATCCGCCTGACGCCCGACACGTGGGGCGCTGCAGCCATGTTCGGCACCCTGCACAAGTGGCTGCCGACCGAACGCTCCGTCGGGTTCCTCTGGCTGACAGAGCAATTCGTTCACCAGGTTCGACCGGCCGAAGTGTCGTTGACATGGGACTCCGCGGACCTCGTCGAGCGGTTCTCGTGGCCGGGCACTTTCGACCCGGTCCCCCGACTGTGCCTCGGCGACGCCATCGCACAGTGGCACCGCTGGGATGATCGAGGCCTACTCACCGAGTGCGAAAAGCTTGCCGACCATGCGACGTCCACCCTCACCGGACTCGCCGCACGACCCACGGCCGAGCGCGAATACCTTCCGCCCCGGCTACGGTCGTTCATCCTTGAAGGTGTGACGGTGGCCGAAGTCAAGACAGCGCTGAGCGAGGCCGACATCAGAACTTGGGTCGGTCCGGGGCCGAGTGGAGAGTGCCTGCTCCGCATAGCAACCCACGTATACAACGACCGCGGCGACATCGCAGCCCTCGCCGCCCGGCTCGAGGAGGTACTCCACCAATGAGCGTGCCTCCTATCCCCGAACGGCTCGAGAAGGCGATTCTCTTCCTGCGCGGCGAAGAAGACGGCCGCGCCTGGCTCGACGTCCTGCCCGGGCGGATCGCCGCCTACGCGCGACAGTGGCAGTTGCTTCCGGAGAGCATCGCGGACAGCGGCGCCATGTCCTGCTGCGTCTACTGCACCACTCCCGACGGGACCCCCGCCGTACTGAAGATTCCGGTGGACCAGGAATCCGGCTACACCGAAGCCCATCTGCTCCAACGGTGGGCTCCGGCGGATGCCGGGCCGACGATTCTCGACCGCGACGACGAAACCGGCGTCTTTCTCATGACCCGCATCTTGCCGGGCTCCATCGCCTGGCCAGAGAACGACGCCACCGACGCCGCGCACTACGGCGAACTGCTGACCCGCCTGAACCAAACACACCTGCCACCGCCGCCGAGCCTCAAAGATCTGGCGAACGTCGCGCACATGCGAATGGATTGGGCCCGTGAACGATTCGCGGACCCGCTCTACACCTCGGCGATGAACGCCTTCGGCGCGTCCACCCACCTCGCCGAAGCCGAAACCATCCTCGGCATCCTGCTGGAAACCACCACAGAACGCCACGTCCTGCACGCCGACCTACAAGCCAAGAACATCCTCGAAGGCCCCGGCCACTGGTACACGATCGACCCCCTCGGCGCGATCGGAGACATCAACGCCGAGGCCGCCCTCTGGATCGCCATCCAAACCGGCACCACCTCGATCCAACAACGCCTCGACCAGCTCGCCCTCCACCCCCTCCTCAACCCAATCCGCCTGCACGCCTGGACCTATGTCCTGGCGGTCGCCGAATACAGGCCGTACATCCCGGCTTCGGCCGACCGCATGGCCGACTTCGTGCACGCGACGGATACGGCTCGGATCGTGGAGGACCTGTCCGCTCAGCGACCGCGACAGTAGACGCCGCTCGTCACTCCGTGATTAGCGTATGTCGCAAGCAGACCCGGCCGATCCCCGGCGGGAATCCCCTGCGCCGCAAGCCCAACAATTCAGGCGGCGCACCGAACTGCAGGTTCGCCGCGCGAGCGGCTCGGTGTGGCGGGCCGGTACTTTCAATGCGCGACATGCCGGAGCACGTCGTCGCCACCCCATTCGTGTTGGGATTCTGGTTCAGGCCGGTGGGCTGCGACATCACCATCTCCCAACCCGAGCTGGCCTGTCCCCAGTAGCTCGGCGACCAGACGTTCGGCGGTGATCGACCGCTCCACGATGGGCCTCGCACTCATGGGCATCAGGAACTTACTCGAGCCGGGCCGATCTGCTCGATGCCTTCGGCGACCCAAACCGACGGCTGGGGAAGTCCTCGACGCACAGATAGCGGCTATCGCCCTAGCCCATGATGCGACTGTGGCGACCCAGAACGTGAAGGACTTCACAGGTAAGGGTGTGAAGGTGTTTGACCCGTCCACGGGCACACACCCCGGATTGATGCACTTCGAACGCGGAAGCGCCACGGCTCTTTGACGTCGAGTTCGCCGACCAAGAAGCGGGGTCCGGGGCGCAGCGGCGCAGGGTTAGGCAACCGGAGAACGAGGTCCGGGGCGCGGCGGCATTGGGTAGGCAAGCCACAGGTGGGGGTCCGGGGGCGAAGCCCGCCGGGTGGGGTGTGGGGGCTTCGCCCCCACAAAACACGCGGAACCCGCAAAAAAGGCGAGTGCTCTTCACGAGCACTCGCCTTCAAGGGTGGAGCTGCCGGGAATCGAACCCGGGTCCTCCGCCGTGTCTTCAGGACTTCTCCGTGTGCAGTTCGCTGTGTCTCTGCTCGGATCTCTCGGTCACGCGAACAAGCCGAGATGACGATCCCAGTCGCTGTTCGATGTCCCGTCCGGCCCCGCGACCGAGTCGGACGGTGAGCCCTCTAGCTGATGCCGGCACCGGGACCGAGGGCATATCCCGGGCCGACAGAGACGCTGTCGCTTAGGCAGCGAGAGCGTACTCGCGCTGATGAGAATCGGCGCTTAATTGGTTGCAACGACGCTTACGGTGGTCTCTTGCCTGCACCGACACGCTTCCCCTGAATCAACGTACGCAGTCGAAACCGTTCAGCCCCGTACGTGCCCGCACCTTGCGGGCTAGTAATGCTAACACTCGCCCATCGTCGGATCATCCCGATTATTTGTGCGTGTTACGGATCATATCGATCAGATCCGATCACGCATCGGGACAACCTCGCGCGGTAGGTGCGCCGTCGAGCGGGTGTCGATGGTTCAACGTCGACACCGCCGCGAGAGTTCCCAGACAGCGGCGAGGTTCGCACGAAGCGGACTCCCGGCGCGCTACCCGCCGAGGCGAACCACTATCCCTTCCGCTAGGCCTCCTCGCCGCGAGTCGATCGATGCCAGCCCGCGACGCCAATTGCCAACCTTGCGACCGCGACCTGTCCACCAGCTTTCGACGACCGCGACATCGACGCCGGGCGACACAGGACCCCGACGACTCTTCGCCTCAGGCCACCGGACAGCACCGCCGACAGGGTCGGCACCGAGCATCGCGCCACGGCGACCCCCGGACCACGACGGCACACCCGTCAGGTCAGTCGTCCGACTCCCCGCCATCCCCCGAACAACTCCACCGCAACCGCGAAACCACCATCTCACCGCCCTACTCCCCGGTACTGTTCCTGTTCGGCCGTACCGGATTTGGAGCGACCGGCGGCCGGAACAGGGAGCAATAATGGGCAACACCAGCAGGCGACGTAGTCGTCTGTTCCACGCCGCGGCGGTACCGATCATCGTCGGACTCGTCTTGGCCGCGGCGTGTTCGACGCCGAGTGAGACCACCGGCCCCGGCGTCACCAGCGCGCCGTGCCCGAACGCGATCGACAGGGACAAGGGCTGTATCTACCTCGGCGTTCTCTCCGATCTCGGCGGCGGACCTTTCGCCATGCTCGGCAGGGCGATGCAGGACGGGCAGACGGCGTTCTGGACCGAGGTCAACAAGGCGGGTGGGATCGGCGGCTACGAGATCGACATCTCCACCTACGCCAGGGACACCGCCTACGATCCGCATCGACATGTCGAGGAGTTCCGCGACATCGAGCCGGACGTGCTGGCACTGGCGATGAGCCTCGGCACCGCCCAGACCCTCGCCGTGCTGCCCGAGATGGACGCGGTGGACATGGTGACCTCGGCGGGCACCCTCTGGTCGGGTTGGGAGTATCGCGAAGCGGATCTGAATCTGGTCCTGCACAGCGGCTATTCGTACTGCACCGAGGCGATCATGGGCCTGGACTGGTTCGCCGAGCACCACTACCGCCCGAAGAACCTGGCCGTCATCGCGTTCCGCGGCAACTACGGCGGCGACTACGCCAACGGTGCGCTGCGCTGGGCGGCGCACAACAACGTGCTGGTCACCTCGCGCGTCGACACCGGCCCGAACACCGAGGTCGGCAACCAGGACCGTCCCGTCGCCGAGATCCTGGCCAACCCACCGGATCTCGTGCTGCTGGCGACCGGCCCCGCCGAAACCGCGGAGATCATCGGCAAACTCGTCGCGGGCGGCTTCCAGGGACGCTTCCTCGGCTCGGCGCCCACATGGAACGGCGCATTGCTCAAAACGCCCGCCGGACCCGCGCTTTCGGCGCTGTACAACTACACCACACCGGTCGAGGGCTGGGACGGACGCAGCACGGGCGCCCGCAGGGCTCGCGCCGCCGCGCCGCAGGAGCCGACGAACTGGGGTTACGGCCTCGGCTGGGCGATCTCCTACAGCATGCGGGCGCTGCTCACCAAGGCGGCGGCAGAGGGCCCGCTGAATCGGGTCGGCGTGCGGGCGGCTCAGGACGCGCTGACGGTCGATTTCGAGGGTATGGCCGCGCCGCACACCTACCACGCCGGCGCACCGGATTACGCGGCCCAGCGTGCCGCGATCGGCGCCCCGGACTCGTCCGCGCCGCTAGGCTCGCGCACGGTGGCCACCGACTACCGCGGACCGACCCTGCCGCAACTGCCCATGCACGGGCCGTGCGTCCGGCTGTGAACCGGCAGGCCACCGAGCACCGCGTTCGTTTGGATCGAAGGAAGAGAATTTTGGGACCAATCCGCCGCCGCCGCAGGCTGTTCCGCGCCGCCGCGGCCGCGATCGCCTTGGGCTTCGCACTGGCGGCCTGTTCGTCGGCATCGACCGAGACGGGACAGGGCGTCACCAGCGCGCCGTGCCCGCAGGCGGTGGACAAGAGCAAGGGCTGTATCTACCTCGGCGTGCTGTCCGACCTGGAGGCCGGGCCGTTCGCCCCGCTCGGCAAGGCACTCAACGACGGCCAGCTGGCCTTCTGGCGAGAGGTCAACAAGGCAGGCGGCATCGGCAACTACGAGGTCGACATCACGACCTACGCCAGAGACACCGCCTACGACCCCGGCCTGCACCGCCAGAAGTTCCACGAGATCGAACCGAACGTCCTCGCGCTGGCGATGAGTTTCGGTACGGCGCAGACGCTTTCGGTGCTGCCGGAGATGGACGCCGTCGATCTGCTGACCGGCGCGGGCACCCTGTGGTCGGGCTGGCAGTATCGCGAGACCGATCGAAACCTGGTGCTGGACACCGGGTATTCGTACTGCACCGAGGCGATCATGGGCCTGGACTGGTTCGCCCAGTTCCAGTCCAGGCCACGCACGATCGCGGTCGTCGCCTTCCGTGGCAATTACGGCGGCGACTACGCCAACGGCGCGCTGCGCTGGGCTTCGGAGAACAACGCGATCGTCAACGCGCGCATCGACACCGGCCCGAACTCCGAGGTCGGCAACCAGGACGGACCGGTCGCCGAGATCCTGGCCAACCCGCCGGACGTGGTGCTGCTCGCCACCGGTCCCGCCGAAACCGCCGAGATCATCGGCAAACTCGTCGCGGGCGGCTACGACGGCCGTTTCCTCGGTTCCACCCCGACCTGGAACGGCGCGCTGCTGAAGACGCCCGCCGCGGCGGCGATCACCTCGCTGTACAACTACACCTCGCCCTACGACGGCTGGGACGGCCGCAGCGTCGGCGCTCAGCATGCCCGCGCCGCGGCCCTACAGCCGCCGACCAACTGGGGCTACAACCTCGGCTGGGCGGTCTCCTACCCGATGAAGGCGGTGCTCAGCAGGGCCGAAGCGGCGGGCGACCTGACCCGCGCGGGTGTGCGCGGCGCGTTGGAGGGACTGTCGGTGGACTCGGAGGGGATGGCGGCCGTGCACAACTACGGATCGGGTGAACCGGACCTGACCAAACAGCAGGCGGTCATCGGTGTGCCCGACGCGAACGCGCCGATGGGGTCGCGCACGCTGGTGCCCGACTTCCGCGGGCCGACGCTGCAACGCGTGACGCTGCACGGACCGTGCGCGCGGTTGTGACGTGAAACCGAAGAACCCCTGGCGCGATCCTTTCGATCACGCCAGGGGTTCTTCGTACAGGCCTCAGCGCATGCCTTTGACCCGGCGCCCGAGCTCGCGGGTGACCTCACGCTCGGCAGTCCGGCGCGCCAGATCCTGGCGCTTGTCGTAGTCCTGCTTACCTCGGGCCAGTGCGAGCTCGACCTTGACCTTGCCGTCGGAGAAGTACATCGACAACGGCACCAGCGTCTGGTTGCCCTCGCGCGACTTGCCGACCAGGCGCTCGATCTCGCGCTTGTGCAGCAGCAGCTTGCGCACGCGGCGCGGCGCGTGGTTGGTCCAGGTGCCGTGGCTGAACTCCGGAATGTGCAGCCCGCGCAGCCACACCTCGCCGTTGTCGACCGTCGCGAAGGCGTCCACCAGCGAGGCCTTGCCCTCCCGCAGGCTCTTGACCTCGGTACCGACCAGCGCGATCCCCGCCTCGTAGACGTCGAGGATCGTGTAGTTGTGCCGCGCCCGGCGGTTGGTCGCGATGACCTTGCGCCCCTTTTCCTTCATAACGGTCAACTCTAAGTGACGCGGCAACCGTTTTATTCCGCGCTCCGCCCAGTGCCGGGCCGGACCGTCAGCCGCCGGGTCGCAGCGCGATGTAGACCACGAGGACCGCGACGAACGCGGCGAGCATGAGCAGGGTGGACAGGCGCGGGCGGCCGAGGTGGACGGGACTGCGCCGACGACCGAGCCACACGGACTCCACCGCGTCGTCCATCGGGCCGTGCGGCGCTAGGGCGGGGGTGTCGGGCGGCGGCGATCCGCCGGACATTTCGGAACCACCTTCGGGCGGGCCATCACCGGGTGCCATGCCTGCACGGTAACCGCCGCGGCGGGAAGTTACCGGCGCAACCCGGTGGGGTGTTGCGATTCGGTGATGTGCGTCCGGCCGCTCCTCGCGTGGTATCGCCCCGCTCGGCTCTCGATCGAGAGCGCCCGTCAGGCCAGCCGACGGCCGAACACCTCGGTGCCCGCACCTGTCGCCGGATCCACGGCGACGACCCGGAGATCGACCGCGCTGGGAGTCAGGTCCATGACCATGAAGCCCAGCTGGTGGTAGCTCTCGTACAGCGCGGGCGTCCCGGCGCCGACCCGGGGCTCGGCGCCGACGGTTTTCGCGGCCGCGCCCGACACCAGCTGGCGGGTGCCCTTGGCCGCCGCGGTGGGTTCGAGCACCTGAAGCGAGTGATCGTGGCCGGAGAGGATGAAATGGCACTTGCCAACCACGTGGTCCTCGAAGAACCGCTTCACGTGCACGCCGTTGAGGGGTTCGATGGACAGGCCCTCGTAGTTGCCCGCGTCGCCGTGCGGGCCGTTGTTCAGGTACGGGTGGTGCGTGCACACGATCTTCCAGCGCGCGGGCGATTCGGCGATCGCCCGGTCCAGCCAGGCGCGCTGCGCGTTCATGAACTCGCCGTCGACCGCCCAGTAGGGCGCGAACAGGGGCGGCAGGTAGGCGGCCAGCGGGTTGAGGTCGAGCACGAACAACTCGACCACCGGCCGCTCTTCGGGCACCCGGACGGAGTAGTAGCGGCTCGGCATCCACCAGCGCGGCGAGTTGGCGTGGTATTCGACCTCGTGGTTGCCGCGCAGCAGCCAGCCACCGTCGCCGCCGATGACCGAGCTCGTGTCGTGGTTGCCGAGCACCATCGCCCACGGGAAATCCAGCCCGGCGTTCGGGTGTTCGAACTTGCTCGCGAACTGCTCGTCGTCGCCGCTCTTCGGACCGCTCTCATAGATGTTGTCGCCGAGGCCGACCGCGAGCGAGAACGGTTCGCGGGCGTGGAAGGCCCGCGCGGCGTCCGCGACCGCCCACTGCGTGCGCGTGCCGGTGCCCGCGTCGCCGGTGACGAGCACGCGCACGGCGCGCTCGGCCGGGAGCGCGAACTTGGTGACGCCCGCCGCCACTGGAACCGCTTGGGCGGGCGTCAACCCCACCAGTGACGCTCCGGCCGCGACCGCGGCAGCACCCGCCAGCAGTTCCCGACGACCGATTCCCTGCCCACCACTCATACCGACCTCCGCGCGACTCCGCTATCCCGATCATCCTGGCGCACCGTGACGGGCCCGTCGATTTGAGGGGTCGACATTTCACAGTGCGTCCACCGGGATGTGCGGTTCATGCTCCGGGATGTGCGGATCCGGTTACTCGGCGGCGAGCACCTCGAGCACCTGCTCGCCGTACTTGGCGAGCTTGTTCTCACCGATGCCGCCGATCGCACCCAGCTGCGCCAGACTCTCGGGCTTGCGGGTGGCGATCTCGCGCAAGGTCGCGTCGTGGAAGACGACGTAGGCGGGCACGCCCTGCTCCTTGGCGGTGGCGCCGCGCCATTCGCGCAGCTTTTCGAACAGCGGCACATCGGAGGCGGCGAGATCGGCCGCCGCGGCCGCCTTTGCCGGCTTCGCGGACCGCGCCGGTTTGACGACCCGCTCCGGCTCGCGCCGCAACCGCACCTGACGACCGTCGAACAGCACCTCTTGGCTGGCCTCGGTCAGTGTCAGCACGCCGTAGTCGCCGTGCACCGCGAGCAACCCCTGTGCGAGCAGCTGCCGGATGACGCCCCGCCATTCGGTATCCCGCAGGTCGGTGCCGATGCCGAAGACCGTGAGCTCGTGGTGGTCGTACTGGAGCACCTTGGGGTTCTTCTTGCCGAGCAGGATGTCGACGAGATGACCCGCGCCGAAGCTCTGCCCGCGCTCACGCTTCAGGCGCAGGACCGTGGACAGCAGCTTCTGCGCGGCCACCGTGCCGTCCCAGGCTTCGGGCGGGGTGAGGCAGGTGTCGCAGTTGCCGCACGGCTGACCGCTCTGCCCGAAGTAGGCGAGCAGTTGCGTGCGACGGCAGGCCACGGTCTCGCACAGGGCCAGCATGGCGTCCAGATGTAATTGCAGCTGGCGGCGGTGCGCGGCGTCGCCCTCGGAGGAGTCGATCAGCCTGCGCTGCTGCACCACGTCGTTGAGTCCGTAGACCATCCACGCGGTCGACGGTTGACCGTCGCGTCCGGCGCGACCGGTCTCCTGGTAGTAGCCCTCGACCGACTTCGGCAGATCGAGATGGGCGACGAAGCGCACATCGGGTTTGTCGATGCCCATGCCGAAGGCGATGGTGGCGACCACGACCAGCCCGTCCTCGCGCAGGAACCGCGCCTGGTTCACCGCGCGGGTGCGGTTGTCCAGTCCCGCGTGATACGGCACCGCGCCGATGCCGTTCTCGTTGAGGAAGGCCGCCGTCTTCTCCACCGAATTGCGCGACAGGCAGTAGACGATGCCCGCGTCCCCGGCGTGCTCGGCGCGGATGAACTCCAGCAGTTGCCGCTCCGGCCGGTTCTTCGGCTCGATCCGATACTGGATGTTGGGCCGGTCGAAACTGGCGACGAACCGCCGCGCCCCGCCCAGATCCAGCCGCTCGATGATCTCGTCGCGGGTCTTCTCGGTCGCTGTCGCGGTCAGCGCGATGCGCGGAACGTCGGGCCAGCGCTCGTGCAGCATCGACAGGCCCAGGTAGTCGGGCCGGAAGTCGTGGCCCCACTGCGACACGCAGTGCGCCTCGTCGATGGCGAACAGCGCGACCTTGCCGCGATCGAGCAACTGCGCGGTCGACTCCAGTCGCAGGCGCTCGGGCGCCAGATACAGCAGGTCGAGTTCGCCCGCGAGGAACTGCGCCTCCACCGTCCGCCGCTCGTCGGGGAACTGCGTCGAGTTGAGGAAGCCCGCGCGCACACCGAGCGCGCTGAGCGCGTCCACCTGGTCCTGCATCAGCGCGATGAGCGGCGAGACCACCACGCCGACGCCGGGCCGCACCAACGCGGGCACCTGGTAGCACAGCGACTTGCCGCCACCGGTCGGCATCAGCACCAACGCGTCCCCGCCCGCGATCACGTGCTCGACGATCTCGGCTTGGTCGCCGCGGAAACTGTCGTACCCGAAGACCCGGCTCAGCACCTCCCGTGACCGTAGAACCTCTTGCACCGCAGCGCTTTCGGCGCTCGCGGGAGCGCCGGGACCGGTCACGTCGACGGGGAGGGCTTCGGGTGGATTCACGCCGCCCATCCTACGAGCGACCCCCGACCATCGCGCCGCCGCTGCACGGTGAATCCCGCCGTGAGCGCCGAGTTCTCCACATGGGGATGAACCGAATTCGCCGGGGCGCGGCGGCCCGCTCGCGCACACCGCCCGCCCGCCGGACCTCGTCTTATTCGCGCACGTAGTACCGCAGCGTGGCATAGGCCGCCACGGCCGCGACCAGGATGCCGACGGGCAGAATCGTCAGCGCAACCGTGGCGATGTCGTCCCCGGTGATCCGCGGGAACACATTGCTGTCGAACAGCGGCCCGAGCGCCCGATCGATGACCAGCGGCCGGGCGATGAGCAGCCCGACGATCGCCAGCACCGAGCCCGCGACGGCCGCGACCACTGCCTCGAGCAGGAACGGCAACTGGGTGTACCAGCGCGTCGCGCCGACCAACCGCATGATCCCGACCTCGGTGCGCCTGGTGAACGCCGCGATCTGCATCATGTTCGCGATCAGCAGCAGCGCGGCGAGCGCCATCACCACTGCGAGGCCGAAGGCCGCGTTGCGCAGGCCGTCGAACAGCCGCAGCAGCCGGTCCACGAACTCGCGGTCGTTGGCGACGGTGCGCACACCTTCGCGGGCGTGATAGCTGTCGTAGATCCGTTCGTACTGGTCGCCGTCGGTCATCTTGACCCGCATCGAGGCGGGCAGCGGCGTCTCCGAGATGTACTGCACCATCTCCGGCTGATCGGCGAAGAGTTTCTTCGCCTCCTCCAGCGCGGCCGCGCGATTGAGGTACTGCACGCTGACCACGCCCGAGGTGTTCTTCATGTCGGTCAGCAGCGAGCGGCACGGATCGGTGGCGCAGTCCGGGTCGTTCGCGGAGATGTTCTCGTCGAGGTAGAAGCGCACCTCGAGGCGGCCGGTGAAGTACTGCTCGGTCTTGTCGGCCATCCGCACCGAGAGCAGACCGCCGCCGAGCATGGCCAGCGACACCGCGGTGGTCAGGATCATCGCGACGGTCATCGTCACATTCCGGCGCAGACCGGTGACGACCTCGCTGAACAGGAAACTCGCGCGCATTATCGATCCACTCCGTACACGCCGATCGCGTCGTCGCGCACCAAGCGGCCGCGGTCGAGCTCGACCACCCGCCTGCGCATCGAGTCGACGATGTGGTTGTCGTGGGTGGCCATGACCACCGTGGTCCCGGTGCGGTTGATGCGCTCGAGCAGCATCATGATGTCGCCGCTGGTGTCGGGGTCCAGATTGCCGGTCGGCTCGTCGGCGAGCAGCACAAGCGGCCGGTTCACGAACGCGCGCGCGATGGCGACCCGCTGCTGCTCACCGCCGGACAGCTCACTGGGCAGCCGGTCGCCCTTGCCGCCGAGACCGACCATGTCGAGCACCTCGGGCACCGTGCGGTCGATGATCTGGCGGCGCTTGCCGATCACCTCCAGGGCGAACGCGACGTTCTCCTGGACCGTCTTCTGCTGCAACAGCCGGAAGTCCTGGAACACGCAGCCGATGCGCTGGCGCAGCTTCGGCACTTTGCGTCCGGGCAGCCGATCGACTCGGAAGTCCGCGACGCGGATCTCCCCCGCGCTCGGCGATTCCTCCTTGAGGAGCAGGCGCATGAAGGTCGACTTGCCTGAACCGGACGGTCCGATGATGAAGACGAACTCGCCCTTGCTCACATCGACCGTGATGTTGTCCAGCGCGGGTCGCGTCGACGTCTTGTACGACTTGGTGACGTTCCGCATGGTGATCACGGGGAGCCAGTGTAACCAGCTAAACCCGCGCATCCACCCCGGATACGCAGCTACCATCCAGCCCCGAGCGGCGGCTACTGCCCGGCCTGCTCCGTATTCGCCACGGCGGGTACGGCGTTCACGACCTGGGTGATCCCGGTCGCAGCCGGTTGATCAGGCTTGACGAACAGGTACAACACGAATGTCGCGACCCAGGCGGCCCCGAGGATCGCGGTCGATTTACGTGGTTTCACTGATACCTTCCCGGCGCAAGGCCGCGGCCACTCGGACCCGCAGCTCGCGTCCGACCTCGAACTGCTTGCCCGGCAACGTCCGGGCAACCATTCGGATGTTCATCTGGTCCATGGTGAGGTCGTCCACGCCCATCACGGTGGGTTCGTCGAGCAGCAGCGGCTCGAGCCTTCGGTCGCGGAACGCTTCGGCTCCTACCTTGTGCAATATCTCGTTCACCCTGGTGATGTCGGCGCTGGCCGCCACCGGAACGTCGATCGCGGCGCGCGCCCAATCCTTCGACAGATTGGTCACTTTGACGATCTGCCCGTTCGGCACGGTGATCACCTCGCCGTCGGCGTTGCGCAACGTGGTGATCCGCAGCGTGACGTCCTCGACCGTACCCTCGGCCACCTCCGCGGCTCCAGTCACGGCGATGCGAACTACGTCACCGAATCCGTACTGCCGCTCGGTGATCAGGAAGAATCCGGCCAGAATGTCCTGCACGATGCGCTGCGCGCCGAAACCCAGCGCGGCGCCGAGCACCGCGGCGGGCGCGACCAGACCGGTCACCTGAAAGCCGAGCCGCTGCAACACCTCCATGCCGACCAGCACGTAGACGATGGTCAGCACCACCCAGGTGAGCACCTGGGCCAGCGCGTGCCGATGCTTGGCCGCCTCCGTCCGCACCAGCGCGTCGCTGCTGCGGAACCCGGCGTCGATCTTGCTCGTGACCCGGTCGCGCACGAAGGTGGCGAACCGGCTGAACAACATCGCGCCGAGGATCAGCAGCACGATCTCCAGGCCGCTGGAACGCAGCCACGCCGTGGAATCCGCGGCGGACGCCGCCGCGATCACCGCGACCATCCCTGTTGCCGTTTCACACCATCCGCGACACGCACGCCAGACAGGCTACAACGGAGCGCCGAGCCGGGCCGCGCGTCGCACCGGAATGCCACGCGCCGCAAACTGATTCGCCTGCTCCCGCCTGCGCCGGCGGCTGCCGCGACTTCGGAAGCGCGGCGAGTTCCGAGAACCAATTCGGCTCAGCCTTCGCGCCTGCGCCGACGAATGCCGAGAGTTCTCACTGGTTCTGGCTTTCCCGCATGCGCCACCGGATACCGGATTCGATGAAACCGTCGATGTCGCCGTCCAGCACCGCGGTCGGGTTGTTCACCTCGTGCGCGGTGCGCAGGTCCTTGACCATCTGGTAGGGGTGCAGCACGTAGGAGCGCATCTGGTTGCCCCAGGACGCGCCCTCGTTGGTCTTCAGCGCGTCCATCTCGGCGCGCTCCTCCTGCCGCTTGCGCTCCAGCAGCTTGGCCTGCAGCACGCGCATGGCCGAGATCTTGTTCTGGAGTTGGGACTTCTCGTTCTGGCAGGTGACGACGATGCCGGTCGGGATGTGCGTGATGCGCACCGCGGAGTCGGTGGTGTTGACGCTCTGACCACCGGGGCCCGAGGAGCGGTATACGTCGACGCGGATCTCGGTCTCGGGCACCTCGATGTGGTCGGTGGTCTCGACCACAGGTAGCACCTCGACCTCGGCGAACGAGGTCTGGCGGCGGCCCTGGTTGTCGAACGGGCTGATCCGCACCAGGCGGTGGGTGCCCATCTCGACCGAGAGGGTGCCGTAGGCGTAGGGCGTCTTCACCGCGAAGGTGGCGCTCTTGATGCCCTGACCCTCGGCGTAGGAGGTGTCGTACACCTCGACCGGGTACTTGTGCCGGTCCGCCCAGCGGATGTACATGCGCATCAGCATCTCGGCCCAGTCGGCGGCGTCGTCGCCACCGGCGCCGGAGCGGATGTTGACCAGCGCCTCGCGCTTGTCGTACTCGCCGGAGAGCAGGGTGCGGACCTCCATCGCCTCCACGTCGCCGTGCAGCGCGGCGCGTTCGGCGTCGGCCTCGGCGAGGGCCTGGGTGCGGGCCTCGCCCTCCTCGCCCTCGGCCAGTTCGTAGAGGACCGGCAGGTCGTCGAGCCGCTGGCGCAGCTCCTCGACCCGGCGCAGCTCGCCCTGCGCGTGGGACAACTCGCTGGTCACCTGCTGAGCGTGGTCCTGGTCGTTCCACAGGTCGGGATCGGCCGCCTGGTGCTCGAGCTCATCGATGCGGCGGCGCAGTTCCTCGATGTCGAGGACCGACTCGACCGTCTTCAGCGTGGCGTCGAGTTCGGCGAGATCAGCGGAAACATCAGGATGCACGGTCTACTAGGCTACCGGTCCCGGTCGATACCACGAAAAGCGCGCCCGCGATTTCCCGGCACACCTCAACCGGAGACCGCGCGCAGCTGCCCCGGGCGGCGACCCGCCAACGCGTCCAGTGCCGCCGCCGTGGCGTCGTCGGCGGGGAGATGGACGATTATCTGCTGGTCGTCGTCGGCGAACAGGTCGAGGGTTTCGTAGGCCAGCCGCAGCGGACCGGCCGTGGGGTGCGCCAGCCGGGCGATACCGGTGGCGGCGGGCAAGCTCGGAACGCTCGCCACCCGCCGGGTGAACTCGTCGCCCGCGACGACGGTGAGTTCGTCGGCCAGCGCCGCGATGGCCGGATCAGCGCGGAATGGTCCCTGCTTCAGCGTCGCGACCTGCTGGTCGGCCACGTGATCCCAGTCCGGATAGACCTCGCGGGCGCGTGGGTCGGCGAAGACGAAACGCGCGAGGTTGGCGAAGGGGTCGGAGTCGAGCAGGCCCGTCGGACCCATCAACCTGCGGTAGCCGTCGGTGCAGGCGAGCACCTCGCCGAGTCGATTGACCACGACCGCGGCCGCCGGATCCAGATGATCGAGCACGGCGCGCACGGTCGCACGCACCTGACGGTTCGGCTGCGCGCCGCCCATGCAGGTGAAGCCCGGGTCGGCGGACTTGGTCAGGCGATGCAGGTGGATGCGTTCGCTCGGCGTGAGCTGGAGCGCGTCGGCCAGCGCGGAGAGCACCGGCGGCGAGGGATGACGGTCGCGTCCCTGCTCCAGCCGGGTGATGTATTCGACACTCACCCCGGCCACGGTGGCCAGCTCGGCGCGGCGCAGGCCAGGGGTGCGCCTGCGCGGGCCCGCAGGCAGGCCGACCCGCGCCGGACTGACCGCTTCGCGCCTGCTCCGCAGAAACAGGCCAAGCTCGTTGTCGCTCACCCTTCGAACGGTACAAGGGCACCCCGCCGCCAGGGTGGCCCTGCCACTACCACTCTCCGCGCGGTCTACCAGCCCGACGCTGCCGCGCAGCAGATTCGAGATACGGCGGTCGCACCGGCCGCCCTCGACTCGCAAGGAGAACAGCAATGTCGTCACTCAGGCTCGCGGTGATCATCGGCAGCGTCCGGGAGGGGCGGTTCGGTCCCACGGTGGCCGGATGGTTCGCCGAGCAGGCCGCTCGGTACGGCGGCTTCGAGGTCGACGTGATCGACCTCGCGGACGCGGACCTGCCGCTCGCGCTGCCCGCTGTCCCGCCCGCCATGGAACCGAACCCGCCGCGCCCCGAGGGCATGGTCGATCTCAGCGCGCGGCTCGCCGCCGCCGACGCGTACGTCATCGTCACCCCCGACTACAACCGCAGCTACCCGGCCGCGCTCAAGGCGGCCATCGACTGGCACTTCACCCAGTGGGACGCCAAGGCGATCGGGTTCGTCGGCTACAGCGGCGGCAGCGGCGGGCTGCTCGCGATCGAGCACCTGCGGCAGATCTTCAACGAGCTGAACGCGCACACGGTCCGCGAGTACGTCTCCTTCCCGCGCTACTACCTGCTCTTCGACGAAGCGGGTCGGCTGCGCGAACCGGAGGAGCCCGCCGCCGCGGCGCAGACGATGCTCGACCGCCTGCACTGGTGGGCCTCCGCGCTGGCCGCCGCACGATCTGCGTCGGTCGCCGCCTGAGGCGCGCTTTGTCGATCCGGCCGCGTCCATTAGGCGTACCGTCGCTGCGGCCATGCGCGGGCTGTCGACGGACTGCGTCCGGCTGCGTCTACTAGGCGTACCTCCGCCTTCGCTCCGGCCGTGCGCGGGCTGTCGACGGACTCCGTCCGGCAGTGTCTACTAGGGTTTGCGGACGTGGCTGCTCACACCTCTGACCTGGAACTCGCGTTGCGGCTGGCCGACGCGGCCGACTCGATCACCAAGGCGCGGTTCGGCGCGCTGGACCTGAAGGTGGACGCGAAGCCGGACCTGACCCCGGTCTCGGACGCCGACCTCGCGGTGGAGCGGGCGATCCGCCACATGCTGACGCACGAACGGCCGGCGGACTCGGTGCTCGGCGAGGAGTTCGGCGGCGACGCGGAATTCGCCGGACGGCAGTGGGTGGTCGACCCGATCGACGGCACCAAGAACTTCGTGCGCGGCGTGCCGATCTGGGCCAGCCTGATCGCGCTGCTGGAGGACGGAGTGCCGGTGGTGGGCGTGGTGAGCGCGCCCGCGCTGGCGCGGCGCTGGTGGGCGGCGGCCGGTTCGGGGGCCTGGACCATGTTCCATCCCGGTGCGCCGCACCCGATCTCGGTGTCCGCCGTCGCCGAGCTCGACTCGGCGAGCCTGGCCTTCTCCAGCCTGTCCGGCTGGCGCGAGCGCGGCATGCGCGAGGACTTCCTCGCGCTCACCGACGACGTGTGGCGGGTGCGCGGCTACGGCGATTTCTTCAGCTACTGCCTGCTCGCCGAGGGCGCGGTCGACATCGCCACGGAACCCGAAGTGTCGCTGTGGGATCTGGCCGCTCTCGACATCCTGGTCCGCGAGGCGGGCGGGGCGTTCACGTCGCTGTCCGGCACGCCGGGACCGCACGGCGGCGACGCCGTCGCGACGAACGGGCTGTTGCACGAGGCGGTGCTGTCCCGCTTCGCGCGCTGATCAGCTCAGCGGCTTCTCCATCAGGACGACGCGGTCGGTGCCGTGGAACTGCGGCGGCAGCGTCGTCTCCCGCAGCTCGGTGAAACCCTGTGCGGCGTAATACTTCCGGAGGGCCCGGTTGTCCGCGGCGGTGTCCAGCCGCTGGCGGTCCAGCCCGCGCGCAATCGTGCGTTCGGCGCAGAACGCGAGAGCGCGCGCGCCGAGACCCCGGCCGCGATGGCTCGGCGCGACCATGAGTCCGTGCACATAACCGGCCTCGATCTCGTCCGGTCCCCAGAAATCGGGGTCGTGCCAGATCAGCCGCACGGCCGCCAGCACCTCGCCGGTCGGCTCGCGCCGCACGTACCATTCGCCGCGCGCCGCCTCCCGCGCGAGGATCGCGACGGGGTACTCGCCGGGCAGCCACTGCGCGATGCCGTTGGCCACCATCCAGCGCGCCAAGCCATCGCGCATCGCGATGATGGGAGCGGCGTCGGCCGTGGTCGCCGGAACCATCTCGAGGGGTTCGAGTGCTCGGGAATCCACCATGACCGCCAACCTACTTGGCGCGCGGACGCCGAGGCGCAGGTTCCGGTTATCGCCGCCGTTCGTCGGCGGGCGTCAGGTCGAGACCGGACGGTGGACGCAGGCGGCGCAGCGCGCCGTCCATGCTCGTGACGTACAGCGCCCAGTTGGCGCCGTCGCGCACGATGCGCACCGAGGTCGCGCCGTCCGGCGGATTGCGGAACGGACCCGGCTTGATCAACCCGGTGATGATGGCGCAGGCGGAGCCGGTGGCGGTGTCGACCTGGTAGACGGCGCCCAGCGTGTGATCGGCGACGAACAGCAGGCCGTCGCGGGTGGCCTCCATGTCGTCGGGCAGTGCGAGCAGTCGCGGGACGCCCGTGACGACGCTCGGGCTGTTCGGCGCGTCCAGCGGGATGCGGAAGATCTTCAGTTCCAGGCTGTCGGTGTAGATCGACCGGCCGTCGGGAGCGAGCGCGAGCCCGTTGGTCAGCGGCAGCGCCGACCAGGTCTTGGTGTATTCGCCGGTGGACGGGCGGTAGCGCGAGATGCCGGTCGGCGGGGCCTTGACGCCGATGGTGGTGAACAGCAGGTCACCGTCGGGAAGCACCAGCAGTCCGTTCGGTCCGTTCAGGCCGGTCAGCAGGACCTCGACGGCACCGGTGTCGATGTCGTAGCGCCGCAACGTGCCCGGCGCGGCGTCGATACCGTCGCCGGTCAGGAAGTACACGGAGCGACCGACCACACGCACGCCCGCCGGGTGATCGAGCCCCGTGACCAGCGGTTCGAAGCGACCGGAGGCGTCGACGTGGGCGAGGAAGCCGTCGAGGATGCCGGTGACGTAGAACCCGCCCGCACCGTCGCTGTCGAGATTCTCCAGATTGCCGACACCCTCGACCACGGTCTCCACGCCCCAGCCCTGCGCACAGGACGCGGGCACGAAATCACCATTGGCCGTGGGTGATCCGATGACCAATCCCGCCGCGATCGTCGCGATCGCGGCACCGAAACGCTTACTCCCCATCCCTGATGGCATGCGGCATACGCTAATGCTCGCGCGTCACTCGCGCGCGAGCCAGCCACGAATGGCATCGCGCTGGACGCCGAGCAGGGCGCGCTTCCGCGCCAGTTCGGCGATCTTGCCGTCGAGTTCGGCGTAACGCTGTTCGACGATGCCGAGCGATTCGTCGCAGGGCACCACCCATCGCGTCGGATCCCGCAGGCAGGGCAGCAGACCGCGGATGTCCTCCGTCGACATTCCGGCCGAGAGCAATTCGCGAATACGCGCGACCCGCACGGGTGCGTCCTCGCCGTAGACGCGGTAGCCCTTGGCATCTCTGCCTGGCAGCAACAGACCCTGTTCCTCGTAGTAGCGCAACAGCCGTGGGCTCACGCCACAAGCCCGCGACAAGTCTCCGATCAGCATGTGACTCCGCTCACTCCGGGTTGGCCTTCACATCCATGTGAATACCTAACTTCGGCGGCATGACTGCGATTCCCCTGACCACCACCGTCACCGGTTCCGGACCCGGCATCGTCCTCGCGCACGGAGCGAGCGGATCGATCGAGAGCAACTTCGGCGGCATCATTCCGGCACTGGCCGCGTCGCACACCGTGGTGGCCTCCGATTACCCGGGCGACGACACCCGACTCGAACTCGACGGATTGGCCGACGCGTTGGTCGCGGCCGCAGTGCGGGCGGGCGTCGAGACGTTCACGATCATCGGGTACTCGCTCGGCACGACAGTCGCGGTGCGCGCCGCGGTGCGGTATCCCGATCGGGTTCGCGGATTGATTCTGGCCGCGGGCTTTTCGAAGGCGGACAACCGCGCCAGGATCCTCGCCAAGGCGTGGCAGGATCTGCTCGATCTCGGTGACACCGAGACATTCGCGCGGCTCTCGGCCCTGGTGGGATTCTCGGCCGACCAGCTCGAGTCGCTGTCCGCGACGGCGGCCGACGCGCTCGTCCGCCAGATGGCCGGATCCGTTCCAGGCGGCACCCGGCAGCAAGCAGTGCTCGTCGCAAACGTCGACACCACGGACGATTTGGCGCATATCGAGGTGCCGACCCTGGTGGTGAACGCCACCGGCGACCTGCTCATCCATCCGGCCAACTCGCGGGCTCTCGCGGCCGCCATCCCCGGCGCGGAGTACACCGAGATCCAGGCCGGGCATGTGCTCATGATCGAGCGGCCCGAGGAGTGGTGGAAGACCGTCGACGATTTCCTGCGTCGGCACGGACTGTAGTTCTCACCCGAGATGCTTTGCGCGCGGCCAGAGTTCATGCCACGGTGCGCGGAGTTCGCGGCAGACGAACAGCGGCTCGTCCTGCTCGTCGTTGTCGATGCCGAGGCCGTTGTCGATGCGGCCCGCCGGTTCGATGGCGGTGCACAGTTCGGCGAGCCGGTCGCGTTCGATGCCGACCGTGAGTATCTCGGTGGCCGTGTCGGGCGGCGGGCCCCACCACCAGTAGGCGTTGTGGCCGGAATGCGGGGCGGGGAGGTCGTAGGGCGCGCCGAAGCGTTCGATCGCGCCCGCCTCGCCGTAGTTGTCCGTGAGGATGGTGACGTCGGGGCCCAAACCCGCTCGTATATCGCCGATTTCGCGGACGAACTCCGGCCATCCGACGGTCTCCCCCGCGTCGTAGTTGATCGCGAGCATCGGCGAGCCGGGCAGCGCCGAGACCGGAAGAACCGGCAGGAACAGCACCGCCGACCCGATCGCGTTCACCGTCACAATCGCCCCGGCCGCCGCCCAGCGCCCGCGCGCCCGACCGAGCCACGCCGCGAGCGGCACCGCCCCGGCGGCGAGGAGGATCGGATACATCCCACCCAGGTAATAGGCCTTGCCACCGGTCAGCAGGAAGACGACGAGCAGCAGACCGTAGGTGAGAGGAAAAACTCGATACCGCGGTTCCCGCCACAACCGCCACAACCCGTAGCCCCACAGCGGCGTGAGCAGCGGACCCATCAGCCCGAATTGCAGAACCACGAACATGATCGGCGAATCCGATGTGCCCGACGAGCCGCCCGCGATAGCGCGCCCGACCTCCCACTGCGGCCACCTGTTGTCCGCCTGCCACCACAGATACGGCACCCAGAGCAGCGTCGCCAGCCCGACTGCCGCGGCGAAGTATTTGGTGGCCAGCACCTTTCGTGAGCCGACCACGAGCAGCGCGAAAACCACCGCCGCCGCGGGAAAGATCAGCAGCGATTTGTTCAGCAGGCCGAGCCCGGCCACCAGTCCGATCGCCGGCCACCAGCGGGGATCGACGCGACGGTCTGTCACCGGACGAGCGGATCGCACGGTTACGTCGGAACCGGGCACGGCATCGCGCAACAACCGCAGCAGCAACAACCCCAGCAGCGACCATGCCGCCAGATGGAACACCGCCGTGCTCAACGTGTGCCCGACACCCTGCACCAGCGCCGCGCTGGCAACCGCCGCGGCGGCCAAGGTCTGCGCACCGCGGCCACCGCCGAATTCGCGAGCCATCAGCCCGGCGCAGACCACCACCAGGGTCGCCGCGAGCACGGCCGGGGCCCGCAGCAGCGGCAGCGATTCGGGGTCGATCGCCGATGCCGCCCGCGCGACCAGCGGCGTGAACGGCGGCTGATCGGCGTAACCCCACGCCGGCCTTTTGCCCGCCGCGAGAAAGTACAGCTCGTCGCGGTGGTAACCGTACCGATTCGAGAACGCGACGAGCACGGCGGCGAAAAGCCCCGCGACCCAGTACATCCCGTCACCATGACACAGCGCCGAGCGTCCGGCCATACCTCGCGCGACGGGTGTCCGCATCCCGAGCCGCACATCGACCCTCGAGCCGTCGCAGCGAACCCGCTGCTGGGCACAGCGCTCAGAGGTTTGCGCGCGCTTCGGCGAGTTCGGCCGCACCCCCGGACGGCGATCGGCTCCGCGGAACCACCGCGCCACGGCAGCCCCGCAGAGCCGCCTCGCTCAGTCCGCGCTACCGGGCCGCGCGGATCCGGTTCCCGACCCCGTCACCGAACCGGACTCCCCTGATCCCGAACCCGCCGACCCGGACGGGAACCCGACCTCGCCCGAACCGAGGTCGATGCCCGTACCGCCCTCACCCGAGCCCAAATCGAAGACCGGTGCGCCGGAACCGAAATCCACCCGTGGCGGCCCGCCCGTATCCACATCGATGGGCGTCAACGGCAGTCCGGGCGCGGCGCCCGCGACCGGTGCGGCCAATCCCACCGCCACCGCGAACCCGACCGATACCACAAGCCGTTTCATGAACAAGACCTCCATTTCGGGGGCAGACAACGTGCCGCCACCGTAGCCGAATCCGCAGACTTGTGAAGCACATTCGTTTCACTATTGGACAATCGTGAGGTATCACTGAAAAAACGGTCGACACCTGGGATCGAGAGGCGAATCGGTCGCCCGTCCAGCATGCGTCCGCAACCTCCGGCACCATCGACTCGGACGGCCGCTCGACGGTCTTCTTACTCTGGAGTAAGATTGCCTTACTCAGGAGTAAGATAGCTGGGACAAGACCTCACCCACCCACCCGAGAAAACAGGTGATGATGAGCACTCGAGACAGCGCAACGACGCGACGTCCAGACACGTCCGCCGTCGGCCTCAACCAGCCCAAGCGGGACTGGATGGGCGCGGCGATGCGGGTCATGACAACCCTCACCGGGTCGGAGCTCGCCGAGAAGTACAACCTGCGCAAGCCGATCGAGCGAGTCACCTACGAAGGCACCAAGACCGGCTTCCGCACCCTGGGTGCGGCCACCCGCGCGTTCAACAAGGTCGCGGGCGGCGGCGCCCCCAAGCGGCTCGCGGACAACGAGTCGAAGAAGAAGGACCTCTTCGACATCACCCCCTCCGACGAGCAGCAGATGATCGTCGAGACGGTGAAGGAATTCGCCGCCGAGATCCTGCGCCCCGCGGCCTACGAGGCCGACAACTCCGCCAAGGCGCCGCGCGACCTGCTCGAGCGCGCCGCCGAACTCGGCATCACCCTGATCAACGTGCCCGAGGAGCTCGAGGGTGCGGCCTCCGAACGCGGCGCGGTCACCAACTCGATGGTCGCCGAGGCGCTCGCGCACGGTGACATGGGCCTCGCGCTGCCGATCCTGGCGCCGAGCGGCGTCGCGGTCGCCCTCTCCCAGTGGGGCACCGATTCCCAGCAGAAGACCTACCTGCCCGCCTTCACCGGCGAGAACGTGCCGCAGGCCTCGGTCGTGATCAACGAGCCGCGCGCCCTGTTCGACCCGTTCGCGCTGCAGACCAAGGCCACCCGCTCGCCGAGCGGCTACCGCCTCAACGGCGTCAAGAGCCTGGTGCCCGCCGCCGCGGACGCCGAGCTGTTCCTGATCGCCGCCGAACTCGACGGCCGTCCCGCCCTGTTCATCGTCGAGTCCGACGCGCCGGGCCTGGTCGTGGAGGCCGACCCGAGCATGGGTCTGCGCGCCGCGGGCATCGGCCGCCTGCTGCTCAACGACGTCGCGGTCCCCGCCGACGCCGTGCTCGGCGACGGCGACGCCAAGACCCGCGCCGAGGAGTACGCCGACGCGGTGCGCCTCGCGCGACTGGGCTGGGCTTCGCTCGCCGCGGGCACCGGCCAGGCCGTGCTGGACTACGTGATCCCCTACGTCAACGAGCGCGAGGCGTTCGGCGAGCCGATCTCGCACCGCCAGGCGGTCGCCTTCATGGTCGCCAACATCGCCATCGAGCTCGACGGCCTGCGGCTCGTGACCCTGCGGGGTGCGTCACGCGCCGAGCAGGGCCTGTCCTTCGGCCGTGAGGCGGCGCTGGCCCGCAAGCTGGCCACCGACAAGGGCATGCAGATCGGTCTGGACGGCGTGCAGCTGCTCGGCGGCCACGGCTTCACCAAGGAACACCCGGTCGAGCGCTGGTACCGCGATCTGCGGGCCATCGGCGTCGCCGAGGGTGTCGTGCTCATCTGATCGGCTCGTTCCTTCCTTCAGGAGACCTTCAACAATGATCAACCTCGAACTCCCCAAGAAGCTGCGGGCCAGCGCCAACCAGGCCCACCAGGTGGCCTCGGAGATCTTCCGACCGATCTCGCGCAAATACGACCTCGCCGAGCACGAGTACCCGGTCGAGCTGGACACCATGGCCGCCATGGTGGAGGGCCTCGCCGACTCCGGCACCCAGAAGATCGGCGGCGCCGCGGGCGGCCGTTCCGACGAGTCCGACGCGCACGCCACCGAGCTGCTCGGAAACACCAACGGCGGCAACATGTCCGCGCTGCTGAACGCCCTGGAGACCTCGTGGGGCGACGTCGGCCTGATGCTGTCGATCCCCTACCAGGGTCTCGGCAACGCGGCCATCGCGGCCGTCGCCACCGACGAGCAGCTGAAGCGCTTCGGCAAGGTGTGGGCCGCGATGGCCATCACCGAGCCGTCCTTCGGCTCCGACTCCGCCGCCGTCACCACCACCGCGGTGCGCGACGGTGACGAGTGGGTGCTCAACGGCGAGAAGATCTTCGTCACCGCCGGTCAGCGCGCCACCCACATCGTGGTGTGGGCGACCGTCGACAAGAGCCTTGGCCGCGCGGCGATCAAGTCGTTCGTCGTGCCGCGCGACGCTCCCGGTCTGTCGGTGGCCCGGCTCGAGCACAAGCTCGGCATCAAGGCGTCCGACACCGCCGTGCTCCTGTTGCAGGACTGCCGGATTCCCGCCGACAACATCCTCGGCAGCCCGGAAGTCAACGTGGAGAAGGGTTTCGCGGGGGTCATGCAGACCTTCGACAACACCCGTCCGCTGGTGGCGGCGATGGCCGTCGGCGTGGCGCGCGCCGCGCTCGAGGAGCTGCGCGCCATCCTGACCGCTGCCGGTATCGACATCTCCTACGACACCCCGGCGATCAACCAGCACGCGGCGGCGGCCGAATTCCTGCGCATGGAAGCCGATTACGAGTCCGCCTACCTGCTCGCGCTGCGCGCGGCGTGGATGGCCGACAACAAGAAGCCCAACTCGCTGGAAGCCTCCATGTCGAAGGCCAAGGCGGGCCGCACCGGCACCGACATCACCCTCAAGGCCGTCGAGCTGGCGGGCACCATCGGCTACTCCCAGCGCACCCTGCTGGAGAAGTGGGGCCGCGACTCCAAGATCCTCGACATCTTCGAAGGCACCCAGCAGATCCAGCAGCTCATCGTGGCGCGCCGGGTGCTCGGCAAGACCAGCGCCGAACTCAAGTGACGCGCTGACCCACAACGAAACCGGTGCGGGGTTGGGTGGCCCCGCACCGGTTTCTTTATGCCCCAGGGCTTTCCGCAGGGCGGCCCGGACGGCCGACCCCGCGATTTTTCCGGTGCGCGGGGTGGGCTGTCGGGGGTTTGGGGGATCGGCTAGGGTCTCGCAGATACCGCGAAGGTAGCGGACGAATTTCAGTAAAGGCTGTACCAAGGACTCTGGCAAGGAGATTGGTTATGCGTCGACTGAGTTTCAAGCGTCATCTCACCGCGGCGGCGGCCGTTTCGGCCGTGTTGGCAACGGTGTTCAGCGGAAGCGCGGCGGCGGAGCCCGAGGTCCCGACCGTGGACTGGGGCATCGCGGTGCAGAAACTGCGGGAGGCCGCCGAAGGTAATCCGATGGCGGAGGAGGCGATCGATCGGCTCCTCGCCGAGCGGGACCGGTTGCCCGCCAAGAGCAAGGTCGCGCTGCCCGCCCAGCCGTTCCAGATTCCGGCGCAGTCCGACATCGGCCGCGGCCAGGGCCCCGGCGTATACGGGTCGGGCATCGCGCTCGGCGTCGACGGTTTCCGCCTCGGCTTCTTCGGCGGACCAGGCACCATCTCGCCGAACCAGGGCGGCGCCAAGATGGAAGCGCTGTGGGTCAACCTGTCCAACGGACGCAGCGGCACCGAGGTGCTCTACGAGCACAACGACGTTCCGGTCGACACCACCATCCGTTCCAGGGCGCTCGACCTCGGCCCCGGCATGATCGTCTCCGCGGTGTACGGAACCCTGTGGCACCGCTGGTCGGTCCCGGTCAGCGACGCCAACCCGGACGGCTACCAGTACCAGCGCGGCACCGTCTCCATCCCCTCGATGGGCGCGGTCTACAACTGACCCGCGATTCGTCGCGGCGGCCACCACGCCGCCGCGGCGAACCGGTCGCCTCGCCCCGTCACACGCATCCCCGCCGCGCGACAGGATGAACGACCCAGCGCCGCAGAGACTTACGATCTCGACGGGCCTGACGACTCGAACCAGCGCCGCACCGGGCGTTACCACTCGAGCCCGCCCGGCACCTCGGGCCGCCGGTCTCCGAGCTGCTTCCGCCACGAGGGGAAGTCGTCACGGCTCAACCTCGTCCGGAATCTCCGGTCTCGGCGGCCAATCGGCGAGCCGTCTCGGCCATCAATATCCGATCGCGCCGTTCCTCGAACCGCGCCGCATCCCGATCCAACTGCTCGACGAACGCGCCGAGCTCGTCCCGGCACTGCTCGCCGGGCGGTCCGAAGCCGGTGCGGTCGAAGATGTTCCACTTCCGCAACACCGGCATCACCACGTCGTCCAGATGCTGGCGCGGATCGTAGATGCCGTGTTTGGCGATGAGCGCCGCCTTTCGACGGAAGTCCGGCATGCCGACACCCGGCATCCGGAACCTCCGCACGATCATCGAGATCGCCTCCAGCGCCTGGTCGGGGGTGAGCTCGAGGGCCGCTTCGCACATGTTGCGGTAGAAGACCATGTGCAGGTTCTCGTCCGCGGCGATGCGTTGCAGCATCTTGTCCGCGATCGGGTCGTCGCAGACCTTGCCGGTGTTGCGGTGACTCACTCGAGTGGCGAGCTCCTGGAAGGTCACGTACGCCAAGCCGTAGAGCGCGTTGGTCTCGTCGTCCCAGGCGGCGGGCGTGTCGGCGCCCTTGGTCATGTGCACCATGCGGGCGCGTTCCAGCGCGACCGGATCCACTCCCCTGGTGACGACGAGATAGTCACGCATCGTGATGCCGTGCCGGTTCTCCTCGGCGGTCCAGCGGCCGACCCAGGTGCCCCATGCCCCGTCCCGGGAGAAGCTCTCGGCGATCTCGCGGTGGTAGGAGGGCAAGTTGTCCTCGGTGAGCAAGTTGACCACCATGGCCGCCCTGGCCACTTCGGACAGCCGCGACTGTTCCGGTTCCCAGTCGGCGCCGCCCATCGCGGCGTAGTTGCGGCCCTCACCCCAGGGCACGTAGTCGTGCGGGTGCCAGTTCTTGGCCGTCGCGAGGTGCCGATTCAGTTCGCGCTCGACGATCGGCTCCAGCTCGATCAGCAATTCCAGTTGGGTCAGATTTCTCGACATGTCGGTGTCCCCTCCGGGCGGCGGGTGTCGTGCGTCGGCTCGGGCGGGTGGCGAGGCCGCGGGAGCGAGCCACTGGCGCCGCCCGGAGAGACCCGCGCCGGCGATGCCACGTCACACAGGACCATTGTCCGCTTTGCCGCCTTTGCATGTGACCCATGACACGTTCGCTGCTACGGTAGGCATCCACATAGCCGATCGCGAGGTCGAGTGCCGACGCGAGTGTTCAGTGGAGGAGTTCGAGGTGAGCATGGCGCGTGCGCTGGAAACGGTGAAGGCCCTTGGGGTGTTGCGGTCTCGTGGAGTCAGCGATCCGAAGGCGCCGCTGGAGACACTGCGCACCATGCGCGAGACCAAGGCGTTCGGCCCGCAGGCGGCCCTGGTGCGGCATTCCGCGCGGATCGCGCCGGACCAGGTCGCCCTCGCGGACGAACGCGGCGAACTGACCTATCGCGAGCTGGACGAGCAGTCCACCGCCGTCGCGCGCGGCCTGCAATCGGCCGGTATCACCGAGGGCACCGTGATCGGCGTGCTGGCCCGCGACCACCGCGGCCTGATCATGTCGATGATCGCCGCGGGCAAACTAGGCGCCCGGATCGCGTTGATGAACACCGGCTTCGCCAAGCCGCAGTTCGCCGAGGTGTGCGCCCGCGAGAAGGTGAAGGCGGTGCTGCACGACAGCGAGTTCCTCGGGCTGCTCGACGCGCTGCCCGCCGACCTGCCGCGCTACCTGACGTGGGTCGACGAGGGCGCCCAGCTGCCGCAGGGCGCGCAGACCTTCGACGACCTGATCGCCGCGAACTCCACCGAGCCGCTGCCCGCGCCTAGCAAGGCCGGCGGCTTCATCATCCTGACCAGCGGCACCACCGGCCTGCCCAAGGGCGCGCCGCGCACCAAGGTGACGCCGATGGCCACCGCGCAGTTCGTCGACCGCATTCCGTTCCAGAAGTTCGGCACGATGGTGATCGTCTCGCCGATCTTCCACAGCACCGGCCTCGGCACCTGGTTGGTCGGCACCGTGCTGTCCAACAAGATCGTGATGCGCCGCCGCTTCGACGCCGAGGCGACGCTGAAGATGGTCTCCGACCACAAGGCCGACATGCTGGTCGCGGTGCCGACCATGCTGCACCGCATGGTAGAGCTGCCCGAGGAGGTGCGCGCCAAGTACGACACCTCCTCGCTGAAGGCCATCGTGCTCGCCGGTTCCGCGCTCTCGCCCGAGCTGTGCGTGCGCGCCGCCGAGGTCTTCGGTCCGGTGCTGCACAACCTGTACGGCTCGACCGAGGTCGCGATCGCCACCATCGCCAAGCCGGAAGAGCTGGCGCAGGCCCCCGGCACGGTCGGTCGCCCGCCGATCACCTGCGACGTGCGGCTCTACGACGACAACGACCAGCTGGTCACCGACCGCAACGTCACCGCGCGCATCTTCGTGCGCAGCGGCGCGCCGTTCGAGGGCTACACCGACGGCCGCAACAAGCAGATCATCGACGGCTACATGTCCAGCGGCGACGTCGGCCACTTCGACGACAACGGCCTGCTGATGGTCGACGGCCGTGACGACGACATGATCGTTTCCGGCGGCGAGAACGTCTTCCCGCAGGAGGTGGAGAACCTGCTGCTCGAGCGCCCCGACGTGTTCGACGCCGCGGTGATCGGCGTGGACGATGTGGAGTTCGGCAAGCGGCTGCGCGCCTTCATCGTCCCGGAGCCCGGCCACACGCCCGACGGCGAGGAGCTCAAGGCCTACGTGAAGGACAACCTGGCCAGGTACAAGGTGCCGCGCGAGGTCGTCTTCCTCGACGATCTGCCGCGCAACCCCACCGGCAAGCTGCTGCGCCGGGTGCTCGTGGAGTACCAGATCTGATCGTGACCGATCCGGGTCGCGAATCGGAGCCCTTGCGGCACAATCCGATTCGCGACCCGCGAGGTTCTCGAAAGACAAGACCTCCGCGCGGTGAGATGGATGACACACTCGGTAACAGTTGCTTGCTATTGTTAGCGCCAGCACTGGATCTCGATGTTGCGGTCCACACCACCCCGAGTCCCGGTGGCTGGACCGCGGAAGGTTGTCCCTTATGTCTTTGTCCTTTCCCGCGCTCGGCGGTTCCGTTCGCAAGGCCGGCGATCTCGCACTCGGCGTGAACGTCATGGTGAAGCGGGGTCTGTTCAACCCGCTGCGTCCGGACCACGCGGCACGCTCGGCGTTCAACGTGCTGAAGTTCGGTCCCTTCGCCGGTGTCGTCATGCACGCCGCGCAGACCAGGCCGCACGCGGCCGCCATCGTGGACGAGCGCGGCGAGCTGACCTTCGGCCAGCTCAACGACCAGTCCAACGCCTTCGCGCGCGGGCTGGAAGCTCAGGGCATCGGGGCTGGCGACGTCGTCGCGGTGCTGGCCCGCGATCACCGCGGCATGGTGCTCAGCCTGCTGGCCGCCGGCAAGCTCGGTGTGCGCGCGGTGCTGATGAACACCGGCTTCGCCAAGCCGCAGTTCGCCGACGTCGCCACGCGCGAGAAGGTCAAGGCCGTGCTGCACGACAGCGAGTTCCTCGACCTGATGAGCGCCATTCCCGCCGAGATCCCGCGCATCCTCACCTGGGTGGACGAGAAGGACAACGCCGACCCGTCGATCCCGACCGTCGAAACGGTGTCCGCGGGCCGGTCCACCGCGCCGCTGCCCGCCCCGGCCAAGCCCGGCGGCATGGTCATCCTGACCAGCGGCACCACCGGCACCCCGAAGGGCGCGCCGCGCGATCGGGTCAGCCCGTTCGCCTCGGCGCAGTTCGTCGATCGGGTGCCGCTGCCCGCCAACGGCACGATGATCATGGCCGCGCCGATCTTCCACGGCACCGGCCTTTCCCAGTTCACCCTCGGTCTGGCGCTCGGCAACCGGGTCGTCTTCCAGCAGCGCCGCTTCAACCCCGAGCAGACGCTGGCCAACATCGAGAAGTACCGCGCGGACTCGCTGGTCGTCGTGCCGACCATGCTGCAGCGCATCCTCGATCTCGGCGACGACGTGCTCGCCAAGTACGACGTGCGCAGCATCAAGGTGATCTTCGCGGCGGGTTCGGCCATCGCGCCCGACGTGGTCACCCGCACGCTGGACCACTTCAACGACAGCCTCTACAACCTGTACGGCTCCACCGAATGCGCCGTGATGACGGTGGCCACCCCGGAAGACCTGCGCAAGTCGCCGACCACCGCGGGCCGCCCGCCGGTCGGCATCCGCATCGTGCTGCTCGACGAGAACCGCAAGCCGATCACCGAGCCGAACGTCACCGGAACCATCTTCGTGGACAACGGATTCGCGTTCACCGGCTACACCGACGGCCGCACCAAGGAGATCGTCGACGGCATGATGTCCAGCGGCGACGTCGGGCACTTCGACGCCGACGGCCTGCTCTACATCGATGGCCGCGACGACGACATGATCGTCTCCGGCGGCGAGAACGTCTTCCCGCTCGAGGTGGAGAACCTGATCGCCGGGCGCGAGGACATCTTCGAGGCCGCCGTGGTCGGCGTCGACGACCGCGAGTACGGCAAGCGGCTGCGCGCGTTCGTCGTTCCCGGCCCGGACTCCAAGCGCGATCCGCAGGAGATCAAGGACTACGTCAAGGCGAACCTGGCCCGCTACAAGGTGCCACGCGAGGTGATCTTCCTCGACGAACTGCCGCGCAACGCCACCGGCAAGCTGCTGCGCAAGCCGTTGATCGAGATGGAGATCGAGAACTGATCCCGTGATCGCTCGCGCGGCGCCCGTGTTCCCGGAGCGCCGACGCCGCGCGAGCTGTCGACCGTCCGGTCTGCTGGTATTAGGCTTGCGCGAGAAGGCAGTTCGAGCGACAGGGGCGCGATGTCCAGCGTGATCGGCAAAGGCGGGAACGTCGCGCTGGGCGGCGGGCGATTGCACGTGACGGTGGCGCCCGCCGGTATCGATCTCTCGGTGCTGTGCGTGCGCGACCACGGCAAGGTCGGTGACGACAGCGAATTCGTCTTCTACAACCAGCCGGTCTCGCCGGACGGCGCGGTGCGCCTGACCGACGGCGCGATCTGTATCGATCTACCCAGTGTCGGCGCGGTGACCGACCGGCTGGTCGTAGCCGCCTCGGTGGACAACGGTGTGTTCGGGGGCATTCCGCTCGCGGTCCGCATCACCGAGGACGGCGGGCTCGCCCACGATCTGCCGATCACCGGGCTGAGTTCGGAGACCACCGTCATCCTCGGCGAGGTGTATCGCCGCGCGAACGGCTGGAAATTGCGCAATGTGGCGCAGGGTTATGCGACCGGACTGGCCGGGTTGGCAACGGATTTCGGCATTTCCGTCGACGATGAACCCCAGAGTACGAATCCATCTGCGGCACAGCAGTTTCCATCCCCAGCCCAGTCCGCTGTTCCGCACACCCCCGCGTTCGGGCAGCCGCCCGTTCCGTCCGCCGGGTCGCCGGGAGCCTCGTTCGGCCAGCCGCCGGTCGGGTCACCGAATGCGGCGTCGTTCGGGCAGCCGCCCACCGGGCCGACGGCGGGCGCGTCCTACGGCCAGCCGCCTGTCGGGCCGACCGGAGGTACGGCGTTCGGTCAGCCGCCCACCGGGCCATCGCCCGGCACGCATTTCGGTACGCCGCCCGACTCGTATCACGCTGGAGCGCAATCATTTGCGCCTCCTCCTCCGTCGTCGGGCTCGAACTTCGGCACGCCGCCCGGCTCGTATCAGGCTGCCCCGCAGTCGTTCCCGCCGCCTTCGGCGACTCCCGGCGCGAGTTTCGGTTCGACGCCGGACTCGCATGCGCAAGCTCCGACCGGACCGCACGGCATGCCCCCGCAGACCCCACCGCCTTCCGGCGTGAACTTCTCCAAGGGCGCGGTCACCCTGACCAAGAACGCCCCGCCGGTCCTGCTGGAAAAGGCTCCCGTGATCCGACTACGGGTGGCATGGGCCAGCGGCACCGACTACGAGGCGTACGCCCTGGTCGTGCTGAACACCGGCGAGGTCGTGCACGTCGCCACCTTCGATGCCAAGGACACCCCGGCCAACCCGCACTACCGTGATCTGGTCCGGCACCTCGGCGACCGCGGCCGGGGTCATGTGCGCAGCGGCGGCGGGCAGGCCGAGGAGATCATCGAGGTCCGCTTCGCCCCCGAGATCGTCGCGATCGTGCCCGTGGCGTACTCGGCGATCAACAACGGCACCGGGTCGTTCTTCAAGTACCGGGTGTCGCTGGCCATCGAGAACGGCGCCGATCAGGTGGTGATCCCCGCCGATCAGGCCAAGAAGTCCAGCTGGATCTTCACCTGCGTGCCCGGCGTCGTCTACAACCGCCCCGAGGGCGTGCTCATCGAACGGCTCGAGCTCTACAGCAAGCGGTTCTCCGAGTTCCGGCCCGCGGTGTTCCTGCAACCCGACGGCCGCGTCGAGGTGAAGATGGACAAGGGCCCGATCAACCAGTTCAAGGCCGACCGGACCTGATCCGGAGTTTCCATGCGGAAACGCCTGGTCGGAGCGGTTTCCAGCGGTCGCTCAGTGTGGTCGGCGACCAGTAACAGGTCCGTTATCATCAGCGGGTGAGTATCGAGTTCGATCGGTCGGCTGCGGGACGTCGCAGCGCCGTCGCGCGGCTGCGCGGCGGGTCGGCCGGTGCGATCTCGGGAACCGTCTCCATCGCGGCCCACGGCTGGGCCTCGGGCGGCATGGCGCCCGACAGCACCACCCTCGCCCTGCTCGCCGCGGCTTCCGCGGTCGTCGGCGCGCTGGTGGCCGGGCTCGCTCCGCTGCGCGATACCGCGGCGGGTCTGATCACGGCGCTGGTCGGCGGTCAGCTGCTCGGCCACGTCGCCATGGGATTCAGCTCCGGGCACCTGCACCACGGCGACGCCCAGCTGACCCCGCAGATGCTCGCCGCGCACATCGTCGCCGCCTGCGTCGCCGCCGTGGTCATCCGCGGCGCCGAGGCGGCCTATCGGATCGGCACCGCCGTCCTGGCGCGGGTGCTGCCGGTGCTCCATCGGGTACCGGTCGTCGCCGATCCCGCTCCGCTGCGCACGACCCACCGCGACCGCGTCATCCTGCGCATTCTCGCCGCCGAGACGCTGCGCACCCGGGGCCCGCCGCGGCTCGTTCACGTCTGATTTCACCCACACCCGGTGCACGAGCGCGCTGTTCGCGTTCCCGCCGTAGTCCCGCGTTCCGACGCGGCTCCGTCGCGCGCCCGGACTCTCGCCGCCAGCGATGTCATCCGACCCGCCGAGCACTCCTCGGTGCGGCCGTTGTGCGTCGCGCGCCGGTGTCTCGCGCACCCACCGGGTTTCCGAACCTCAGAAACGAAACGATCGTGAGCACAACAGAAACCATCACCCCCGACGCCGAATCCCCGGCGCCGCCGCCCGAACCCACCGGGCGGCGCAAGTCCTCGGCTCGCAACGGCCTGCAAGCGCTGGCCATGCGGCTGCACTTCTACGCGGGCGTCTTCGTGGCGCCCTTCATCCTGATCGCGGCCGTCACCGGTGCGCTGTACGCCATCTCACCGACGCTGGAGTCGTTCGTCTCCCGTGACCTGTTGACGGTCGGACCGGGCGAAACGACCCGCCCGCTGGCGGAACAGGTCACCGCCGCGGTGGCGACCAAGCCGGACCTCGCACTGGCCGCGGTCGCGCCCGCGCCGGGACCCGAGGACACCACCCGGGTCATCTTCACCGACCCGGCGCTGGGCGAATCGGAGCGCCGGGCGGTGTTCGTCAACCCGTACACCGCCGAGCCGGTCGGCGAATCCGTCATCTACGGCAGCTCCCAAGCGCTGCCACTGCGCACCTGGATCGACCGGTTGCACCGCGATCTGCACCTCGGTGAAGCCGGCAGGCTCTACAGCGAACTGGCCGCCTCCTGGTTGTGGGTCATCGCGCTGGCCGGTCTGGTGCTGTGGTTCCGCCGTGTCCGCGCGCGCAGGCGGCGCAACTCGGCCGCCTGGCTGTTCGCCCCCGACCGCTCCACGGCTGGCCGCGGCCGGACGATGAACTGGCACGGCGCGATCGGTGTGTGGATCCTGCCGTTGATCCTGCTGCTCTCGGCCACCGGCATGACCTGGTCGACCTACGCGGGCGAGAACATCACCGAGTTGCGCGAGCAGCTCAGCTGGACCACGCCCGCCGTGAGCACCGCGATGCCAGGCTCGACCGCGCCGAATGACTCCTCGGGTGGCGATCACCACGGCGGCGGGCACGCGCACGCACCGCAACCCACCGACCCGCAGGCTCGTATCGCTCAGGTGGATCGGGTGTACGAGTCCGCGCGCGCCGTCGGCGTGACCCAGGCGGTGGAGATCTCGATTCCAGCCACTCCGGAGAAGGCGTTCGCCGTGAAAGAGCGGCGCATGCCGGGCACCTACACCGTCGACGCGGTCGCGGTGGACGGCGCCACCGGCAGCATCACCGACCGGCTCGCCTACGGCGACTGGCCGCTGATGGCCAAGCTCACCAATTGGGGCATCGCGTTCCACATGGGCCTGCTGTTCGGTCTGCCGAATCAGCTGCTGCTGTTCGTCGCGATGATCGGCCTGATCGTGGTGATCGTGTTCGGCTACCTGATGTGGTGGCGCAGGCGTCCGACCCGCGGTTCGCGATTCGCGCTCGGCCGGGCTCCGCGCCGCGGCGCGTTGCGCGGCACGTCGCCGTGGCTCGCGCTGCCGGTGGTGGCGGCCGCGTTGACGGTCGGCTGGTTCGTGCCGCTGGTCGGCCTGAGCCTCCTCGCGTTCCTGGCCGTGGACGTCGCGGTCGGGTTCGTCGGACGGCTGCGCGCCACCACGTCCTGATCCCCCGCTGAAACATCCGCGCCGGGCGGGACCACCCCGGCGCGTTACCTCACGGCCTGCCGATTCGTCATAGGTACGGCCGTCGCCCTGTCGCGCCCGCGACAGCCCAGACAACAAGGAATTCACAGCACCATGAAGATCACGAAGTTCGCCCTGGCCGCCGCGTTCCTGACCGGCGCGGTCGGCATCGCCGCGGGCACCGGCTCGGCCGCACCCCTCGCCGACGCCGCCCCCGCCGCGATCAACTTCACGGCGAACGCCACGGAAACGTCCTCGATCGTCTCGATCGATGCGGGCTCGCTCGTCGTGGAGGACAACGCCTTGAAGATCGAGGCAGCCGACGGCACCGTCGTCGCGGGCACCCCGCTCACGCTGCGCATCGACGACTTCGAATTCCCCATCGCCGCCGACATCGCCGGCCGCACCGCCACGCTCACACCGCAACTGTCGATGGACAAAGCCGTCTACAAACCGGTCGCTCTGCCCTTCGAGGACAAAGCCCCCTGGAAGAGCGAATACGAACGCGAACAGGCGGCCTGGTCGCGCATGACCAGCACCATCAGCATGGGCGCCAGCATCGGCACCCTGGTCGGCGGACTCGGCGGCGGCGCCGTCGGCTGCCTGCTCGGCGGCATCGTCGGCGCCACCGTCGCCTCGGCCACCATCATCGGCCTCTTCGGCCCCTTCATCCCCGCCGCCGCCGTCGGCTGCCTCGGCGGCATCATCGCCGTCGGCGCACTCGGCACCCTCGCCGGACAGATCTTCGTGACCGCACCTGTCGCCATCGGCGCGGCCATCCAGTACTTCACCACCATCAATTCGCCGTTCACCCCGCCCGCGAAGTGAGCCGGTAGAAACACCCTTTCGTCTGCGCGAACCCCGTTCGGCCCAGGGCCGGGCGGGGTTCGCCGCGTCCGGGCCGCTCGTTTGTCGGCCCATAGCCCGGGTATGCGACCGGTGTCCCAGTTGCCTGAACACAGAAAGGCATCTGCCATGGCAACGTTCGATGCCACCACGCGGACCAACCAGTGGTCCCCGGTGCGAATCGCCGCGTTCGCTGTCGGCGCGGTATTCCTGCTCGTCGGCATTCTCGGCTTCATCCCGGGCGTCACGACCGATTACGACAGCCTCGACTGGGCCGGACACCACTCTCAGGCCAAGCTGTTCGGGATCTTCCAGGTGTCCATCCTGCACAACATCGTCCATCTCGCCTTCGGCGTAGCGGGCTTGCTCGCCTCCCGGGCGGCCAACGCCGCGGCGGGCTTCCTGGTCGGCGGCGGGGCGATCTACCTGGTCCTGTGGCTGTACGGGTTGATCGTCGACGAGGCGAGCGACGCGAACTTCGTTCCGCTCAACACCGCCGACAACTGGCTGCACTTCGGGCTCGGGGTCGCCATGATCGCCCTCGGCCTCGCGTTGCCGCGCATGACCACCGGACGCAGGCACACGGGCCTGCTGAACTGAGGAGAGAAAGGAAGAATATGAGCACAATGGCCGCCACCGTGGACGTCGACGTACCCGTCCACACCGCCTACAACCAGTGGACGCAGTTCGAGACCTTCCCCGAGTTCATGGAGGGAGTCGAGGCTGTCGAGCAGATCGACGATCGGCACACCCACTGGCGCATCCATGTCGGGCCCTCGACCCGCGAGTTCGACGCCACCATTACCGAACAGCATCCCGACGAGCGCGTCGCGTGGAAGTCCGACAGCGGCCCACGGCACGCGGGCGTGATCACCTTCCACCGGCTCGACGACACCCACACCCGGGTCACCGCGCAAATGGACGTCGATCCCGAGGGTTTCGTGGAGAACGTCGCCGACAAGCTCGGCGTGCTCGAACACCGCGTCGACCGGGACATGCGGCGGTTCAAGGAGTTCATCGAGGGCCGCGGCCGCGAGACCGGCGCGTGGCGTGGCGACATTCCGCGCCCGGGAGCCGGCGACATGCCTCGCCAGGGCCCCGCTGACATGCCGCGCCAGGGGACCGGCAATATGCCGCGACCGGGCGGCGAAATGCCGCGACCGGGCGGCGAAATGCCGCGACCGGGCGGCGAAATGCCGCGACCGGGCGGCGATATCCCGCGGCCGGGCGGCGACATCCCGCGGCCGGGCGGCGACATCCCGCGGCCGGGGATCTGATTCACTCCGTGGCGTCAGGCTGATCGCCGGCGCGCGGCTGATCGTCGATGTGCGGCGTCTCGGATTCGGCAGGCACGACCGGACGCAACAGCACCCAGACGAGAAAGACCAGCGCGACGGCGATCATGCCGACCCCGGCCCACACGTTGACGTTGATGCCGCCGGTCTTGGCCTCCTCGGCGCCGGTGTCGTGGACCAAGCCGGTGATCACCAGGATCACCCCATAGCTGCCCAGCAGGGCTCCGACGATGGTGCGGATATCGAACAGCATTGGCGTTCTTCCTTATCCGACGAGGATGTTCAGTGCGATGACGAGCACCAGCGCGATGCCCGCCAGCAGGACCGGGCGCTGATACCAGGGCAGCGTGTCGGCTTCGGGGTCGGTGCGCATGGATTCCGGAGTCTCCGAGTAGACCAGTCCGACGAGTTCGGCGGCGGGTTTCGGCTGAGTCACGTGGCTGACCACGACGCTGACCACGATGTCGACCACGAACGCCGTGCCCGCGGCGACGAAACTCGCGCCCTGCCCGGACAATTCGAAGACGCCCGCCTCGTGCATGATGAAAATGGTGATGGCCGAGCCGGTTCCGGCGACCAGACCCATCCAGCCCGCGGTGGGCGTCATCCGCTTCCAGAACATGCCGAGGATGAAAGTGGCGAACAGCGGCGCGTTGAAGAAGCTGAACAGCGTCTGCAAGTAGTCCATCATGTTGCTGAAATTGCCCGCGATGAACGCCGTGAAGATGGCCGCGACGGTGGCGCCGACGGTGGCCAGGCGACCGACGGTCAGGTAGTACCCGTCCGAGCGATCCTTGACCACGTACTGCTGCCACAGGTCGAAGCTGAAGACGGTGTTGAACGCCGAGACGTTGGCGGCCATGCCCGCCATGAACGCCGCGAGCAGGCCCGCGAGCCCGACGCCGAGAAGTCCGTTGGGCAGTACGTCTTTCATCAGGTACAGCAGCGCTTGGTTGTAGGTGACGTCGCTCGAATACTCCGGATCGGCAGTCACCGCCTGTTTGTACTCGGCCATCTGCGGCACCAGCACCGCGCTGATCATGCCGGGGATCACGACGATCAACGGAATGAACATCTTGGGGTACGCGCCGATGATCGGGGTGCGCCGGGCCGCGGAGATGGAGTGCGTCGCCATGGCGCGCTGCACCTCGACGAAGTTGGTGGTCCAGTAGCCGAAGGAAAGCACGAAGCCGAGGCCGAACACGATGCCGAGCACCGACAGGAAGTCGTTGGCGAACCCGCTCAGTGCGTTGCCCGCCCAGGATTCCAGCTGTTCCGCGCCGCCGGGTGAGGCGGTCACCTTGTCCCGCAAGCCATCCCAGCCGCCGACCTTGTGCAGACCGACCAGGGTGAGCGGAAGCAACGCCGCCACGATGACGAAGAACTGCAGCACCTCGTTGTAGATGGCGGCCGAGAGCCCGCCCAAAGTGATGTAGGACAGCACGATCACCGCGGCCACGATCACCGACACCCACAGCGGCCAGCCGAGCAGCACGTTGACGATGGAACCGAGCAGATAGAGATTCACTCCGGCGATGAGGATCTGCGCTATCGCGAAGCTCAGCGCGTTCACCAAGTGCGCGCCGGTGCCGAAGCGCCTGCGCATGAACTCCGGCACGCTGCGCACCTTCGAGCCGTAGTAGAACGGCATCATCACCACGCCGAGGAACAGCATGGCGGGCACCGCGCCGATCCAGAAGTAGTGGAAGGTCGGGAAGCCGTACTCGGCGCCGTTGGCCGACATGCCCATGATCTCGACCGCGCCGAGGTTGGCCGAGATGAACGCCAGGCCGGTGACCCACGCGGGCAACGAGCGACCGGACAGGAAGAAGTCGATGCTGGAGGAGACCCGCTGCCTGGCCAGCAAACCGATGCCGAGCACGAACACGAAGTACAGGGCTACCAGGGCATAGTCGACGGGTTCCGCGTCCAAGCGCAGGGTGGTGGCGGCTTCGAAACGCAGCAGCGTCGCGCCGGGAGTCTCGCCAGGCAGTGCGGAACTGAGGAAGGGTGAATCGGCAAGCGGCACAGCGTCGTCCCTCCTGGCGTGCGACCGGCGACGAGGCGTACCTCCGCCTTCGCTCCGGCCGTGCGCGGGCTATGGACGGGCCTGTTCGGGGCGCGTCCGTCGTGCGGTACTCGTGACATCCACTGTGCGTGATTGTGCCGCACCCTGGTGGCACAATCACGCACAAAATCTGGACGGTTGCTCAGCGAGTCCGTCGCCCCAAGGGAATGCGCGCTGTTGTTCAGCGCTCGCCCGCCCCAGCGATGGGCGGTGCAGGACGAGCTTCACTGCAATTCGCGCATCAGGCGCGCTGGCCTTTCGCGAGCGCGGCCACCTCGGCGAAGCGGACCACTTGGCCGCCTGCGCCCCAAGTTCCTTCGGGCTGTTCGTGGATCAGCACCCAGACGCGTAGGGCGTCGGCTTCCGTCAGGCCGGCCGCGGTGAGCACGTCGGCGGTGACGTCCTTGATCAGGCCCTCCTTGCGGCGGTCGGACAGCGCGCCTTGCGGCACGGTGGCGTCGACGCGGAAGCGCGGCAGCTCGTCTTCCGCGGTGATCAATCCGCCCTCGGGCACCTCGTCGACCCGGCTCCAAGCCAGCGCGCGGAAGAACGCGGTGTCGGGCGCTCCCTCCCACTTCAGCAGGGTCGCGGCCAGCGTCTTTTGCAACTTGCCACGGGTTTCGGCGGCGAGGACCCCGGCGGGCAGGGTCAGTTGAATCATCGGCATGTCGTCCTCCAGTTCTCGGAACAACCGACCTATAACAGTCGTTATAAGTCCCGAACGGTACTCTATGACGGTCGTTATGAGCAAGGAGGTGCGCGGTGGCGAAGACGTCCCCGCAGATGCGGGATCGGATGGTTGCGGGCGCCGCGGACATGATCCGCCGCCGCGGGTTGAACGCCACCAGCGTGCGTGAGCTGGCCAAACACGCCGAGGCTCCGCTCGGGTCGACGTATCACTACTTCCCGGGCGGGAAGTCGCAACTGGCCGTCGAGGCGGTGCGGTTCGCCGACGCGCTCGCCGCGCGCAAGCTCGCCGAGGAGCTGCAGGCCGGGCCGCTCCCCGGGCTCCGCGCGTTCGTGGACATGTGGCGAAAAGTGGTGATCGACAGCGATTTCCGGGCGGGGTGCCCGGTGCTCGCGGTGTCGGTCGAGGATTCCACCGACGCGGACGACGCGCCGCGCGAGGCCGCCGCGGCCGCCTTCCGGAACTGGACCGCGCTGCTGGCGGATTCGTTGCGCGCGCACGGCGCGAGCGAAGACGACGCCGAGCAGACCGCCACGCTGATCGTGGCCGCCATCGAGGGCACCGTGGCCATGTGCCGCGCCGAGCGCAGCACCCGGCCGCTGGATCAGACCGTCGAGAAGCTCGAGTTCCTGGTCCGTGCGGTCACCGATCCAGGCCGCGGCTGATCGTCGGCCGAGGAACACACCGCTGCGTCCTCCGCGCTCGGGCCGATGCGCGTCGCCGCGCGAACCACGGCGCTCAGCTCCGTCGGCGAGACCGCGAGGAATCGCGAACCGACGCTCAGAACTCTCGCCGGGCTCCGTCGGCCGGAACCACGACGAATGTGCGCGGCGCGGCAAAACCGCAGCGCGCGAAGCGATCCCCCACCGCCGCGGCCACCGCCTCGGCGCGTTCGCGGTCGACCAGCGCGATCGCGCTGCCGCCGAAGCCGCCGCCGACCATCCGCGCGCCGTGCGCGCCCGCGTCCAGCGCCGCGGTCACCGCCGCGTCGAGCGCGTCCGTCGAGACCTCGAAATCGTCGCGCAGCGAGGCGTGGCCCGCGCTCAGGACGGATCCGATCTGGCGCGGATCCGCTCCCTGGCGCAATTGCTCGGCAACCGCGACGACGCGGGCGTTCTCCGTGATCACGTGGCGCGCCCGCCGCCGAGCGACCGGGTCCGCGATGCGCTCGAGATCCGCCGCCTCGGCGTCGCGCAGCGCGGGCACTCCGAGTTCGGCCGCGGCCGCCGCGCACTGCGCGCGCCGCCGCGCGTAGCCGCCGTCGACCAGTTCGTGCGGCTGGCCGGTGTCGACCACCAAGAGCTCGAGACCGAAAGCGGCGAGATCGAACGGAATCTGTTCGTAGCCCGCGTCGGCGGTCGTGAACCGGCGCACGTCGAGGAACAGCGCGTGACCCGCGGTGCACAGCACGGCCGCCGACTGGTCGAGCACGCCGGTCGGCGCGCCCGCGTAGTCGTTCTCGGCGGCGCGAGCGATATCGATGAGTTCGCGGTCTGCGACGCTGGGCGCGTACATATCCCGCAGCGCAACCGCCACCGAGCACGACAGCGCCGCCGAACTCGACAGTCCCGCACCGATCGGCACGGCGCCGTCGAGTTCCAGTACGAGACCGGGAACGATGTGCCCGCGCCGCACGAACTCGGCGACCACGCCCAGCGGATACCGCGCCCAGACCGGCAGCCGCTCCCGCGCCTCGGCGAGCTCGTCGATGCCGATCCGCACCGCCTCGCCAGGGCGCTGTCGCGATTCGACGCGGACGAGCCCGTCGGCGGTCGGCTCGGCTGCGCACCGCGTCACCAGCGGCAACGCGATGGGCAGCACGAAACCGTCGTTGTAGTCCGTGTGCTCGCCGATGATGTTCACCCGGCCCGGCGCCACCCATGTCCGCACTGCTGCCTCGCTCGATCGACTCGGAGCTGGTTCGTCGCGCCACACGTTACGAGACACGCCGCCTCAGCACCGCTTTCAGCCGGTGCGCGTGCGCGATTCGCGTTCGTGCCGCACAGTCGAATTCGAAGCAATATCGGCCTGCAAATTCGGCCGAGAGTTCCGGGAGGGCACTATGATTCACACCACCCCACGCGGCGGCCTGCTCGGGCTGCAGTGGATCGATCGACTACTTCCGCCCCTGGGCAGGCCGGAGCGCGACAACCGGCAGATCCCCGGGGCGCCACTGAGAATCGAGATCGGCGCGGCGACCGGGGTGGGCCCGACAGCGATGTCGGCCTTCGACGCGGCCCTGCGCGAATTGGGAGTGGGTGATGCGAACTTGATTCGCCTGTCGTCGGTGATCCCGCCGCGCGCCATGCTGGAGCGCACCGCCCGCGTCCGCAAGCCGATCCCCTGGGGTGATCGGCTCTACTGTGTCTACGCCGCGCAGCACACCGAGGAGGTCGGCCGCTCGGCCGCCGCGGGCGTCGGCTGGGCGCTGCGCGACGACGGTTCCGGAGCTGGGCTTTTCGTCGAGCACGAGGGCGAGAGCGCGGTCGAGGTAGAGGGACTGATCCGCGCCAGCCTCGCGGACATGACCGCCCGGCGGCCCGAGGCCTTCGGCCCGGTGCAGCTCTCGCTCGCCCAGACCCGCTGCGCGGGCGACCCGGCCTGCGCGGTGGTGCTGGCCGCCTACCACACGACCTCTTGGAGCTGACGGCGATGAGCGAGCTGCACGTCACCGTCGAGACCACGATCCCGGACGACCGGATCGAGATGTTCCACCGCCTCTACGAGGAGGCCTTCGGCCCGCTGCGCACGAAGGCCATCGCCAGGCAGGTGCTGCACCGCGACGAATTCCACGAGGAGATGGTCGATCCGCGGGTGCACAAGCACGTCGCGCGCACCGCGTCCGGCGAGCCGATCGGACTGACCACGCTGACCAGGCATTTGGAGACCGTGCCGTGGATCAGCCCGGACTACTTCGCCGCGCGCTATCCCGAGCACGCGGCGCGCAACGCGATCTACTACGCGGGATTCACCCTTGTTGCGCCAAGTGCACGACAAGGGGCCGCCTTCCATGCCATGATCAAATCAGTTGTCCAGACATTGGTGGCCGAGCGCGCTGCGGTCGGCTGGGACATCTGCTCGTACAACAACACTCAGCTCTCGTTCGCCGACAGCATTCGCGCGGTGCTCGATGAGCAGACGAACGTCGAAGTCGCGGTGGAGGATTCACAGACGTACTACGCCGCACAGTTCACCGGGGACGGAGCGACCAAGGGGGGCTGATGACATCCAGCGAAGCGCAGGCGAGCGACCGCGGCTACTGTACCGGCAACCATTGGTGCGTGGCGCTTCTCGGCGGCTGGACGGCACTGATCTCGGTGCCGCTGGTGTTCCATTCCCGTGCGCTCGCGCTGGTGACGATGCTGGCGGTGGTGGCGGGGGCGCTCACCATGATCGGGTCCGGGCTGCTTCGGCATCGCCCGGCGCAGCCGCTGCCGTGGTATCTGCTGTCGCTGTCGGCGGTGCTCTTCGCGCTCGGCACCACGCTGCGGGATTTCACCGACGACTCGATCAGCCCGCTCGACGACATCTGCACGCTGGCCGGATATCTGGGCATCGGGGTGGCGGCGACCCTCTGGCTGCGACCCAGGCAGGTCCGCGGCGACTACGATCTGCTGCTCGACTCGGCGCTGATCGGTCTCGGCGCGCTGCTGGCCTCCTGGACCTTTCTCATCTCCCCCATCCTGCAATCGCGCGCCACCACCCTGACCACGGTGGTCGCGGCGGCGTATCCGATCCTCGACGCCCTGCTGCTGACCTTGGTCGCCCATTCGGTGGCCACCGCGACCCGTTCGGAGACCTCGTTGCGGCTGCTGCACCTGGCCATGGTCGCCGTGCTGGTCGGCGATCTCGGCTACAGCCTGGAAACCGCGGGCACCGCGTCCATCGGCCACGAGGTCCTGCTGACGCCGCTGCTGATCGCCTACGCGACGGTCGGCATCGCCGCGCTGCACCCGACCATGGCGAGCCTCGGGGCCCCGCGCCACATCCATCCGCACCAGTCCAGGCAGCGCGCCAGTTTCATCGCGGTCGCGCTGATCGTGGCGTCGCTGGTGCCCGTGGTCGGCTCCAGTCTCGGCGCCGTCGACCGGGCGGTGGTGTCCTCGCTGTTCGCGCTGCTGCTGATCGGCGTGCTGGTGCGCAGCGAACGCGCCATCCAGCGCAGCGCCCGCAGCGAACGCCGGGCCCAGTACCAGGCCGACCACGACATGCTGACCGGCCTGCTCAACCGGTCGGCCCTGCTGCGGGTGCTCAACCGCAACAGCGCGCACTGGCGCGATCAGCCGCTGTGCCTGTTGTTCATCGACCTGGACGGCTTCAAGATGGTCAACGACAGCTACGGCCACGCCGTCGGCGACGAGCTGATCGCCAACGCCGCCTCCCGGATCCGGCGGGTGGTGCGCCGCGACGACGCGGTCGCCCGCTACGGCGGCGACGAGTTCGTGGTGCTCGCTCCGCTCGGCAAGCAGGACGCGGCGGTGCTCGCCGAGCGACTACTCGGGGCCTTCGTCCGCCCCTTCGAACTGAGCGCGGGCGAAGTGCCGATCACCGCGAGCGTCGGCATCGCGTGCGACAGTCCGCGCGATCCAGAGGCCACCGTCTACGACCTGATCCGGGAAGCGGATTCGGCGATGTACCACGCCAAGGAGTACTCGCTGGGCTACGCCTTCCACGACGACCTGCGCCACCCACACTTGCCCGCGGGCCGCCCGACCGCGGCGCCCGATCCCGCGACCAGGACCTGGCGCTCCAACGCCGAAAGCACCGCGGTCTGACGCAGAGATCATCGGACGACCCCGACGCCGCCGTACGCCCCGGCACTGCCGAATGAAATGGGCCTACCCGACAGCTCCGAACGAGCCGCGACTCAGTCGGTCAGTTCATCCAACAGCCGCTTGGCCTCTTCGAGCTCGGCCTGTAACTGCTCGACCTTCGCCAGCTGCGCGCCCCGAGCCGCCTCCAGAACTCCGGCGACCACCTCGGCCACCTCCGGATGCAAGATCTTGGCGGCCTGTGCGACCGCGGAACTGTTCACCGGAAGGCCGCGCACCGAGCGCTTCTTACCGTTGACCACCTCGACCGTCCACTCGCCGTCGGCCGTGCCGGACAGCGTCACCGTGACCTCCGCGGCCTTCGCCTTGCGCGCCGCCGCGGCCTTGGCCGGCTTCGGCGCGGTCGCCGGCTTCGCCGCTCCAGCGGCGCCGGATCCGCTCGTTTCCGCCACCGGCGCAACGGGTTTCGGCGCGGGGGAAACCGGCGCGGGGCTGACGGTCGGCGCCGGTGCGCTCGTCGTGGTCGACGGCTGGGTCACGGTCGAGTCCTTCCTTGTTGTCGACTTCGGCTGGCTGGGTGGTGCGGCCGCCGCCCGGTCGCGCGACGGCTTGGTCAACGTCACTTCGGTCGGAGAAAAGGACAGTACATCCTTCGATCCGGTCGGCCGCACCTGCAGGAAATCTCCGTCGGACGGATCGCCGAGCGCGATCACCTTGCCCGAACGACCCTCGGGCACACCGACAGCGGCGGCGGTGAACCAGACCATCGGCGGGCGGCCGCCCGCGATCTCCGCGGCGATCTGCTCGATCTCGGTGTCGGACAACGGCTTGGGTTTGGTTCTTGGCGACGGCATGGGGCACTCCGAGCGGTCTTCGTGGATGTCTGCGTGCACAGATGATGCCGCACGCCACCGACAGATTCGCACGGCGTCGGGAATTCGCGCCGCCCCGGCCCAGCCCGCCCGCGACAGCAAACGCACGGCTAAGTCGGCGCTGCCGGACGAAGTCCGTACGAAAAGCGCGCACGGCCGGAGCGAACGCGGAGGTACGCCTACGTCGAGCGACCGCCCTTCACGCCGCGCTGCGCGGCAGGCGGTTGCAGTGCGGGAAACCAGATGTCGGTGAGCACCTCGGCGGCCTGCTCGGCGTCCACATCGATGGTGCCCTGCATCGCCCAGCGGGTGAAGAACCGTTCCAATTGCGCGACAAGCAGTTCCACGCGCAGCCGTGCCTCGTCCACGCGATCGGCTGGCCAACGGGACAGATACGAGGGCATCGCGTTGGGCAGTGCCGCGATGCCCTGCCTGGCGATCTCGCGGAACTCCGGTTCCAGCGTGGTCGCCTCGTCCCAGGCGGGCAGCAGGTCCTTGTACTCGTGGAACCAGTCGATGGCCCTGGACATCCACCCGACGAACGCCTCGCGGGTGCCGATGTCGAGCACCCGGTCCAGGTCCTCGTAGAAGTGCAGCGCCGTGGGTGCGGTGGATTGCGCGGCAACCTCGCGCAGGATGTCCAGCTTGCCGGTGAAGTGCAGGTAGAAGGTGGCGCGGCTGCACCCGACGGCGGCGGCGATCTCGTCGACACGCACTGCGGCGTATCCGTTCGCGCCGAACAGCGTCTTGGCGGCCTCCAGCAGTTTGGCCCTGGTCTGCTGCTTCTGTTCGTCGCGCAGGCTGAGCCCGGCTGGCTTCGGCTTGGTCGGCATGGTGAACGGTAACCCCGTCTCGTCGTCGGTTCCAATAGACAGCTTGTCACTCACTAGACAGCAAGTCTAGCGAGTGTTAATTTGTTGCCTACGTCACTTCGGCGACGGATGGCTCCCGCGGTGTTCACCCACCGCTCGCGGCCCGCCGACGCCGGCAGCTCCAGACGAGGACATCGACTTTGACTTCTCAGCAACTTCCCCGGGTATGCGTCATCGGCGCGGGACCGTCGGGGATCACCGCCGCCAAACGCCTCCAGGACCACGGCATCCCGTTCGACTGTTTCGAAGCGGGTGACGAGGTCGGCGGCAACTGGTATTTCAAGAACCCGAACGGCATGTCGGCCTGCTACCAGAGCCTGCACATCGATACGTCCAAGTGGCGCTTGGCCTTCGAGGACTATCCGGTGCCGGAATCGTGGCCGGACTTCCCACACCACTCGCAGCTGTTCGAGTACTTCAAGAACTACGTCGACCACTTCGGCCTGCGCGACAAGATCCTGTTCGAAACCAAGGTCACCGCGGCCGAGCGGCAGCCCGACGGGCTCTGGCTGGTGACCGCCTCCGACGGTCGGACCCGCGCCTACGACGCGCTCGTCGTGTGCAACGGGCACCACTGGGATCCCAGAATGCCGGACTATCCAGGCGAATTCGACGGCGTGCTCATGCACAGCCACGCCTACAACGACCCGTTCGACCCGGTCGACATGCGCGGCAAGCGGGTTGTCGTGGTGGGTATGGGCAACTCCGGGCTCGACATCGCCTCGGAGCTGTCCCAGCGTTTCCTCGCCGCGCGGCTGACGGTCTCGGCCCGGCGCGGGGTGTGGGTGCTGCCGAAATACGTGCACGGCGAAGTCGGCGACAAACGCCGGGTGCCGCCCTGGATGCCACGCAAGATCGCGCTGAAGCTGAAGCAGCGCTTCGTCCGCAAGTACCGCGGCGACATGGAGTTCTACGGTCTGCCCGCGCCCGATCACGAGCCGTTCGAGGCGCACCCCTCGGCGAGCGAGGAGTTCCTGCACCGCGCCGGCTGCGGCGACATCGCGTTCAAGCCCGCCATCACCGCGTTGGAAGGGCCGCGGGTGCGCTTCGCCGACGGCAGCGTGGAAGAGGTGGACGTGATCGTGTGCGCCACCGGCTATCACATCAGCTTCCCATTCTTCAGTGACCCGGAACTGTTGCCGGACAAGGACAATCGGCTGCCGCTGTTCAAGCAGATGATGAAGCCGGGCATCGACAACCTCTTCTACCTCGGTCTCGCCCAACCGCTGCCCACACTCGTCAATTTCGCCGAGCAGCAGAGCAAGCTGGTCGCCGCGTATCTGACGGGGCGCTACCTCCCGCCCGATCCGGACGGGATGCGCGAGGACATCCGCGCCGCCGAGAACGCGCGCACGGGCCGCTACTACGACTCACCGCGCCACACGATCCAGGTCGAATTCGAGCCGTACGTGCGCGATATGCAGCGGGAGATGGCCAGGGGCGCCAAGCGCGCCGCCGCGGCAGGATACGCGCTGCCGGTGCCCGCCCGAACGCTGGATCGGGTGTGAGGCCATGACCGAGATCTCGGGATACTGCGCCGACCGCTTCCAAGGCGTCCGGTGCGAGCTGGAGCGCCAACTGGACTCCGGCGCCGAACTCGGCGCGTCGATCTGCGTGACCGTCGACGGCGAGCCGGTGGTCGATCTGTGGGGCGGGCACCTGGACGAGGACCGCACGGTGCCGTGGCGAACCGACACCCTGGTGAACGTCTTCTCGATCAGCAAGACCATGACGGCGCTGTGCGCGCTGCTGCTCGTCGATCGCGGCGAGCTCGACGTGCACCAGAAGGTCGCGCACTACTGGCCGGAATTCGCCGCGAACGGCAAGGGCGACATCGAGATTCGGCACATCCTCGCGCACACCTCCGGTGTTTCGGGGTGGCAGCCGCCGATCGACCTGGCGGACATCTACGACGCCGAAGCGGCCGCGGCTCGACTGGCCGCCCAGCCGCCGTGGTGGGAGCCGGGCAGCGCATCGGGCTATCACGCGCTCAACTACGGGCACCTGGTCGGCGAGGTGATCCGCCGCGTCACCGGACGCAGCCTCGGGCGCTTCTTCGCCGAGGAACTCGCCGGGCCGCTGGGCGCCGACTTCCATATCGGTACCGGACCTGAGCACCGCGACCGCATCGCCTCGCTGATCCCGCCGCCCGCAGTGCAATTCGACATGTCGACGCTGGACCAGGACAGCATCTTGGTCAAGACCCTGACGAGTCCGCTGCTCGACATCGCCGAGACCGCAAGCCCTGGGTGGCAGGGAGCCGAAATCGGCGCGGTCAACGGCCACGGCAACGCGCGTTCGGTGGCGCGGGTGCAGTCGGTGGTGTCCTGCGGCGGCTCACTCGACGGGCGGAAGCTGTTGTCGGACAAGACCCTCGACCTGATCTTCGAGCAGCAGTCCGACGGCGTCGACCAAGCGCTGCTGGTTCCGCTGCGCTTCGGCATCGGCTACGGCCTGCCGCACCCGCAGACCGCCCCCGCCGTGCCCGAGGGCCGGGTGTGCTGGTGGGCCGGATACGGCGGGGCGATCGTGGTGAACGACCTGGACCACCGCCTCACTTTCGCCTACACCATGAACAAGATGGAGCCGGGCATCCTGGGCTCGGCCCGCGCCGATGCCTACTTGCGCGCGACCTACGCGGCCGTGCGGGAGGGGGCGGCGTGAAGCAGAGCATGAGCGACACGATGCGCGCCCTTCAGTTGACCGGGCCGGGCACGCTGGAGTTGCGCGAGGTGCCGGTGCCCCCGATCGGACCCGACGATCTGCTGCTGCGGGTCGGCGCGGCGGGCATCTGCCATTCGGACCTGCACGTGCTGGAGATACCGTTCCGGCTGCGCGAGGACCCGCTGACGCTCGGCCACGAGATCGCGGGCACCGTCGAGCGGATCGGCGAACGGGTGACCGGCCGAGCGGTCGGCGATCGCGGCGTCGTCTACCTGTGCTGGTCGTGCGGCGTGTGCCGAGAGTGCGTGCGCGGCAACGAGAACGTGTGCCTCGCCGCGGGCCGGGCGGCCATGCCGCCCTGTCCCGGACTCGGCCCGGACGGCGGCATGGCCGAGTACATCCGTATTCCCGCAACGGCTTTCGTGCCGATCGGCGATCTGGACTTCGCCCAGGCCGCGCCGCTCGCCGACGCGGCGCTGACGAGCTACCACGCGATCGACGGCGCGCGCGACCAGTTGCGGCCCGGCGCGACCGCCGTGGTCATCGGCGTCGGCGGCCTCGGCCATGTCGCGGTGCAGATCCTCGCCGCCACCACCGCCGCAAGGGTGATCGCGGTGGACGTGCACGAGGACAAGCTCGCGCTGGCGAGCGCGCACGGCGCCGCCGAAGGACTGCTCGCCGACGCCGGGACCGCCGCGGCCATCCTCGACCGGACCGGCGGGCGCGGCGCGGAGGCGGTGTTCGATTTCGTCGGCGTCGACCAGACCGCGCGCCTCGCGGTCGAATGCGTGGCGCCCAACGGCGCGTACCGGATGGTCGGGCTCGGCGCGGGCGCGCCGGAGATCACCGCGGCGCCCGCGGGCGGTCCCGGCTGGCCGTGGGGCGCGACGGTACGAAAGTCCTACGGCGGCACCAAATCCGATCTGATCGAGTCCGTCGCCCTGGCTCGATCGGGCAGACTCCGGGTCGAGGTCGAGGTCTTCGCGCTGGACGACGGCCGCGAGGCGCTCGACCGCCTGGCAAACGGGCGGATCCGCGGACGAGCGGTGCTGATCCCGTGAACCCGCGCACGAACGACGAGGAACATCGAATGACGACATCCATGGATCCCCAGGCGCTGGCCGCGACCGTCATCGGGCGGCTCACCGGGCCCGGCGGCCCCTTCGAGACGACGGTCGAGGACGTGCTCGGCGCGCCCCTTCCGGTACAGAAGAACCGGGGCCGCGCGCTGCGCGAGGTACTCGCCGCCTCGGCGGCGCTTGGCGACCGCGAATACCTGGTGACCGAGGACCGGCGGTTGTCCTACGCCGAGCACGCTGCCGAAGTCGGAGCGCTGGCCAGGGCGCTGCGCGACCGCTACGGCGTCGGCAAGGGCGACCGCGTCGGCATCCTCGCCGCGAACACGCCCGAGTGGGTGGTGGCGTTCTGGGCCGCGCAGTGCCTCGGCGCGATCGCGGTCGGCTACAACGCGTGGTGGACGCCGCGCGAGATCGCCTACGGTCTCGCGCACACCGAGCCCGCGGTGCTGATCGTGGACGCCAAGCGCGCCGCGCGGGTCGCCGAGCTGGGTGTCGACGTACCGGTGCTCACCATGGAGCGCGACGTCCCGGAGCTGGTCGCCGAGTTCGCGGCGGGCGAGTTGCCCGACGCCGCCGTCGCCGAAGACGATCCGGCCGTCATCCTGTACACCAGCGGCACCAGCGGACGACCCAAGGGCGCGGTGCACACGCACCGAAACCTGTTGGCGGTCATCGACTATCACCGCTTCAACGACGCGCTGGCCGCGGCGTTCGCGGGCGGTTCGGACGACGGTAGCCCCAAGGGCAGGCGCTTCCTGCTCACCTCCCCGCTGTTCCACATCGCCAGCCTGCACAATCTGGTGCTGCCGCGGATGGTCACCGGCGACACGGCCGTCATCTACCAGGGCGCGTTCGACGCCGACCGGGTGCTTCGGCTGATCGAACGGGAACGGATCAGCAACTGGGGCGCGATGCCGACCATGGCCACCCGGCTGCTCGAGGTGGACCTCGACGCCTACGACGTGTCCTCGCTGGCCGCCTTCTCGCTCAACTCCGCGCCCTCCTCGGCGGCGTTGCAAGAGCGACTGCGGCAGCGGCTGCCGGTCGCGCGGAACGCGCTGGTGACCAGCTACGGCATGACCGAATGCTCGACGGCCGCCACCATCGCGGCACCCGCCGAGCTCGCCGCCTACCCGGACACGGTCGGCCGTCCGGTGCTCGGGGTGAGCCTGGAGATCCGTGACCCGCTCGGCGAGCCGGTCGGCGAAGGCGTGGAGGGCGAGATCTGGGTGCGCAGCCCGTACGTGATGCTCGGCTACTGGAACGATCCCGAGGCCACCGCGGCGGCGATCACCCCGGATCGCTGGTTGCGCACCGGCGACATCGGGATCCTGGAGGAGGGCAGGCTGCGGCTGTCGGGCAGGCGGTCGGATCTCATCCTGCGTGGCGGGGAGAACGTCTATCCGACCGAGGTCGAGCAGTGCCTCGACGAACACCCCGACGTCGAGGAGAGCGCCGTGGTCGGCGTGCCGGACGCCGACCTGGGTCAGCAGGTGGCCGCCCTCGTCGTGGTGCGCGAGGGCGCGACGGTCACCGAAGCGGACCTGCGCGAGTTCGCCGGGGAGCGGCTGGCCTACTACAAGGTGCCCGCGCGATGGCGTCTGACCACCACCCCACTCAGCCGCAACGCGACCGGCAAGGTGGTTCGCGCGGGCATTGCCGAGGCCATTACCGACGTGAGCGGGTGACGCGAGGCGGCCAGTAGCGAACCGACCGGTCTGGACCGTCCGGGATTCGGGGTATCGACCCGCCACCATATAGGGGTCTACCTTGGGATGAGGCGTGCAACGTTCGCACGCACGCACCACTCGCAAGGAGGCGACGTGGCGACTTTCGCGCACCAGGGCCGGACCGTAGTCTTCGACCGCATCGGCAGTGGACCGCCGATCGTGTTGCTGCACAACGCGGGAACGCAGCGACATATCTGGGACGATCAGGTGGCGGTGCTCAGGCGCGACCACGAGGTCTTCGCACTCGACCTGCCGGGCTACGGCGAATCCGATCAACCGGCCGCGGGCTACCGGCTCGAAGAGTACGTGCGCATGCTCGGCGCCTTCCTCGACGAACACGACCTGTCCGACGTCGTCCTCATCGGCAACTGCCTCGGCAGCGCCACCTCGCTCGGTTACGCCATGGCGCACCCCTCGAACGTGCGCGCCCTGGTGCTGATCAGCCCGCTCACCCGCAACACCGTGCGCAAGGGCGAATCCGCGGGCTTGGCCTGGGTGGACGGCAAGCTGCCGCTGGCGCCGCTCGCCAAGCGGCTCGCCCTGCCCGATCGGGTGATCTCGCTGATCATCGCCAACCAGCTCGGCGCGCGCGGCCGCCGCCTCGGCATGCAGCATTCGCGGCGGCTCAAGGCACACTGGGGCGATCGGGGCCGGTTGCAGGCGCTGCACGGGCTGGTGCAGGACTTCCCGAACTTCCGGGTCCTCGACGAGTTCACTCCGGGCCCGGCCTTCCCGCCGATCTGCACGATCTGGGGCAAACAGAACCACATCCTCTCCGCCTCGGCGGGCGCCGTCCTCGACCGCACCCTGCACCCGCACACGAGCGTGGTGCTTCCGGACTGCGGCCACCTCCCGATGGTGGAGGACCCGGCGGCGGTGACGACCGCGATCACCGAGTTCCTCGCCGCTCCCGAGATCCGCCCGCACGGCGGCCGCCGACCGCACGCGCCGCGCAAGGACTCGCTGCCGCGCACTTCTTGACGGAACGCGGAGACCGGCGGAGGAGGTGCGCCCGCGAGCGGCTGACGAGCACTTTTCGCCCGGGCGGGAGCGGGCCCGGGCGTATGCTGATCTTGGTGTTTGGCGATCTATGCCACGGGAACCCGGTCGATAAGCCATCGAGGAAAGGGTTGACGTTCATGTTGCTGCGCCGACTTGCCCGACCACTGCTGGCGACCGCCTTCGTCGCCGATGGGGTCGACACTCTGATCCATCCCGAACCGCGCGCCAAGGCCGCCGCGTCGCTGGTCGAACGGGGTGAGCGTTCGCTGCCGGACAACGTCGCCGCGAAGCTGCCCGCCGACCCGGCCACGGTGGTGCGGGTCAACGCCATCGCACAGGTCTCGGGCGGCGTGCTGCTCGCGCTGGGCAAGGCGCCGCGCCTCGCCTCGCTCGTACTCGCGGCCACCGTCGTGCCCGCCACCATCACCGAACAGGACTTCTGGGCCGAACAGGACCCGGACCGGAAGGCGGCCAAGCGCAACGCCTTCCTCAAGGACATGAGCCTGCTCGGCGGACTGCTGATCGCCAGCGCCGACACCGAGGGCAAGCCGTCCCTCGGCTGGCGCGGCAAGCGCGCGGCCCGCAACGCGGCGGCCACGGTCTCCGCGGCGCTGCCGTTCGGCGCGGCCGCCGATCATGCGAACGGTGAGGCGCTGCGCCAGCAGGCGCAGGGTGTCGCGGAGCGCGCGAAGGCGCTGGGCGGCACCGCCGCCACCAAGAGCTCCGAGCTCGCCGAGATCGTCCAGACCCACGGACCCGACTGGGCCGCCGCGGCCAAGCAGCGCGGCGCGGCGATCGCCGCGGTGGCGAAGGAGCGCGGCGCGGAACTGGCCGCCGCGGCCCGCGAGCACGGCGCCGAATTCGCCGATGCCGCACGGACACACGGTTCGGAGTGGGCTGAGATCGCGAAGGAACGCGGCGACGAACTCGGTGATGTGGCGAAGGCGCGCGGCGGGGTGTGGGCGGATATCGCCAAGGCGCGCGGGGCGGAGCTGGGTGAGGTCGCCCGGGAGCGCGGAGCGGAATTGGGCGAAGTCGCCCGTGTGCGTGGAGCCGAGTTCGGTGGAGTCGCCAAGCAGCGCGGAGCCGAGCTGGGCGAGGTCGCCCGGCTGCGCGGAGCCGAGCTGGGCGAAGTCGCCAAGCAGCGCGGAGCCGAATTGGGCCAGACCGCGCGGCAGCGCCGCGCCGAGCTGAAGAAGGCAGCCAAGCAGCGCCGCGCCGAACTGAAGAAGGCCGCCAAGAAGGGCGGGTCCGGGT